>JAWXUS010000001.1:0-91911 GCA_044426235.1 Peptostreptococcaceae bacterium | reverse complement strand
ATAAAAGGAACTCCTACAGATAGTATGGAAGACTAAATTCCAAAATATTTAAAGCACGAAAGATTTAATAGAGTATTAAAAGTCATAAATCAAGAAATTATTGAAATAAATAAAAGTTATATAGGTCAAGTAGTTGAAGGAAAAAGTAAGACTGATGAAAATTTACTTATAGGAAGAACTAGACAAAACAAACTTATAAACTTTGCTTGTAATGATATAGATGTTGTTGAAGAGTTGTAGAAGTTTTAATAATGGGTTCAAAATTATTTCGTTACAAGATGAAATTAAAAAATAAAGGGGTTATATATGCAAGCAAAAGAAGCTAAAATTATAGATTTATTCTCTATCTCAAATACACAATTTTTAATACCTGTGTATCAGAGAAACTATAATTGGGAAGAAAAACAGTGTGAAATTTTATTAAATGATATATTAGATTTATCTGATAAGAATGATAGTAAAGTTCATTTTATTGGAAGTATAGTTTATTTACAAGATAGTATATATACTGTTGGTAAAAATGAATATAATGTTGTTGATGGGCAACAAAGATTTACAACATTAACTTTATTATTAGTATCTCTTTATCATAAATTAGATGAACTAGGTAGAGAAGATCTAAAGCAAATGGTTTATACTAGGTATTTAACAGATCAAAATATGAATGAACGTAACAAAATGAAACTTATACCTGCAGGTAAAAATGCATTCGCACTTCAATCTATATTAGAAAAGGATATTGAAAATTTAGATCAAGAAAATAATTTTGTTAAGAATTATAGATTTTTCTATAATAGTATAACTAGTATAGAAGTTTGTGAGAGTATTCTTATTGGAATACAAAAATTAATATATGTTGGAATTGCACTTGAGAAAGATAAAGATGATGCACAAAGGATATTTGAAAGTTTAAATTCAACAGGTCTTGATTTGAGTCAAGCAGATTTAATTAGAAATTTTATATTAATGGATATAGAAAAAAATAAACAAGATGAAGTATATGAAAATATTTGGGTAGTTATTGAAGAAAATACTAAACATTTGGTTAAAAATAAATTGACAGTAATAACATCTGAATTTATTAGGGATTATTTAACTCTTAAATTTGGAGAAATACCAACAATTAAAAGGGTATATGAATTTTTTAAAGAAAAATATAGCAATCTATCTAAAGATGAATTAATTGATGAATTAAGACAGATGAAGGAATACTCAGATATATACAAAAAGATAATGAATCCAAATATAGAGAATAATAAAGAAATATCAATACATTTAAATTATATAAAACAGTTAGATTTAAAAGTTATTAAACCTTTTTTAATGGGAGTTTATAGTGATTATAAAAATAATTATATTGATAGTAATGAGTTTATAAGAGTATTAAAATTACTACAAAGTTATATGTGGAGAAGATATATTTGTGAAGTACCAACAAACTCCTTAAATACTACTTTTGCTAATTTATATTTTAAAATTGATAGAGAATGTTATTATGAATCTATAGAAAACATATTATTAGAAAAATCATATCCAGATGATAAAGAATTAAGAGATAGTTTAAAGAATAAGGCAGTTTATAAAGATAGAAAAAAATTAATGTATTTATTTGAAAGATTAGAATATGAAAATCATAATGAAGTAGTAGATTTTTCAAATAACATTACTATAGAACATATTTTTCCTCAAAAACCTAATCAAAAATGGAAAGAGAATCTTTCGGAAAAAGAGTATGAAAAAATGGGAAGTCTAAAACATACAATAGCAAATCTTACTATAACGGGAAGTAATAGCAACTTAGGAAATTCCACATTTAAAGAAAAAAGAGATAAAGAATCTTTTGGATATACAGATAGTAAATTTATTATGAATAGATGGCTATCAAAACAAGATGAATGGAATTTAAATAAATTAGATGAAAGATTTGAATGGATATTAAATCATATATTAAAAATATGGACTAGAAAAGAGACTGCTAGTTTAGAGGATGATATAGAAAATATAATTTTTATATGTACAGGACCAAGAGGTCACGGCAGAGGAATTAAAACTAAAAAAGGATTTAGAGTATTTAAAGGAAGTAAAGCAAGTTTTGAGAGTAGTAATGCTAAAGAAGGTTTAGATAAAATAAAACAAGAACTAGTTAAAAGTGGAGTTTTAGTGAAAGATAATAATCATTATCTATTTAAAAGTGATTACGATTTTACTAGTGTAAGTAAGGCATCTGGTGTTATTTTAGGTAGATCATCTAATGGATGGGATGATTGGAAAACTGATGATGGAAAATTATTAAGTCAGTTTAGAGATACAAAATAATTTACAAAAACTTATCATTAATTTGATAAGTTTTTTATGATATAATAAATTAAAAAAGGTGATAAAATGAAGTATGGAAATTTAAATTTAGATACAAACTTAGATATAAGAGTTATTAGAAATGATGAATTTGATATTGATTTATTTATAGATTTAAAGTATAGGACTGTTGATTTAAATGTTAAAAATTGTATTATAAAAGATAGAATTCAATTTATATCAGTTAGAGCTTTACTTATTAGATTAAATAAAAATAATTATATATCAACAATTCATATTATGAAGGATATTGATATAAATTCTGCAATTTGTAATTTTGAGATTGATTATGAAAAAAGAATACTTTTTATAGATGAAATAGAAAATAAAATACAAATAAATTTTAGATAGGAGAATAAAATGGATTTTGAAAAATTAACTCCAATGATGAAACAATACGTTGAAACTAAAAATAAATACAAAGATTGCATATTATTTTTTAGACTTGGTGATTTTTACGAAATGTTTTTCGAAGATGCACTTTTAGCATCTAAAACTTTAGAGATAACTTTAACTAAAAAATCTTGTGGACTTGAAGAAAAAGCGCCAATGTGTGGAGTACCGTATCATTCGGCAAGTAACTATATTCAAAAATTAGTTGAGCACGGTTTTAAAGTAGCAATAGCAGAACAAATGGGAGATCCTCAAACATCAAAGGGGCTTGTTAGTCGTGAAGTTGTTGAAGTTATCACACCTGGAACTTTACTTGAGGGGAATTTACTTGATAATAAAAAAAATAATTATCTTCTTAGTATTTATATAGAAAAAGAGAATTCGAGTTTATCTTTTGTTGATATAACTACAGGTGAAATACATTTAACAAAACTTAAAAAAGACAAAATAATCGAAGAAATAGCGAAGATTTCACCTAGTGAAATAATAGTTAATGATATTGATTTTTATGAAAACTTAGAAAATATATCATTAATGTCAAATATATATTTAAATAAAAATTTTGAAGAAAGATATTTAGAAAATGAAATAATAGAAAATTATTTTAATAAAGAGTATATAGATTACAAAGATTTAGATTTAATTATGAAAAATTCTTTATCTGTACTACTAAATTACGTTTTCTATACTCAAAAAAAAGCTACTCAAAATATTAATAGCATAAATGTTTATAATAGTTTTGAATATATGACTTTAGATATTTTTACAAGAAATAATTTAGAATTAACAAGTAGTATGAATGGTAAAAATAAAAAGGGAACACTTCTTAATATTTTAGATAAAACAAACACTTCAATGGGGGCTAGACTTCTTAGAAAATGTGTTGAAGAACCTTTAATTAGTAAAGATAAAATTGAGGAGAGATTGCTTACTATTGAAGAAATTAAAGATGACTATATGTTAAGGGTTGACTTAATTGAAATACTTAAAGAAATATATGATATTGAAAGAATTTGTGGTAAGGTTGCATTTGAGAAGGTAACTCCAAAAGAATTAATAAATTTAAAATATTCACTTTCAAAGTTACCACATTTAAAAGGATTAATAAATTCATCAGGTGCTAAAAAATTAAAAGAGATTATAAATGATTTAGACGAGATGAAAGATTTATATGAATTAATTGAAAAATCAATAGTTGACGAACCTTCAATTTCAATAAAAGATGGAAATATTATAAAAGATGATTTTAATGTAGAGTTAAAAGAATTTAGAGATATATCAAAAAATGGAGCTTATATAATAAAGGAAATTGAAAACAAAGAAAAAGAGTTAACTAATATAAAAACTCTAAAAGTAGGATTTAATAAAGTATTTGGTTACTTTATAGAGATAACTAAAGCAAATTTAGTCAATCAAAATTTAGGGGATAGATATATTAGAAAACAAACTTTATCTAATGCAGAAAGATATATTACTGAAGAATTAAAAATTGTTGAAGAAAAGATTTTAAATGCGGAAGATAAAATAAAAATTTTAGAATACAATTTATTTGTTGAAATAAGAAATGAAGTGTATAAAAACATATTAAAACTTCAAAAAATATCAAAAATAATTGCTAATATAGATGTTGTAACTTCTCTTTCAACGGTCGCATATGAAAATAATTATATAAAACCTAGTATAAATGAAGACAATATTATCGAAATAAGAGATGGAAGACACCCAGTTATAGAAACTCTAGTTTCAGACTTTATAAGTAATGATACTACTTTAGATGATAGTGTGATAAATATAATTACGGGTCCTAATATGGCGGGTAAATCAACTTATATGAGGCAAGTTGCACTTATTTCATTAATGGCACATATTGGATCATTCGTTCCTGCATCATTTGCAAATATTTCAGTTTTAGACAGAATATTTACAAGAGTTGGAGCTAGTGACGATTTAAGTCAAGGAAAGTCGACTTTTATGGTTGAGATGAGCGAGGTTAGTCAAATTCTTCAAAATGCAACTAATAAAAGTCTTATAATACTTGATGAAGTTGGGCGTGGGACAAGCACTTATGACGGAATAAGTCTTGCTTGGTCTATAGTTGAGTATATAAAAGAAAATATTAAAGCTAAAACACTATTTGCAACGCATTACCACGAGTTAACAGAACTTGAAAATGAGTATGCAGAAATAAAAAATTATAGTGTATTAGTAAAAGAAGAAAATGAAGAAGTAGTCTTTTTAAGAAAAATAGTTGAAGGTTGTGCAAATAAAAGTTATGGAATACACGTTGCAAAACTTGCTAAATTACCACAAAAACTTTTAGAACGTTCATCTGAAATTCTAAATAATTTAGAGAAAAATCATAATCAAATAAATATAAAAGAAAGTAGTATAAATTCTAGTGTTGTTAAAGAAAAGATAGAATACGAAAAAGATTATCAAATTGAATTTGCTATAAAAGAGGAAAATAGTGAGTATAAAGACATATCAAATGATTTAATAAATCTAGATCTTATGAATATGACTCCTCTTGAAATGATAAATGTTTTATATAATCTGCAAAAAAAGGCTAAAAACAATGAAAATTAATATCTTAGATGAAAATACAATAAATAAAATTTCTGCAGGGGAAGTAGTCGATAGACCTTCCTCTATAATTAAAGAATTAGTTGAAAATAGTATAGATAGCGGTGCAACAAAGATTACTATTGAAATAAAAGATGGTGGAAAAAGTTTAATAAAAATAACTGACAATGGTTCGGGAATAAAGTCGAGTGAAGTCGATAAAGCTATAATTAGGCATGCGACTAGTAAAATTATAAAAGTTGAAGATTTATACGATTTATACTCTCTAGGTTTTAGGGGTGAGGCATTATCTTCAATAACTGCAGTTTCAAAGTTTAAAATAACAACTAAAACTAAAGATGAAAGCATTGGAACTAGGCTTGTTGTTCACGGTGGTAAAATAGTTTTAAAAGAAGGAATAGGTTCTAGTAATGGAACTTCTATAACTGTTGAGGATATTTTTTATAATACTCCAGCTAGGAAAAAGTTTTTAAAAAGTACTCAAGCAGAAACTATAAATATAACTGAATACGTTAATAAATTAAGTATTGTAAATCCAAATATTCAATTTAGATATATAAATAATAATAAAATAATATTAATAACTCCAGGAGATAACAATTTACTAAATATAATTCGTACTATTCATGGACGAGAAATATGTGAAAATTTAATAAATGTAAATAATGATTTAATAAATGGATTTATTGGTAATAATAATATTTATAGGTCAAATAGAAATTTTCAATATATATCTATAAATAAAAGACTCGTAAAGAGTAAACTTATTTTAGATATGATTTTTGAATCATATAAAGGAATTATTCCAATTAATAAACATAGCATAGTTTTTGTTAATATAAACTTAGATCCAAAAACTATTGATGTAAATATTCATCCAACAAAACTTGAAGTGAAATTTGAGAATGAAAGAGAAATTTTATATAAGTTAAAAAGTGTGATAAATGAAAGTCTTCTTAGTGTTAATTTAGTTGGAAGATTTAATATAGATGCCACTAAAAAGGTTGACAAATTTGAGTTTATAAAACATACTAAAGAAGGTATTAACATTATTAAAAATGATAATAAAAAAGATGAAGAAAGTATTAATATAAAGTATGAAAAAGTTGATATTGATAAAATAAAACCTTTTGATATTCAAGAAGAAAATGTTAATATATTTAAGAATTTAGATGAAGTATACACAGAAAAAGGGACGAGTAGTAAAAATCTGGTTTGCGATAAAAAAGAAGATATATACTTAGAAAAAATCAAAGAAAAAACTAACGATAATTCTAAAAAAGAAAAATTAAAGATAGATAATGAACAATTAAAAATTAGTCAAAAAAGTGAACCATTAACGTCTATTCAACAAACGTTTACACAAGAAGACAAAATTAACTTCTTAGACTTTAAAATAAGTGGTACTTTATTTGATACATATTTAATTTTATCAAATAGAAATAATATGTATTTAATGGATCAACATGCAACACACGAAAAGATAATTTATGAAGAATATATAGAAAAATATAATAATTTAGAAATTTCTTCACAAATGTTACTAGATCCAATAATTATAGAACTTAGTAGTGTAGATTTTTTAAAAGTTGAAGAAAATTTAAATTTATTTATTAAATTTGGTTTTGAAATAGAGATTTTTGGCAAAAATCATTTAATGATAAGAAGTGTGCCAACTATGTTTGAAAAAAATATTTCAGAAAAATTTATACTTGAAATAATAGATAACATATATGAAATAAATAATGGATATGAACTTAAAGAAGAAAAAATTATTTCAATGGCTTGCAAAAAGGCAATAAAGGCAAATAAAGTTATGAATGAATTTGAGATAAAAGATTTACTTAAAAAATTAAATAACTGTAAAAATCCTTTTACTTGCCCACACGGAAGACCTACGATAATTGAAATTAAAAAAACTGACATTGAAAAGATGTTTAAAAGAATCATCTAAAATAAGAGGAATATTATGAGAATTGTGATTTTAACAGGACCTACAGCAGTTGGAAAGACTGACTTATCAATAAAATTAGCAAAAAAATTAAATGCAAGTATAATATCTGCAGATTCAATGCAAATATATGAATATATGGATATTGGAAGCGCAAAAGTTACTAAAGACGAGATGGATGGAGTGAATCATTATTTAATAGATGAAGTAAAGCCTGATTATCCTTTTTCTGTTTCAGAATTTGAAAGTAGAGCAAAAAAATATATTAAAGAGATAATTGAAAAAGGACAAAACGTTATCGTAACTGGAGGTACGGGTCTTTATTTAAATTCTTTAATATATGAAATGGATTTTGCAAAATCAGATGCAAATGAAGAACTTAGAAATATTCTTGAAGAAGAACTTAGTGTTAATGGAATTGATTATATGCACCAAAAACTTAGGGATTTAGATCCAAATAGTGCAGATAGAATTCATAAAAATAATACTAAAAGAGTTATAAGGGCTATTGAAGTTAGTCTTAGTGGCCAAAAAATGAATGATTTTTCAAATGATTTAAAAGAAAGTAAAGATTATGATTTTGAAATAATAGTATTAAACAGAGAACGAGAACATTTATATCAAAGAATCAATAAAAGAGTGGATATAATGTTTGAAAGTGGCCTAATAGAGGAAGTAAAAAAACTTTTTGATATGGGATATGCTAAAGATTTAATTTCTATGCAAGGGATTGGATATAAAGAAGTTATTAAGTATCTAGATGATGAATACGACTTAGATGAGGCAACAGAACTTATAAAAAGAGATTCAAGAAGATATGCAAAAAGGCAATTAACTTGGTTTAGAAGATATAAAGATGCAAAGTGGTTTAATTTAGATGAATATAGTGATTTAAAAGATGTAGAAGATGAAATATATTCATACATAAAAAATACTGGAGGTAATTAATATGAAAAATACAGCAATAAACATACAAGATTTAATACTTAACAATGCAAGAAAAGAAAAAATAATGGTTACTATATATTTAATGAATGGTGTGCAGGTTAAGGGTCAAGTTAAAGGATTTGACAATTACGTTATACTACTTGAAGATGAAAAAAAACAACAAAATATGATTTATAAGCACGCAGTTTCAACACTACTTCCGGGAAAATATATTAATCTTCAAAATAATCAACAAAATAGTTACAATACAAACTATAATTCTTATCAAAGATAGTAAAGTATTTTAAATTTGTGTCGTATTAATAATTAAGATAAAAAAATCTAGTATATACTAGATTTTTTGCATATATAAAATAAAAAAATAAAATTTGAATTTATAATAGATATTTACTTTTAAGATAGATACTTAACAGGAAAGAGGGATAAAATGAAAAAAAGAATAGCTTTAGCAACTTTAGCATTGATGCCAATGTCTACGGCACTTGCAAGTGGAGGACAAGTTGGAGAAGTAACGGCTAGTAGTTTAAATGTTCGTAGTGGACCATCCACTAGCAATTCAGTACTATTTACTGTAAAAAAGGGAGAGCAAGTAAATATATCAGAAACTAGTGGTGGATGGTATAAAATAACTAACTCGAGTGGTAATACAGGGTGGTCTTCATCAAATTATATAACTATTGTTTCTAATGGATCAGTCGAATTGAGTCAAAAAAAAGTAGTTAATGTAGATGCACTTAATATGAGAAGTGGAGCATCAACAAGTTATAGAGTAATAACAGTTCTTGGTAGAGGAACTGAAGTTGAAATTATTTCAGAATCTGGAGGGTGGAGCAAGGTAAAAGTTGACGGAAGACTTGGATATGTGGCTACTCAATATTTAACTGGAACTAGTTCAAATAATGGCGGAACCGTTCAAAAGATGGTTAATGCAAGTAGTTTAAATATTCGTAGTGGGCCTTCTACTTCACATACAGTAGTTGCAAGAGCTGCGAGAGGAGAACTTGTAAATGTTGTATCTGAATCTAATGGATGGTCAAAAATAATATATGATAGCAAAGAACTTTATGTTTCTAGTGCATATTTAAAAAGTTTAGATACAGAAGCTCAACCAGAAGTAGCACCACCAACAACTACTCCACCAACAACGGAATCTACTATACCGCCTGTTGAAGAAAATCAAAATGCATTAGTTGATAGTTTAAGTTTAAATTATTCATTAAGTGAACACGTAAGCGCTCAACTTGATAGAGTATCAGTTGGAGGTAATGTTATAGCACCTTCAAATGTAAGAAGTACGAATATACAAACAATGTCATTTGATACAAATATTTATCAAACAACTACTGAATCGACTATTAATTCTGTTGTTGAATCTAGAATGCAAACTTTTAGCACGGGATATATACCAGCATCACAAGCAGATTTAGAATATTATTTAAATCCTTCAAACTTTACAACTTCAGAACAAGGTATGATGCAATTTTTAAGGATTGATGGATATAAAGATGGAATAACTTCTAGTCAATTAAATTCATATTTAAATGCATTACCAGGAGGATCGTCTAATATATTTTATAATCAAGGAAGTGTGTTTATAGATGCTGCTAGAAGTTATAATCTAGATGTTGCATATCTTGTGTCGCATGCTATGTGGGAAACAGGATATGGTCAATCGGTTTTAGCTAGAGGTCAAACTATAACTAGTTATAAAGGTCAATCATTAGGTGCTCCAGTTACTGTTTATAATTTCTTTGGAATTGGTGCAATAGATCAAACTGCAAACGTTAGCGGTGCAGAGGCTGCCTATTCAAATGGTTGGACAAGTATAGAAAAAACTATAATGGGATCTGCACAGTGGATTTCTCAAAACTATGTAAATAGTTCAAAATATAATCAAAATACAATATATAAAATGAAATTTAACTATGATTATACGTGGCATCAATACGCAACTGATGTTAATTGGTGTAATGGTATATCAAGAATTATGCATCAAGTAGCAACTATGTATGATAATCAAAGTTCGTTAAAATTCGAAATACCAGTTTATAAATAAAGGGCTATTTAGCCCTTTATTTATAAAATCTTTTAATACCATTTTTCAAAACTTTTGCATTTATTCCAATACTTCTTGCATAAAGATACATTATGGGACTTCTTAGTCTTCCTCTAGAACAACCTAGAATAATATCTTTCGTGCAGTTATCAGAGTAAAGCAGAAGTTTTTGTTTTATATCTTTATAATTTTTTATTAATCCATAAATTATAACAAAAAAAGCACAAGGATAAAATTTCTTTATTATTAAATGAGTTTTTCTATTTATAATAGGTATATTTTTTTTAAATAAGGGCATTATTGCGAATTCTTCACTGGTCCTACAATCTATTAAAACTTCGTTAGTTATGTCTTCATAATTTATATACATATTATTCCCCAATCAAAAAATATTTATACTATATAATTTATATTATTAATTAGAATATGTAAATATATATTAAGGAGTGAGTATGAAATTAATTGATCTACACTGTGACACTATTGATTTAATAGTTGATAGTAATAAAAATTTAAGAGAAAATGATTTAACAGTTGATATTCAAAAACTTAAAAAAGCAGATTCATTAGTTCAAACTTTTGCACTTTTTGTTGATAAAAATTCAGTTAAAAGTCCTTATAAAAGGTGTATTAATATGTACAAAAAGTTTAATTTTGAAATGGAAAATGATGAAATTTCTCTTTTAACTAAGTATTGCCAAATTAAAGAAAATTATAACAAGAATATAATTTCGGCACTTTTATCAATAGAAGAAGGTGCAGTTTTTGAAGGCGACATTAAAAAAGTACAGGAGTTTTATGATTTAGGAGTTAGAATAACCACTCTTACTTGGAATTATGAAAATGAAATTTCATATCCTAATGGATACGATAGAGGACTTAAAGAATTCGGATTTGAAGTTGTTGATAAAATGAATGAACTTGGAATGATAATAGACGTTTCGCACCTTAGCGACAAAGGGTTTTATGATGTTTATGAAAATTCTAAAAAGCCATTCATTGCAACGCATTCAAATGCAAGGGAAATAACTAATCATAAAAGAAATTTAACTGATGATATGATAAAAAAATTATCAGAAGTTGGAGGAGTAACTGGAATTAATTTCTGTAAATTTTTCTTAACTGAAAATGAAAATATATTAGATTCAAAAATTGATTTTATGATAGATCACATAAAGCATATTAAAAATGTTGGAGGAATAGATGTTTTATCTATTGGAAGTGATTTCGACGGGATACCGAATAAAGTTGAGATAGAAGATATTTCACAAATGGATAAGTTATATTCTAGACTTAAAAAAGAAGAATTTACGGAAGATGAAATAGAAAAGATATTTTATAAAAATTCTCTTAGAGTTTTAAAAGATGTATTAAAATAAAAATTAATTTATTAGATATATTTTAAAATACCTGTACTTTTTAAATTAAAGGACAGGTATTTTTTTATAAAGTTATTAATTATCCCTCATATCTTGCTACTAAATTTCTTCTTAAAATAGGAAGATTTTTATCCACTTCATTTATTTCTTTATTATTATTATTTATCGTTAGTTTTTTAGTAATCACTTCATCATTTGTTATAGCTATTTCTTCTTCAACTTGTATATCCTCAATTACTATAATTTCTTCATTTTCTAAAACTAAATCTGCTTTATTTCTATCACCATTTTCATCATATAAACTAATTACCTTAATTTTAACTTCTTTTCCAGTATTAAATATAGAATGATATAGTTCAATTAACTCAACATCTGATTTTTCCATATATTAACTAGCTATAATAGTATTTGTTAAATAGTGTTTATATTTAACATTTATACTATTATTACTATATATGTTTATTTATTACAAATGTCTAGATATTGCATCAAATGTTAAAACCTTACCTGCTTCTTCTATTATATCATTAGTATTATACATTATTAATATCATTTTTTTATTCCCATTTAATTTTTATTTTATTTTAAATTTATACAGTTTCATCTCTGTATCATAGATTTTTTTATCTATTCATTGCTATAATATATAACCATAAAAAAGTTTGAAAGAGAACTTTCATTATCTTTCATTTTCCTTTACAAATATTCTTACATTATCATTTTTAAATGATTTTCTCTTATTTTGAATCTTATTATATTTACCTTCTAATTCTCTGTCATTTACAGTTATCTAAGTACAACTAGTTGCATATTTCTCAAATGTAGGTTTCTTATGATTATAATATTTTTGTAATTGATTGAATCCTACATCTACTACTTCATAATAACTCGTATTACTATTTGTTTTAAACATTAAGGTTTTGTCATTTGATACTATAGAAGAAATTGGTAATAAAATCAATGAAGTTTTATATATCAAAGCAATTAAAAATAAAAAAAGACTGCAAACAAATTGTTTACAGTCTTTTTATTTATATATGAAATTATTTCTTAGTTATTTTGTAAATATTCAACTAATTCGTCCATATTTTCTTTTATTATTAATTCTCCATCTTGTAAAACATTAGCCTCGCTATCGTATGCTCTACAATTTCCTATACAACCAGTTTTTACGTTTTCTTCTCCGAAAACTTCTTTTAATTTATTAACGTCAACATTTGAACAGTATGGGCAAGCTTTTATCATTTTTAATTGTCTCCTTAAAATTTATTATAAGATATATATACACTATAAAATACATTCTTAAACAAATTTATATAAATTTCTTTTCATTGAAAAATGGGTATATATGTGTTATACTAGCAGAGTTATAAAAATATAAGGAGAAAAATTGATGAAAAATAAAATAGTTAACATAGCAGTTATTGCCCACGTTGATGCCGGAAAATCAACTCTAGTTGATGCTTTCCTACATCAATCTGGAACATTTAGAGAAAATGAAGTAGTAAAAGATTGTGTAATGGATAGTAATGATTTAGAAGCAGAAAGAGGAATAACGATTTATTCTAAAAACTGTTCTATAAACTACAAAGATTATAAAATAAATATCGTAGATACTCCAGGACATAGTGACTTCTCATCTGAAGTTGAACGTGTTATAAAGACTGTTGATACAGTTGTACTTTTAGTTGATGCTAGTGAAGGACCAATGCCTCAAACAAGATTCGTTCTTCAAAAATCATTAGAAGCAGGACTTAAGCCAATACTTTTCATAAACAAAATAGATAAGCAAGATCAAAGAGCTGAAGAAGTTGTTGATGAAGTATTTGACTTATTTGTAGACTTAAATGCTACTGATGAGCAATGTGAATTCCCAATAATATATGGAATAGCTAAGCAAGGAATAGCTAAAAAAGAGCTTGAAGATGATAGTACAGATTTAAGCCCATTATTTGAAACTGTAATAGAGCACGTTGAAGCTTATCCTGATTATAACGAAGAGCCTCTTCAACTTCAAGTTTCTGCACTTGCATATGATGAGTATGTTGGAAGACTTGGAATTGGTAGAGTTTATAAAGGAACTGTAAAAAATGGTTCTCAAGTTTCTGTATGTAAGGTTGATGGAAGTGTTGCAAGAGGTAAGATATCAAAACTTACTGCATATGAAGGACTTAAGCAAGTTGAAAAAGACGAAGCTTATAGTGGAGATATAGTAGTTATAGCTGGTATATCTGATATATCAATAGGAGAAACTATATGTGAAACTGATAAGCCACTTCCAATGGAACTTATCCATATAGAAGAACCTACTTTATCTATGAACTTCTTAGTAAATGATTCTCCATTTGCAGGAAAGAGCGGAAAATTCGTTACTACAAGACATTTAAGAGATAGATTAGACAAAGAACTTGAAGTAAATGTTGGACTTAAAGTTGAAAATATGGATACTACTGATGGATATAGAGTTTCTGGACGTGGAGAACTTCACTTATCTATACTTCTTGAAAATATGAGACGTGAAGGATACGAAATAGGAGTTTCTAAGCCGGAAGTTTTATTCACTAAAGATGAAAACGGAAAAGTTTTAGAGCCAATGGAAAGAGTTATAGTTAACTGTCCAGAAGTTTATTCAGGAACAGTAATTAACAAGTTAAACTTAAGAAAAGCAATGATGGAAGATATGAGTTTAGAGGGAGATTATGTAAAGATTACTTTCATAGCGCCTACTCGTGGACTTTTAGGATATAGAAGTGAATTTATAAATGATACTCGTGGAGAAGGTTCTTTAGTTAGAAGTTTCGAAAGATACGAAGATCACAAAGGTGAAATACCAGGAAGAACTAACGGAGTTTTAATTTCTCAAGTAAATGGAACTACTATGGCTTATGCACTTAACTCTTTAAGTGATAGAGCACAAATGTTTGTTGATCCAACTGTTGAAGTTTACGAAGGAATGGTTATTGGTATGAACTCGAGAAAAGACGATATGACTGTAAACCCTTGTAAAAACAAGAAGTTAACTAACGTTCGTGCGTCTGGTACTGATGATGCTGTTAAACTTCAAGCTGCAAGAGCATTCACATTAGAAGAAGCTTTAGAGTTTATCGAGGATGATGAGTTAGTTGAAATAACTCCAGATTCTATAAGACTTAGAAAGAAATTCTTAAATGAAAATGAAAGAGCAAGATACAATAAGTCTAGACAATCTAAATAATATAAAAAAACACACTATCAAATTTTGATAGTGTATTTTTTTGTGGCAATTTATTTTAATCAAGCAGTTCTTTATCTGAAATAAACGATATCATAGCTAATATATACATTACAACAAGCATAATTAAAGTTATAAATATTATTCCCATTTTTTTAATCTCCTAAAATATATCTTTTATTTTATTATATCCAAAAAATATGAATTTTAAATGAATTTTGCCAAAATAAATTAATATTAATCGATTAATTAATTTTATACTGTACTTCACATTAAATTCAGATGTATAATATATTCTATAAATAAAAAAAGGAAGTGTATTATGGAAAAGATATTAGTGGTAGAAGATGATAATAATATACAAGAATTAATTGTAGAATTTTTGAGTTCTCAAGGATATGAAGTTGACTCTGCAAATGATGGAGTAATTGGGGTGCAAAAATTTAAGAAAAAAGAATATGATTTAGTGATACTTGACGTTATGATGCCAAACCTTGATGGATATGGTGTTTGTAGTATGATAAGGCAAAATTCAAAAGTTCCAATAATTTTTTTAACGGCATTAAACACAGAAGAAAATCAAGTTAAAGGATTTGATCTTGAGTGTGATGATTATATAACTAAGCCGTTTTCTTTTAATTTACTTATAAAAAGAGTTGAGGCTATTCTTAGAAGAAGTAAAACTACTCAAAATGATGATTCGATAGTTTTTAATAAATTAAGACTAAATTTAAAAACTTATACTATAACTGTTGATGAGGAAAATATTGAACTTACTTTAAAAGAATTTAATATACTCAAGATGCTTATTGAAAAATATCCACAAGTTACAACTAGAGAAAGTTTACTTGATAGTATATGGGGATATGATTATTATGGAGATACTAGAATTGTTGATGCACATATAAAAAATATTAGAAAAAAAGTTAAGTATGCATATATAAAAACTGTGAAAGGTATAGGATATACTCTTGAAAAACCTGAAGAATAAAATTTTATATAAGTGGCAAAAGTTTAGTATTAAATATAGATTATTTTTAATAACTAGTGGTTTATTAGTTACTATGTCTATATTAATATATTTAATATTAACTTCACTTCTTCCAAGTTTTTATCAACTTTATAAAATAGATATTTTTGAAGATACTGTTGATTTAATAGTTGATATTGCAAAAGATAATGAATTAGAGGAAGTTAAAGAATTGTTATTTTACGTTAAAAAAAGACATAATTTATCAATAATTCTTAGAAGTTCAGATGGTAAAATAGTTTATGGAGAAAATCAATTCATACTAAAAAATGCAAAATATATTCTTCAACATGCAGAACACGATGAATATAGTATTCAGATGCCACTTGAAATAAAAGGGTCAAATATGCCATATATAATTGATATAACTATGCCACTTCAACCAGTTGATGAGGCAACAGATGTTATAAAAGAAATTATGCCAACGATTTTAATTCTTTGTATTTTAATAGGTATAATTGGTGCATATATATACCTAAATGTAATAACTAAGCCACTGATTGATATTATTGAACGTGAGAGGGAAATTGAAAATAAAAGAAAAGATTTTATAGCAACGATTTCTCACGAATTGAAAACTCCAATAACTATAATTAGTGGTCAAGTTGAAGGTATGATTTATAATATTGGAAAGTACAAAGATCGTGATACTTATTTAAAAAAATCTTATGAATCTGTTCAAGAACTACGCCAATTAGTTGATGAAATGGTTGAAGTATCAAGGTCTGAAATAATTGCGAGTGATCTTAATAAGAGAAAAATTAATTTAGGAGATTTACTTAAAAGATTAGTAAATAGACAAATATTTTTAATTGAAGAAAAGAATACTTCTTTAAAACTTGACATAATGGACGATATTTATATAGAATGTGATATTGAGAGAATTGAAAAAGCTATTAATAATATAATCAATAATGCTATTAAATATTCTCCGGAAAATGAAAATTTAATAGTTAATCTTTATAGAAAAAATAGCAAAGGTAATAAAAAATTAAGTGGTGATAAAATATATTTAGAGATTATAAATACAGGCATAAATATAGATGAAAAAGATTTATCACAAATTTTTAATCCTTTTTATAGGGTAGAAAAATCTCGTTCAAGAAAAACTGGAGGAAGTGGACTTGGACTTTATTTAACAAGTCAAATTTTAATTAGTCACGGATATACATACAGCATTAAAAATATTGATAATTCAGTTTTATTTTTAATTGAGATATAAAGTAGGGGTGGGTATAGTTGAGGAGTCAAAGACAAAAAGTAATAGAAAGATTATATGAAGAAATATCTGAATTATATGAAATAAAAGAAAGTGATAGAACAGATCTTGAAAAAGAAGAGACTATTCTTTTATATTTTAATAATTTAGGATATGACTATAAAACTATTTGTGAAATAGTAAATAAACTTTTATAAAAAAATGGCTTAGTTTAACTAAGTCATTTTTTGTCTTTAATTGATATTTTATATACACAGAAGTATAAAAATGATATTATATGTATAATAAAGTTTTGGAGGGAAATATGAATTTAGAAATTATTTTACTTTTATCATTAGTAGTATTTTGTTCACATTTTATAGGTGCATTAACAGGTTTTGGTTGCACAATACTTGCAATACCATTCACAATTAGTCTAATTGGTCCTGAAGGTGCAAAGCCTGTGTTGATTATTTTGGCATTAATACAATGTGGTGTCGTTGTTATTCAAACATTTAAAGATATTAATTGGAAAGAACTTAAAAAAATAGTGTTATTAGTTTCTCTTGGAATGCCAATAGGTATTCTAGCATATAGCTTGATGTCAAAAAAATTACTAGTAGATATTCTTAGTATATTTATGATACTTATTTCTATAAAAGGATTTTTAGAACTTAAAGGATATGAATTTAAAGCACCAAAAGATTATATACTTAATATAATTTTATTTATTGGTGGAATAATTCACGGTGCATTTGTTTCTGGAGGACCACTAATTATGGTTTATTCAACAGAAAAAATTAAAGATAAGAATGTATTTAGAGCTACGATGTGTATGATTTGGATTATACTTAATTTAATTCTTATGACTCAAGAAATAGTTGGTGGAAACTATACAAAAGACGTTTTAATTTATACAGTACTTACTATGCCATCTTTAATTTTTGGAGTACTTCTTGGTTCTAAATTATCATCAAAAGTTAATCAAAGACTATTTAGTTATATAATATATACAGTTTTAGTTATAACTGCTTTATTTAACTTTTTATAAGATGCCGATGCATCTTTTTTTATATAAAAAATTAAAGATATTGATATAATATGTTTTATAGTTTAAAATATTGGTATATACCAAATGAAAAGGTGATTAAATGAAATTAATAGATAAAAATAATGAAAAGCCGATATATATACAGTTAGAAGAAGTAATAAAAGAGATGATAGATAAAAATATATTAAAGCAAGGCGAATACTTGATGCCTGAAAGAGAGCTTGCAAAGTATCAATCTATAAGTAGAATGACTGTTAATAAGGTTGTAAAAAACTTAGTTAATGACGGTTTTTTAGATAGAATACAAGGTAAGGGAACTTTTGTAGCATACAAAAAAGAAGTTCATAAATTTCAAAATTTAAAAGGATTTACAGAAGTTATGAACGAAAAAGGTGTTAAAGTAAAAAATGAAATACTTAGTTTTGAAGTTTTAGAGCCAAGTGAAAAGATATTAAATAAACTTCAAATTAAAAATGAATTAGTATATAAAATAGAACGACTTAGAATAATAGACAATACTCCATTTGCATTTGAAACAGTTTATATTCCAACAAAAGCATGCAAAGATTTGAGTTATGAAAAGTTAAAAGATAATTCATTATATAGTTTACTTGAGGGAAGATATAATCAAGAAATAAAAAATGCAAATCAAATTATTAATCCGGTTTTACTTAATAAGAAAGAGGCAAAAATTTTAAATAGAAATATAAATTTACCTTCATTAAGATTTGATAGAGTAGCATTTAATCAAAATGATGAGGCAATAGAGTATACAATATCAATATTTACTTGTGATAAGTATCAATATGAAATGGTACTTAGCAAATAAATTTAAAAGGAGAAAATTATGAAAGCGATTATTAATGGAAAAATATTAACTAAAGATGAAGTATTAGAGGGAAAAGTATTAATATTTAATGAAAAAATTATAGATATAAAAGATTTTGATGAAAATGAAATTAAAAGATATGAAGTAATAGATGCAAAAGGATTATACGTTTCTCCGGGACTTGTTGACATACATATTCACGGAAGTGGTGGATATGACACAATGGACAATGAAAAAGATGCTGTAAAAGTAATTAGTGAAACTATTTGTAAAACTGGTGTAACATCATTTTTACCAACTACTATGACTATGGCAAAAGAAGATATTTATAATTCACTTAAAAATATAAAATACTTTATGAGTAATAAAATAAAGGGTGCAAAAGTTCTTGGAACACATTTAGAAGGACCTTTTATAAATGAAAAATATAAGGGTGCACAAAATGCAAATTATATACAAAGCCCAACTTTCGATTTTATAAAAGACTATATAGACATTATAAAGATAATTTCTTATTCTCCAGAAACTGATATAGATTTTAGTTTTACTAAAAGTGTATTAGAAAATACAGATATAGTTTTATCTATTTGCCATACAGAATTAACTTATGATGAAGGAAAAAAATACGTTAATCTTGGAGTATCAAACATTACTCACTTATTTAATGCAATGACTCCACTTAACCATAGAGAACCGGGGATTGTTGGGCTTAGTTTAATGGACGATAGATTATACTGTGAAATTATAGCAGATAAAATTCACGTTAATAAAGATTTATTTGACTTTGTGATTAAAAACAAAGGCCTTGGTAAATTAGTATTAATTACAGATAGTATGAGAGCGGGTTGTATGAAAGATGGAGAATACGATTTAGGTGGACAAAAAGTAACCGTAAAAGATGGAGCGGCAAGGCTTACTAGTGGAAACTTAGCAGGAAGTGTTTTAACTTTAAATAAAGCAGTTTTTAATTACTTTGAAAACACTAATTTAAAAATAAATGAAGCTATAAACTTAGCATCAATAAATCCTGCAAATTCAATTAATGAAAAAAATATTGGGAAACTCGAAGTAGGATATGATTCTGATATTGCATTATTTGATGAAAATATGGAATGTTATATGACTTTAGTTAATGGAGAAATAGTTTATAAAAGATAGTAAAAAACCTCTTTAGAAATTCTAAAGAGGTTTTTATTTATTTTGGAGGTATACTAGAAGTAACTTTACTTATAAAATCATTAATATTCATAGTTTGAATCATAACTTTACCGGGTCCAGTTAATTTAGTTAAGAATAAGCCTTCACCACCAAAGAATATATTACCAAGTCCCTTAACGGTTTCAATATCGTATGAAACACTATTCTCAAATCCAACTAAATTACCAGTATCAACTTTTATAACTTCACCAGGATTTAAGTCCATTTCTATACAATCTCCATCAATTTCAAGAAATGCAATTCCATTTCCTCTTAATTGTTGAAGTATAAATCCTTCTCCTCCAAAAAATCCTGCACCAAGTTTTTTAGTAAGTGTAGTTTTTAACTCAACACTAGACTCTGCAACTAAAAAACAACCTTTTTGGATAGTAAATCTATTATGTGAAACATCAACTGGAATTATATTTCCGGGAACTGTTGATGCGAATGAAATTTTAGAATCTTCTTTTGCACTATAAGTTGCCATAAATAAAGATTCACCGGCTAAAACTCTACCTACTCCTTTAAAAAGACCACCTTTAGTATTTGTAGACATTTTAATTCCTTCAGTTTGCCAAAACATTCCTCCAGATTGAGTAAAAACTGATTCACCTTTAGAAAGTGAAATTTCAACACTTGGAACTACTGAACCAACTATTTTATAATTCATAAAAATCTCCCTTTATAAGTATTTGAAATAATTATAGCACATTATGTTTAAAGTTATATAAGAAAAGTTTTTTTAGTTTAGAGTTTTTGTTATAATAAAAATCAAAAAGGAGTTTACTATGGCAATTAAAACTAATGTTATGAGAATTTTGGATCAAAATAAAATAGAATATAGCACCTATTCATATAAAGTTATAAAAAGTGATCACGTTGATGGGATTGAAGTTTCTAAACAAATTGGGAAAACTTATGAAGAAGTATTTAAAACTTTAATATTAACTTCTCAGTCAAAAAAGATTTATATTTTTGTTATTCCAGTAGACAAGAATCTCAATTTAAAAGAGTGTTCAAAGCTTGCAAATGAAAAAGGGTTATCAATGATTAATATTTCAGATATTAATAAGGTTACAGGATATATGAGAGGTGGATGTTCTCCAATTGGAATGAAAAAATTATATAAAACTTTAGTAGATAAGAGTGCGCTAAATCACGATAAAATAATTATTAGTGCAGGAAAAATTGGTTATCAAATAGAAATTAATCCACTAGACTTAGAAAAATTAATAGGATGTATATTTGAAAATATAATATAAAAAAAGTAGCCTAGGCTACTTAATTGAAATTACAAGAGCTATACTAAACATAGATATAAAACTTATTATCATTAAATTTAGTATTTTTGAATATCCTCTTGGTGAAATTTTTTCGTTTTTATCTAAATTTTTAATTATTGGATACAGTCTATAATAAAATGATAAAATTGAAAGTATAAGAACTGTTAAACTAGCTATTTTTAAAGTTTCATTTCCAAATAGTAAAATAACTATTAAAAGTGAGATAAAAATTAACTTAGTACCCGCAACCCAATAAACAAGATATTTCACAAATTCGTGAAGAAGTGGATCTTTTTTTGATTCGTGAAAATGATCAAAAACTGAAACTCCATTTCCAAGTTTTGAATCAGTTTTAAAGTATAGTATAAATACGTTTGAAATTTCTAAAATTATGAAAACTAGTATTGAAATTGATAATATATCCATAAATAAACTCCTAATATATAGATTATAAATTAAGTATATCATAAAAATGTATTTTTATGGGTCTTAATGTTTAATTTATCTTTTAGAGTTATATTAATCTATGATATAATCAATTTAAGGAAGTGATAGTTATGAAAGAAACATTTAATAAGTTATTTAATAAAAAAGATACGAATTATTTTTATAGATTAATTGGAGTAAATGAGTCGTATAATGATGAATTAAAATTATTTTATGAAAAATTTAATAATAAATATTTAATATTTGATAATGAAATACCTATAAGCCCTGATTTTAATCTTATAGAGTATGTTTATAAAGAGCTTGAAACTATGAATGTTTATAATATAAAAAGTCAAGAGATAACTCTTTTTGAAGATAGAAATATTAATAATATATTTTTAGATGGACTTCAAAAAACTATTGATTTATCAATTATAAATGAAAAGTTTATGAGTGATGGAATTAGAAATAATTTTATAACAAAAATAATAGTTTGGGCATTTACGTATTTAAAAGAAGTCGATATGTATGATGAAATAAACCCTAAGGTGTTATATTTTGGTGAAATTGATAGACATCAAATATACTTTTTATTTTTACTTTATTATATGAAATTTGATGTTTTATATATTAATCCATTAAAGGAAAATAATATTGAAAAAATAGATAATTTCGATTTAACAAATCAAAAAATGTATATGAAAATAGAACCTGCGGGTAGTTTTTTTGAAAGAATTAAAAAAGGAAATTCTAGTAATGTTTTAAAAACTACAACAAAGCAGATTGAAGAAGAAGTTCACCAAGAATTATTTTCAAATACAGGAATTTATAAGCCTTGGCAATTTAGAAACTATAATACAAAATCGATACTTCTAGACACTATAGTTGAAGATATATTTATATATTTTAATGAACCATCAAGGCTTAGAGAAGGTTTTGAAGTTAGTCAAAATGAAGTTAGTTTACCAGTATTTTTCTTTAAAATAGATGGAGAATATAAAAATAAAGAGGAGTTTCAAAAATTAGTTAAGCAAACTACAAAACAACCTAATACATTATTTTTCAATACTCCAAACTTTTCAAGAGATGTGTGGGTAAATGATGAAATTTTAAAATTAATGTTTTTAGAATTAAGTGATGGAACTTATGATTTATCAGACATAAAAAAATTAAATACGTACACATTAAGTAAGTATAGTAATGAAACGCAAAACTTTATACTTAGTAAGTTTAATGAAACTATATTAAGAAATAATATTTATGTTAATACTTTACAAAGAGAAGAAAAACTTAGACTTCTTAATTTAATTTTAAATATGAATGAAGAAATTTTAAAGTTGATTGAGAGTTTCGATTTTGCAGATAAAATACCAAAGTTAGTTATTTATTTAAACAATGAAGAAGATTTTAGTGATGCTATGACTTTACTTCTTGGGTATTTATCTAATGTTGGATTTGATATTATAATATTTAATCCATCGTCACTTTGCAATTTATCAAATATACTTAGGGAAAATAGATTTATAAAGGTAAGACTTGAGGAAATTAACTACAAATCAAATTACAAGATGCTACCGATTTATTCAAAGCAAAATGTATTTGGAAAACTATTTAATAATTTTAGGTAAAATAGGGAGAAAAAAATGAATAACGATTATAATGGATCATTCGAGATGACTGAGAGTCAACAAAGTATTGAAATTATAGATAATAATGAAAACTATAAAAATGTACTTAGACAAAAAAAGGAAGTACAAGATTTAACTAATGAAATTGAAGTACAAAATGTAAATTCAATAATTCAATTTGGTCAAAGATCAAGTGAAAATATATCAAGAATTTCAGATGAATTATTAGCATCAATGAAAGAAGTTAAAGCCGAAGAAACTAGTGAAATGTTAGTTAGTTTAACTAGAATAATGGATAAATTTGATGTTAAAGAACTTGAAAATACAGACGATAAAAAGCCAAATTTATTTTCTAAAATATTTAAAAATGCCCAAGAAAGTGTAGCAAAACTTTTCCAAAAGTATGACACTATGGGATATGAAGTAGAAAAAGTTTATGTTTTACTTAAAAAGTATGAAGTTGAAATAAAAGATAGTAATGAGAAATTAAAGAGATTATATGAAGGAAATATACAATATTTCCAAGAATTAGAGAAATATATCGTTGCAGGTGAAATTGCAAGTGAAGAAATTGATGGATACATTACTCAATTTGAAAATAATAATGATATGAACTTTGATGAAAAAAATATGATGATTCAAAAACTTCAAATAAGTAAAGAAATGCTAGAACAAAGGTTATACGACTTAAAAATTGCAGAAACTGTTGCAATTCAAGCGGCACCTATGATTCAAAGTATGCAAATGTCAAACTTTAATTTAATTAGAAAAATAAATACTTCATTCATAATAACTCTTCCAATATTTAAGCAGTGCCTAGCACAAGCTATAATGCTTAAAAGACAAGAAATACAAGCTAAATCTCTTAAGCAATTAGACGATAAGACTAATGAACTTATAATGAGAAATGCACAGAGTACTGCGACTCAATCAGTAAAAATTGCAAAGATTTCAACAGGAAGTGTAGTTTCAATTGAAACACTTGAAAAATCTTATCAAACTATAACTAGAGGTATTGAAGAAACAAAACAAATACAAGAACAAAATAGATTAAAAAGAAATGAAAACACTGTTAAATTAGAACAAATAAAGTCTGATTTAAAGAAAAAAGTATAAAATAGGGGGGAATTAATTTTGGATTTATTAAATCTTAAGAAAAATGATATTTTAGATTTATCTAAAAAAGAACCAGGGCTTAATAATATAGTTTTGGCCTGTGGTTGGGACGTTGCAAAAAAAGGGTTATTTAGTTTTGGAAGTGCTGATGTTGATCTTGATTTATCTGCACTTTTACTTGGAGATGATTATAGAATAATTGGAAAAGAAGGAATAGTATATTTTAATAATCAAAGAGCACAAGGAATATATCTTCACGAAGATAATAGAACTGGTGAAGGTGATGGGGATGATGAAAAAATATCAATAACTTTAAGTGATCTTCCAGCAAACTGTAAGGCTATAGTTTTCTCAATAAATATATATCAAGCAAAAGTTAGAAAACAAGATTTTTCAAAGGTAAAAAATGCGTACATAAGAGTTTTAAATGCAGATAAAGGATATTCTGAAATGTGTAGATATAATTTAAGTGAAGATGGTAAAAATGCTACTAGTTTAATTTTTGCACAACTTGAAAAAGTTAATAATGCTTGGCAATTTAAGGCAATTGGTAACTTAGAAAATGGCGATTTAAACAGCATAATAGATAAATTTAAGTAGGAGGAAAAAATGGCTATTAATTTAGGAAGTTTTTCAAATAATACTCAAAACTCTCAACCAGTTTTGAATTTACAAAAAAATGATGTTCTTGATTTAACAAAAAAGAACCCAGGTTTAAAAAATGTAACAGTTGGTGCAGGATGGGATATTTCATCTGGAATAAATAATTTTGATGTTGATATATCTGCATTCTTACTTGATAGCAATGAAAAGTTTAATACAGTATCAAATGTAATATTCTTTAATAATAGAAGTGGCCAAGGAATACAATTATCAGAAGATAATAGAACTGGTGCAGGAGATGGAGATGATGAAACTATCAATATTAATTTAGATCAAATTGATTCTAATATACAGCATATAGTTTTTGTTGTTTCAATACACGATGCACAGGCGAAAAGACAAACTTTTGGTATGATAGAAAATTCATACGTTAGACTTGTTGATTCTGTAAGCGATAGAGAGTTATGTAGATTTAATTTAAAAAATGATGGATCAACTGCAACTTCAGTTTTATTTGCAAAACTTTATAGACAAGATTCTGAGTGGCAATTTAAAGCACTTGGAGAAGGTAAAATTGCAGATTTAAATGGAATGTTAGCGCTTTTTAGCTAAAATATAAAAAAATAGAAAAGGAGAATTAAAATTATGGGAATAAATTTAGGTAGTTTTGGAAATAATATAAATAATAGTGATGAAGTGGCTCAACCGATTTTAAATTTACAAAAAAATGATATACTTGATTTAACAAAGAAAAATCCAGGTCTAAAAAAAGTAACATTAGGTGCAGGATGGGATGTATCTTCTGGAGTTAATGATTTTGATATTGATATATCAGCTATTATGCTTGATAGTAATGAAAAGTTTAATACAGTATCAAATGTAATATTTTTTAACAATATGAATGGTCAAGGAATAAGCCTATCAAAAGATAATAGAACTGGTGCAGGAGATGGAGATGATGAAACTATTGAAATAAATTTAGATAGCATAGATTCTTCAATTCAAAGTGTAATATTCGTAACGTCAATACATGATGCACAAGCAAAAAGACAAACTTTTGGTATGATAAATAATTCATACGTAAGACTTCTTGATACTGAAAACAACAAAGAACTTTGTAGATTTAATTTAAAAAGTGATGGATCAACTGCAACTTCAGTTTTATTTGCAAAACTTTTCAAAGATGGTGGAGAGTGGCAATTTAAGGCACTTGGAGAAGGTAAGATAGCAGATTTAAATGGAATTTTAGCACTTTTTAGTTAATTTTTTGGCCTAGCAGAAATGCTAGGCTTTTTAATTTTTTATATAAATTTTTTTGAATATCAAAATAAAAGTTGACATTTGTAACGAAATATAATATATTTTGATTATCGAAATAAATATTTTGATTATCGAAATATTTAAGAATGAAGGAGAATTTAATTATGAAAGGGATAATTATAAAATCAACTGGTAGTTATACTCCAAAAAATATTATTAGTAATGAACTTCTTGGAAAAATAGTAAATACTAGTGATGAATGGATAACAAGTAGAACTGGAATTAAAGAGAGAAAAATAAGTGATGGAGAAAATACTTCAGATATGGCAATTAAGTCTTGTGAGAAAACATTAGAGTCTTGTAATATGGACCCTAGAGAAATTGATTTAATTGTACTCGCAACTTGTACTCCGGATATGTTTATTCCATCAACTGCTTGTATAGTTCAAAAAGCACTTGGTTGTATAAATGCAGTAGCATTTGATATTAGTGCAGCTTGTACAGGTTTTATATTTGCACTAGATACTGCAAAAGCACTTATGAAAAGTAATAATTATAAAAATGCTTTAGTAATTGGTGCTGAAACATTATCAAAAATTATTGATTGGAAAGATAGAAATACTTGTGTGTTATTTGGAGATGGAGCAGGTTCTGTTTTACTTAGTGAGAGTGATGAAAAAGGAGTTTTAAGTTCTTTTTGTAAATCAGATCCAACTAAATATGAATGCTTAACATCTTATTCACTAGACATAAAAAATCCTTTTATGGACGATTACATAGAAAATGATAAACATTTAAAAATGGACGGAAAGGAAGTTTTTAAATTTGCAACAACTACGATAGTAAAAACTATTAATGAATTACTAAAAAAAGAAAATTTAAATATAGAAGATATAGATTACATAGTACCGCATCAAGCAAATATAAGAATAATTGAGCATTCAGCAAAGAAACTTAATATTTCTAAAGATAAGTTTTATACTAATTTAGAGAATTATGGGAATACTTCTGCAGCATCGATTCCTATTGCACTTGATGAATTAAATTCAAAAAATATACTTAAAAAAGGTAATAGAATAATTTTAGTTGGTTTTGGTGGTGGCTTAACTTATGGTGCTACTTTAATTAACTGGAGTATTTAGGGAGGAAGATATGAAAACTAAAATAACTGAAATGTTAAATATAGAATATCCAATTTTTCAAGGGGCTATGGCTTGGATATCAGATGATTCATTAGCATCAGCTGTTAGTAATGCAGGAGGACTTGGAATAATATCAGGTTATGGACCGACTGACTATGTTCGTGAATTAATTAGAAAAACTAAAGAAAAAACTAATAAACCATTCGGTGTAAATATAATGCTTATGGCAGAAAATATTGATGAAATTGCTCAAATTGTTATTGAAGAGAAAGTTAATATTGTAACTACAGGAGCTGGAAATCCAGGAAAGTATATTGAAAAGTGGAAAGAAAATAGTATAAAGATAATTCCAGTTGTACCGTCAATTTCAATAGCTAGAAGAATGGAAAAATTAGGTGCAGATGCAGTTATAGTTGAAGGTATGGAGGCCGGAGGTCACATAGGTCAATTAACTACTATGAGTTTAGTTCCACAAGTTGTTGATGCTTTAAATATTCCAGTTATTGCGGCAGGTGGAATTGGAGATGGTCGTGGAATTTGTGCAAGTTTTATGCTAGGTGCGGTTGGTGTTCAAATTGGAACAAGATTTTTAGTATCTACTGAATGTAGTGTTCATCAAAATTATAAGGAAAAAGTTATAAAAGCTAAAGATATAGATACTGAAGTGACTGGAATGAGTACAGATCATCCAATAAGAGTGCTTAGAAATAAGTTAACAAGAGAATATTTAAAACTTGAAAAAATTAGTCCTAATAGTGAAGAATTAGAGCTTTTAGGAAAAGGAGCACTAAAAAAAGCAGTTATTGATGGAGATATGGAAAACGGTTCAATAATGGCTGGACAAATTGCTAGTATGGTCAAAAAAGAGCAAACTTGTAAAGAAATAATAGATGAATTAGTTAGTGAAACTAAAAGTGTTATGGGAGGAAAGTACTATGAATAAAATAGCTTTTCTATTTCCCGGCCAAGGTGCACAATATATTGGTATGGGAAAAGAGTTTTACGAGAATATAGATGAATGTAAGGAATTATTTGATAAAGGTCAAGAAATTTTAGGGTATGATGTTAAGAGTTTAGTTTTTGGTGGAGAAATTGAAGAATTAACTAAAACTAAAAATAATCAACCTGCAATACTTTTAACTTCTTTAATGTGTCAAATAGCCCTTAAAACTAGAGGAATAGATGCTACTCATACTGCAGGGCTTTCTCTTGGAGAATATGGAGCATTGATATATAGTGGAGTTTTAAGATTTGAAGATGGAGTTTTTGCAATAAAAAATAGAGCTAGTATTATGGATAGTGCAGTTGATGGTGGTTCAATGGCAGCTGTTTTAAGAATGGACAAAGATGGTGTAAATAGACTTATAGATATGGCATCTGAATTTGGAATTATTGAAGTTGCAAATTATAATTGTCCAGGACAAATAGTTATATCAGGTGAAACATCTGCTATTAAAGAAAGTATTGGAATAGCTAAGGGTCTTCGTGGAATTTGTAAGGAATTAAACGTAAGTGGTCCATTTCATAGTTCATTATATGAAAAGGCAAGTTTTGAATTTTTAGAGACTATAAAAGATATAGAAGTTAATAGTCCAAATAAAGATGTATACTCAAATTTAACTGGAGAAAAGTTTAGTGTATTTAATGAAGAAACTAAAGCAATGTTTAGAAAGCAAATAATGAGTTCAGTTTTATTTGAAGATATAATAAACAATATGATAAATGATGGAGTTGACACATTTATAGAACTTGGACCAGGGAAAGTTTTATCAGGATTTATAAAAAAGATTAATAAAGAAGTTAATATATATAATGTGGAAGATTTAAAAAGCTTAGATGAAACTGTGAAAGCTATAAAAGGAGAATAATTATGTTAAGTGGAAAAGTTGCAATAGTAACTGGTTGTTTAAGAGGAATTGGTCGTGAAATTTCATTAAAATATGCATCTTTAGGGTGTAATATAGTTATAAGTTATAAAAGTGAAAGTGATTTAGATAGAGCCAAAGAATTTGATGAAGAAATAAAAAAGTTTAATGTTAAGACTTTACTTGTTAAGTGTGAAGTTTCGAATTTAGAAGATTGTGTTAATTTAGTTAATGAAACTAAAAATGAATTTGGTAAGTTAGATATATTAGTTAATAATGCAGGAATAACAAAGGATAATTTAATAATTAGAATGACTGAAGATGATTTTAATCAAGTAATTGACATTAATTTAAAGGGAAGTTTTAATTGTATGAAAGCTGCAACTAGTGTTATGATGAAACAAAAATATGGAAAAATAATAAATATGTCGTCTGTAGTTGGGCTAATTGGAAATGCAGGTCAAACTAATTACTGTGCATCAAAGTCTGGAGTTATTGGAATGACGAAATCTTTAGCACGTGAAGTTGGATCTCGTGGAATAACTGTTAATGCTATTGCACCAGGATTTATACAAACTGATATGACAGATTCATTAAATGATAAACAAAAAGAGTCTATTATATCTCAAATACCACTTAAAAAATTAGGAAATACTGATGATATAGCGAACTTAGCAGTATTTTTAGGAAGTGATAATTCAAATTATATAACAGGTCAGGTAATTAGTGTAGACGGCGGAATGTCTATGTAAATAAAGGAGAATACTATGAATAGAGTTGTTGTTACAGGTGTTGGGGTTTTAACTCCAATTGGAAATAATGTGGAAACTTTTTGGAAAAATTCTAAAGATGGAGTATGTGGAATAGATTTTATAAAATCTATGGATACTGAAAATTTAGATATAAAAATTGCTGCAGAACTTAAAGATTTTAATGTTAATGATTACATAGATAAAAAAGAAAGTAGAAGACTTGATAAATTTGTTCAATATGGTTTAATTGCCGCAAAAGAGGCGTTTGAAAATAGTGGACTTGAACTTGATAAGATTGATCCAAATAGATTTTCTGTAATATATGGTTCTGGAATTGGAGGATATAATACTCACGAATCGGAATTTAAAAATGTTTATACTAAAGGACTTAAAAGAGTTTCTCCAATGTATGTGCCAATGGCTATAATTAATGCAGTTTGTGCGCAAATTGCAATAAAATATAATGCACGTGGAATGTGTACTTCAGTAGTTACGGCTTGTGCATCTGCAACTAATAATATTGGTGATGCTTTTAGACATATAAAGCATGGATATTCAGATATAGTTATTTGTGGAGGAAGTGAGGCACCAATAACACCTATTGGAATAGCAGGTTTCCAAAATATGAAGGCATTAAATGCTAATAATAATCCAAGTCGTGCATCTATTCCATTTGATAAAGAAAGAAGTGGATTTGTAATGGGAGAAGGAGCAGGAGCTTTAGTTATTGAAAGTTTAGAACATGCAACAAAAAGAGGAGCTAAAATTATTGCAGAGATAGTTGGATATGGTGCAACTTGTGATGCTTTTCATATAACATCACCATCTCCTGAAGGATATGGAGCAAGTAATGCTATGAAAAATGCAATTGATGAGGCGGGAATTAGTCCAAGTGAAGTATCATACATAAATGCACATGGAACATCAACACCATACAATGATCTATTTGAAACTCGTGCAATAAAAACTGTTTTTGGCGATGATGCAAAAAATATTCCAATATCATCAACTAAGTCTATGACCGGTCATTTACTTGGAGGAGCAGGGGCTATTGAATCTGTAATTTGTATTAAGGCACTAGAAGAAGGATTTATACCTCCAACTGTTGGACTTAATGAAACTGATGAAGAATTAGACCTTGATTATGTACCGAATATTGGCAAAAAAGCAAATGTTAATTATGCATTAACCAATTCTCTTGGTTTTGGAGGACATAATGCATCTTTACTATTTAAAAGATGGGAGTAATTAATATGAAATTTGAAGAGATTAAAGAACTTATTAAACTTATAGATGATACAGATCTTTCTTATTTTGAAATAAAAACTAAAGAAGGATTCATAAAACTTGATAAATCATTATCTAGAAATATTGAAAGTAATAAAGAAACTCAAATAAATAATAAAATAGAAGAAAAAGTATTTATTAAAGAAGAAGTTAAAAAAGAGGTAGAAGTTAATAATTACGTTTCAAATGAAGATGAAAAAGACGTTGAATACATAAAAAGTCCAATGGTTGGAACATTTTATAGTTCACCATCTCCTGATAGTGATTCTTTTGTTAGTGTTGGAGATACAGTTTCAAAAGGAGATGTACTTTGTATAGTTGAAGCTATGAAGCTAATGAATGAAATTAATTCAGAATTTAATTTTGAACTACTTAGCATTTTAGTTAAAGAGGGAGAAATGGTTGAGTTTGGTCAAAATATATTTAAGGTGAGGAAGATATAATGAATATACAAGAAATAAAAGAGATTATACCACATAGATATCCATTTTTGCTTCTTGATAGAGTAACAGAACTTGTTGATGGAGTTAGTGCAAAAGGATACAAAAATGTTAGTGCAAATGAAAGTTTCTTTAATGGTCATTTTCCAAATCACCCAGTTATGCCTGGAGTGTTAATACTTGAATCACTTGCACAACTTGGAGCTGTGACTATTCTTTCAAAGGAAGAATTTAAAGGAAAGATAGGATTTTTAGCAGGAGCTGACAAAGTAAGATGGAAAAAACAAGTTGTACCGGGAGATAAGATTGAATTATCAATAGAAATTATAAAAATGAAAGGTAGCATTGGAATTGGAAAAGGACTTGCTACAGTTGATGGAAAAAAAGTTTGCGAAGGCGAGATAATGTTTGCGATAGGATAGGTGATACTATGTTAAAAAAAGTACTAATAGCAAATAGAGGGGAAATTGCGGTTAGAATAATTAGAGCTTGTAGAGAACTTGGAATTGAAACGGTTGCAATATATTCAACACCTGATGAAGATGCACTTCATACACAAATTGCAGATTATGCAGTTTGTGTTGGACCAGCATCTTCAAAGGAGAGTTATTTAAATATAGCAAATATACTTAGCGCCTGTGTTTTAACAGGTTGTGATGCGATTCACCCAGGGTTTGGATTTTTATCTGAGAATGCAAAATTTGCAAAAATGTGCAAAGAATGTAACATAAAATTTATTGGACCAAGTTATAAAACTATTGAACTTATGGGAGATAAATCAAGAGCACGTGAAGTTATGAAAAAAGCAAATGTTCCAGTTGTTACGGGATTTGAAGGTGAAATAAAAGATAATAATCACGCTTTAGAAATAGCAAAAGAGATTGGACTTCCAGTTATGATAAAAGCATCTAGTGGAGGTGGTGGAAAGGGAATTAGAATTGTAAGAGATATAAACGATTTTATTAAAAACCTTGAAACTGCAAAGTCTGAAGCTAGAGCTTGTTTTGGAGATGATAGAATGTATATTGAAAAGTATATAGAAAATCCAAGACATATAGAATTTCAAATAGTTGCAGATGAACATAAAAATATTATTCATTTGGGTGAGAGAGAATGTTCACTTCAAAGAAATAATCAAAAAGTATTAGAGGAAGCACCTTCAACATTTTTAGATGAAAATCTAAGAAATAAAATGGGTGAAATAGCAGTTTTAGCTGCAAAGAGTGTTGATTATCAAAATGTTGGAACTATTGAATTTTTAGTTGATAAAGAAAGTAATTTTTATTTTATGGAAATGAATACTAGAATTCAAGTTGAACACCCAGTAACAGAGATGGTAACTGGAGTTGATATAGTTAAAGAACAACTAAAAATAGCATCAGGTCAAAAGTTAAGTTTAACTCAAGATGATATAAAAATAAAAGGTCACTCAATAGAATGTAGAATAAATGCAGAAGATCCAAGTAATAATTTCGTTCCGTGCCCTGGAACTATAACAGAGCTTAATATTCCATCAGGAAATGGGGTAAGAGTTGATAGTGCAATTTATTGTGGATACACTATAAGCCCGTATTATGATTCAATGATTGGTAAATTAATAACTTATGGAGAAACTAGGAACGAGGCAATAGCCAAAATGAAAAGATGTCTTTATGAATTTGCAATAGGTGGAATAAAAAGTAATATAGATTTTCAATATGAAATATTAGAACATGATGATTTTATTAATGGAAATTATGACACATCATTTTTAAATGAAAAGATGGTGAAAAATAATGTTTAAGAATTTGATTAGAAAAAAAGAATACGTTACAATAAGTAAAAGAGAATTCCAACAAAGTACTTCAAAGGTTAATATTCCAGAGGGAAAATGGATAAATTGTAACAAATGTAGAAATATTTTATATAAAGAAGATTTGGAAGTTAATAATTATGTTTGTGGAGGGTGTGGGTATCACTTTAATATTGATTCCAACAAAAGAATAGAACAAGTTTGTGATAGCTTTGTTGAGTTATTTAAAGAAGTTAAGCCAACAAATCCTCTAGACTTTCCTGGATATGATGAAAAAATACTTGAAAACCAAGAAAAAACTGGTTTAGATGATGCAGTAGTTACTGGATGTGGACTTATAAATTCAAAAAAAGCTGCATTAGCATTTATGGATAGTAGATTTCTAATGGGAAGTATGGGGTGTGCAGTTGGTGAAAAAATAACTAGACTGGTTGAGTTTGCAACAGATGAAAAGCTACCATTAATAATTTTTACGGCATCTGGTGGAGCTAGAATGCAAGAAGGAATATTTTCATTAATGCAAATGGCGAAAGTATCTCAAGCCATAAAAAGACATAGTGATAATAAACTTTTATATATAACAGTACTAACTAATCCAACTACTGGTGGAGTTACTGCAAGCTTTGCTATGCAAGGAGATATAATTTTAGCAGAACCTGGTGTTACTATTGGTTTTGCAGGCAGACGAGTAATTGAAGGTACCATTAAACAAAAGTTACCTGATGAATTTCAAACTTCTGAATTTTTAGTTGAAAAAGGTTTTGTAGATAAGATTGTAAAAAGAAATGAAATTAAGGATACATTGTCAATAATATTAAAATTACACGGGGTGATTGATTATGAGAACACCATATGATATAGTAACTCTTGCAAGAGATAAAGATAGACCAAATGCAAAGTTTTTTATAGATCATATTTTTGATGATTTTATTGAATTTCACGGGGATAGATATTATGGAGATGATTTTTCTATAGTTGGTGGCATTGCATCAATAGATGGAAGAAGCGTTACTATAATTGGAATTAATAAGGGCAGAACTACAGAAGAAAAATTAAAATCCAATTTTGCTATGCCAGAACCTGAAGGATATAGAAAAGCATTAAGACTTATGAAACAAGCAGAAAAATTTTCAAGACCTGTAATTTGTTTAGTTGATACTCCAGGTGCAAATTGTGGAGTTGGAGCTGAGGAAAGAGGTCAAGGAGAGGCTATTGCAAGAAATTTACTTGAAATGAGTACTCTAAATACACCGATAATATCGGTTATAATTGGAGAAGGTGGAAGTGGTGGTGCACTTGCACTTAGTGTTTCTGATAAAGTCTTTATGATGGAAAATTCAATATACTCTATATTATCTCCTGAAGGATTTTCTTCAATACTTTGGAAAGATCCATCAAGGGTAGTTGAGGCTTGTGAAGTTATGAAAATAACATCAAAAGATCTATTGCAATTTAAGATAATAGATGATATTATTTTGGAAGACAAAGATTGTGAGAGAACGAGTATTAATCTTAAACAAAAGATAAACCGTTCACTTAGTGATTTAGAAAATTTAGAAACTGATGAGTTACTAGATAAAAGATATAAAAAATTTAGAGAAATAGGAAATTTTTATTAAAATGACTAAAACAAAAGAGGCATTAAACGGTTTACTTGTAAATTTATTTAATGATATTCTAAAAATCGAAGAGAGTTGTTTAAAAGATATTGACGATTTAACAATGACTGAAATACATACTATCGAGGCTATTGGAATTGAAGAAAAAAGAGCAATGGGAGAGATTGCAACTAATTTAAGAATAACAGTTGGAACTTTAACATCTGCAGTTAATAGGTTACTTCAAAAAGGATACGTTATAAGAGAAAAAGACAAAAATGATAAAAGAGTAGTATTAATTAGTTTGACTGAAAAGGGAGAAGAAGTATTTAGAATTCATAAATTATTTCACGATCAAATGATTGAGAATGTTTGTGATGAATTTGATGACTTTGACCAAGAGTTATTAACTAAGCTTTTATCTAAAATAGTTCTATTTTTTGAGAATAGATACGATATAAAATAAGCCTTTAAAAGTTAAAGGCTTATTTTTTTATCTAATTATAGTATATGTCATATATGTTATGTATAAAAATATTAGTGTAAAGCCGTGCTTTTTAAGTAAGGCATTATTAACTTTCATATATATGAATAAAAGTATAGTTATTAAGTTCATAAATAAAACATCAATTAAAGCTAAAACACTTATATCAATTGGATTTATACTTGTTGATATACCAAGTACTAAAAGAATATTAAATAGATTAGATCCAATAACATTTCCAATTGCAATATCAGTTTCACCTTTTTTAATTGCAACAACACTAGTTACAAGTTCAGGAAGAGAAGTTCCAATTGCAACTATTGTAAGTCCAACTAAATTAACACTCATACCGAAAGTTGTTGCAATAGTCGTTGCAGAATTTACAACCATGTCTCCACCAATTATAATTCCAGTAGCACCTAGTAAACTAAATAGTATTGTACTAAAAATAGAAGTATCTTTTGGAGTATCTATTGTAGTTGCAGTTTCTGCATTTAATTCATCACTAGTTTCTTTTATTGCAGTTTTTATAGTATCAACTAAGAAATAAGTGAAAGTGACTAAAAGTAAAACACCTTCAATACGAGTTATATTAAGATCTAAGCAGAATAAAAATAATAATCCACTAACTACAATTAAAAATGGAGTTTCTTTTTTTATTGTACTTTCTTCAACTGGTAATTTTGCCATAATTGATGAAATACCAAGAACTACTAATACATTAAAAAAGTTTGATCCAACAACATTTGCAACAGCCATATCATTGGCACCTGCTAAAGATGATGTAACACTAACTGCAGCCTCAGGCGCAGATGTTCCCATAGCAACAATAGTAAGACCTATTATCATTGGTGGAACATTAAATTTTTTGGCAATTGAAGATGAACCTTCAACAAAAAGATCGGCCCCTTTTATTAAAAAGACAAACCCAATTAATAATACTACGAATGACATAATATGCCTCCTAATTTTTTGAATATGTTAAAAGTATACACATATATAAAAGAGTTGTAAAGGAAAAATGTTGGTTATAATTTTTTAGTCACATAATGCATATTTAAGCATAAATTATTATATTGATTAAGAAGTAAAATTTACAAAAAAGGAAGGGTTTTATGGATAATTATATTGTAGAGGGATATGTATGGGTAGATCAAAATGTTGATGGCATAAAAGATAGCGATGAAGTTGGATATTATGGAGCAAATGTTAGCTTATATAAAGAAGAAGATGATTCATTCGTAAAAAATGAAATTACAGATTCAGAGGGTAAATATAGCTTTGATGAAGTAGAAGAGGGAAGATATTATCTTATATTTAGTGATATAGGACAAAATAATATATTTCTTGAAAGCAATGGTTTAGTTAGCCAAAGTGGAAAAACAGAAAGTTTTTTAGTTGATGACAATAAAGAAATAAGTGCACCTATAATTGAAAGAATAGAAATATTTAAATCACTTCAAATTCAAGGACATTTAATAATACCATCTCAAAAACCAGATATTGATGAGATGCTTAGTCAAAGAGTAAGTATTGAAATACTTGATAAGTATTTAGTTGAAACGCCAAGCAGCACATCTTGTGAAGGACAAATGCTTAGTGGATATAAATTAATAGTTAGTTCAAGAGTTGATGTTGTATGTGAGTATTCATCAAAACATTCCGGAGTTCATGCAGTTAGCACATCATTTTTAAAAAGTACTTTTTTAGTTGTTCCAAAGAGTTATATAAACTCACAGTTTGATACAAAAATTATAATAGAACAAACGAGCCAACATTTAGTAGATCAAAGATGTAGTTTTATATCAATATCAGCACTTCTTAGTGCACTTAATTATTAAATCTAGCATTTGCTAGATTTTTTTATTTAATTGAAACGTAAAAAAGGCCTGTAAACAGGCCTTTAAAAAATTAGCAGCAACAGTTACAACCACAACCACCGCATCCACATACTTTTTTAAGATAGCTATAAGAATTATCGTATCTTTTTTGAGTTTTAGTACTTTCTTCAAGAGCTTTTTGAGCTTCTTTTAATAACTTAGTACTCTCAGAAGTTAATTTATTGTATCTTTCCCATAAAGCTAAAGCTTCACAAGCAGCAGCACTAGCGCAGTTTTGGAAGTTAACAACTTCAGCTTCTTTAGCTTTAGCAAGTATTGCTATTTGACAAGCCTCTTCGCTTATTTCACTAGCTTCTTCGCATTTATATTTAGAAACTTCAGTATATTTGTTAAATTCACATTCTATTTCATATCCGTATTGTTGAGAACTAGTAGTGCTAGACCCACATCCACACCCACACGATGTAGCTTTATTATTGAAGTAATATTCCATTTCTTATACCTACCTTATTTATTATTTTAGATTGAAAATTGTTTTGTTATTTTCATAATTTTATACTATGATTTTTATTAATTATTGATACAAATTTTATTTTAATTTTTTTGAAAATAAAACTTTAGAAAGTATCAAACAGCACTTATTTTTTAGCCGTATAAAATAGAGTATGAAAATTATAAATACTTGCCACAAATTTTAAAAAAATAATTTAGGAACATTGAAAAAACTATAACATATATTAGTATAAATAACTTATAGGAGGGTGAACTGTGAGAAATTTTAATCCAAATTTTATTAATTATAATAACGAGCAAAAAAATTGTTCTTGCGGTAATCATTCAAATAATAATTGTCAAAATAGTTATCAGTATAGTAATGAAGACAGTTATATGTCAAGTGATTATGATGAAATACAAAATGATGAACTATTTAAAAAGTCAACATACTTACAACAAGAATCAAGAAGATTAAATAACGATGCGAAAGGACTTAGACAAAAAGCCGTTATGCTAAATGAAAAAGCAAAACAGCTTGAGAGAGAATCAAAAGAATTATTTGCAAAATCAAGATCAATATTTGATGAAGTATATAAAATGGAAAAAGAAAGTGAGAGTAAAATGGAACTTTCAAGCTTTTATTATCAAAAATACTATGAAGGATATAAAAATATGAATTTTCCATATGAAGATTACCAAAATCCATATAAAAAAGATAAGTGCAAAATATCTATGGGGTGTACACCAAAGAGTTTATAGACTAACCATATAAATTATATAAAAGTCGATACTTTTTGAAGTAGTATTTAATACATCTAAGTCAATAACATTAGAATTACTTAATAAAAATTGATTTTCTTCATCATAATCTGTACAAATATTTGTTGTGTCTAAAAAATTAAAAGTTTTATAATTTAATTCTTTTGAAATGTCTAAATAGTCAAGTCGAATTTCAAAATTAATTATCAAATTAACGTAAGTTTTATCTAGTGAAGAATAACTATTAACGTAATTTGATGAAATAGAAATACCAAAACGAAGAATGCTATCTAAATTTTTAACATCTATACTTTTATTTAAACAGTCAATAGTAAAAGAACTAGATGAAGGTTCTTCTAAGTTAATACCATAAATTAACATTCATCTATACAGCAAGTTAAATTTATGGAGTATGAAATTGTATTTTCACAAAACATAGAACAAAATAAATCAGAAATAAAAGTTTTTATATTTAAATTTAAATTAGAATAATCATTAAGGCTAGTTGGATAAGCATTTTTAATTTCAAAAGTTTTGGCACTAATTTTTGAAGGATTTTCTTTATTTGAGTATTCAATATTTACATACAAAAAAGTTTTTAAAATAACAATATTTCCAAAAAAAGAGTTATTATCTAAATTTGATTGTTCAAAAAAATCTATATTTTTGTATGAAGTATCAGTATTTTCTACTGAAAATGAAAGTATATCAACTATATTTTCATCAAAAATTAATAAATCGTTAATAGTGTAATTTATAATCCATTTTGAATTTTGTTTTTTATAGTTAATACCATTATAATTAACGAGTTTATAATTCATAGATAGTCTCCTTAAAATTACTTTATTAATAGGTTTTATATTTTAAAGGAAAATCCTTCAAAAAATTTCTTTAATAAAAATATTTGAAATATTTGATGACATATCTTCTAAGTAATATTCATCAAAATTTTCATCAATTTTCATAACTAATGAAGAATTATTTTCATCATATAAAATAAAAATTTCTTTAGTATTTTTGTCTATACAAAAATCAATTATAGAGTAAAACGAACAAAGTTCATTTTCAAAAAAAGTATTTATATCATATATTAACAGATTATTGGTTGAATTTATTTCGAATAAAACTAGTAAAGAATTTGTATCAAAAAATTCTATTTTAAGTATTTTATCGAATTCAAAGCTAAATTCAATGTCAAAACAATCATCAAAATCGATAGAAAACATTTTTATTTTATCACTTTCAAATAAAATATTATTTTCAAAAAATTTAAACCATAAAATATCTTCATTTTGAATCAATACATGAAATTTATAATTTTTATCAAAAAAACAAAGAGTATTAATTTTATTAATATTTGATAAACAATAAATATTTAAATTTAACTTATCAAAATAAGGATTTATATAGAAATTTGAAACTGGAGGCTTTGGAAGTTTTTTTAAACTTTTAGCATTAATATCATATATAAATAAAAATGAATTAGTAGAAATATTAATGGAAACTATTATTTGAGAATTATTTTTATAGCAAAAACTATTTGCATTTCTAATTCCACTAAGGGCTACTAAATTATTTTTGTTATCAACAATATATATCAAAGAACTATTTTTAAACTCTCCAATAAATGAAAGATTATTTGAAAAAATAATATTTTTGTATTTCATATTATTATCAAAAGTCTTTTGGACTAAATTATTACAACTTGAATAGCTAAGATATAAATTTTTTGATAAGCCATTTTGTATTAAAAAGCCAAGATAGAGACTTTCATTATATTTAATGTGAAAAATTATGTGATAAGAATAAAAAATAGTTTCAATATCTAGTATTTTTGAAAAAATTTCTTCAATAAAAATTTCAAAATTAATTTTAGATTTTACAAATGATAAATTGACAATATTTCCGTCAATAAAATTATCAATAAAAATATGTTTAACATTTGAAAAAGAATTTTCATATAGATTTATAGATGAACAATTTTTTGTTAAATAAAGAATTTTAATATCTATATTAAATAAAATTTTTATGAAACTATTTTCAGACATATAAAAAGTGTCAATTATTTTTGGATAAATTGAGATTGATGAAATTTGATCTATTTCATTTAATTTTAAAATCTCACTTTGGATAATTTTATCAAAATATTTCATAGTATAATTTTTACAGATATTTAAACCAATTTTTTGCAAATAATCACCTTCTTTATTTATATATTCTACAAAAAAAGGTAAATTACTTTTTTAGATATTAATAAAAGGTGAAAATTTAGGGAGGAGGCAAATAAATGGAGCTTATTGAGTACATTGGAATTAACTCAAATGAAGATATGAATTTAGAAAACTTTAGACAATTTAATACTTCTTTGAGTGTGTATATACCAGATGATAGAGAAAGTATAAATGAAATAACAAAGGTGTGGGTAAAAACTGAAATTATGGATTCACATATTGTAGAAACACCAGTTGGAACGTCTTTTGAGGGACAAATATTAACTGGAAATAAACTTCTTATTATGGCAAATATATTGGTTAAAATTGAATATACATCATGTGATGTTAATGGATTTGTAAATACTATTCAACTTGATATTCCAATATCTTCATACGTATCAATAGAAGAAGATTTTGATGATTATTTAACTGCATATCCAAGTTTTAATGTAGATGATATTTACTGCAAAAAATTAAATGATAGAGAATTTTATTTAAATATTGATTTATTATCAATAACAGATATTTTCTAGGAAAAGGAGAAAGTTATGGATGAATTATTAAGTATAGTTGTTAGTGCATCAAGTACACACTCAGCAGTATCAAACACATTAACTTATACTGTTGAGATAAAAAATGAATCTTCAAAGGCTATAGAAGAAGTTTTGGTTAAGAGTTTACTTAGCCAAGAATTAAAATTTGTTTTAAATAGTGTACAAATTGATTTTTCAAGTTATGAAAATACTAATATAATATCTGGAGTTAACTTAGGTAGCTTTAGTGAAAATGAAGTTAAAAAACTTACTTTTGATGCAAAGGTAATTAATAAGATAACTGATGAGATGAGTATTGAGTTTTTTGTTGAATACAAATATGAAGAAGATTCAGTAGTTTATAATGAATCAATAAAAAGTGATGAAGTAAGTGTTTTTATAAGTAATCCAAGTTTAAAACTTGAGAAGAGTGCAAATTTAACTGATGTAAAACTTGATGATATTGTAAAATACACAATAGTGATAACTAATGATGGAGATTTAGACCTTGATAATATTTCATTAATTGATAATATGCCAAAATCACTAGAATTAATAGATGGAACTTTTTCAGTTAATTCAGGTATTATAAATAGTGTTGAACTTGATAAGGGTATATTAATTGGATCAATATTAACTAATGAAAAAGTAGAAGTTAGCTACAATGTAAAAGTAGTATCAGGTGCATCAGGTGGTAGAATAGTAAATTCTTCAAAAGCAAACTATGCTTATACTTTGGGAAGTGGTTTTAAAGAATATAAAGAAACACCGGTTTCAAATGCAAAAATTAGAATGTCTATTTCAAATTTTAAAGAGGTTAGTTTAAATGAATATTTATATATTTCAAGAGAAAAGCCTTTTATAAAAGAAATTAATGATTTAGTAGCAACCGTTAAAATAGATAAACAAAAACTTGTAAAAACTTCATCTGGAATTTCAAGAGAGGGACAAAAATCTAGTAAGTATAAATTAATTGTTCACGGAGTAGTTAATCAAACTGTTGAATATGTTGGTGATAATGAAACTCAAAGCATTAATTCACTATACTATGAAACTCCATTTTCAACGTATATAATACTTCCTGATGAATTTGTTGTTGGAACTAAAATTGAAGTTGTAGGTTTTGTTGAAGATACGTATTCTAAAAAAGTTGATGAAATATCATTTTTTAGAAATATTGAATTATTAATAATAGCAAAATTTAATATAAGATAGTGAGGTGAGTGTTTTGAAATCAAAAAGTAGAAAGCTTATTGAATACTACGGTATAGACACTTGCAGTTCAAATGAAATAAAATATTTCAATCAATTTAATGTAGATTCTATATTTTTTATGAATTATAGAGAATTGAATATATATGAAATAACGAAATTTTGGGCTAGTGTAGATGTTATAGATTATGAAATTTATAAAACACCTAAAGGACAAAGTCTTGAAGGTCAAATTTTAACTGGAAATAAAGTTTTAGTATCTTGCGATTTAGATTTAAAGTTTGAATATTTAGACGTTAATGATAAAAGAATAAATACAAGTTATAGAAAAGTACCATTTTTTGTTGATGTTTGTCTTCCAAATAATTTTAGTAATAGTTCTAAATTAAAAATAAGTGTTTTAATAGAAGATATTTTAGCGCAAAAAATAGATGAAGAAATTTTATATAATAATACATCAATGATTGCAATTATTGATATTTGCTAGGGGGAATAGTATGTTTTATCCAGAGAGTATTGAATATTTCAAAGAAGAATTAATAAGCGAGGTAATAGTACTACCTCAAAATAGACCAGATATAAAAAGGGTTCTTGATATATCTGTTTGGCCTGAAGTTTTAAAAACACACTTAGTTGAAACTAAGGTTGGAACATCAAATGAAGGTCAACACTTAAGTGGTCTAAAATTAGTTGTCGATTTAAAATTAAAGCAAAAAATTAGCTACGTTGCAGATGAACCAACTCAAAGTGTTCACGCACAAGCATTTGAATATTATAAAAGTATGTTTGTAATACTTCCACAACAAATAAATAACGTTGATGTATATGATTTAGTTAGAAGTGGTAGGCTTCAAGTTACACCATATATTGAGGCTGTAAAATTTAGACTTCAAGATCCTAGAAGTGTTCATAAATGTGTAATGATATTTTTAGATGTTAGATCATAAAAATAAACCCAACAAAATGTTGGGCTTTTTTTATTCAAAATCAAAACTTGGTCTAATTTTTTTATCGTTTTTTCCTTTAACACTATGATACTGAACGTAGCAATCAGAGTCGTCTTCACAAGGAGAACAGTTAGTTTTGTTTATTGGAATAATTCTTTCTGGTCCATATGCAGATTTACTAACTAAAACTCTATATGATGAACTATCTTCATTCAAACAAGGAGATAATTCAAATTGATAAAATCCTTCACAGTCACTAATTGTGTGGGCAACTCCTGTATATTTTGGTCTTGAACCTTTGTAATTTTCAACTTGTAAAAGTTTTATAAGGGCATCTTTTACAGGATCACCCTCGCAGTTAATAACCCTTCCCCAAAGTCTAACAGAACTATGTTCAGAAACTACAATGTCTGCACGAATTTCAGATTCACAGTAATCAACCTCAAGGTCTAGCGAATTTCCACTTATAATTGTGTGTTCATAAGTAAAGTCGTTTTTGTTTTTGTATTTAGACATAAAAACCTCCATATTTTATAACAAATATAATGTGCTAGTTTTATACTATGACCATAAAAAAAAATTGTGATAGTATTTTTATGATTTTTTTTTCATATTATAAATAAAGTAGTTATGGAAGTTGGTGATTTTTTGAAAAATATTTATGATAACGTATACGTTGATATAAGTCTTAACAAAAAGAACTTACAAATTAATGATGAAGTAGATTTAAAAATTAAAATAGTTAATAAGTCAAACTATGATCTTGAAAATGCATTCATAAAAATTTTAGTTGATAAGAGTTTATTTAAAATATTAGATACTAGATATAGTGAGTGTATCAATGATTTTTCAAACATTGGAAACATTGAAAAAGATTCAACGGTTGACCTATCAATAAGAGTAAGGCTTGAGAGTTTGTCGACTACTATGTATTCAAAAATAAGTACTAATTTAAATTTTCATATAGTATATGATGATGAACCAAACGATTTTACAATTTGTAGTGATGATTTTACAATAAGTTTTGGTGAGGAAAAAGAAATAATAAGTATTAGTTCAGATTCTTTAGAACTAATTTATAATGTGGATAGAAGTGAAGTTTTAGAAGGTGATTTTATTGAACATACCTTAAATATTAAAAATGTTTCAAATTCTGAAATTGAAAATCTACACATAAAAGATATTTTTGAAGAAGATTTTTATTTTATTAATGATTCGATAATTGTTGATAAGATACCAAGAATTAATGAAGATTTAGAATATTTTTTAGTTGGAGATCTTGATGTTTCAGAAAGTGTAGAAGTTAAATTTAGAACGAAGGCAATAAATGACATAAATAATATTTCTTTTTTAGTTGAATACGATTCTCTTGGAGGAAGATTTACAAAGGAAAGTAATAAACTTGATATAAAAATACTTAGTGCAGGATTTAGCCAAACAACATTTATTAAAACTCAAGATAAAGAAAATCTAAATATAAATGAAATTGTTGAATTTAAACTTGAGTTTATAAACGTTGGAAATACTGTTGCAAGAAATGTTTTAATTAAAGACGATATAGTTGATGAATTAATATTTTTAAAGGGTAGTTTATACGTTAATAATAAGAGTTTTGATTGTGATATTTTTGAAGATGGGATAATGTTTGAAAAAATTGAACCACTTCAAAAGGTGAATATTAAGTATAAAGCTAAGGCATACGATTTGAGTCAAGACATAAAAAAACCTGCAAAACTTTATTATAATAATAAAATAATAAATTCATCAACAACAGATTTATCAATAAGTGGAGTTAAAATTAATATATTAAAAGATTTAAGTTCAACAAATGTTCATATAGGGGATATATTAAGTTGCAGAATTTTGCTTGAAAACAAAGGTAATATTGATATAGAAAGTTTGAAAGTTATTGATAATGTAAATTCGTCGTTTGAATTTATTAGAGAGAGTTTAAAGATAAATAATAGTACATTATATGATGCAGAAACTATTAATAATTTAACTATTAAAAATTTAAAGAGTGGTGAAAGATTAAATATAACTTATCAATTAAAAGTTATTGATTTACCAAGGCCAAATCCTGTTGTTGATAAGACTATTGTTAGGTTTTGTTATTTAGATTTTGATAATATAAAGACTTGTAGCATATCTAGTCAAAAAAATAAAATTTATATTAATAATCCAAATCTATTTGTTAAAGATACTTCATCATTTTTGGTTGATAAAATGTCAACTAAAATATGTAAAAATGAAGATTTAGCATATTTTAAATTTAATATTGAAAATAAAGGGAATGTTTCTTTATACGATGTTTGTATGAAGCTAAATTTAGAAGATGAGTTAAAACTTGATATGGACTCAATAAAGATAAACAATAAAAAGTACGTACTTGATGAAAATAATATTTATATTGGCGATCTTAAAATTTCAGATAGTTATAATATTGAATTTTTTGCGAAGGTTGATTATATAGATAGGTATACTTTTGAGTCAATTTTTTATTTTGAATATGAATTTGAAGATTTAAAAAGAGAAGAAGAATTTAGAGAAGTTAAAAAGTATCTTGAAATGATTGAGATTATTGAACCAAAAATTGAAATCATAAAAACTTTAAACGATGATTTAGTTGAAATTGGAGAAGAAATAGTTCAAAATATAGAGATTATGAATACTGGAAATATTGATTTTTATGGAGTGATAATTGACTTAAATGAAAGTGAATTTTTAAGTAAATTAGAATATACTGCACTTTTTAATGGAAATTACGTTAACAAAGATAAAAAGCTATTACTTGAGAGATTAAGGGTTGGAGAAAATATAAAAATAAACATAAAATATAATCTTCCAAAAAACAGTAAATGCGAAGAATTTATTGATGAAAGTTTTATTAGTGCAAGTTATGATATTTATGATAGACAAAAGTTAAAAATAAATGCAGAGTCTAATAAATTAAAAATAAACATTAGAAATGCATCACTTTCAATTATTCCAAAGTGTAGTAGTAAAAATGTTGTTTTAAAAGAAAAATACACTTATATATTTTCAGTAGTTAATAATGGAAATTGTGATTTTGATGAAGTTAAACTTAATTTTGAAGTTCCAGACTTCATAAAATACGTAAAAGATAGTTTATATTTAAATAACAAAAAGATTGAATGTTCAAAACTAAAAAATATAAATTTAGGATCATTCCAAAAAAATCAATCATCAAATATAACTTTTGAATTTTACGTTGAAAGACTTCCAAAGAAACGCCATTTCTCAATAGATTTAGATGCAGTCGCAACTTATAAAAATTGTGAGAGAAGTATTAATAGAAGTTTTGAAAGTGAAAAGTATGAAATAAAAATTGAGAATGTTGAACTGCAAATTGCAAAATTTATTTCACACGATTACCTTCAAAAGGGAGACGTAATAACTATTCAAAATATTTTAAATAATACTGGTAGTATAGACCTTAAAAATGTATTCTTGGTTGACAATGAAAATCAAAATTTAGATTTTATTGAAGGTTCAGTTTTTGTTGATGGAGAGAATGAAGATAAATTAAATCCAGTAAACGGAATTAATTTAGACCTTGAAGTTTCAAAGAATGTATTAGTAACTTATGATTATGAATACAATCCAAAGTCTTATTCTTCAAGAGTAATTCATTATAGCGATCTTGAATATTCATATAGCATTGATGATAAGATAAAATCTAAAAATTTAAAAAGTGAAGTTATTAGAATTGATGGAGGACTATCAACATTTAAACAATTTAACGTTGATAATAGATATACTCTTTATGAATATGAACCAGATTTATATGAAATAATTAGTGCACAAACAGACGGATTTATTGAGAGTGTTCACGAGGCAAAAAGTGCAGAAAATTTAACTGGTAAAAAAGTTATCATAAAGGGAAGTTTAATTGATAGAGTTGAGTATTTAATAAAAAGTGATAAGGCGAGTTTATATTTACTTGAGAGAACTCACCCATTCACAACTTTTATAAATATTCCAAAGGAATATTATAGTGAGGATATTGATTTTAAGATAAAAGCAGATGATGTTTTTTATAGATTAAATAATAAAAGATCACTATTTATTTCAAGTTTAATTTCAATAGAGGGAGTGCTTTAATGTTAAGAGATACTATTTCATATACTGGAGTAAGTGACTATATTCCAAGCGAATTAAATGCTTTTACTCAAATGAACATAAATGAAATATTAAAACTTAAAAGAACTCTTCCAAGCATAGATGAAATTTTAAAAGTTAATGTATCACATTTTATAACAGATAAAAACGTTGTTAAAACTGCAACTGGAAAAAGCCTTGAAGGACAAATTTTAACCGGAATGAAACTTATAAGTGAAGGAGAATTTGTGGTTAGAATAGATTACAGTAGCGATGAAGATTTTGGAGGAATTCACACATTCAAAGAAAAAATATATTTTTCAAATGCAACTTCTCTACCAGAAACTAGTTCAACAAATTCTAGGGTAGTTGAAAATGTTTATGTGGAAGATATTTATGCAAATAAACTAGATCAAAGAGAAATAATAGTGAATATAAGTTTTATATTCGCTATTGAAAATTTTTGATATGTTTGTTGAATATATAGGAAAAAGTGAAAACCTCCCAAATGAAATTTGTTTTTTTAAGGAAGAATTAGTAGTAAATAATATAAAATTAAAAAATGAATTAAAAGATGTATTAAAGGTTATATCTGTTAGTGTGGATTATGAAATAAGAAGTATAAAACTTTTAAATACTGCAACTAGAACTTCAAATGAAGGACAAAGGTTATCTGGAAAAAAACTTTTAGTTGAAATTGAATTTAAGTTTAGAGTAAAGTATTTATCCCATTCAAGGGAAAAATATTTATATTTGATAAAGAGTAGTTTGTCAAAGGTTATGTATGTTGTTGTGCCAAAAACTTATAAAACATACACTATAGAAGAAATTGTTAGAAAAAAAGGGTTAGGTGTTAAAGTACATATTGAAGATATTTTCTCAAAGGTAAGAGGAGATAGAGAAATTTATATTAGAAATTTAGTTTTGGTAGACGTTTTCGTCAAGAAAAATATTATAAATTAGGGGGATTTTATGGAAAGATTAATTATAAACTCAATAACTATGCTTTTTGTGACATTAATAATTACGTATACAATACTTACTATTTTATCTAATCAAAAGTTATATGAATTTATTTCACAAGATTTAAAAAGGTTAAATGCAGAATTTAGATCTGCAGACATTTATCAAAATACAAAAACTAAGTATATGCTTTATTTAAATGATAATAAGAATGCAAATATAAATTTATCATCATTTGTTGAGGAAATTGCAGGAGATATTTTATATAGAGAAAAAACTGTTCTTGAAAGAATAAAAAAAATAAAGAGTTCATCATCAAATGCAATTTTATTTGGGGTACTTGGTACATTTATAGGACTTAGTGCAATGTTATTTACTATAAATACATCAGATATAATAAATTCACTACCAAATACGCTAGATAGTATGCAAACGGCATTTATAACTAGTGTTTGTGGTATTATTGCATCAATAATATTAAATACATACATAGAAAGTAAGAACTGTGAGTCTATATTAACTCAAGTTATGCTAAAAATTGAAAATTTACTTACTGCAGAAATCACACACATAAGATCTAATTCAATAGATTCAAAAGTTGAAGAAGTGAAGGATACTATAAAAGACATTAATAAATCAATAAAATCTATTGAGAGATTTGATCAAATTTCAAAGGATTTAAACGAATTTAATAATACATTTATAAGTGGAGTAGAGGCATTAAAAGATATATTATTTAGTTCTAAAGATTCTCTTAAAACTTTTGATGAAGATATTAGAAAACTTGATAAGCAGTTTTCAATTATGAACCTAAAGTTTAAGGCTTTATTTGATAAATATGATAATATGGACGAGATAAATAAAGATCTTTTAAATACAGTTCTTGAAAGTAATAATAATATAAAAGAGAGTACTAAAAATCAAGAAAGTGTTAAAGAATACATAAAAGGTGCAGTTTCTAGTTTAGCACTTTATGAAAGAAATACTGAAGACTTACTTAATAAACTTATGATGCACGAGGCAGATATGGTTGATAAAACTTATGAAATGGAAAATGATAAGAGTAGTTTAGATAAGAGTATTGAAAAATTATCAAAGAGTATTTTAGTTTCATCAAAAGACTTATCAAAGAAATTATCTGCTATGGATAAATCATTTAAAGACTATGAAAAAAGTTTATTAACTACTAAGAAAAAATTAGAAGACGATATTTATGATTTTGATGAAAATGAATTATTAGATGAATTGGGTGATTTAGATGACTAGTAAATACACAAGAACGATTAACAAGGAAGTTGAAAAAAGTAATTTTTGGCCAACATTCACAGATTTAATTTGTTCAGTTTTAATGGTTGTTATGCTACTTTTATTTAGTGTTGAAAGTATGAAAGGTGCAGTATTAAGTGATTTAGCAGAAAAAATTACTAATTCAGTAAAAGAAAATATAGATATTAATGAACTTGATGTTAGAATTGATCAAACTAATGGGATGGTTACATTTGGAGAAAGTACTATGTTTGATTTAGATAGTGCAGAACTTAAAGAAGAGGCAAAGATACTTCTTGATGAATTTATTCCAATTTATGTTGATACTCTTTATAAAGATTATGGAGATAATATAGAAAAAATAGTTATAAAAGGACACACAGATGATAGTGGAAGTTATTTATATAACTTAGATTTATCTCAACAAAGAGCACTTAGTTTTGCGAAATATATTGTTTCTGATGAAATTGGTGATTATAAATATAAAGAAAGAGTACTTCTTGATATTGAGGCTATTGGAAGGTCTGAGGCGGAACTTATAAAGTATGAAGATGGAACTATTAATAAAGGCGCATCAAGAAGAGTTGAAATAAAGTATGAATTAGATGTTGATTAAGACTCTATTATTTAAAGTTTAAATATGATACTATTAAAGGAATTATTTTAAAAGGAGACATTAATGAGAAAATTAACATTTATAGAAGGAATACTAATATATATAATTTCTAGTGCATTTATGATTTTATTTGGTGGATATGTTCAAATGAGATTTGGGTATTTTGGGATATTTTTAAGTCAATTAATATTAATTGTACCGTGTGTTTTTTATTCATTAATTCTAAAACTAGATTTTAAAGAAGTTTTTAGGATAAATAAAATAAGTTTTAAATCACTTGTGAAATGCTTTTTTGGGTGGATAATTGGTTATTTAGTTATTTCATTAATACTTAATTTTTTACTTATAAATTTCCCAGAACTTGTCATTCCTTTAGAATCATTAGACGAAGTGTTATTTAATGAAAGTTTGTTACTTAATCTTTTTGTCGTGGCACTTATGCCTGCAGTTTGCGAAGAATTACTTTTTAGAGGGTTTATAATGAAATCATTTAAAAAACAAAAATTATTAGGTGTTGTAGTTAGTTCGATTATGTTTGGACTACTTCATTTATATCCAATAAAAATTATTTCGACATCACTTTTAGGATTTGTAATTGGACTTTCAGTTTATAAAACTAATTCAATTTATGCAGGTATATTTATTCATTTTATAAATAATGCAATTTCAGTTTTACTTTATCATATTATTTAAGTAGTGAAATTAATTTCACTACTTTTTTTATTCAGGTTTAAAAGTATTACAGCTAGCATTTAATGCATTAATTTGAACACCTTGAGCCGTACAACTTGCCATATCATTATATACACAATTTTGAGCCCTACAATTTATTTGATCAGTTTTTAATGAATCAGTATTTATATAATTTGATAAAGATGAAATTGATTGATCAATAAATGATCCACAAATTGTAGTTTCAGTTTCGTGTGCACAAGCACCGAAAATATTTATATTACCAGCAAAACATTCTCCTTGAGTATTGTTACCACAGTTTAGAGCTGAACAGTGTAGATTAGCCATAAAATCCTCCTAAAATGTTATTTATAAGTATTATTTCCACAAAAATATTAAATTATTACAATAAATGTTTATTTTAATATAAATATTTTTATTGTATCTTGGAAATATTTATGTTATTTTATATGTAATTAATGGGAATAAAAGGAGGTATATGATGTTTGAGGACTTTTTAGATGGAGTAGGAGATTTTTTTGATAGCTTAGAAGATTTAAAAGATATTATTGAAGATGTGGAATAGAAGATATACAAGATAGCTTTGATGAACTTAAAGATTTGTTAGATTAGCACACAAAAAAATGTAGACAAAATTTTGTCTACATTTTTTATTACAATTATTTAGCTTTTAATTCTTCTATTCTAGTTTTGTTTAATTTAGCCATTCCAACAGATGCAGCTATTAAAGAACCGTAACAAATAACTATATAAATAGCTACAGAGTTCCAAGCAGCACCGTATCCGAAGTTATCAACTAATAATCCAAATACTGAAGATCCAGCTGCAAATCCTACAGCGAAGAATATTTGAACAACCCCAAGTATTGCACCAAATTCTTTTTTACCAAAGAATGAACCTGCAAGTAAAGAAGGACCCATCATATAAGCGAATACAGATAAACCTTTTAAACCAGCAAATACTTGTGCAAGTATAGGCATTTTGTTAGTAAATATTACTGCTAAACAAGATGTAAATGATAATACGAATGCAACTATTAAACCTTTGGTAATACCTAATTTATCGAATATAACCCCACCAAATAAGTTTCCTCCTAGTGAGAATATAGCGAATATAGAACCTACCATACCAACTATCATAGGATCAATTTCTAAGTGACCTTTGAAGTATGCAGGATATTGAACAGCAAGAGCTGAAACATACATTCCAAGGAAGAATAATCCTAAAGCGAATATCCAGAAGAACTTAACATTTTTAGCCTCGTTAAAAGTATATCCCCATTCAACTGTATCGTCGTTTTTAACTTCAACATTTTCAGGTTGCTTACCTCTAACTACTTCACTATCATCTTTAGGCATTCTAAGGAAGAATAGAGTTATTGGAACTCCAACTGCTAAAGATAAAATACCAAACATCATATAAGATTGAGATATTGAGTAGTTATTTAAAGCGAAAGCCGTCATACTTTGAAGGAATATATTACCTATTGATCCCCCAGCAAAAGCAAGACCTAAAGCTTTACCTTTTGATAAATCATCAAACCATCTGTTTATTAATAATGGAACCCCAATTGATGAAATAGTAGCCGTACCAACTTGAACGATACCTGCTACAACATAGAATTGCCATAATTCCTTACACATAGAGAATGCTAAGAATCCTCCACCTGATAAGATTGTACCTGCTAAGTACATTGTTTTAACATTGATCTTATTGTAAAGTGCCCCTATAAATGGCGATGCCACTGCAGAAACAACAGTACCTAAAGTGAATATTAATGAAAACCCGGCTTGAGTAAATCCATATCCAGAACTTGGATCTAGAATATAAGCCATAAATTGAGGTTGAATATTAGATGCTACTCCAAAAGGTATTGCTTGAATAAGCATACAAGCAACAACTATTACCCAACCAGATGCGAACTTTTTCTTTTCTAAAGAACTCATAATAGTTTCTCCTTTTCATATTAAATTGTAAAATAACTTATTAATCATAACACAAAATAGAATAAATTAACACAGGAAAAGACAAAAAAAGATAAAAAAATGAGTATTTCAATTAGAAAAATATTATTATAGATATGATTTTTTTAATCTAGATACTATCTTGAAAATGTATTTCTTTGAATATATAATGTAGATAGAAGTTATTTATAAATTAGAAAGGACGATTTTATGAAAGAATATTTAGTAGTTGATTTAGAAACAACGGGACTTGATCCAAAAAGGGGAAATGAAATAATTGAGATTGGTATAACAGAAATTAAAAACGATCAAATAGTTAGAAATTATTCAAGATTTGTTAAGCCAACAAAAAAGATTCCTGAAATAATAACTGAAATAACTAATATAACTGATGAAATGATTAAAGATGCAGAAAGTATTGAAGAAGTACTTCCAAGATTTAGACAATTTTTAGGGGATAGAACAATGATTGCACACAATGCAAAATTTGATTTAGGATTTTTAAATCATTATTTAGAAAAATTAAATTTAGAGCCAATAACAAAAGCAATTTGTACTATTGAGATGCTAAAAGATGAAACGACATACAAAGGGAAAAATAGAAAATTAGAAACTGCTTGTAAATTTTACGGGATAGAAAACCAAAATGCACATAGAGCAGATAGTGATACTTTAGCTACTGCAAAACTATTTTTAATATTAAATAATAAACAACAAAGTCTTCTTTAATTTTAAGAAGGCTTTTTTATTTGTAAAATTAAGAAAAATATAAATAAAATTTTAATAATTGTTAACAATAAAGTTAAATAAATTTTGAGGAGTGTGCTTTATGAAATCGACAATAGTTTTTAGTAGTACAAACGATAATTCTTTAGCTAAAGAAATCGTGGAAAAATTAAATAAAGAAAATAAATATCAAATTATTGATTTATATAAAGATAATTTTAATCCAGTAATGACATTAAAAGAAGAAAAGTTATATCAAAGTGGAGAAACAGATTGTGATTTAGTTAAAAAGTATCAACAAATGATAAAAGAAAGTGAAGAATTAGTACTTGTATTTCCACTTTGGATAAATAACGTTCCTGCAATACTTAAAGGATTTTTCGATAAAGTTTTAATAAAAGAATTTGGATTTACTGAAGAAAATAATAAGCCAAAAGGATTATTAACTAATGTTACTAAAGGACTTGTAGTTTCAACTTCAGAAAGTAGTATAAAAGACCTTGAAAAATTAGGTAACCCAATAGAAACTGTTGTTGTAAAGGGTGCACTTGAGATGTGTGGTATGACGAATATAGAATATATAAACGTTAATGCAGAAAATAAAGATGAAAATTTAAAAAAATATTTTGGATAAAAAATTCCCGTCTTTTGGCGGGATAAATTATAGGTGAAAAATATGAATTATGTAAAAGGAAAACCATTATTTACAGATATAAATAAAGACAAAAAGCAATTTAATTATTTGGATAAAGATATTGAATCTGATGTATTAATAATTGGAGGAGGGGTTACAGGTGCGATAAACTCTTATTATTTTACAAAAGAAAATATAAAAACCATTTTAATTGAAAAAGATAGAATTGCACATTTAAGCACAAGTGTAACAACATCACTTCTTCAGTACGAACTTGATAACACTTTAGCAGAGTTAAAAGATATTATTGGACTTGAAAATGGAATTACTGCATATAAAATGGGATTAGATGCACTTAATGAAGTTGAAAAATTTTCAAATGAATATGATTTTGACTATAAAAAAAGAGATACACTTTTTTATACTCCAAGAAAAGACGAAAAAGGTATAATTGAGAGAGAGTTTGAATTAAGGAGAGATAACGGATTTGATGTTGAGTTTATTGATAAAAATACTTATGGATTTGATTTAGAATATGGACTTTTAGCAAAAAATGGTGGTTGTGAAATAGATCCATATAAATATACTAATTCCCTTCTTGAAGAATCAATAAAAAAAGGACTTTTAGTATATGAAAATACAGAGGCTATAAAAATGAATCATAATAAAGATTTTGTTGAGGTAATAACTAATTATGATTATAAAATTAAAGCTAAAAAAATAATTGTTGCAACGGGATACAATACAAGTCTTTTCACGGATAAAAGATTTGGTACAAAATTTAATACTTTTAATGTTGTAACTAAGCCACTTAAAAATTTATACAAAGACAATGTATTAGTTCGTGACACAAAAAATCCATATCATTATTTTAGAACGACTAAAGACAATAGAATTATATTTGGTGGAGAAGACGTTAGTTTTGATTTAATTGATAATGATGAAATTTGTAATAAACAGTATGATATACTTGAACAAAAATTAAAAAATATGTTTGAAGATGTTGAAATTGAATATAAATACTGTGGTTGTTTTTGTAGTACAAAAGATAATTTAGGAATTGTTGGAGAAGATACTTATCATAAAAATATGATGTACTGCTTAGGATATGGTGCTAATGGAATTTTATTTGCAATTTTAGGCGCTAGAATGCTTGTTAAGTTATATAATGGAGAAATTGATCAGAATTTAGAATTGTTTAGATTAGATAGACCTCTTTAAGAGATCTATCTTTTATTTATTTTGTTTTTGTTCTTTAATTTCTTTTCTAGTTGGATTTTCTTCAGTTAATTTATCTATATTATTATCTTTTTTAACCATTTCAGAAACGTTAACAACTGAACAGTTACTCATTATAGGTTGAAATGAAACTTCGGTTTCTTTTGGCATAAAACACCTCCATAATTTTTTATTATTATTTACAATTTAACAAAATAAATTCTAATTAGGTTGACAAATTATTAAAAAGGTATTATATTTTAGCTAGCACTCTAATTTAAAGAGTGATAACAAAAAAGTAGGAGGAATTTTATGAATTCAGAAAAAATGACTTTAAGAGTACAAAAAGCATTAAATGAAGCATACAATACAGCACTTACAAAAAATAATCAAACAGTTGATACAATACATTTATTATTTAGTTTAGTAAATCAAGAAGATGGTCTTATTAGAACTATTTTTGAAAAAATGAATATAGATATAAATTCTTTAGAAAATAAAATAAACTTTGAAATAGATAAACTTCCAAAAATACACGGAGAAAATGTACAAGTTGTTGCGGGTAGAAATATCAATGAAATTTTAATTGAAGCTGAAAAAATTTCTAATGAATTTAAAGATTCATACATTAGTGTTGAACACGTTATGCTTGCAATTTTTGATAAGAAACTTAAAATTTTAAAAGAGTTTAATATAAATAAAGAAGAATTTTTAAATGTTTTAAATAAGATTCGTGGAAATCAAAGAGTTGAAACTAATGATCCTGAGGGAACTTATGATGCACTTGGAAAGTATGGGACAAATCTTATAGACCTTGCAAATAAGAATAAATTAGATCCTGTTATTGGACGAGATGAAGAAATAAGGCGAGTAGTTAGGATTTTAAGCAGAAGAACTAAGAATAATCCTGTTTTAATTGGAGAACCTGGAGTTGGTAAAACTGCTATAGTTGAAGGTTTAGCTGAGAGAATTGTTAGGGGAGATGTGCCAGAAGGTTTAAAAGGTAAGATAATTTTTTCACTTGATATGGGTGCATTAATTGCAGGTGCAAAGTATCGTGGAGAATTTGAAGAAAGGTTAAAGGCTGTCTTAAATGAAGTTAAATCTAGTGAAGGTAAAATAATTCTATTTATTGACGAAATTCATACTATAGTTGGTGCTGGAAAAACTGATGGTGCAATGGACGCAGGTAATTTAATTAAACCACTTTTAGCACGTGGAGAACTTAATTGTATTGGTGCAACCACTTTTGACGAATACAGAATGTATATTGAGAAAGATAAGGCACTTGAAAGACGTTTCCAACCAGTAGTTGCAGATGAACCGAGTGTTGAAGATACTATTTCTATTTTACGTGGTTTAAAGGAAAGATTTGAAATTCATCACGGAATTAGAATTCACGATAATGCTTTAGTTAGTGCATCTAAATTATCGAGTAGATATATTAAAGATAGATTTTTACCTGATAAAGCGATAGATTTAATTGATGAGGCAAGTGCAATGATTAGAAGTGAAATAGACTCACTTCCAACTGAACTTGATACTGTAAGAAGAAAATTATTTATGTTAGAAACGGAAAGAAAAGCACTTAGTAAAGAAGTTGATGATAAGAGTAAGAAACGTTTAGAAATTTTAAATGATGAAATTTTTGAATTAAAAGAAAAAAATAATGATTTAAGTACTAAATATGAAAGCGAAAAAATTAAGATAGAAAAAGTAAAAAATATTCAAAAAGAACTTGAAGAAAATAAAAATAATATTGAAAAATATCAAAGAGAATTTAATTTTGATAAAGTATCAGAACTTCAATATTCAGTAGTGCCAAAACTTGAAAAAGAGTTAAATGATGCTTTAGAAGATTTAAAAAAGAGTGAAAACTCTCTTTTAAAACAAGAGGTTACGGAAGATGAAATATCTGAAATAGTTTCAAAATGGACTAAAATACCAGTTACTAAACTTGTTGAAGGTGAAAGAGAAAAATTATTAAAATTAGAAGATAAATTAAATGAAAGAGTTATTGGACAAAAAGAGGCGGTTGAGGCTGTATCAAATGCGATAATTAGAGCAAGAGCAGGATTATCTGATTTGAATAAACCTATTGGTTCTTTTATATTCTTAGGGCCTACAGGAGTTGGAAAAACTGAACTTGCAAAGACTTTAGCGAATAATATGTTTGGTAGTGAAGATGAAATGATTAGAATTGATATGAGTGAATATATGGAAAAACATTCAGTATCAAGATTAGTTGGATCACCTCCGGGATATGTTGGATATGAAGAAGGAGGATATTTGACTGAGGCAATAAGAAAAAATCCTTATTCAGTAATTCTTTTTGATGAAATTGAAAAAGCAAACGATGATGTATTTAATATCTTCCTTCAAATATTAGACGATGGAAGGCTTACTGATAATAAAGGTAAAACTGTTGATTTTAAGAATACTTTAATAATTATGACGTCAAACATTGGAAGTCAACATTTACTTCAAAATGAAGAAAATTCAAAAGAAAAAGTTTTAAATGAATTAAAAAATAGATTTAAACCTGAATTTTTAAATAGAGTTGACGATATAATTACTTTTAAAGCATTAGAGCTTAGTGAAATAATAAATATTGTTGATATTTTCTTAAATAAACTTAGAAATAAATTAAAGGAAAAAGATATTGAACTTGAATTAACTGATAGTGCAAAAATGTTAATTGCAAATGAAGGATATGATAAAGTTTATGGAGCAAGGCCTTTAAAAAGGTATATTTCAAATTTTTTAGAAACTAAAATTGCAAAACTTATAATACTTGATGAACTAAAAAATAATAGTACTTTAATTATTGACTCTGAAGATGAAAAGATAATCTTTAATATTAAATAAATATAGTTTACAATAAAATATAAATATGTTATTATAAAATGGTTCTACTTAAAAGTAGTGTTGAACGTATAATTTGGCTTTATGCCAAGTGACATTTAGAGCGAGACTTTTATGCTTTGCATATAGGGCTCGTTTTTTTATTTTAATTTAGAGGAGGAAATATGGACATAGCCGTAATTTTATTAACTGGATTTGCACTTTCAATGGATGCATTTACAGTATCAATTTCAAAATCTATGAGTATTAGAAATTTAAAACCACTTATGGGAGTGAATATGGCTCTATCATTTGGTATTTTTCAAGGCATTATGCCATATATTGGGTATTTACTTGGGGTTAGATTTGAAGAATACATAATAAATTTTGACCATTGGATAGCTTTAATACTTCTTAGTTACCTAGGATTTAATATGATTAAAAGTTTTTTTGATAGAGAAGAAGACGGAAATATATCAAATAGTGAAAGAAATCTTACATATAAAGAATTGATAGTTTTGTCTATTGCAACGAGCATTGATGCACTTGCAGTTGGAATTAGTTTTGCATTTACAGATGTAAATATTTATTCTATTTGTTTGTCAATTACTATAATAACTTTTATTATGTGCTTAATTGGAGTTTTTCTTGGAAAGAAAATTGGAAGTATATTTGGTTCGTATGCAGAACTTTTTGGGGGAATAGTTTTAATATTTATTGGACTTAATATTTTTAATGAACATACTGGATTTATAAATAATTTCTTTTAAAAAAGTACTGAATTTTTATTCAGTACTTTTTTCATCTTCATTAACTTCTTCAGTTTCATGATTTTCAACTTTATGTTGTTCATAATAATCAAACTCAAGATCTCCCTCTTTAAAACACGAAGTACAAGGTTTATATCCTTTATCCATAGCTTTTTGTATTGTTGTTTTTTGAGGATTTGGAATGTCTCTAGTTGCAAGTAGATTGTGATAAGTGTTACTTCCTTCACTTCCTATATATACTGTTGGTGATTCATCGATAACCACAATTTCTTCTATTTTTGGTTCTTCTTCTTTAATTTCCTCAATTTCGTCTTTCTCAAAAGTTTCGTCTTCATCATTTTCTTCGACTTCTATTGGTGCAGGTACATATTCAATTTGAAGACCTGAATTACTAGTTACTATTTTGTCTGAATCAACGACTTCCCCTTCTAAATTAGAAGTAGTTTTTACTAAAACTTCTTCTGTAACTTCTTCAATTTCTTCTTCTTTTTTTGAACAACCACTAAAAAAAACAGACGATAAAATTAAAACACATAATAGCTTTTTTTTCATAAAATCTCTCCAAACATTTTTATACAATTATATAATAAATATTAATGTTTTTCAATAAATATGTTTTTTATGTATATATTGCAAAAAAATTTCATTACATTTATAATATTTTGTAAGGTATAAAATTTTAATTCAAGAGGTATGCTATGATTTTAATAAAAAATGGAAAAGTTATTAATACTAAAGAGAATAAGATTGAAGAATTAGATATTTTAATAAAAGATGATAAAGTTATAGAAATTGGGAATATAGAAAATAAAGATTATGAAGTTATAGATGCAACAAATTGCTATGTTGCACCAGGTTTAATAGATGTACACGTTCACTTTAGAGATCCAGGATTTACTCACAAGGAAGATATACATACAGGGGTTTTATCTGCAAAAAAGGGTGGATTTACTAGTGTTGTTTGTATGGCAAACACGAGTCCTATAATAGATAATTTAGAAGATTTCTTAGAAACTAAAGAAAGAATGGACAAGCTAAACATTAACGTTTATCAGGCTTGTAGTATAACTAAAGGTTTTAAGGGTGAAATTTTAGTTGATATGAAAACTTTAGTTGAGAATGGTTGTGTTGGATTTACAGATGATGGACTTCCGATTATGGACGCATCAACTGTTCATTTAGCTATGAAAACTGCTAAAGAATTAGATATGCCACTTAGTTTCCACGAAGAAGATCCTAGTTTAATAGTTAGCCCAGGGGTTAACGAAGGGGTAGTATCAAAAGAAATTGGTATAAAAGGTGCAACGAATGTTGCAGAAGATGTTTTAGTGGCAAGGGATTGTATGTTAGCACTTGATACAAAGTGTAAGGTTAATATACAACATATTAGTTCAAAAAATTCTGTTGAATTAGTTAGAAATGCTAAGAAAATGGGAGCGAACGTTTTTGCCGAGGCAACTCCGCACCACTTTAGTTTAACTGAAAAAGATGTTTTAAAGTATGGAGTTAATGCAAAAATGAATCCACCACTTAGAACTGAGGAAGATAAACTTGCAATAATTGAAGGGTTAAAAGATAATACTATTGAAATAATTGCAACAGATCACGCACCACATACTTTTGAAGAAAAGAATGTTGACTTTATAAAAGCACCAAGTGGAATAATAGGACTTGAAACTGCACTTAGTCTTGGAATTACTAGTTTAGTAAGAAACAATCATTTAAGTATTATTGATTTAATAAAGAAAATGACTATAAATCCTGCAAAATTATATAATTTTGATAGTGGAGTAATTGAATTAAATAAGAAAGCGGATATAGTAATCTTTAATGAAGAAGAAGTATTATATGATACTTTTGTTTCAAAATCTAGTAATACTCCATTTAAAGATCAAAAGTTATTTGGTAAGGTAAAATATACTATTTGTAATGGTAAGATTGTTTATAAAGGCTAGTTATCTAGCCTTTTTTTATTTTTAATATGTTATACTTAGAAAAAACTTAAGGAGATAAATAATGATTAGTTTAGATATAAAAAAGGCATTAAAAATTTTAGGATACAATGATTTAACTGTTGTACAAGAAAAAGTTATACCAAAACTTATAAATTACAAGAGTATAGTAGTTAAATCTCAAACTGGAAGTGGAAAAACTGCGAGTTTTTCAATTCCAATTTGTGAAAATATAGATATAAATAATGAAGTACAAGCATTAATAATTGTACCGACTAGAGAGTTATCTATTCAAGTTAGTAATGAAATTAGTAATATTGGTATAGTTAAAAAAATTAGAAGTGAAGCTATTTATGGGAAATCAAAAATTAAAGAGCAAATAAATTCATTAAAGCAAAGAGTTCAAGTTATTGTATCGACTCCTGGAAGGCTTATTGATCTTATAAATAGAGAGGCTATAGATTTAAGTAATTTAAAATATTTAATAATTGATGAGGCCGATAAAATGCTTAATAAGGGTTTTATTGATGATATGAAGTTCTTATTTGATAATGTTAATGATAATGTAACTGTTGGATTATTTTCTGCAACTTTTGATCAAAATGTTGAGTCATTTAGTAATAAGTATATCAAAAATTTTGATAAGATAGAAATTGAAAAAGTAAAGAATGAAAGTTTAATAGATGAAAAATTATTAATGACAAAGGATAAATATGATTCATTAAAGAAAGTGATATTTAGTAAAAATCCAACTACAACTTTGGTTTTTGTGAATACTAAAGATATGGCAACCAAACTTTTTAGGAGATTAAAAAAGGATAAATTTAATGCTAGAGAATTAAGCGGTGATATGTCTCAAGAAAAAAGAATTTTTACAATAAATGATTTTAAGGATAGAAAATTTAATGTTTTAGTTAGTACAGATGTTGCATCAAGAGGAATTCATATAGATGAAATTGATTTAGTTATAAATTATGATGTGCCAAGAGATACAGAAAATTATGTGCATAGAATTGGAAGAACTGGTAGATATAAAAGTTCTGGTGTTGCAGTTAGTATTCATGAGGAAAATGAACTTAAATACGTAAAAGAAATTGAAGAATATATAGGAAAAGAAATAGAATATTTAGAGGATTTTGATAAAGAAGAACTAAGCCAATTAGAAAAAGCATTTTTAAGTAAAAAAGTAGGATTTGTAAAAGAAGTTAAAGATGAGATATTTGAAATAACTAAAATTTATTTAAATTGTGGTAAAAGAAAAAAGATAAGAAATGTTGATATTTTAGGAGCACTTAATAATATAGACGGAATTGAAAATTCTGATATTGGTGTTATAAAGATAACTGATGATTGTAGTTATGTTGACATTTTAAATCATAAAGCGAATATAATAATCAAAAAAAGAGAAATAATTATAAAAAGAAGAACTGTTAAAGTAAGAAAGGATAGAGGATAAGAATGTAGAAAAATTTCTACATTCTTTTTTTAATCAAATATTTCATTTATAACTATTTTTTCTCTCCATTTTCCTTTTAAAAAATATATTCCTGAAATTAATGCACCAACAAACCAAGCAAATACTATTCCCATATAAACTCCGTGAATTCCAAAATGTCTTGAGAATAAATAGGCAAAAGGAACTCTAATTATCCAAAGAGATAACATAGAACTAATTAGTGGGAAAATACTATCTCCAGCACCTCTCATTGCATTGTTTAGAATGAATGAAATTCCAATGAATATGAAAAATGGTGCAGTTATTTTTAAGTTTATAGAACCAATCCTAATAACTTCTAAATCTGTATTAAAGAATTTTATTAAATTATCTGAAAACAACATTAAAATTATAAAACTTATAAAACACATTATAGCAGATATTTTAATTGATGCAAGAACTCCTTTTTTTACTCTTTCAAACTCCCTAGCACCGACGTTTTGTGCAACGAATGTTGAGGTAGCACTTCCAAGGTTCATAATTGGAAGTGCTATAAAATCTTCAATTTTATAACAAATACCACCTGCAGCTATTGCATCGACCCCAAACTCATTTATTAAAGATTGAACAGCTATTGCACCAACTGAAAATAAAGTTTGTTGAATACCAGAGGGTAGTCCAAGATGAAGACCTTGTTTAAATATATCTTTATCGAAAATAATATTTTTTAGATTAAATTTTAATATATCGTGTTTTTTATTTAAATAAATCATACTGCAAAGCAGTGATACCCCTTGAGAAATAATAGTGGCAAGAGATACGGCCTCAACACCCATATTAAAAACTAAAATAAATATAATATCTAAAATTATATTTATAATTGTTGAAATTATTAAAAAATATAGTGGGGTTTTTGAATCTCCAAGTCCTCTAAGTATCGAACTTACTGTGTTGTATCCTGCAGAAAAAATAAGTCCACCAAAAATGATATTAAGATATAATTTAGATTGATCTAAAATATTTGGAGGAGTATTTATTAAGTTTAAAAGTGGTTTTGACATAATTATTCCGAATATTGAGAAAATTATAGAGCCAAAAAATATAAATACATATATTGTATCTATAGTCATTTTAACTTTTTTCATATCCTTTGATCCAAAATATTGTGAAACCAAAATTGAAAACCCAATTCCAATTCCTGATAAGAGTGAAATTATTAAAAACATTATAGATCCGGAACTTGAAACTGCAGCCATTGCATCTTTTCCAAGAAATTGTCCAACAATTATAGTGTCACAAATATTATATAACTGTTGAAAAACACTTCCAATAAGCATTGGAAGTGCAAAGAAAAAAATTGATTTTGTTTCATTTCCCCTAGTAAAATCATTCATTAAAATCATCACCTCATATTAAATTGTTAACCAAAAAGTTGGCTATATTACTGTAATCTATACTTTTTTTATCAAATAAAATACTTTGTACTAAAAGTCCATCGACTATTGAGATTAATAAAAATGAAAGAGCATCTGCATCATTTTCATCTTTTGAATACTTTCTAAGTTCAAATCTTAAAGTTTCTCTCCAATTAACATACTTTTCTTTTAATTTTTTATTTAAGGTATCATTTGAATTTATAGCCTCGCTTAGAATATATATGTGTATTTTTCCGCTTTGTCCAATACCTGAAATCTTTTTTATTATTGTATTTATCATATATTCATTTTGAAGTTTTGGATCAACTTCACAAATACAGTCAAGAACAGTTTTAGTTATTATGTCTAGATGAATATCAGCCACATCGCAAATCAAATCATCTTTTGTTTGATAATAATAATAAAGCGTTCCTTTACTTATATTACAGCTATTTGCAATGTCTGCAAGGCTAGTTTCATTTATTCCTTTTCGAGTCATTAGCTTAATTGATGTTAATAAAATCTTGAGTTTTGTATTATTTTGTTTCATAAAAAGCCGTAATTATCCTTTCATTATGAATTGATTTTATAATAGATTATAATCCTATAAAAAAATAAAGTCAATAAATTAGATATTGACATATTAAACATTTATAATTAAAATAGAATTATATTATTCGGTTAACTGACCGATAAACAAGGAGAGTAATTATGGGTATAAGATTAATAACTGATAGTTCGTGTGATTTAAACGACGATATAGTAAAAAAATATAATATAGATGTATTGCCTCTTACGGTTTCATTTGAGGATAAAACTTATATAGACGGACAAATAAGTAAAAGTCATTTTTATGAAAAAATGAAAACACAAAAAACATTACCAAAGACTGCTTGTTCATCTCCTGATGAATTTAAGAAAAGATTTGAAGGGGAAGAAGATGAAATAATAGTTATAACTATTACTTCAAAATTATCTGGAGTATATTCTACTGCAAATCTTGGAAAGAGTCTTTTTGAAGAAGAAAACAAATCAAAAAAGATTGCCTTAATAGATAGTGAAATGGGATGTATGGCACATGGTCTTTTAGTTTATATTGCAGCTAAAATGATAGAAAATGGGAATACGTTCGAAGAAATAGTAAGCCATATTGAAAAAATTAAAAAAGAAGTTGTATGTTATGGAACTTTAGAAACTCTAGAAAATGCAATAAAGGGTGGAAGAATAAATCCGATTGCAGGAAAAATAATTAATGCACTTAATTTAAAGGCTATAATTAGAGTAAATGATGGAGAAGTAAAGCCAATAGATAAGGCTAGAGGAGAAAACAATTCATTAAATAAAGTAGTAGCTAAAATGAATGAAAATATAGATAAGAACAAAAAAGATAAAATATTATTTGTAGGTCACGCAAATAACGTAGAAAAAGCAAATAAAGTAGTTGAATTAATGAAAAAAGATAATGAATTTGCAGAGATTATAGTTTGTGAAATTGGTTGTGTAATGGGAGTTTATACTTCTGAGGGAGCTATAATTGTAAGTTGTTACTAAGAAATAGATTTTCTATTTCTTTTTTTATGCAAAAATATATATAACGAGTTAAAAATAATGTATAATTAATTTAATAAATATTAGGAGGGAAGATTATGAAAAAAAGTATTTGTACTACACTCGCAGTAACTTTGATTGCAAGTAATTTAAGTGTAATTTCATTTGCAAATGAAACTACAACGTCTTCAACAATAGTTAGTGCTAATAATTTTTCTCGTGGAAAATTAGAAATTGATATTAATTTTTCATTACCAATAAAGTTTGTTGACTCTAAAAAAACTAATATAAATGTCTTACTAAAAAGTGAAGATAATGAATATTCAATAGATCTTGGAAGTGATAATTTAAGTGGAAAAGATAATTCTATAAATTACACATTAAGAGCTTTAGATGAAACAAAAAATATTATTAAAGGCGATGATGTTAATTTTTATCATTTAGAAATTGATAATTTAGAAGTTGGAAACTATTCTGTAAAAATTTCAGGAGAAGGTTACCAAACTGTAAATATAGATAACGTTGAGATTTCAAAAACTTCAAAAAGAATAGAACTTGGAACAGCAGATAAAACTACTGTAATTGATGAAAATACTTCTATAACTTATGATTCAGTTTTTATGGCAGGAGATGTTGATGCTAATAATTTAGTGACGACTGCAGATTATGAAAAGATAAAAGAAATTATAAAGTCTAGAGGATATGAAATATCTGCAGATTTAAATAGAGATTCAAAAGTTGATATTTTAGATTTATCATATGTACACGAAAACATTGATAAAATTCAAAAAAATCCAACAATAATTGACACAAATCCAATTATTGATATAAATTCTATAAGAGATATTTCTACAAATGGAGATACCGATGATGATTTAATAAATCTTTTTACTGATGAAAATACTTTAACTATTAAACAAGAAGAAGATATATCAAAAGATAATCACATTGATATACCTATATTTTTTAATGAAGTTCAAATTATGGAACAAGTGAAAATTAGTCTTCCAGATAACGAAAATGCACCCACTGAAGGTATAATAGTAGTTAATGGAGAAGAATTTGAATTTAATAAAAATTTATCTAGAAGTGTTGATTTAGAAAATGTAATTACTATTGATTTAGGAAAGCAAGTTGCAGTAAGTGAAATTACAATTATAGTAACTGGAACTCGTTCAAATAAAAATTTAGCAGAAATTGCAAAGGTTGAATTTTTAAATGATGTTTATACAGAAATGCCAAAACCAAATATGAATGTTCCTGTAATTAATAGCTTTACTAGTAAAACTCAAGTTGGAAAAGAAGAACTTAATCTTTCTTGGAACCACGAACCAAACGTTGATGCTTATGAAGTTAAACTTCAACTTTTAGGAGATAGTGGGACTATTGTTCAAACTTCTAAATTTAAAACTTCACAAAATACTCTTACAGTTCCAAAGGTTGAACCATACGGAATTTATAGAGTAAGTATTCAATCACTAAGTGGGACTACTTGGGAGAGTGGATATAAAGATGAACAAGATGATTATGATGTGAATAAAACAGGAAATACAAATCTTCAAAATAATTCAAATGATAAAGATGGTTTCCCAGATAATGTTGACAAAAATTATCAAAATCACGGATGGGATGCAAATACTGGATTGTTAAAAGACAATGCAGGATATAGTGTTTCAAATGCATATAATGAAACTTTAAAAGATGGAAGTAATTATGGAAAAGATTCAATAATTGAACTTCAAATAGTTCCAGAATCAAAGCCTGGAAAACCAGAACAAGTAAGAGTACAAGGGAATTTAAAATCGCTTACGGTTACTTGGGGTACAAACTCACAGGCTAAAGATTTTGATATTTATTATAGAAAATTAGGCGATGGAGCATTTATAAAAGCTAATGATCCAAATAATGATTACGTAGATACGGATCCTACAAATGATGTGCCGGACAATGCTTATAATATTGATTATGATAAAAAGACTGATCACGATGAATTAATAAAAGGTAATATATTTAAAATAGATGGTTTACTTGATAATGAAACTTACGAAATAAGAATGATTGCAACTAATCATCACGGAAGTGGAGCAATATCTGAAACTTATCTTGGAACAACTAGTAACCTTCAAGGGCCAACTATTACAAGTTATAATTTAATAAATACACCAAAAGAAAGTTATAGTCAATATGAAAGTCCTGTTAATGGAATAATTGACATAACGTATCCAAATGGTAGTACAAATATTGATGATAAATTCGCAATAGTTGATGGAAATATTGAAACACATTGGACTTCAAATACTTGGAATACAAATTATAATACAGGTCCTATAATTACTTTTGATAAAGTATACGATATAGATACGGTGAGAATTGCCACAAGATATGATGATGGATATGGTGGTGGTGGAATTTATGATTACGTACCAGTTAGATATTATGATATAGAAAAGAATGAATTTGTTCAAATTAATGCAAGTTTCAAACAAATAAAAGATGAAAATAATGTTTTATATTACGAAGTAAATCTTCCGAATAAAATAACTACTAGTAAATTACAAATTTCACTAAGAGCACATCCTGCATACACGCCATTATCTAGTATAAGTGAAATTAAACTTTATAAATATGATAGTTTAAAAGATGATGTTGATGCATTATTTGATGATAGTTTACAGTTAACGTTAAAAGATAATGTTACAAAGGAAAAGATTGATAACTTAAGAATACAAGCCAATATGAAAGATGAAAATACCAACGAAGAAAATCCATATAAAGAAACTGCACTTGAGAGTTTAGAAAGAGCTCAGTTGATTTTAGAGGACAATAACTTAAATGAAAGATTAATAACTATTGATCCAAACATTTCAAATAGTTGGAGTGGAAATCAAATGGGTCAATCTAATGATTGGCAAGCCTTAGGGGTTGCAGTTAAACCGGGAGATACTGTAAATATTTATATTGGAAGTAGTAGAGAATTACAAAACACTACTTTTGAACTTGGAATATCTCAACATAATGGTGAAACAGAATCTGCATTTAAGTCTTATAATCAAATTTTAACAGTAGGTAAAAATGAAATAGTAATACCAGAAAATGATTTTAATATTGATTCTGAAAAAGGTGGAAATCTATATATTCGAATGTATAATAGAAGTTTCGCAAATACAGAAAGTATAAAAGTTAGAGTAAGTGGAGGAGTTGAAATTCCACATATTAAAATACTTGATGAAATAGATAATAAAAATAGAGAAACTTATATTAAAGAAGAAATAAGAAATTATATTAAGAATTTAAAAACTTACGTTGAATTACTTCCAAGTCATTATCCAGAAATTGAAGATAAGGCAAATAATATTTATAAGTACAATCCGCAAACTTCAATACTTAATTCAACTGAAATAGAACTTAAAAAGATAACATTATCACTTCCAGCCGATCAAATACTTAAAGGTATAACAGAAGGAGCTAGTAGTGAAGAAGAACAAGTTGAGAAGATGTATCAAACTTTATGTGCACTAGATCAATTAGTTGAAATTTCACATTCTCACCAAGGATTAATCTATGATGCAATAGACTTTGATGGCGATGGAAAAATAACTAATAATCCACTAGATATTTTAGGCGGAATAAGTGAGTTAACTTTCCATTCTAGAAATAAAGGACCAACAAACAGAATTAATATTAAATATCAAAGAATGTTTACAGGAGCATTTATGTATGCATCTAGTCACCATATTGGTATTAAATATGAAACTGTACCACAAATTATGAATGGAAAAGCATTTGAATTTGATGAAAATGGTAATTTATTAAACATTGATGGAAATCTATTTGGATGGGGAATTTCTCACGAAATAGGGCATATACACGATGTTAATGGGCTAACTTATGAAGAAACTACTAATAACATATTAGCCCTTATAACTCAAACGTTTAATGGAATAAGTTCTTCAAGACTTGAAGATATGTATGATGATATATATAAAAGAGTAACTTCAAATGGAATTTCAACACCCCAAGGATTTGTTGGGCTAGGAATGTTTTGGCAACTTCATCTTGCATACGATAATCATAATAATTATGAATTATTACAAGTAAATTCGGATAATGATATAAATAATGATAGTTTCTACGCAAAGCTTTATAGAGAAACAAGATTAAAAGGAATTGCACCAGTTGAAGATGGATACGATAGAACGGCACAAACATTCATAATTAGAAGTAGTGATGCAGTTAAGAAAGATTTAAGAGAATTTTTCCTTAGATGGGGAATACCTTCAAGTCCAAAAACTAATGAATACTTAGATAGTGTAAATTATGAAAAAGAAACTAAAGATATATTCTACTTAAATGATAATGCACACAGACAAAGACTTGAAAATGTTTCTGATATGTCAAAAGACGTTAAAGTTACTGCTAACTTTGGAAGTGGAATAAGTGATAATTCATACGTTAAAAATAAGGAAATACCTTTAGAATTTAGTGTAAATAAAGATAATGATAAAATTTTAGGATATGAAATAATAAGAAAAGAATCAACTAATACTGGAATTCGTGAAATACCAGTTGGATTTGTTGAAAATACTGGATCTGTAACAAAGTATACTGATGTAATTGATAATATGAATAATAGAGTACTTGAATATAAGGTTAAGGCATACGACTTTAATCTAAATCATACAGAAACTTTCGATATTGGAACTGTAAAAGTTACTCACGATGGAAATCTACCAAAGAGGACTATGAAAATAAGTAGTAACACAGTTGGAGTTGACGAGATTCATAATGATGAAAGTGGACACGGGCATATTGAAGGCGGAAGTGTACTAAAAGTTATTGATGATAACAAAGAAAGTATTTATGAAGCTATAAAATCAACGGATTGTTCAGGGCATGCTTCTCACGAAGATCCTTATATAGTGCTTGATTTAGTTAATAGCAACCAAGTTGTTGGTCTTAAGTATACTCCGGGTGGAGAAAATAAAATTACAGACTATGAAGTTTTAGTTAGTAAAGATGGAGTTACTTGGGATAGAGCACATAGTGGAGTATTTAGTACGGAAGGTGAAAGTACAATCTACTTTAATGAACTTGGAAATGATGATAATAATCAACTTTGGTCTTATAATGCAAAATATGTAAAATTAGTTTCAAAAGGAAAAGAAAAATTATCATTAGCCGAAATAGATTTATTATCTCAACCGGGAGATAATATTGAAATTGGAGTTGATAATAACGATAATGTATATAAAAATGGAATTGGACGTTTAGTTAGCGACTTTGAGTATGCAAGTGGAAGAATTATACCGAAAGATTCAATAATTGTACTTGGAGAATATAGAGGGAATCCTGCATTTAATGCACCACTAGTTTTAAATGAAAATGGAGAAAACTTTGCACTTGAATCTCAAGCAATACTTCTTGCTAATTTACCAGAAGGTAGTGAACTTGGAGAAATTGCAGAAGGAAATTATATTTATTGGATAACTAAAGAACAAGAAGAAAAGATAATAGATGGAATGAATAATATTGAAGGAAGTAAAATTAAAACTGAATTGTATAGATATAATGGCTTAGATGAAAATTCTAGACCAATAAATCAAAGATTAGTAAGTGATTCGTTCTATGTAGATCTTCCAAGTGATTTAAACGATTTAGATTCTATAGATTTAACTTCGCAGTCGTTTACTTCTAGAAAAAGTATTTTTGAATTTAAATAAAACTGTTAGTATAGGAAATTTTTCCTATACTAAAAAATATTAGGTGGGAGGCGAAAGATGAAAAAATTAGATCCAAATATAAGAAAATTATTAGTAATATCTTCATTTGTATTAACTCTTGGAATAGTTTCAAATGATCTTATATCAAAAGCTAATAACGAACGTTTTAGAAATTCTTCGCTTGATATAGAATTAGTATCTGAAAATGTAGATAAAGACACGATAAAAGTATCATTAGATAATATTACTGAAATACCAAAAGCCATACAATTTAGTATAAAGCTTGATGATAAAGTTCAAGCTATTGATATAAAAAATATATTAACTTCAGAGAATAATGATATACTATTTAATTTTGAAAATAATAATAATCAAATAGACATCTTAGCAACTTCAAATTCTAATTTTAATAAAATAGGAAATAAATTAGAAATTATGGAAATTGATATTTTACCAAATGATAGTGAAGTTAAAGATTTAAGCTTTGAAGTAATTGCAATAAACACAAATGATTATAAATATGTTAATAATAATAGTATCGAATTTGGAGAATTTAATGTTATAAATACTTCAAAAGAAGTTTATTTTAGCGTTGATGATATATTAGGAGAAGAAGAACCTGATGAACCACAGGGAGAAACATTACCAGATATAAAACCTGATGAACCACAGGAAGAAACATTACCAGAGATAGAACCTGATGAACCACAGGGAGAAACATTACCAGAGATAGAACCTGATGAACCACAGGGAGAAACATTACCAGATATAAAACCTGAAACAGAAAAACCACTTCCAGAAGGAGAAGAGGTATTACCTAATAAACCAGATACTGATACATCAAACCCAGAAGAAGTTAAACCATTACCATTTAAAGACGTATTAGATAATCACTGGGCAAGAGATTATATATATGATTTTGTACAAAAAGGTTATATTGAAGGTTATGAAGACAATACTTTTAGACCAAATCAAGACATAACTCGTGCAGAATTTATAAAAATCGTTAATAAATCATTTGGATATGAACAAAAAAGTGGTATAATACAAATGATTAGGAATTTAGTTAGAAAAGGTGTTATGTTTACAGATATAAATGAAGATGCTTGGTATTATGAATATTTAGAAGTAGCAGTTGATAAAGGATATATTGACGGATACGAAGATAATACATTTAGACCAAATGATAAAATAACAAGACAAGAGGCTAGTAAAATAGTTGCCGTAATTAGAGAATTAACTGGAGATGGAGTTATAAACTTTAAAGACAAAGATGAAATTTCAAATTGGGCACAAAATTATGTTGATGCATTAGAGGATAGTAAGATAATTGAAGGGTATGAAGATAACACATTTAGACCAAAATCAAATATAACTCGTGCAGAGGCGGTTAAAATACTTAGCATAAAATAAAATTTGAAAGTGAGAAACTTATGAAAAGAACGTTTAATAATAAAAAATTTAAAACGGCTAGAATTTTAAGAGGTAAAACTATTGAAATGTTAGCAATTGATACAGAAATAAATAAAAAAGATTTACTTGCATTTGAAGAAAATAAATACAAGCCAACAGTTGAGAATGAAATGAAAATTTCAAATGCATTAAATTTCCCAAAAAATTATTTCTTTACTGATGATAGATTAAAAATAAATATTGATAGCACTCATATAAGACCAGAATCTAGACTTCCAAGAATTGAAGAAATAGCTTACAAAGAAAGATTAGTTTTCATTCACAAAATATTTGCATTTGCTGAAAACTATGTACAGTTTCCTCAAATGGAAATAGATTTTGATATGAATAAGAATGATGATATTGAAAATTTAGCATCAAGTTTAAGAAAGAATATGGATCTTGGAAATAAGCCTATAGTAAATATGATGAATTTACTTGAGTCTAATGGTTTTATAATAACTGATCATAATGTAAACAAAAAAAATGCTTTATCATTTACTCAAAAACAAACTAGTGATAAAGGAACTAGATATTTTATAAGTCTTGGAAATGATAGAAAGGATTTATGTAGTAGAAATGTTGATTTAGCATATGAACTTGCATACGTTCTTGGAAATGAAATAAAAGTTCAACAAAAGAAATTTAGACAAGATGAATTAGCACTTGCATTTTTACTTCCAAAGGAAGAATACTTTGAAGATTTTGAAAATATAAATGAACTAGATGATTACTTACCACTTAAAAGAAAGTGGGCAGTTCCAATTTGGGCTTTAATAACTAGAGCGCATGATTTAGGATTTATAACTTATAAGAAATATACTTATTTATTAAATGAAATGAATAAAAGAGGTTGGTCTAAAAAAGAGCCAATAGAAGGTAAAGGTGGAGTACCAGTAATCTTAAAACAAGCAATAGAGGTTATTTTAGAGGTTATGGAGCCAGAAGAGTTAATTGATGGACTTGCTCAATTTGGATTAAATATTTATAAGAGTGAAGTAGAAGATTTATTTGGACTTAAAAAAGGAACACTTGGATTTGAAGAAGGAAAAGTAGTCAAATTTAAGTAATCTAATTTAAATATATATTTAAACAAAAAAACTGAAGTGAAAATTCACTTCAGTTTTTTTTATCTTATTTGACCATTTCCAAATATAATATACTTATTAGTTGTTAATTCATTTAGTCCCATTGGACCTCTTGCATGAAGTTTTTGAGTACTAATCCCAATTTCTGCACCAAATCCAAATTCTTCTCCATCTGTAAATCTAGTTGATGCATTAACATAAACTGCAGCAGAATCTACTTTTTGTAAGAAAATTTGAGATGAATTATAATCATTAGTAATTATAGCTTCAGAATGGTGAGAACTATATTTATTTATATGACAAATTGCATCGTCTAAATCTTTAACTATTTTAATACATATTTTATAATCAAGATATTCTTTGTAGTAATCTTCTTCAGTTGCAAGTGTAATATCATTTATGAAGTTTAGAACTTTTTCATCTCCAACTATTTCAACCTTATTTTTTCTAAGTTCGTGAATAATTAAAGGAATAAAAGTGTGTGCAATTTTTTCATTTACAAGAAGTTTTTCTTGAGAATTACAAACTGAAGGTCTACTAACTTTTGCATTGATTATTATGTTTGTAGCCATAGTCATATCGCAATTTTCATCAACGTATATATGACAATTTCCTGTACCAGTTTCAATAACTGGAACCGTTGCATTTTGAACTATAGTTTTTATTAAATTAACTCCACCTCTTGGAATTAAAACGTCTATATAATCGTTTAATTTCATCATATTAGTTGCAGTTTCTCTTGAAGTATCTTCAATTAAGTGAATTGCATCAGGTGAAACATTACTTTTACTAAGTCCTTCTTTTAAAGCCTTAATTATAGCTTTGTTTGAATTTATTGCATCACTTCCACCACGAAGAATAGCAACATTTCCAGACTTTAAGCAAAGAGATGCGGCATCTGAAGTTACGTTAGGTCTTGCCTCATAAATAATTCCAATAACTCCAAGTGGAACTCTTTTTTTACCGATTTGAAGTCCGTTAGGTTTAGTTTCGATACTTGAAACGTATCCAACTGGATCATTTAATTTTGAGACGTTAATAATTCCATCACTCATAGCTTTAATTCTTTTTTCATCAAGAATTAATCTATCAATCATAACTTCACTAGTATTTTTTTCTCTTGCATTTAAAACATCAAGTTTATTTACTTCAATAATATTATCTATATTTGAAATTAAACTTTTTGCCATTTCGTTTAGTGCATCATTTTTGTCGCTTGTCGACATATTAGATAAAGTGTAAGAATATTCTTTGGCACTTTGTCCTTTTAAAATTAATTCGTTCATAATTTCTTCTTAAATTATTTAGCCACAAAAAGTGTACCTATATTTTCACCATTTAAAATTTGAGTTATTAAATGTGAATTTTCACCGTTTGCAATAATCATATTGCACCCATTTGAAGTTGCAATTTTTGCAGCTTGAATTTTTGTTGCCATTCCACCAGTTCCAAATTCACTACCAGCACCCTCTGCAGATTTTTCCATATCTAAAGTTATTTCTTTAACTTCTTCAATTAATTTTGCATCAGGATTATTTTTAGGATTTTTATCATAAAATCCGTCAATATCAGATAATATTATTAATAAATCGGCATAACAAAGAGTACTAACTATTGATGCTAAATTATCATTATCTCCAAATCTTTGTATATTTTCAATTTCAGCACTTGAAATACTATCATTTTCATTTACTATTGGGATTACTTTTTGATTAATTAGAGTTTCAAAAGTATTTGAAACGTTTTTAGTTCTAATTTCGTTATCTAAAATATCCTTAGTAAGAAGTATTTGACCGACTGAATATCCAAATTCTCCGAATAATTTTGAATATATGTTCATAAGAATTGCTTGTCCAACAGATGCACAGGCTTGTTTTTCACGAACTGAAGTTGGTTTTTCTTTGTAATTTAATTTACTAGCACCAACACCAACTGCACCAGACGTTACAAGTACTACTTCACGACCGCTATTTAATATGTCTGATAAAACTTGAGTAATTTTTTCGATTCTACTCAAATTTAAATTTCCGTTTTCATAAGTCAGAGTTGAAGTTCCAATTTTTACCACTATTCTTCTACAATTTTTGATTTTTTCTCTCATATCGATGTCCTTTCAATTAACAGTATATTGATTATATAATACTAATTATTAGTTTTACAATATGTAATTTAAATATTTATGTAAAATAAAAAGGCTAAAAAATTTTAGCCTTTCATAAGTCTTAAAACACTACTTACTTGAGATAATACTCCAACCTTTAAACAGTCTTCATCAATGTCAAAAGTATCTGTGTGAAGTGGTGAAGTTATATTTTTTTCTTCATTTTTACAACCTATATGATAAAATGCTCCCATACATTCATTTAAGAAGAAAGAAAAATCTTCTGCACCAAGTGTTGGGTGTTTTCTAATTAGAACATTTTCATCTCCAAAAGTTTGAATAAAGTTTTCTTTTAAAATATCAATAATCTCATTGTTATTAATTAAAGCATCATACCCTTTATGAAAAACTACTTCTGCATCACAAGAAAAAGCATTACAAACATTTTTAGATATTTGAACAATTTTTTCTTTAGTCAAATTTCTAGTTTCTTCATCAAGAGTTCTAAGGGTTCCAGAAATTAAAACATCATCACAAATTATATTTTCTTGAAGTCCACCATTTATCATACAAAGACTTAAAACGGCCGAATTTGTAGGGTTTATATTTCTACTAATTATTGATTGAAGGCTAGTTATTACGTGAGCTGAGGATAAAATAGCATCATTTCCTTGGTGAGGATATGCACCATGACATTTTTGTCCTTTAATTTTTATTTCAACATCATCTGTGGATGCATTTAAAGTATCATATTTTAGTTCAACAGTTCCAACTTCTAAATTTGGATCAACGTGAAGACCGATAATATAATCAACATTTTCCATACAATTATCTTTTATTAAAAGAGTTGCCCCTCCTGTGGTTTCTTCGGCAGGTTGGAAGAAAAACTTTAAATTACAATCAAGTTCTAAATTTTTAAGTATGTTTATAGTACCAAGTAAAATAGCAGTGTGAGCATCGTGTCCACAAGCATGCATGAAACCTTCATGTTTTGATTTATATGGTGTATCATTTTTCTCAAGAATTGGAAGAGCATCAATATCTGATCTAATTGCAATAGTTTTATCTTTATTGTTGTCAATAAAAGCAACTATTCCAGTATGATTTTTAAACGTTTTATAATTAACATTCATTTCTTTTAAATAGTTCTCAATTTTTGATTTAGTAATAAATTCTTCAAGCCCAGGCTCTGGAGTAGAATGAATATCACGACGAACATTTATTAACCATTCGTTTATTTCTTCAATTTTTTGTTTAATCATTTTATTTTTTGCCATTATATAATACAGATGATTTATGATATTTTGGCATACTCCTTTCTTACTATTTAGTACTAACTAAATAGTAATATATAATCCCTTTAAAGTATATAGTTTAAATAAAATTAAGCAATTAAATTAATTATTATATATATAAGTAGAAGAATTTTTAATCAAGCTAAAATTTAAAAAACGACAATATATTTCATTATAATTACATATATTAAAATTGACAATTTAATTTATAATAAAATGCTAGACTTTATTTGATAACTATGATATATTGATAGCTAATATTACATAATTATCAAAATTAAGGAGGTTAGTAACTGTTAGTTAAAAGTTATAAAACAGTAAAATTTAATCTAGTTGCTTCATAATTAAGTCAAGAATTGATAAGATTAAGTATTACTAAATAGTATAAGAAAAATATACAGGAGTTAATAAAATATGATTTTATCAAAAAAAGTTAAAGAAGGTAAAATAGTTTTACTTGAAAAGATAGGCTGGGTTAAAACTAACGAATAAATACCGACAGATATTAAATATACAAATCCAAGGATGAGTTATGATAATAAATATTGGTATTTATCTGTTGAGATTGAAGTTAATGAAGTAAAATAAAAGTTAACAAACGAGTCTTTAGGAATAGATTTAGGTTTAAAAGATTTAGCTATATGTTCAAATGGAATGGTTTATAAAAATATAAACAAAATTAGAACAGTTAAATCTACAGAAAAAAGCTTAAAAGAATGCAAATATAAGTTTCAAGAAAATATGAAAAAAATAAAAAAAGAAAGGAGTTTACTAAAACTAAAAATATTATAAAATTAGAAAAAAGGATAAAGCATATCCATAAAAGATTAGCAAATATTAGACAAAATTATCTTCATCAAACTACTACAAGTATAGTGAAAATCAAGCCATATAGAATAGTTATAGAAGATTTAAAAGTTTCTAAATATGATGAAAAATAGACATTTATCAAAAGCAATATCAAAACAAGGATTTCATGAATTTAGAAGACTTCTTGAATATAAATGTAAATTTAGATGGTTTAAGCTTATTGTAGCAAATACATTTTTCCTTCCATCAAAAACTTGTAGTAATTGTGGAACTATTAATAAAAACCTAAAACTATCAGATAGAAAATATATCTGTGATTGTGGTTTAATTATTGATAGAGACTTAAATGCAAGTATTAATCTTTCTAAATATAAATTAGTATAAATCATCAAAAAGATAATACTAATATGTAGGATTCGTTACATCCGAATTTACGACTGTGGAGTACTATAACAAATGAAAGTAGCTTTTTGCAAAATCAGGTATAGTGAATCATTAATAAGACAAATTTTATATAGTTTTTAACTTTTTTATAACTATTTATAGAGTTTTAGTAACGGATTAATATGAAAATATTAAAGAAATTATCTTTATTAGGATTAACAGTAACTACATTACTTGGTGTAGTTGGATGTAGTTCAAACAATGAAGTGACAGATAATAATGAACAAACTAGTAGTGAAACTAGAATAGTACAGTCAGTAAAAGGTGAAGTGGAAATACCAACAAATCCACAAAGAGTAGTTGATATATCAGGAAGTAGTGAAGAATTAATATTAATTGGACTAACTCCAGAAGGTACGGCAAATGTTGATTCTTATGAAACAGACAAAGTAACATCTTATATGAGTGATACACTTGGAGGGTCTACAATAGTTGGACATTCAATGCTTGATACTATGGATATGGAGGCAATACTTTCACTTGATCCAGATTTAATAATTATGGCACCAAGACAAGAAAAAATATATGATCAATTAACTGAAATGGCACCAACAGTTATGTTAGAAGATCAATCTAATGATTGGGAACAAAAAATGTTAGATGTTGCTACTTTATTTGAAGAAGAAGACTTAATTAATGAGTGGTTAACTAATTACTATGAAAGTGCAGAAAAAGTTGGGAACGAAATTAAAGAAGTTAATGGAGAAGATAAGAGTTATTTAATAGTTTTAGCATCTCAAGGGCAATTTATGGTATTTAGTGAAGGTGGAATTGGTACAGTATTAAAAGATGATATGAACTTACCACAACCTGAAAATATGCCAGCACAAGATGATATAACTCTTCCAACAGTTAGTGTCGAAGGTTTAGCAGAAATTGATGCAGATTATTTAATGGTTATAGCTACAGAATCTGATAAAGCTGATTTAGAAAATAATTCAGTGTTTAATGAAATGAGAGCTGTACAAGAAGGAAACTTAATTATATTAGATGCAAGTCCATACTTTACTCAAGCGTATAATCCAATCGGAAGACAATTATTACTTGAAGAATTAAAAAATACTATTTTAAAATAGGTTAATAAAAAATGGTAGGTGATTTTAATCACCTACCATTTAATTTAAGGAGTACTTATGAAAAATAAGAAAAATTTATCCTTATTATTAATATTTATTTGCACAGTTTTACTTTTAATAGGTGCATTTGCCTCAATTTCTATTGGTGCAAAAGATATAGATGTTAAGACTATTTTAGATAGTTTATTTATTAAGGATTTAACTATAGAGCATAAAATTATTTTAGATGTTAGAATGCCAAGAGTTTTATGTGCAGTATTAGTTGGAGGATATTTAGGAGTAGGTGGAGCTATTATGCAAGGAATTACAAGAAATCCAATAGCAGAACCTTCAATTATGGGTATTACTCAAGGTGCAACATTTATGATTGCAGTAGCATTCGTTATTCAACAAACATATCCAAGTTTAGTTATTAATAGTTTTTGGTTAATGGTATTTGCATTCGTTGGAGCAAGTATAAGTGGAGTACTTGTATATTTTATGAGTAGTCGCGTTTCAAGAAAAGTAGATCCAATAAAACTTGCCCTTGCAGGAACTGCGATTGGTACTTTATTAATATCTCTAGCTATGGCAATTTCAATGTATTTTAATTTATCTCAAAAACTTAGTTTTTGGATATCTGGTGGACTTGTTGGGTCTAGTTGGGAAAGTGTACGTATGCTATTTATTGTTGGTGGAATTGGATTTTTATTATCAATTTTTATGTCGCCAAAAATCACTATTTTAAGTTTAGGTGAAGAAGTTGCAATTGGACTTGGTGAAAATGTTGAAAAGGTAAAGTTTTTAAGTATAATACTTGTAGTTTTACTTACTGGAACTGCAGTATCTGTTGCAGGAAATATAGTTTTTGTTGGACTTATAATTCCACAAATAGCAAAAGCAGTTGTTGGTGCAGATTATAGGTATATAATTCCAACTTCAATGTTATTTGGTTCAACACTTTTAGTATATAGTGATATTTTATCAAGAATAATAAATCCACCATATGAAACTCCAATTGGATCATTAACTGCACTAATTGGTGTACCTATATTTATTTATTTAGTTAGAAAGGAGAGGATATAATGAAAAATAAAAAGTATACATTAATTTTATTATCATTAATTGGTTTAATATCTTTAACCTTTGTAATTAGTATAAATACTGGATCACTTTCAATATCAACAGTAGACATTATAAAAACACTTTTTGGACAAGGTAGCAAAAGTCATAATATTGCAATATTTAGCCTTAGACTACCAAGGATTATTTTAGCTATATTAGTAGGTTGTGCACTTGCATTATCTGGTGCAATACTTCAAGCAGTAACAAAAAATGATTTAGCCGATGCGGGTATTTTAGGAATAAATTCTGGAGCTGCACTTTTTGTTGTTGTATATATATATTTTATGAATGGAAATGTCTATGATGGAGTAAGTAACACAACAATTTTTACAATGCCTATAGTTTCGTTAATTGGTGCATTATTTGGTACATTTTTAGTTTACTCTCTATCATATAAGAACGGTATAAATCCTTCTAGACTACTTTTAATAGGTATTGGAATCAATATATTTTTCACTTCAATACTAACAATATTTCAACTTAGATTTTCAACTCAAGAATTTAATAGAGTAATGAACTGGATATCTGGAAGTATATGGGGAACTAATTGGAATTACGTTTATGCAGTACTACCTTTTATATTAATTTTTTCATTTATTACATATTACAAATCAAGATATTTAGATGTATTAAATTTAGGGGACGAAATTTCAACAGGATTTGGAGTTGAGGTTGAGAGTGAAAGACGTAAATTAATATTTGTTGCAGTTGTTTTAGCGGGTATATCGACTTCAGTTGCTGGAAATATAACCTTTTTAGGACTGATATCGCCACACATTGCAAGACAATTAGTTGGCCCGAATCATAAAAGATTACTTCCTATTTGTGCATTAGTTGGAAGTACGATACTTTTAATATCAGATACAATAGCTAGAAATATTATATCTCCAATGGAACTTCCAATTGGAATTGTCGTTTCAATAATTGGAGTACCATATTTTTTATATCTATTACTAAAAAAATAATAAGGAGGGAATTTTATGAATTGTATAAGTACTAAAAATTTAAATATATCTTATGATAATGTAGACATTGTTAAAGATTTAAATTTAGAAATACCAAAAGGAAAAATAACTACAATAATTGGATCTAATGGATGCGGAAAATCAACTATACTAAAAACTATCGCAAGAATTATTAAATCGAAAAGTGGTGATATTTTTATAAATGATAAAAGTATTAAGGAACAAAAAGCGAAAGATATTGCAAAAGTAATGGCAGTACTTCCTCAAAGTCCTCAAGCACCAAATGGACTTACAGTTGAAGAACTTATAGCTTATGGAAGATTTCCTCACCAAAAAGGATTTGGTAAAAAAACTAATGATGATAGGGATATAATAACTTGGGCTTTAAAGTCTACACATATTGAAGAATTTAGACATAGAAAAATTGAGGATTTATCTGGTGGACAAAGGCAAAGGGCTTGGATTGCAATGGCAATAGCACAACAAACAGATATATTAATTCTTGATGAACCAACAACTTATTTAGATTTAGCTCACCAATTAGAAATACTTAAATTATTAAAAGATATAAATCTAAAATATAATACGACTATAGTTATGGTAATACACGAATTAAATAATGCGGCAAGATTTGCAGATAATATGGTTGGGATTAAAAAGGGAGAAATAGTTTGTGAGGGTTCTCCAGAAGTAGTTATGACAAATGAAAATTTAAGGAAACTATTTAATATCGATGCAGAAATAATTAATGATTCAAGAGAACATAAACCTGTATGTGTAACATATGATATAGTTTAATGGAAAGTTGCTACCGTTTAGCAACTTTTTTATTTAGAAAAATATTAATTATGTTATTATAATAGTAAATATTAAGGGGGTACTATGAAAAAATTAAATAAAAATTCAACTATTGGAATTATAGCACCGTCTGGGCCTTTTAAAGCAGATACTTTATTAAACATTGAAAAAGGATTTAATAATCTAGGATACAACGTTGTTTTTGGGGAAAGTCTAAAATCGCAGGTTAGAGGATATCTTAGTTGTGATGATGAAACTAGAATAAATGATATTCATAATATGTTTTTAGATAAAAATATAGATGCAATATTTTGCATTCGTGGAGGTTATGGAACTCTTAGGATAATTGATAAGATTGATTTTGACATAATAAAAAACAATCCTAAAATATTTGTTGGTTTTTCAGATATAACACTTCTTCTAAATAATTTTAACAAAAAGAGTAATTTAATATGTTTTCACGGGCCAATGGCTGGGCAAATAAATAAACTTGACGAACTTAGTTTTAATTCACTTTTTGAAAATATAAATATGAATGATGATATTTTAATAAAAGATGATTTAAAAGTTATGAATTATGGAGCGTGTAGAGGAGAATTAGTTGGAGGGAATTTAAGTTTATTAGTTGCAAGTCTTGGAACTGAATTTGAAATTGATACTAAGGGAAAAATCTTATTTATTGAAGAAATTAATGAATATATGTACAAGATTGATAAGATGATTACACAACTTATATTATGTAATAAAATTCAGGAATGCAACGGAATAATTTTAGGGGACTTTAATAATTGCAAGAAAAGTAATGAAGATGATCCTTCTTTATATGAACTTCTTGAAGAAAGGCTTAAAAAATTCAATAAGCCTATAATATACAATTTAAAGAGTGGGCATTGCAGTCCAAATATAACACTTCCAATAGGTAGAATATGTGAAATGGACTGTGATAATTTAACTATAAAGTTTGTAAAATAAAAAGTTGCTAATTAGCAACTTTTTTAATTGGTATTAATATACTTTTGTATTTAATATAGGATAATAATGAATTTATAAAATAACTTAGACCTAATATAATATATATTTAAAATAGATTATCGCAAATGAAAATTATAAAAATTAAGGTTATTAAAGTTATTAGAAATGTTGTTTTTAGTGTCCATTTTTCATACATAATTCTATCTTTTGAATCTACACTCATTCTTAAAAGTTCTGATTTTGCCTCCTTTATTTTGTCCTTACTCATTTTCAACTATATAACTATATGGATTTTGTATAGAAACTATCCAAGCCTCTAACATATCCGATATTTCCTCACTATTATCTAATTTTCTAAGTTTTGGTATTTCTATAAAATGTAATTCCATAGCATCTGTTAATTCTTCATTTGAAGATATTTCTTTTAATCTATATGTATTATGGAAATTATCATTTTTTAAATATTTAAAATCTAATATATTAATACAAACAGTTTTAGCTAACTTATCATAATTATCACCTTCTACTATTTGATTTTCAAATAATTTACTCCAGTAATATAAGCTACGTTTTATCATGTTATATTCATTCTTTACTTGAATTTCTATGTTTATGTGTTCTCCATTATTAGTAATGGCCTTTATATCTAGCCTTGAGTATTTATCTTCTATGTGTTCTTTTTCTATATCTGAGTTTTTTATTTGAACTGATTTTATTTCATCTATTGGTTTCATAACCGCATTTAAAAATGAAATTAATATTTTTGGGTGCTTTTCATTTCCAAATATTCTTTTGAATACAAAATATACTTTTGGACTTAATAGGTAAGTCATTTTAAACACTTCCTTTCTTATGTATTATATAATTATTATACTATTAGATCATTGAATAATTCAATTTGAAAATTATTTTTATCGAAATATTTTAGAAGTTTATTAACTAAAAACTATATTAATAATTATTAATTATAAACAGTTAATCATAATTTGTGGTGGTTTATAAATACCTTGATAATTTAGGTTAGTTAGGAGTTGAAAGTTGCTTTATGGCAACTTTTTTTGATATTTAAATTATAAAAAAGTAAAATATTTAAAAAAATAGTTTGATAAATGTCACGATAGGTGTTTTAATATATTTAATCTTTTAAAGGAGGTAATTATGAAAAATGTATTTGAATTATCTATCAAAGTATTTTTAACACAAGATATTAAATCTGAAGAATGTTCATCAAGTATTTCGGATTTAATTGACAAATCTCTATCAAAAAGTAAAAAATATTTAGAATTTCATAATGATAACAAGTATAAAAATTATACTTTTGATATGTTATATCCACTAAGTGATAATAAAGTATACAAAAAAGAAAATATTTATACTTTTAGATTTAGAACCATAGACTTAGAACTTCTAAATTACATAAATGAAAATCTAATTAATGAGCACACAAATTGTATAAAAGTACTAACTATTTCAAAAAAAACAATACCTATAAAGCATATAGAAAAAATATATAACATAACACCTGTTATACTGAAGTTTGAGAATGGGTATTGGAAAAGACATAGTAGCATTCAAGAAGTAGAAAAAAGGCTTAGAGAAAATATTATAAAAAAGTACAATTCTTATTACAACACAAAAATAGAGGAAGACTTTGAACTGTTCACATTAGTAACAATAAAAAATAATAAGCCAATAAAAGTTAATTATAAAGAGATAGGACTTCTTGGTGATAAATTTGAAATTGTTGTTAGTGAAAATGAATTAGCTCAAGAGTTAGTCAATTTCTCACTTGGAGTTGGACTTGGGGAAATGAATGCAAGGGGACTCGGTTTTATAAATTACAGATGGATTTAAGGAGGTGATATTTTGCTTAAAGAGTGCTTAGAAGTATTCGAAAAAATGTATAAAAAACACTGGGACAAGCTAATAATTGACAATTATAATTTATCAGAGGGAACATATATTTTAGTAAAAGACGATGAAAGTTTGGAAGTTCTTGAAGTAAATAAGAATTCTGAAAGATGTAGTTTGTATGATTATTTCGTTAAACTTGATTATATGTCTAAATACTTATCTTCAAATAAGGCTTTGGCAGATAAGAATATTCATAGCAATAATTATCTTAGTTTCTTTATTAAAAAAGAAACATTATTAAATGGTAAATTAACAGAGAAGATTATAGATGGTTATTTTGATTTATTAAAAGATCCATTAACTAAGTATGGAAAAAAGAAAAAATCAAAAGAAATATATGAAAAAGCAGAAAAAGACTACGGTAAAGTTAATGAAGTCAAATTAGAACGTAGTAGAGAATGGATAAAAAATAATTTAAATGAAACTTATATAACCACAAATATCAAAGATATAAGTTTTGAAAAAGCATACCTAAAAAATGTTTTAAAAGTATTTTTTGAAGATAGTATAGATGAATATGAAAAAGAAAGTAATAAGTATGTATTACCAAATATCTATAATAGTAATGATTATAATATTGAAATAGAAGGTGATGTTTTTGGACTTCATAATAATTATATGGGTTTAAATGCTAAAAAGCCATTTCTTGAACAAAGAACAAGAAAAAATACATTACCATACTTAATAGATAATAATCAAGTTTTACTTCAAAATAAGTTATTTGATTATTTAAATACCATAAGTAAAGAAAGATATATTTATTTTGGTGATGATGAAATATACACACAAAAAGATTTAGAACTTAAAGATAATTTTGATGGATATTTTTTAAGAGTTAATAAGGGACAAGAATTAGAATTATTAGATTATGATTTAGTTATTAATTTAAGAATGAAGTTAAGAAAAGCATTTGTAGTTAATAATTTCTTAGGAACTGATTTTTCAAAAAAGAAAGATCCTATTGAATATAATAAATCATTTGAAAAGTTATTCGATATTGAATCTTTAATTAACGATATATTTTTTAAGAAATTTTTAATAAATAATTATTTTAGTTCTAAAAATGATATTAAATTAAATGATAATAAGCTAGTTGAAATTTTACTAATCAATAGACAAAGTTTATTTGCATATTTCAAGAAAGGAAAAATGTTCCCTTCTAATTTTAGTAAGTTTTCTCTAGAAATTATAAAAAATAGTATTATATCTGAAAATTATTTAAGAGCTTGTGAACAATTTAATTTAAGACAAAGTATTATTGAATATTTTGAAGGAGGTAGAGATATGGGAGATACATTAAACAACGTTAAAAATGTGCTTAGAGAAAAGATAAATCAAAATGAAACTAAAACCATAGAAACTAATGAAGAATATTACTTTGCAATAGGACAACTTAGTAACTATTTATTAGGGCTTAGTAAGTCAGGGAATAAAAATCATTCTGCAATAAATACATTAATAAATTCAAAAACTGATGAAAGATTAAATAATGAATTAAAGAAATTATTTAAAAAGTATAACTATGCAATACAAAAAAATAGTAAGAGATTTAACAATTTATATTCAATGATTTTAGCATATAATCCAAGCGTTAAAATTGATGATGAATTAATAATTGCAGGGTATTTAAGTAGTTCACTAATATTTGAAAAAGGAGAATAATAATGGATAAAAGAGTTTATGGAGTAATTGGAATAAAGTCTGTAATGGCAAATTGGAATGCAGATTTTACAGGATACCCAAAAAGTATATCAAATGGGGACGTTTTTGGAAGTGATAAAGCATTAAAATATACGATGAAGAAAATGTGGGAAAACAATGGTGAGAAAGTTTTATACGTAAAATCACTTAAGGTTGAGAAAGACAAAAAAGAAGGTTCAAAAGTAGCACCAAAATCATTAAAAGAGAGATATGAAGAAATATTTGAAGTTGAAGATTTGAAAAAGGAAAAAGATAGCCAAAAAGTTTTAGGAAATCTATTTAATGCATTAGATGTTAAAAACTTTGGAGCAACATTTGCAGAAGAAGGAAATAACATAGGTATAACAGGTGCAGTACAAATTGGTCAAGGATTTAATAAGTATGAAGATACAGTATCTGAAGAACAACAAATATTATCACCATTTAGAGTTGATAAAGGTTCAGATAAAGAGGCGGGTTCAACTACTCTTGGAACAAAAATAGTTAGTGATGAAGCTCACTACGTATATCCATTTTCAGTAAATCCAACTGTATATGATAACTTCAAAGAGATGGGAGTTACTAATGGATACACAGAAGAAGATTATAATAAGTTTAAAGAGGTTTCATTATTTAGTGCAACTGCATTTAATACTAATTCAAAAATGGGAACTGAAAATGAATTAGCAGTTTTTGTTGAAACTACTAGCGAATTATATTTACCAGATTTAGCACAGTACGTTACTTTTGAGAAAAAAGAAAAAGATGAGATAACTCTTAAATTTGATGAATTATTAAATTCACTTGGAGATGAAATATTAAATGTTGAAGTTTATTATAATCCATATAAATTAAATATAAATGCAAATATAAATAAGGCGAAGTATTTCAATCTATTTACTAAGAAAGAGGTTTAAGAATGAAGGTTATAAAATTTAACCTAAATGGGAAAACTGCTTTTTTTAAAAAGCCTGATGTAAATAAAATATATTTCACATATTCAAACATACATAAAGTTGCACTTTGTGGGATATTTGGTTCTATAGTTGGATATGGTGGATATAATCAACAACAAAAAGAAGATGATTATCCAGAGTTTTATGAAAAATTAAAAGATATGAAAATTTCAATAGTTCCAAAGGTGAATAATATAAGTAAGAAACTACAAACTTTTAATAATAGTATTGGGTATGCATCAAAAGAAGAAGGCGGAAATTTAATAATAAAAGAACAATGGCTTGAAAATCCTTCTTGGGATATATACATTTTATTTGAAGAAAAATATCAAGAAATATTTGATAGATTAACTAAAAGTAAATTCAAGTATATACCATACTTAGGAAAGAATGATCACGTTGCAAATGTAAATGATGTTGAAATTCTTGAAGCTGAAAAATTAGAGAATTTTGATAAGATTGATAGCTTATTTATAAATGATAACTTAGAAATTACTACTGATAATTTTGAATTTGATTTTTATGAAGACTGTGAAGAAAAGTTTAAATACCAAGAAAAATTACCGTATGAATTAGAATTAACTACAAGCCAATATATACTTAGAAATTTTGTATTCACTAATATGAACGTTAGTGTCAAAGATCAAAATTGTTTGGAAGATGATATAGTATATAAAATAAATGAAAAAAATATTTATTTCTTCTAATGTATTTTAATAATGTAGAAATATTTGATATCAAAAAATATATAAATGATGAAAGTGAAATTTTTGCACATAGAAAAGATGAAGATTCGAAGAAAGAAACATTGAAAGAGCATAGCGATTTAGTTGTTGAATATCTATTTAAAATAATAGATGAAAAAAATCTAGAAAATGTATTTGAAAACATAGAAGAAAGTTTATTAAAAGATAAGTCACAAGATGTTAAGAATATGTTTAAAGAATTATTTTTAAATGCTATATATATGCACGACATAGGAAAGATAAATAAGAATTTTCAAAATGTTAAAATGGATAATAAAAAGTTTAAAACTTCAACTGATCAAAACTCTAAACATTCAATGCTTTCATCTGTAATATATTTTGACTATTATTTAAAAAAAGTAGTAAAATTTAAAGAAGAAGATAGAGATTTTCTTCTTTTTATTTTATTAGTTAATTCATACGTTATATCAAAACATCACGGTATGCTAGATAAGTTTCATAATTTATTAGATAAATTCCATATGGAAATATTAGATTTTAAAGAAGGTTTCAAAGAATTATATGAAGATTCATATGTAAATAATATTGAAGTAAATCATAAGCAAATAGAAGGGTATATACAAAATAGGCTTGGAAAATATATAGAAGAATTTTCACATAAAGAAGAAATATATATTTATTCAAAAATACTATTTTCACTTATGACAAGTTGTGATTTTTATGCAACTAGTGAATATATAAACGGATCTAAAATAGTTGATTTTGGAACTATAAAAGACATAAATAAATACTACGAACCATATAAGAATTCAAATATATATAAATCCTTAATAAAACATAAAAATTATTTGGAGGGAAAGGGATCAAAGGTATTTGAAGATAACGACATAAATAGCTTAAGAAGTGAAATGAACATAGAAAGTCTTGATAAACTAGAAAAGAATAGTTTAAAAAATATATATTTCCTAGAAGCACCAACTGGAAGTGGAAAAACTATAACTTCAATAAATCTAGCACTAAAAACTATTGAATTAGATAGTAAATTAAATAAAATATTTTATATATTTCCATTTAACACATTAGTTGAACAAACTAATCAGACTTTGGTTGAGGATATTTTTAGTGAAGTAGAAAATATTAAAAGTGAAGTTTCAGTAATAAATTCAATAACACCAATAAAAACTGTAGACGAAAATGAAGATAATAAAGAGGTAAAATATGATAATAAAAAGATTGATTATAAAAAATCACTTTTAAATAGACAATTTCTACATTATCCATTAGTATTAACTACCCACATAGGATTTTTTAATTATCTATTTGGAAACAGTAGAGAAGAAGTATTTCCATTAGTTCATTTAGCAAATAGTGTAGTTATTTTAGATGAAATACAAAGCTATAAAAATCATATTTGGAAAGAAATAATAGTATTTTTAAACAAATATTCAAAAATATTAAATATTAAAATAATAATTATGTCGGCAACACTCCCAAGACTTGAAAAATTAAGCAGTAGCGAAGATAAAGATTTTTGTTATTTAATAGATGATAGGAAAAAATATTTTGAAAGTGAATTGTTTAAGGATAGAGTAAAAGTTGATTTTTCACTATTGGAAAATGAACTAGATATTAATTTATTAACTGGAAAAGTACTTTCAAGCCTTGAAAATAAAGAAAAAATACTAGTTGAATTCATAAAGAAAAGTTCTGCTATTGAGTTTTTTAATCATATAAAAAATGAATTTGAAAATGTGGAATTAATTAGTGGTGACGACAATAAGCTTGAAAGAAAAAAGATAATAAATAAGGTTAAAAGCACCGATGAGAAAGTTATATTAGTTTCAACCCAAGTTATAGAGGCGGGGGTTGATATTGATATGGATATTGGATTTAAAGATATATCAATTCTTGATTCTGAAGAACAATTTTTAGGGAGAATAAATCGTTCTTGTAAGAAAAAAGATAGTAGAGTCTATTTCTTTAATATGGACGATGCTAGTGGAATATATAGAGGTGATTTTAGAAAAGAAAAAACTTTAACACTGTTAAATGATGAAATAAAAGATTTACTTTTAAATAAAGACTTTGAAAATTATTATGATAAAGTTATAGATCTTATAAAAATAAATAATAATAAGTTAAATAAAGACGTTAATTTTGATATGTTCATTAATAATGGTGTTGGAAAACTTAATTTTGAATCAGTAAAAGAAAGAATGAAACTTATTGATGAAAGAAAAGACTATTCAGTATTTTTAAATACACAAATAACTCTTGAAAATGATGAAATTTTAAATGGAGATGAAGTGTGGGAAGAATATAAAAATATTGTTAGTGATAATAAAATGGATTATTCTGAAAAAAGAATAAAATTATCTGAAATAATGGAGAAAGTAGATTATTTTACATATAAATTAAACAATTTTACTAATTCATATAGTGATCAAATTGGAAATCTATTTTATATTGAAGATGGAGATAAATATTTTACTAATGGCAAGTTTGATAGAAGTAAATTTGGAGAAGATGTAAACCACGAATTAATTTAATTTATCCCAAGTAAAACTATTAAAATAGAACTTAAAGTATTGAAATTTAAATGAATATAATATATAATTAAAATTATAGAAATAGCTTGGGATAGAATTTCTTAATATATTGAAATATGCACGTTTGTTTGTGAATAGATTTATTAAGAATTAGTATTTTACAGTAGATTAACCACAACATAAGATGTATTTAAATTTCACAAAAATAGTAGCATTAGTAGTAATATTGTCAGATTAACCACAACATAAGATGT
>JAWXUS010000032.1:0-14665 GCA_044426235.1 Peptostreptococcaceae bacterium | reverse complement strand
CAACACCTGATCCAACACCAACTCCGGATCCAACACCAACACCGGATCCAACACCAACGCCGGATCCAACACCAACGCCGGATCCAGTACTAGAAACTCAAAGTAATACATCAAATATTATTGATTCATTATAAGAAAAAAGCTATGAATAAATATTCATAGCTTTTTTCTATGGTTTCGCTTTTGGTGTAAAAGCTACTGCCATTATATAACCAAAAAATATTGCTGCAGCAATACCACCTGAAGTAGCAATCGTACCACCAGTAAATACTCCTAAAAATCCATGTTTTGCAACCTCTGACTTAACTCCATTTGCAAGTGAGTATCCAAAACCAATTATTGGAACTGTAGCACCAGCTGCCCCAAAATCAACTATTTTATCATATATACCTAGAAATGTTAAAATAACTCCACTAGTAACATATGTTACCATTATATATGGTGTTTGTAATTTGAAATAATCCATAAGAACTTGTGCTATTAAACAAATTAATCCACCAACTAAAAATACTTTTAAATACTCAAAGAACATATCATCACTCCTAGTCGTTTTCTATTATTACTGCATGTGCAATTGAGGGAATAGTTTCTTTTTGAAGAGTGCTAGTTGATGATAAAAGTGCTCCTGTTGAAACTAGCATAACTTTATTAAATTCTTTAGCTTTTAATTTCTTATATATATATCCACTAAAGACACTAGCAGAACACCCACAACCACTTCCACCACAATGTACATCTTGTTCTTTTATATTAAAAATTTCTACTCCACAATCAGTATAAACTTTTGAAATATCTAATCCTTTCTCATTTAATAAATCTTTACATATTTGCATTCCAAGAGTTCCTAAATCTCCAGTAGCTATCAAATCAAAAGTATTTGGATCATCTTTTGTATCGTCAAAATAAGAAAAAATAGTATCAACTGCAGCAGGTGCCATTGCAGCCCCCATATTATTAGCATCACTAATTCCTTCATCAACTACTTTACCAATAGTTATATATTTTATTTTTGGTCCAACTTTATTTGGAGATATCAAAACTGCACCAGAACCTGTAACTGTCCACTGTGCAGTCATCGGTTTTTGATTTCCAAGTTCTAAAGGAAATCTAAACTGTCTTTCTGCAGTACAATAGTGACTTGATGTTCCACTTAATATATTTTGTGCAAAACCTCCATCAATAAGCATTGCACTAATACTCATACTCTCAGCCATTGTTGAACAAGCTCCATACACTCCTAAAAAAGGAATTTGAAGTTCTCTTGCTGCAAATGATGATGGTAAAATTTGATTTATTAAATCTCCACCAATCATAAAATCTATTTCATCAAGTTCTTTATTAGCTTTTTTTGCAGTTTCCTCCATTGCAGTTTGTACCATTTTACTTTCTGCAAATTCCCAAGATTTTTGTCCAAATAAATCATCTTCAATAATTATATCAAAATATTCTTTTAATGGTCCTTCTTCTTCCTTATGACCACAAATCGATGTTGTAGCCACAATAGTTGGATTATTCTTTAACTTAACTGTTCTTTTTCCTATTTTTTTATTTTCCATACTTCCTCCTTACTTCATTAAATCAAAAATAAAGTATATAAAACCACATATTATAGATGAACCTATTCCATAAACTAAAACTGGACCTGCTATTTTAAATAAATTAGCTCCAACTCCAAGTATAAATCCTTCTCTTTTATATTCCATAGCAGGAGACACTATAGAGTTTGCAAATCCAGTTATAGGAATTATAGAACCTGCACCTGCTCTTTTACCAATTAAGTCATACTTACCAAGTCCAGTTAATAGTGCTCCTATAAAAATTAAGGTCATTGAAGTTGCACTCGATGCCTCTAGACTGTCTAAACTTGTAAAATTTAAATATAAATCATTTATACCTTGACCTATCATACATATTATTCCACCAACTATGAATGCTAAAGTATAATTTTTTGCATAAGTTGGCTTTGGACTTATTTCATCAACATACTTTTTATAATCCATACTATCCTCCATTTATTATTTTCCATCCAACAAAAGAACCTATTACTTTTCCAATGATTAAAGATATTATTACGTATTTTAAATAAAGTGTTGGTATTTTTAATCGTCTTGAAACTATCGGTATATAATCAAGAACTTCAGCAAGTCCAGAACTTAAAAATCCAACAAATATTCCATAGCAAATTCCAACTATTAAAACAAATAAAAATCCAATATTAATTTTAAATCCTTGAATTGAAATTAAAGAACCAAAAATTGCGCCAAATATAAGTATTTTTTCATATAAAACGATAAAATTAGCTGTTTTTGATACTTGAGATAATCTTGGTATTATTCCAACTAAAACTAAAAGAGATAATACTCCTGCACCAACCATAGCACCCGATGAAAAACCAATTAATAAGTTTAAAAATATCATTTTCGTTTTAATTGATTCTCCATTTCTTTAGTTAATGATTTCATTTTTAAATCAAGCGGGCTTGGTTCATCCTTACTATAATTTGGAATAAATTTATTGAAAAATAATGAAACTCCTACTCCAATTCCAATCGTATATGATACTTGAAAATATGGTAAATGTTCTTTAGGATTATTACTTATTGCATTAACCATATTAAATTGAGATTCTGACATATTAACATCAGCATGAAAATTCATAATTCCCATTATTGAACCAATAAATACTACAAGAGATGTTATAAATACTCTTAAATATTTTGTATGATCTTTATTTTCATCATCAAAAAATACTATCAAATCATCAACAACTAAAAATGTTATATTAAAAGCCTTAGTTTTTTGATTTATAATTTCAATAACTTCACCTAAATGAATAACATCATATTCTTTTATTTCATCATAACGCCTTACTAAAATATTATTTATTTGTTCTTCAAATTCACTTGGATATACTTCATAAATATCTTTAATATATAGGTTTTTTTTAGATGATTTAAATTTATTTTGTTTCTTTGGCATTAAATAAATATCCTTCATATATTAATCCTCCGCTTTTATTATTTGTATAAATAAAAAAAATAAACCTTTAATTTACAAATTAAAGGTTTATTTTTTAAGTTATATAAGTTTTTAATTTAGCTAAAACTTTTTTCTCAATTCTAGATACTTGAACTTGTGATATATTTAAAATTTCACCTATTTCACTTTGAGTTCTATCATCAAAATATCTAAGCATTATTATTTGTCTCTCTCTTTTATCAAGTTTTGCAAGTACTTCTTTTAAAAGAATATTTCCTACTATTTTTTCTTCTTCATCTTCACCTTTTTGGCTAATTTTATCTATTAAACAAATTGGATTTCCTTCTTCTTCGTGAATTACTCCGTGAAGATATTCAACAGAAACATTTGATTCAATAGCCATTACTAGATCTTCTTTTTCAATATCTAATTCTTTAGCTATCTCATCAATAGTCGGTTCTCTACCTAATTTTTTACTAAGCATTTCACTTGTAACTTTTGATTTTACTGCGATTTGCTTTAAATTTCTAGAAACTTTAACCATTCCATCATCTCTTAAATACCTTTTGATTTCCCCCAAAATCATAGGTACTGCATATGTTGAAAACTTAACATTAAAACTAGAGTCAAATTTATATATAGCCTTTATAAGACCTATTGAACCTAATTGAAACAAATCGTCTCTATCATAACCTATATTTAAAAACTTTGAAACAACACTTCTTACAAGTCCTAAATTATTAGAAATAAGAATTTCTTTTGCCTCATTATCCCCTTGTTGTGATTTTTCTATTAATTCTAATGTTTCTTCGTGACTAAGAAGTGGGCTCTTTTCTTGCTTTAAAATACCCATAAATAAAACCTCTATTCCCTTTGAGTTTATTTAGGCGAACTTATCTTTTTAGTCATAACAATTTTTGTACCTTCACCTTTTATAGAACATACTGCCACATAATCCATAAAGCTTTCCATAACTGTAAATCCCATTCCTGATCTTTCAAGTTCTGGCTTTGAAGTATATAACGGTTGCATAGCAATCTTTACATCTTCAATTCCGTTACCTCTATCTTCTATTACTACTTTTACTGTTTTGCCTTTTATTTCACATCTCATCCAAACAAATTTACTATCGTCTTCATTATAACCGTGTATTATTGAATTTGTAACAGCTTCAGATACTGCAGTTTTTATGTCTGCAAGTTCATCTAAAGTTGGATCTAATTTTGCAGCAAAAGATGCAGCAATAACTCTTGCTAAACTTTCATTTTCTGATTTTGCTAAAAACTTAACTTCCATAATATTATTCATAATTAATTCCCCCTTACAAAGAACTTATTGATTCTTTATCGCAAATGTTTATTATATTAGTCATTCCAGATAGTTCAAATATTTTTCTAACTCTTTCATTTGCACCAATTATACTAACTTTTCCACCTTCACTTGCAATTTTTTTATATCTTCCAATTATAACTCCGATTCCTGAAGAGTCCATAAACCTTATTTTTTCAAAGTCAAAAATTATATCAATTATTTTTTTAGTGTTTAATATGTAGTCTATTTTATCTCTAACTTCGTTAGTTATGTGATGATCTAATTCAAAAACTTCAAATTCAACGATTAGAGTTTTATCTTGCATAAAGCACTTTACCATACGAAATCTCCTTTACTATTTTATTATACACTTAAATTCTATAAATTCTTTTTTATTTCCTTCAAAGAAATTTAACTAGTTTTGTTTTATTATGTCTATAAATGTTTCGTTGTAAGTTATTTGTCCACCCATATCAGAAATATCACTTTTTACAATGTAATTTGGATTAGAATTTTTTGCCCAATATCCATTATACATTAATATAATTCCATCTTTTACACCTTTATTTAACTTAACAAAAACTTCTATTTCCCCATCTTTAGACTTTAATTTTATGAATTCACCTTCAACTAAATTTTCGTTATCTAAAGTATTTTTGTTAACATAACAACAAGATTTATCGCTTTTATCCATCATATGTTGACTAGATAAACTTTCTCTTGAATGATTAGTTAGTAATCTATACTTATTATTTTTTATAGTCTTCATATATGTTGGAAATCCATTACCTGTTTCTTGTTCTGCATTTTTTGAATAAAGTTCTATCTTCTTAGATGGTGTCATAAATATTTTATCTTCAAATGCAATATCTTTATCTATTGTAAAATATGTATCTCTTATTTTTTCTAATGAAATATTTTCATCATATTTCTTTAGAGGTTCAATAACTTTATTTAAATATTCTTTCTTAGTTACAAATGGATAATTTTCAATATTTAATCTCTTAGCAAGTTCATAAAAATAACTGTACTCGTCCATTAATTCATTTTTTGGATTTAAAACTTTTTCATTATAAACTAAATAAGGGTTAGTCATAGAACTAAAAAGTAAATCTTCAGTTTCTAAAGTATTCGTACACGGAATAAATAAATCACATTCTTTTGCAGTATCTGTCATAAATAAATCAAAACAAACTTTAAATTCTATTTTTCTAAAATTTTCTTTTAATCTATTTAAGTTTGACAATTGATTTAACATATTCGATTTAGTTATAATTATCATTTTTATATCAGTTTTTTCTAAAAACTCACTAAATTTAGATACTTCAAAATAACTATTATCTGCATATTTGAAACTTTCATATGGATCGGTATTTAATATATTTGAATATACTTTATTTGCATAATTTATTCCTCCACCACTATAACCAATTTGTCCTGTTATAGTTGCTAATGAATCTATTAACCTTATATTATTTCCACCATTAAAATATTTTTGCATTCCATACCCTATAAGTATAGATGAATATTTTTCAGTATATAAAGAAACTAATTCTTCTATTTTAGAAATACTAACACCACACTCTTCACTTAATTCATTTATGTCTAAAGTATCTAAATACATTTTATATTCATTAAATCCTAACACATAATTATCTATATAATCTTTATCTATTAAATTTTTTTCAATAATAATCTTAGCCATACAAACTGCTAAGGCTCCATCACTTCCTGAATTTACTTGAATATAAATATCTGCCATTTTTGCAGTATCAGTTTGTATCGGATCAATAACTATAACACGAGATCCATTTTTCTTTGCATCAATTATAGCTTTCATAGTATGAATACTTGTATTTGCTGGATTTTTACCCCATACAAATATATTTTTACTATTTAATAAATCATCTAATGAATTACTTTTACTAGTTCCAAAATCATAACTATGTGCTTGCATTCCTGCACTCCAACAAGGTCCACCTTGACTTAAATTAATTCCACCAAAGAAATTAAAGAATATTCCACCGATATCTTTAAGAACTGACCCACTTCCATATTCAGTATAATAAATCATACTTTTATTTTTTGTTTGGTTCTTATAATAACCTAATTTTTCAGATAAAATTTCAAGGGATTTCTCAAAAGTAATTTCCACCCACTCTCCATTAACCTTTAAAAGTGGAGTATATATTCTATCTTTATGATTTAATCTTTCTGCATGTGCACGACCTTTATTACAAATAATACCTTTAGTATATGGATGTAATTTATCTCCTTCTATTCTTATTTTATCATTTTCTTTATAAACATTAAATTTACATATATCTGCACAATCTAGCGTACAACCATGACTAAATTTTTCCATAAAATTCTCCTTCATATTATTTTATAATAAAAAAAACTATGATAAAAATCATAGTTTTCCTTAATTATACTCTATTTTTTGAAGACTTCAACATCAAACTTTTCGATTATTTCTATAGCACGATTAACATCTTCATCATTGGCATCTTCAATATGCTTTAATTCATAATTAATACCCATACTTTCCCATTTATGTATCCCTATTGAGTGGTATGGTAATATTTCAAATCTATCTACATTATTTAATTCTTTTGCAAATTTACCTAATGCCTCTAAATTCTCAACATCATCAGTTACAGTTGGAACTAAAACGTGTCTTATCCAAACTGGTATATTTTTTTCATCTAAATATTTAGCAAGTTTTAAAGTTTTATCTATTGGCACTCCAGTTAATTCTTTACTTTTTTCATTGTCCATATGCTTTATATCAAGAAGTACTAAATCAGTATATTGTAATAATGATTCGATTTTAGATATTTCAACAAATCCTGAAGTATCTAAACAAGTGTGTATTTTATTTTTCTTTGCAAGTTTAAAAGTTTCTTCAATAAATTCTGGTTGAAGTGTAGCCTCTCCACCTGAAATTGTAAGACCTCCACCAGAATTATCCATATAAGTTTTATATTTAAGTGCATCTTTTATAACTTCCTCTGGAGTAATCTCACGTCCACCTTTAGTATCCCAAGTATCTCTATTATGGCAATACTTACATCTTAAAGGACAACCTTGAGTAAATAATATATATCTAATTCCTGGTCCATCAACTGTACCAAATGTTTCAACTGAATGTATTCTACCTTTTATCATTTTTATTCTCCTTAGATTATATCTTTTTATAAAAAAGAGTGTAGACTATAAGCCTACACTCCCCCTTATACAGTTATTAATTTCCCATTTTTCCGTGGAATGTTCTATTTATAACGTCCATTTGTTGATCTTTAGTTAATTTTATGAAGTTAACAGCATATCCTGAAACTCTTATAGTTAATTGAGGATATTCTTCTGGTTTTTCCATTGCATCTTCTAAAGTAGCTCTATCAAATACGTTAACATTTAAATGTTGAGCTCCTTGTGCAAAGTATCCATCCATCATAGCAGTTAAGTTATTAACTCTTTCAGACATATCTTTTCCTAAAGCACCTGGTACTATAGAGAATGTGTTAGATACACCATCTTGAGCATGCTCATAAGGTATTTTAGCAACAGAGTTTAATGATGCTAAAGCTCCACTATTATCTCTTCCATGCATTGGATTAGCTCCTGGAGCGAATGGCTCACCAGCTTTTCTACCACATGGAGTATTTCCTGTTTTCTTACCATAAACAACGTTTGAAGTTATTGTAAGAACTGATTGAGTATGAAGTGCATCTCTGTAAGTTTTGTTCTTTCTGATTTTATTCATAAAGCTCTCAACTAATTGTACAGCTATATCATCAACTCTATCATCATCATTTCCGTATGCTGGATATTCTCCTTCTATTTCGAAATCAACAGCAACTCCTGCTTCATTTCTTATAGTTTTAACTTTAGCATGTTTTATAGCAGATAATGAATCAGCACATACTGAAAGTCCAGCTATACCACAAGCCATAGTTCTTAATATATCTCTATCATGTAAAGCCATTTCTAATGCTTCATAAGAATACTTATCATGCATAAAGTGGATTACATTTAATGTATTTACATAAAGATTAGCTAACCAATCTGTAAATGGTTCAAATCTACGCATAACTTCATCGTAATCTAAGTATTCAGAAGTTATTGGCTCAAATCTTGGTCCAACTTGTGCACCTGATTTTTCATCAACCCCACCATTTATAGCATATAATAATGTTTTAGCTAAGTTAACTCTAGCTCCGAAGAATTGCATTTGCTTTCCTATTCTCATTGCAGAAACACAACATGCTATTCCGTAATCATCTCCCCAGTATGGAGCCATGATATCATCATTTTCATATTGTACTGAACTTGTATCTATAGATACTTTTGAACAGAAATCTTTAAATCCTTTAGGAAGTCTAGTTGACCATAAAACTGTTAAGTTTGGCTCTGGACTCGGTCCTAATGTGTAAAGTGTATTAAGAACTCTGAATGAGTTTTTAGTAACAAGTGTTCTACCATCAAGTCCCATACCTGCTATTGATTCAGTAACCCAAGTTGGATCTCCTGAGAATAATTCATTATAATCTGGAGTTCTTAAGAATTTAACCATTCTAAGTTTCATAACGAAATGATCCATTAATACTTGAACGTCTTCTTCAGTTATAGTTCCAGCTTCTAAATCTCTTTGGAAATATATATCTAAGAATGTAGATGTTCTACCTATACTCATTGCAGCTCCATTTTGATCTTTTATAGCTGCTAAGTAAGCAAAGTATAACCATTGTACAGCTTCTTTAGAATTTGTAGCTGGAGCTGATATATCAAATCCGTAGCTATTTGCCATTCTCTTTAAGGCTTCTAAAGCTCTTATTTGCTCAGAAACTTCTTCTCTAAGTCTTATAATCGCTTCATCTAAAGTACTTACTTCTAAAGTATCTTTTTGTTGTTTTTTATCTTGTATTAATCTATCAACTCCATAAAGAGCAACTCTTCTGTAGTCTCCTATTATTCTTCCTCTACCGTAAGCATCTGGTAAACCAGTTATAACTCCTGATTTTCTAGCAGCTTTCATTTCTGATGTATAAGCATCAAAAACTCCTTGGTTATGAGTTTTTCTATATTTAGTGAATATTTCACTTATTTCTTCGTCACATTTAAATCCATAAGATTCACATGCAGACTCAACCATTCTTATACCACCAAATGGCATAACAGCTCTTTTTAATGGAGCATCTGTTTGAAGTCCAACAACAGTTTCTAAATCTTTGTTTATATATCCTGGGTTGTAAGCATCTATTTGAGATACAGTTTTTGTATCAACATCTAGAGTTCCACCATTATCTCTTTCTGCTTTGAAAAGTACCATTACTTCTTCCCAAAGTTTAGTAGTTTCTTCAGTAGCACCTGCTAAGAAAGAGTCATCTCCTTCATATGGAGTATAGTTATCTTGGATAAATCCTCTAACGTCAACTTCCTTAGTCCATCTACCTTCTTTAAATCCTTGCCATGCATTGTTCATTTAAAGTAGCCCTCCTAAAATTTAATTAACTCAAACCTAAAATCAATTAAAATACAATTTCATTTAAGTAAGTTTATAATATCATAATCCTAGTATTTTGTATACAGAATTACTTACAAATTTATATATATTTTTAATTTTTTTTATTATTTATGTCTAATTTTTTTCTGATATATATTATATATACCCCCTAAATAATCTTTTAAACATTTTTTTAAATTTTTTTTTAAATTTTTTATTCATAGTACTATATTCTATTGAATAATTATTACTTATATGATTATAAGGAGGTAATTTTTTGACTTTAGCTTTATTTATTCTAGGTTTTTTTCTAATATCAAAAGGTGCAGACGTTTTTATAAATTCAACAGTTGATATTGCAAAACGAGCAAACATTTCAGAAATTGTTCTTGGTGCAACTGTGGTTAGTTTTGCAACTACACTTCCAGAACTTACAGTTTCAACTCTTGCAAGTATTGAGGGACATACTACTATGAGTCTTGGAAATGCAATTGGTTCAATAATTTGTAACACAGGACTAGTTCTTGGTCTTGTTGGTTTTATTAGTCCATTTAAAATAGACAAGAAAAGTTTCTTATCTAAATCTATTTTATTATTAATTGCCACTTTTACTTTAATGATACTAGCATTTGACAAAAATATTAGTTTATTTGATGGAATAATACTTTTAATTATTGGCTTATTCTACATGAATAGTAATTTTAAAAGTGTGTCAAATGAAAAACAATGTGGAAATAATTATCCTATTAATAAGGAAAAGAATTTTTGGGCAAAAAATATTTTAGCATTTATAATTGGTCTTGTTATGATGGTTTTTGGTTCAAGATTTTTAGTTAATAACGGAATTAAAATTGCACAATTCTTTAATATTCCTCAAGGAATAATAAGTTTAACTGTTATTGCACTTGGAACTTCACTTCCTGAACTTGTGTCTTCACTTACTGCAATTAAGAAAAATTGCCATGCAATCTGTGTTGGAAATATTATTGGTGCAAATATTTTAAATATAGTTTCAGTAATTGGTATTTCTTCAGTTATAAATGATATTCCAGTTTTATCTCAAAGTTTAAAGGTTGACTTTCCATTTATGAGTATTCTTTTATTAACTCTTATTCTTCCTTCACTTAAAACCAATAAAATCTCTAAAATTCAAGGTTTTATGCTTTTATCAACATACTTCCTATATTTAGGAACAATTTTTGTAATGTATAATTAAATTATTAAACAATAAAATTTATACATTATATACTACATATTTTTATAGTCTTTCTAATTTTAGGAAGGCTATTATTTTGTTAATTATGTAAATATGAAAATAACAATTGCATAATATAAAAATTAAATATATAATGGATAAGTTAAGATAAATTGATAACGGAGAGGAAATTATAAATGGAAAAACTAAGATTTGAAGATTTACCAATTAGTGAAGATATAAAAAAAGCTGTACTAGAAATGGGGTTTGAAGAACCATCTCCAATACAAGCTCAAGCAATACCAGTTATATTATCTGGAGTAGATGTTATAGGACAAGCACAAACTGGAACGGGAAAAACTGCTGCATTTAGCATGCCAATGCTTGATATGATAAATCCTGAAGACAAAAGCTTACAAGCTGTTGTTTTATGTCCTACAAGAGAACTTGCAATACAAGTTTCAACTGAAATTCAAAAAATTGGAAAGTATATAAAGGGAATAAAATCTTTACCAGTTTATGGTGGTCAACCAATAGACAGACAAATAAAAGCCTTAAGAGGTGGAGTTCAAATAGTAATCGGAACACCTGGTCGTGTTATTGACCATATAAATCGTAGAACTTTAAAGCTTGATAACGTAAAGACTGTTATACTTGATGAAGCTGATGAAATGCTAGATATGGGGTTCAGAGAAGATATCGAAATGATACTTTCTAAAACTCCAGAAGAAAGACAAACTACTTTCTTCTCTGCTACAATGCCAAAAGGAATTCTTGATTTAACAAAAGCATTCCAAAAAAATCCTACTCATATAAAAGTAGTTAGAAAAGAAATAACTGTACCAAATATAAAGCAATACTATATAGAAACTAGATCTTCTAATAAATTAGAAGTTTTAACTAGATTAGTAGATGTTTACAATCCAAAATTATCTGTTGTGTTTACAAACACTAAAAAAGGTGCTGATGAATTAGTAAGTAATTTACAAGCTAGAGGATACTTTGCTGATGCTCTTCACGGAGATTTAAAGCAAACTCAAAGAGATATAGTTATGGATAAATTCAGAAACTCAACTATAGATATATTAGTTGCAACTGATGTTGCTGCTCGTGGAATAGATGTTGATGATGTTGAAGCTGTATTTAACTACGACTTACCTCAAGATGAAGAATACTATGTACACAGAATAGGTAGAACTGGTCGTGCTGGACGTAATGGAACTTCATTCTCATTCGTTTATGGAAAAGACGTAAGAAAAATGAAAGATATAGAAAGATACACTAAAGCTAAACTTGAAAAGCACGATATACCATCAGTTGCTGATGTTGAAGGTAAAAAAGTAAAAGCATTCTTTGATGATGTTCAAAAAATAATGACTGCTGGAAACCTAACTAAGCAAGCAAGCTACATTGAAGAGTTTATGAAACAAAGTGAAGAAGAATATAGTGTATTCGATATCGCATCTGCTCTTCTTAAGTTAAACTTAGGTGATGAAGAAAAGAAAGAAATAGTTGATGAGCCATACAGAGATAGAGGTTCTAGAAACGATAGAAATGACAGAGGAGATAGAAGATCTAGAGGTAACGATAGAAACGCTGGTAAGCCTGTTAGAGAAGGAATGGTTAGACTATTCATAAATGTTGGTAGAAAGCAAAGAGTTCAAGCTAAAGATATCTTAGGTGCTATAGCTGGAGAAGTTGGAATACCTGGAAAGCAAGTTGGAACTATAGATATATATGATAAATATACTTTCGTTGAAGTGCCAAAGCAAAATGTTGTTAAGGTAATTGATAAAATGAAAGATATAAAAATCAAAGGAAATAAAATAAATATAGAACAAGCTAACAAGAAAAAGAACTAATTAAAAAACCTCCCAAATTTGGGAGGTTATTTTTTTTCATCTATTTCATTTGTATTAATTAATTCTTCATCAGTAGGTTTCTTTTTTATCTTTTTTAGTTGCCAAATACAAACTACAAAAATAACTAAAATTAATAACACTATAATACTGCTTTTTGTATAACTAGTTAGAATACTATGAATTTTGTGCATATTATCTCCAACAAAATATCCAACAGTTATTAAGAATGTATTCCAAACTGCTATTCCAATAGAAGAATATGAAATAAATGAATATATATTCATTTTATTTACTCCTGCAACTATTGATATCATAGTACGAAGAAGTGGTATTAATCTTGAAAACATAACTGAAATTTTATCGTACTTTTCCATTATATTATTAGATTCTCTAATTGCATTTTGTGTTTTTGGATATTTTTCTTTTAATTTAAATAGTAGAGGATTTCCATATTTATAACCAATATAATAATTTGTAAGAGATCCAACTATTCCACCAACAACCGATAAAATAATTACCATATATATATTCATATCGTATTCAACCGCCATTATTCCAACAAACGGAAGTACTATTTCGCTTGGTAGTGGTAAATTTGCATATTCAAGTGCTACTATTAAAAATATACTCAATACGCCATAGTTTAACATAAATTCTTTTATAATTAATTCTAAATCCATCGTATACCTCTCTTTAATAAATATATTATATCATCTTTTAAAGATTTTGGATTTATTTTATTCTATCTAAAACTACAACTGCCTCTGCTCTAGTTATATTATCTAGTGGTCTAAACGTATTATCTGAATACCCACCCATATATCCTTTTATTAAAACACCTTCAACAGATAATTTTGCCCAAGAAGATATTCTATTTGAATCTATATATTTATTTACTACATAACCATTTTCATTTGGCAAGTTTAAATAATTATTTATTATAACTGCTGCTTGTTCTCTTGTTAAATAAGAGTTTGGCTTAAATTCATTAGCATTAACACCATTTACAATATTATTTGTAACTGCTATGTCAATTTCTGATTGTGCCCAATGACCGATTGTATCAGAAAATACCTTTCCACTTTTAGATGTTAATCCAAAATACTTATTAAATATTGCAACAAACTCTGCTCTAGTTATATTACTGTTTGGTCTAAAAGTATTATCAGAATATCCTTTTATGTATCCACCTTCAACAAATCTATCTATAGAACTTTTTGCCCAATGATTATTTATATCTTTAAAACCAGTAGTTACTGTTGGTTGATTATAATCTACATTTTTTATAGGTACTAACACTTCACCTTTAAATACAGTGTTTCTACCACCAATAGTTATCGCTTTTGTAAAGTTAAATGAAACATCTTTATCATATCTAATATTTTTCCAAGTTATAATATTATTAACTGAATCATAATAATCAACATTGTATGGTTCAATTGGTCTTCCATTTTCATCTTTTATTGGATTTACAATGTTAACTTCATTATTTTTATCATCAAACATATTTCCCATTTGAATTACTTGATCGTGAAGTCTAAGTGTTTGACCCTGAAATGTTGAAATTGCATCTACGTTACTAATTTGATTATTTGATAAATTAAGAGTGCTTAAATATATTAAGTTTGTAACAGGAGTTATATCTTCTATTTCGTTATAACTTAAATCTAAACTAGTTAAAGAACTAAGTGCATTCAATTGTGAAATATCCTTTATTTCATTATCTTTAAAATTTAAATATTCAATATTATGAAAATATTGCATACCCTCTAAACTAGTGATATTTCTGTTTGATATATCCATAGACTTAATA
>JAWXUS010000200.1:723-2009 GCA_044426235.1 Peptostreptococcaceae bacterium | reverse complement strand
CTAAATTACTAATTTGGATTTTTCTTATTTTTTTTAGTGTAAATATAATATCTTTTTTTAAAGTGGATTTATCATTTGATTTTATTCTTTTAATAAGTTTCTCAACGTCATTTTGTGTTTGATTCATATTAACAAAATTAACTTCAATATTATTACTTGTATTTATTGAATTATTTGTATCATTTTCGGAATTATTAGGTTGTAAATCGTCCATTACACAATCATCTTCATCATTGTCATAATCTTCATAATCTTCATCATAATCTTCATAATCTTCACCGCTATAATTTGGGTCTCTTGTACCATACAATGATTCTAGTGAATCACAGTATTCATATGGAAAATTAAAAGAAATTGTTTCATTTAAAGAATTAGAATCACATGTTCTATATACTGTTGAATCCACTTCTCCAATCTCTACATTTTTGAAAAAGTCTTCTAATTCATTTCTTTTAGATGTTTCAATAGAGTCTTTAGTGTTGTTAAATAACCTAACCAAATCACTATTAATATCCAAAGAACACTCACCACGAGCTACATATTGTTCAACTAAATGTAACTTAACATCTTTTCCGTTTCTAAATTTTTCATCGATGAAAGAAAAATCTTTAATACTTAACATCGATTTATAACGTTCATATATTGCTAAAACATCATCAATCTCAGGTACATCGATATAGTGTGTATCTCCATATTCATCTACATATTCAAGTTCTTGACATCCATCAATATATCCATCAAGTGCATCCCCTCTGCATTCTTCTGCTAATTCAATAACTTGTGTTTCACCATCGACTTCTACAACAATACTAACTATATAACTACTACTACTTGAATTTGTAACAAAATCATTTCTTATTTTCATAGATTTTTCTCCTTTGAATTACATAAAAATACTTCTTTTTCAAGAGGACATCCACCCATACAATGCACTCTTTTATTGCAACTACTACATCTATTACTTAAACTACTTCTAAATCCTTCACAATTCCAAGTATCAAATTAATTGTTTATTAAACTTTTACAATTATTAAATGCATCTACATCTACTCTCCTACACCCATCAACAAAAGAAACATTTTATAAACTTTCGAAATTGATAAAACATCTAGAAGAAAGACTCCTGATTGCTTTGATACTTAACGACGTTAATCCAGTACAATTTGCAAAGGAATTATACCAAATAGATTTAAAAGTACACAAAAAATAGCACTCCAAGCATGAGGTTTAAGAAAATCAAACTATATAGTCGCATATAAATACTTTTTAATATCAATCACTATAAC
>JAWXUS010000200.1:0-713 GCA_044426235.1 Peptostreptococcaceae bacterium | reverse complement strand
ACTATCGGAATTTAGATTAGTCCTCAATGTATTTGATTATGTTTTCATCAATTCCGAGAGGTACACCTCTAAAATGTACAGGCAAAATAACTTCATTAAGTTTTACACAACCTTCAAACGCTTTAGAATCAATAGATGTAACGCTACATGGAATACTTATAGTAGTTAGAGAAGTGCACCATGCAAATGCATATTTTTTTATACTTTCTACACTATTAGGTATAGATATATTTGTTAGGGATGAGCATTGACAAAAAGTAAAGTCTTCTATAATTTTAACACCCTTAGGAATATTTATACTTTCTAAAGATTCACAATAATTAAATGAACCCTTCCCAATAGACTTAACACTATTGGGTATAATGATATTTTCAAGGGAAACACAACCACTAAATGTCATATTATCTATTTTTTTCAATTTAGAATTTATGGTTATAGTTTTCAAACTTTCACTCCATGAAAATGCAAATTCCCCAATTTTTTTTATACTTGAAGGTATTATTATACTCTCTATTCTCCACGATTCATAAAACGATCCATCTTTAATTTCATCTACAACATATGATTCTTTTTCATACATAACAACCTCAGGTATTATTTTTTTATCATCACTGTATTTTCCACATGTTATAGTAGCAGTTTTCTTTTTTAAATTTAATGAAAAAGAAAAACTATCTTTATCTATCTTAGTTTTCATTATCTCAAGTCCTTTC
>JAWXUS010000084.1:0-4041 GCA_044426235.1 Peptostreptococcaceae bacterium | reverse complement strand
TGTTTATGGGCTGCTGCATGAAAAACTACTTGTGGTAAATAAGTTTTAAATATTTCTTCCATTCTAACAATTTCACGTACTGATGCTATTATAACTTTAAGATTTAAGTTACTACCATACTTTCTAACTAGTTCTTGTTGTATTTGATATGCATTATTCTCATAATTATCAACTATGATTAATTGTTTAGGATTAAATGTAGCAATTTGTCTACACAATTCACTCCCTATACTTCCTCCTCCACCAGTCACAAGTATAGTCTTTTGTTCTATGTATTCACTCATTTTTAATAAATCAACATTTATTGGCTCACGCCCTAATAGATCTTTAATTTCTACATCTCTAATTTTTTTAATATCAACTTTACCATCTATCATTTCATCAATACTTGGAATTGTTTTTAATTTACAATTAGTTTCCTTACATCTATTTATAATCGTTTGTTTTAACTTAGGTTCTATATTAGATATAGAAAATATAATTTCATCTATTTTAAATTTATTAACTATATCTTCTATTTCATCTAAATTTCCAACTACTTTAACCCCATTAATAAATCTACCAAGTTTAACTTTATCATCATCAACTATAGCAACTACTTCTTTTTGTAATGATTTATTATTTATTGTTTCTTTGATAACAGTACTACCACTATATCCTCCACCAATTATCAAAACTCTATCTCTATTTTTCATATTAAAGCTATAAAGATGCATTCTTCTTCCTAACCTATAAGTTATTCTAAGTCCGCAAGAAAGTATTATCACAAACATAGCACTTAATATATAAAATAATTTAGAAAATTCAAATCCTATATAATTATTAATAAAATACATTGGAACTATATAGACAGTAGATGCTAATATTATAGTTAGTATTTCTCTATCACCAGCATATCTCCAAATACTACTATAACATTTAAACAAAGTAAAACTAACAGTGTTTAATGTCATATATATAATTATTGGAATTAGTATTAAACTATTTATACTTTGAGTAGTATTTACTAAATTAAGAGATAAGATAAACGATATAAATATAATTATTAAATCTATTAAATTTAATATCAATTGTCTTTTGATCATATTTGTATTCAATTAAAATCACCCTACCCCATATAATAACTTCTATTTTTCTTGACTATAATAGTAATAATTATAATATCCATAACTACCACTAGTTTCTTGATACTTATTAAGCACAACACCTAATATATTAGCATTAACTTTTTCTAGTCTATCTTTTGCGATTTTTGTCATTTCAACATCAACTTCATTTGCACCAACAACAAATATACATCCATCTGAATAAGTAGATATTATACCTGCATCAGTTATTATCCCAATTGGAGGAGCATCAATAAATATGTAATCATAACATTCTTTTAACGATTTTATAACACTCTTCATCTTGTTAGACGATAACATTTCTGAAGGATTTGGCGGTATTTTCCCACCTGTAATTATATGAAGGTTTTTCATATAACTTGAAACATTTATACAATCAACAATCTCTTTACTGTTAAGAAGTATATCAGTAACTCCTTTAGCATTAGTTATATTAAACATTCTATGAACACTTGGATTTCTAAGATCTCCTTCAAGAAGTAATACCTTTTTCCCAAGATTTGCAAAACTTACTGCAATATTTGCTATAACTGTACTTTTCCCTTCATTTTGTTGAGAACTCGTAACAGTTATTACTTTTAACTCTTTATCTACATTAGAAAATTCTATATTAGTTCTAATTCCTCTGTATGCCTCAGCTACCGGAGACTTTGGTTGTTCAATACTTGTTATTTTTTTTCTAGCCATAATTTATCTCCTATTCCTCAAATGGTATAACACCAAGTATCGGTAAGTCTAAATGTTTTTCTATATCCATTGGTGTTTTTACTTTTTTGTCCATAAATTCTATTAAGAATGTAACAAAAATTGAAATCATAAATCCAAGCACCATAGCTATTAAAACATTCATAACTTTATTAGGCTTTATTGGATCTACTGGCTCAACTGCTAAATCAATAACTTCAACTCCATTTGCTTTAGTAATTCTTTTTACTTCATCACTGAAAACTACTGGTATACTATTTGCAATATCACGCGCTTTAAGTGGATTAATATCCTCAACACTTATATTTATAATTTGAGTATCACTAACTGGAGAAACTCTAACTTTTTTAGTAAAATCTTCATACGTAATATCTAAATTAAGCTTTTCTATCACAGGTTCAAGAACAGTTCTTGATTTAATAATTTCTCCATAAGTTACAGCAAGTCTTTGAGTAACATTAAATTGATCACCAGTTAAAATAGCATTTTCTTGCATTTGACTATCACTATTTACAATAAGTGTAGTTTTTGCCTCATAAACTGGGCTAAGTACAAAAAAACTAACTATACCACTAATTACTGCACAAGAAAGTGTAGTACCAATTATTAATGTCATCCTTTTTTTAATTATTGCAAAATATTCTCTAAGGTCTATCGTCTCTTCCATCTTTTATTCCTTTCTTAACTTAATATCTTAAATTGCTTTATTCATCAGATAAATCAAGTACTCTCTCTATTTCAAAAAATATTTCATCATCTTCATTTATCACATTCACATTTATATCTGAATATTCTATTAAAACATCAATATCAGTTTCATCTTCATATTCTTCTAAAACATCTTCATAAAATATATGAATAGTTTCTAAAGTGTCATTTTCATCTACTAAAGCTTGTGCAATTTGATCTACTTCATAATCTAAAAGCTCTCTTTTAGCATATACAAATTTATATTCTTCAGTTGAAAATACAACCTCATATTCTTCTTCAAAAGGAATTTCTTCTTTGAATATCTCATCCATATTAGATACGTATTCGCCATCATCTTTAGTCGTATTTCCTTGAAAAATAACAAATCCTCCACAAAGAATTGCACTAAAAATAATTGTCGCTACAGTTATTCTTTTTTCTCTTACTTCGGTTCTTTTTAAATAATCTTGTTTATCACTTTTATTACTTCTCATACTACCCCTCTATTCTTTTTTAAATTAAACTATAGCATAAAATATTTTGTAATAATTTATATTACATCTATTTAAGATAATAATTATCTTTTTCCTATTAACTTCATTAAAAAATTAATTTTTTCTTTTTTATAATTTTTTAACGATACCATTTTTTCATTATTTATTATTTTTAATGGATTTTCATTAAATAATATTTCTGCATTATCTCTTCCATACTCATTTAAAACAAAATCATATGCTTCACTTAATATAGGTCTTCTATTTTTACTTCCGTGAGCATCACTTGAAACAATATGTACTTTTTTTTCTTTTAATAATTTATCACAAAATTCATTTATATGTTTTGGGGATTTTTTTAGGATACTAGATGCATTAATTTGAACGTATGCTCCCTCATTTATTGCATCGTTTAGTATAGTAATATCTTGTTGTATTTCTTTATATCTCTCTATATGTGCCAAAATTACTCTATATCCCCTAACTGTAAATTCATAAACTATATCATCGATTCTTTTTGGAAACATTCCTGGACAAAACTCAAGTAAAACATAGTTACTATTTGCTAATGTATAAAAGTCAACTGTTCTCTTTTGGATATGTGCCATTAAACTTTCATTATAGTAAAGTTCATTTCCAAGCATCACTTTAACATTAATATTATTCTCTTTTAACATATTATTAAATGTTTCGAGTTCAGTTTTTATTTGTTTACCCCTAATATAATCAAAATCGTCATTGAAATGAGAAGTATTAATTATAATTTTAATTCCATCTTTTTCAGCTATTTTTGCCATTTCTATAGCTTCTTCAAAATCTTTTGCCCCATCATCAACGGGAAGTATGTGACAATGTACGTCAATCATTTGTAATTATCCTCAACTTTTTCATAATTTTTACCTCATTCGTAATAATATACTATTATATGGTTTTTTTCAACACTTTTTTTGTAAATCCAAAAATTACAAATAAAAGAAATTTATTTACTGATATTTTACAATATATTAAGTTAATATTTAACTGTA
>JAWXUS010000199.1:0-2028 GCA_044426235.1 Peptostreptococcaceae bacterium | reverse complement strand
AACACCAGAAGTATAGATGAATATAAGGCTAAATTTAAAAAGAACTCTCAGACATGGGATTATTTATTGGCGCAAAATCAATATTCAGCTGATATTTTTAAGAGAGCTTTTTATTTTGATAAAGAAATATTAACTTATGGTTATCCTGCAAATAGTATATTATATAGTAAAAACAATGATATTGAAATAAATAAATTAAAAGATAAATTTAATTTACCGAAAGATAAAAAAATTATATTATATAGTCCAACATGGAGAGATAATAACTTTTTCCAAAAGGGTCATTATAAAATGTCTTTACAATTAGATTTAGATTACTTATTTGATAATATAAGCGATGATTATATAGTGATATTAAGATTGCATTATTTAATATCAAATAGTATAGATATAAGTAAATATGAAGGTTTTGTTTATGATTTTTCTGGGGCATATGATATTCAGGAACTATATTTAGTATCTGATCTAAATATAACTGATTATTCATCTACGATGTTTGATTATGCTAATTTAAAAAGACCACAATTATTCTTTGCCTACGATTTAGAAAATTATAGAGATTCATTAAGAGGATTTTATTTTGAATTAGAAGAAGAGGCACCGGGTCCGATTGTTAAAACTAATGAAGAAATTGCTTATTGGCTAAATAATATAGATAATTTAAATAGAGAATATAGTGATAAAATAAATACATTCTATGATAAGTTCTGTTATATAGATAAAGAGATTTTAACTAAAAATATTATAGATAAAATTATAGATAATAATTAGGGAGACATTAAATAATGGAGAGTAGTAATATATTTTTTATAGCATTTAATATCAAGAAAGAATTTGGGGGTATGACAAATTCTTTCTTGAAAAGAAGTAAATTATTTAATGAAAAAGCAAATTTGAATGTTAATATAGTAACGTTTGCTATGGACTATGAATTGAGAAAAAATCTTGAATATATAAATCATAAGATAGGCAATAAAACTAAAATAATTAATATGTATGAGTTTTATAGTCAACAATTATTTGATAGTACAGATACTACGGCACATAAAGTAGAAGAACAAGGTTATTTTATATATAAATATGATGGAAAAGAAATTTATGATTATTTTAAGAATGGTCACCTAGAATTTAGGAAAAATTTTGAAGATTATGACGGTAAATTAAGTTCTAAAATATACTTTAATAATGAATTGAATAAATATAAAAAAGAAGAGTTTGACACAAATGGATATCTGAGAAAAACTATATATTATAATACTACTAGTGATAAAATGATAAAAAGTATGCTTTATAGATTAGATGGAAGTATTTATATGACTAAGCATTATAGGCTACAAAAAGATAACATTGATGGCAAAGAAATTAATACTTGTGTAGGAATATATGTTTTTGACAAACAAGGTAATAGTATAAGTAAATTCAAGTCAGACATAGACTTGAAAAATAACTTCCTAGATCAAATAACTAATCAATATAAGCATAATTTCTTTATAATTGATAGCAGTTATAAATTAGAAGACATGAAATTATATAAAAACGAAAAAAATGAAGTGTATAAAATATATATGAGCCATAATTGTCATACAAAATATCCATATTATTTTGATAGTGAAATTAGGTCAAGTATTAAATGTATTTATGATGATATATATAATCATGATGCAATTGTATCTCTTACAAAAAAACAACAGAATGATATAAAAAAAAGATATTCTAAAGTTAATAATATTCATTTAATACCTCACTCTATCAATACTTCAACTAGTATATTAGATAAATTAAAATTAAATAAAAGAGATTACTCTAGAATAATTTGTGTAGCAAGAATTGATCAACAAAAACAATTAGATCATGCTATTAAATCATTTAGTATAGTTGTTAAAAAAATGCTTAATGCTAAATTAGAAATATATGGGATTGAAGGCGATGTTAAAAGAGAAACTCTTGAAAGTTTAATTAAGGAATTAAACTTAGAAAATAATGTGTTCTTAATGGGATATACTAATAATATAAAAGATATCTATAATC
>JAWXUS010000031.1:0-15191 GCA_044426235.1 Peptostreptococcaceae bacterium | reverse complement strand
CCAATAAATGCAAATTAATATTAGATGGTATTAAATCTATATTTCTATAATTTTTGTTTGGTGATTTTATAATAATATTATCCGCTGTCAATGTTTCATCTAAAACAATATCAATTATAGTATTAAAATCATTATTCATATTATATATAAACTGTGTTAAATTTCCTTGTATATCTGCATCAATTAATAATATCTTAGTATCTTGTTTAACTTCTGATAATTCATAAGCTGTTAATAATGTATTCGTTGTTTTACCTATTCCGCCTTTTATATTGAAAAAACTTATTAATTTAGTTTCTTTCATATGATTAATATCCCCTCCCTAATTATCTAACATATATCTAACATATATCTAACATATATCTAACATATATCTAACATATATCTAACATATATCTAACATATATTTTACCACATTTTAATCACAACTTTCTATTTTACAAGTATATATATAATTTCGTAATAAATACCACTGTGATCTCTAATTTACGTACTTTTTAAAAATATCGATATTTAAATTCCTTTTCAAACAAAATATATCTATTCGATTATATTCTATAAATTTAATGGATTTTTTATAGTTTTATAATTTTTGTTTTTCGGTATTGTTATTAAGTTAATATTGTTTTCATCAAGTATTTTTTTATATAAATTATACTTATAATTTCCATATTTATTATATGCTTTGGTGATACCAAATTTTGATGTATATATTAAGAATTCATTTATGTCACTTATATTTTTAATTTTAGCTTTAATTAATATTTTTCTTGCTTCATCTATTGTATAATAATCACCGGAAAATAAATGTACTTCTAAATGTCTCTTTAAATAATATCTGAATAAATCTTCTTGCAAATAATCTTCTATTCTTTTATTTTTATAGTTTCTTTTTTTATAATTCAAGTGTTTATTTTTCAAAGTGACTTCAAATCTTAATATATCTTCTTCAAATTCTTCTATTTCCTCTCCTTTACAACTACGTTCAAATGCTTTGTCATATATTTTTGAAGTTATACTTTTCGAATTAAAATACACTGTTGTTTCATAGTCACTCTTTTTTTCTTTACAATAAGATTTATCTTTACATTTCGAATAAAGATATAATAAAATCTCTCTGATATCTTTATCTAACTTAATATCTAACCTATATTCTAATCTAATCATTATAAATTCTAATTTTGTTTTACTTAGATACTCTCTAAAAATATCTTTTAATTTATCCTCGATCTCTTCTATATCATTTTCTGTAATATTAGGTTTATCCAATAACGTTATAAAATCAACTGTGAAAAATAACTTATCGTTGCATTTATGATAAAAATCACTTATGGATAATCCAATTTCATTTTTATTTATATTTCCAATTTTATTTCTGATTATATATATCTCTGATTTATCAATAACTAAATAAAATTGTGCAGTATGTACCATATAACCTCCTTTATAATCATATGTCAATGTATCTATATCGCTTACAATTACAATCTTTTTTGAATATTTTTTATTATTATTCGAACATATTTATTTAATTAGATATAAAAATTTATTTATTTATATATTTTATATTTTTATTTTTTATTTTTCAAGTAATTGAGTGAAATATATTCTTAATAAATGTGCAATACATATGCTTTTATAACTTTATAAGAAAAAATACTATGTCTTAATATCGTACTAACTATTTTCAAAGATTCTTCTTTATTAAATTTTGATGATCTACATTCATTAAATTTACGTTGCGCAAAATTTTTTCTTATTGCATGTAAGTTAGTTATTTCATATTTTTTATTAAGATTACATAACTTTAAATGTTTTCTAATATTATTATTAATACTTCCTGGGTTAACAGATAGAAAGTTTTTTTCACCAAGTTTATGTTTAAGAGTTGTGAAAAATTCAAAATCATTATCTTCTATTGTCATTGTTTTTTTATTTTTAGTTTTAGCACAATTAATCATAATTATTTTTTCAGTTAAATTTATATCTTCACATTTTATTTTCGTACATTCAGATACTCTAAGTCCTAATTTATCAGCTAATTTAATTGATACAGGGACAAAATGCCAATGATCATCATAAGTATTAAGTAAAATACGTATATCTCTATCTTTCATAGCTTTATCCTTTACAGCTTTATTTTTACAATGTGGCATTTTTATTTCAATATCTATATTTGTACTCCTAATCTTATTAATCATCTTTATTATTACTTTTAAATAACATGCTTCTTTTTTAATCGTACTAATATTGCAATATTTCGATTTATTATCTATAAACATTTGAAAATGTTTTAATTCCAAATCTCCCACATTTGATATGGTATCCCCCATAAAATTTAAAAATCTATTAGAAATTTTTATATATTCATTTATATTTGATCTATATTCACTGTATTTTTCACAATACTCTTTTACTATTCTTGATAAATCTTCTTTCATTACTTGTCTCCTTTATATTTTTAATTTAATAAAATATACAATTGTATTCTTAAAAATATAAAAAAAACATGTACTATCAAATATATAAATAACAACCAAAAGAAACCAAGGTTTCATCCTTGGTTTCTTTGATCAAAATATCTTTTAAAAATTCATATGATTTTTTATTTTAAACGAGATTTTTCATAACAAATATTTTCACTCATTAACTCTGTTTGTTTCATAACTATATCTATTGCATTACTTGATTTATCAGGGGGATATCCATATTTTTCAAGAAGTCTTCTAATTTTACTTCTCATTACTACTTGAAGATTAACACGTACGTTATAGTCTACATTTACTTGACTTCTAATGGTATTACATAATTCTTGAGCTATTTGTTTTAATATATCTTCATTCATTACATCTTTTACAGTTTTATCTTGTGTCAAGGCATCATAGAAAGTCACTTCATCATCATTAAGACCAAGTATATTTTCTAATATCTTTGTTATTTTCATTTCTTCAGCTATTTTAAGCAATTCTTCTATTACTTCAAGCATTAGTTATAGCTTGATTTACTTATTAATAGATTTTTTGAGTTTTTCAGAAAACATTTGTGATTTAACTAAATTTTTGTTTTCTATTAATTTTATCTTACCATCAAGTAGTTTTTTTAGCATTTCAATAGCTAAATTTTTATGTTTAATACTTTTTATATCTTCTAAAAATTCTTCAGATAATATTGATATATCAGGATTTTTTATATTTAAAGCATCAAATACATCAATTACTTCTTCAAATAGTATAGATTTTTCAAGTAATTGATTAACTCTTGCTTCAATCTCTATCTTAGTTTTTTTTCTTAGTAGATTGATTAGATAATTTATTTAAACTCGCTTTAACTTACTTATAAAAACTAACTTCTAAAAGTGACTCCTTGCCTTTTTGTGTTGATGCACATAAGCTATGAGCTTTTGAAAGTTCTACACACAATAATTTAAATTCTTTCTGTTCTTTATCATCTTTCGATAATATATAGTCTATGTCACCAATTATGCTATTCATTCTTTCTCTTGGAGATACATCAAAATATTTCGAATAATTTATGTTGATACATAATGTCTCTTAACACTTCTAATTTTTCGTTCATAATAGCAATAGCTTTTAACAAATCTATACCAGTAGTTTTTTTATCACTATCTGTGTATTGCTTTAATGAACTTTTAAGATTTTCAAGTATTACTATATAATCAATTACTATACCACCTGCTTTATATTTAAAAACACGATTTACGCGTGCTATTTCTTGCATCAAATTATGATCTTTCATTGGTTTTGATAATAGATCACGTCTATTTTTTCCACCTGTATGGTTGTGTAATTTTTCACTATCAGATGAAGTTCCAGTCATAACAACCTTAATTTTCCCTAAATTGTCAGAATCATTGTACCAATCTTTTCTTAAACTAACTATTTAATCATATCCAATTGATAAGTCTTCAAATTCTTTATCTATATTTATTAGTTCTTTACTATCAGTTTCAAGTTTTATAATTCTATTTGCATTATATTTTAACTGTAGTATTATCTTCCAACTGCTCTACTCATATCATATATATCTATATAATCACCAAATACTGCAAGGGTAGATTTATCTTCAAATTCAATTAGAGTTCCAGTGAATTCGAGATAAGATGCATTTGGTAGTGCATCACGAAGATATTTAGTATATCCATATCTTAAATCTAAATCATTATTTTTAGAAGTTATTTTAACACCAAGACCATATTGGCTTCTATGTGCTTCATCTGCAACAACTATTATACTTTCCCTATTACTTAAAATAGGTATATCGCAATTTTCAGGCTTGAATTTTTGAATCATATTAAATATTACTCCACTACTTTATCTATCTTTTAAAATGTCCAATAAGCTATTTATCAGTTAAGATTATTAAATTCTTTTATTAGTTTTGTAACATAAAATACCATTGAAAAACTTTTACCAGATCCTTGGGTATGCCATACAACCCCTATTCTTTTATCTTTATTTATATATTTATAGCCATATGTATTTTTTCTACAACCTTTTTGACTTCAAAGTATTGATGATATCCCGATAAAATTTTTATTGGAGATGATGTTTCTATGATTTCATCTGTTTCTTGATCAAATCTTATTATTTTTTTCATTTGGAATAACAAGAAATTTTTAACTACATCTAAGAAATTTTCTTTCTTAAAAACTTATTTTATCAAAATTTCATATTGAACTATATTTGATGGCTTTATATTTTCACCATCAATAGTTCTCTAATTCATAAATCTTTCAATATTTGCAGTAATAATTAAATTTTTTGCATTAACACCGTCGCTTAGAACACAAAATTATAATAGAATAAATTCTCTATATATACTTATAGGTTTAAATCTAAAGAAATGTTCTCTCCTTTCTTAATCAATTCTATTAGTACTTAGATTTTTATCCATAACTTTTATCAAAAAAAAATTCTATTAACATCTGCTAATATCCTTTTTCTTTCAAATTCTCTACTAAAAATACCAACTATTGATTTAGTAGAGAATTTATCATTAAATCAATAATTAACTTCTCTCAATATAAAAATACTATAGAAAAAGAAAAACACCCCACTATATTAAGGGCGAAAAAAATGGCACTTTTTATATTTTTTTAAAAAAAATATTATTGCAATTAAGTATCTTTTTATATATACTTTTAATTAGATATGAATATAATATATCTTTATATGCAATAATATTTATATAAAAAAAGAACTGACTATATTAGTCCATTCTTTTTCATAGATGATATATGTCGCTTTACAGTTCGTTCCCCAACGTTTAACTGTATTGCTATATCCACTTGTTTAAAACCTTCTTCTTGGAGGTTTTTTATTTGCTCATATATTTGTTCTAATTGTTCTTTTTTCGTTAGTTTTCCTTGTGATTTGATCTTCTTATAATATCTTGATCTATCTCGAATTAATTTCCTATTATATTTTTCATCTTTATCTATAATCGTTTTCATTTTTTGCATTTCTTCCTCAGTTATTTCTAATCGTCTAATAATTCCATTGTTACTATAAATGATACAACCATTAGATCTTAAATGATGTATTATGCTTGTGCCATCTTTATAAGTATTCATACTATCTAAATACCTACAATAGGCTACTTTAGCAGTCTTTATTATGTCTTTTATATTTTTATTTGTTAATGGTTCAGTCAGCTTATTATTAATTCTTTCAATATATCGTTCTAATTCATCCATTTCTCCATTTGTATATAAATTAAATAATGTATACATATATATCGCATAATTTCTATACCCTTGCAATTCTCCATTTCTAATATCTATTAGCTTTTCTATATCCAACATTCTACTGTAATTAAGATTTCTAATAGTACGTAAATGTCTTACCTTATTATTTTTTCTAATATTATTCTTTGACTCTTGTTTTACCTTCTTTCGCTCTTCTTTAATCTTCAACCATTCTTCTTTACTATAAGGCAATTCTGGTAATATTTTATCTTTTATATCGCTTAGTCTATATCTAATATGAGCTTTATTTGAGATTATTGTCGCCCTTCTACCTGTTTTACTGTTTATACTTCCTGGTATTCTTAAAACTCTTACAGGATCTTTAGCGCCTTGATCCGCTCCATAAGAAACAAAATGATCAACTAACTTATTTTCTATATATTGCCATATTTTGATAGCATGCTTTGGAGCGTCTTCTATTAGCCAAAAAATATATAATCCATTTCCACTATCAACAAATAAACTTGGTTCTAATAATTCAAATTTACCATCTGATCTCATTATACGAATCATTTCTTGAGTTGTTTTATTTTTATATTTATCTTCTTTGTAATAATCTAAATCAATCCAAAAAGCATTTAATTGTCTTATTGCTTTACTTTGTCTTAATGGAATAAAAAAACTATTAATACTTATATAGAGATCTTTAAGGCTTAAATAGTTCATCAATAAATTATAATTAATATTTGTCTGAAAATATTGATGTTCACCTTTATCTTTGGTTAGAAACGCATACATCCCTGTATTATTTTTATGAATTAAATTAATAAATTCTTCAGCTTCTTCAACATATCTTGCATTAGTTAATTTAAATATTTTAGTATGCTCTAATTCAATTAGTACATTTTGTTTATTATTCTTCTTCTTTAATGCGCCCATACTTCTCCTTTCTATTTATTTATAAACTAAAAAAATAATTTCCAGTTCCTAAATAATATCTTTTGGTATTATAAATATAGACTATATTGATTATAGTACCAAAATGTATTAAATCTTTATTAATTAATTTATTGAACTTTGAAAAATAGTATGCATATTTACTGAGTAATCACTGCATATTTATATATTCTGGATACTAAAAACTACCTACTCTATTAGAAAATTAAATGCGGTAGGACTTAAAGTTTGAAAACAAGATATAAAAAATTTAAGTCCATATTTAAGCATCCATATAAAAGATTCTGAGAATATAAAATTTATTTAGAATATAAAACACAAAAGATGTAAAGTTCGATTTAAATAAATGTTTAAAATAAAATTCAAAGATGAAATGCTCTCATATCAACGTATTCAAAGACTATGTGACAGTTTTTTACACATATCTTGTTGTCTCCTCTAATATATCCACCTATTCTTCGTTTTATTTACCACTGTTATAATAAAAAAACCATTTATTTATTATAACATTACTGTATTTGTTCATCAACATTTTACTTAATTCACTAAATTCTGTATTGTTTTTTTATAGTCATTTAAATTCTAATACAGGTTTTTTAAGATTCAAATCTATTCATATATTTCATTAATGCCAATTCAACAGCATCATACACTCTATAACAATATAATCTTGAAACTAAAAAAACTCCTAATTATAAAATTAGAAGGTCCTCGTTTGACTTTGAATATCAATTTTTCATTATAATAACTAAATCGAATTCCATTTTCAATACATTAGTATTAATTTACCAACAAAATGTTGACATTCGACCTTTTATGCATTATAATTATATTTATAATGTCGCAATTAGACATTTTTTCAAAAAAAATAAATGTAACTATATTTAAAGAACTTAATTCAATGTACTATCCTTTTAAGTTCTCAATTTAATACGTTATTATTTTTTAAGTTCTTAATTTAACGGGCAGTCATTTTAAGTTCTTAATTTATCGTGGTAAATATCTTCATTTTCCACTTTATTATTACGTCTTATTTTATGTAGTAATTCAATTCTACATTATTTTTATACCTTACATTTAGAAAGGATGTATTTTATGAAAAAAGTTAAAAACTTTATGGAAAATATAAAAATCCATTTACATATTCATATTCATATTACTGTTTGTATTCCTATTATCTTTATAGTACAGTTTATGCAAAACCATATATAATATGTATTCACTTTAAATGATTTTTGGCAACCTTTATGGGTTGCTTTTTTTGTATTTTACAACCTTAACATATTGGTTTTTCCATTATCTCTTATATAATATATTCTTTATATATTACAATAACTTTTTTTATATTACCTCAATTGTCTTTATAAGTCAATACTTTTACGTTGTTTTTTTTTAAAAAAATTTATAATTACTACATAATCACTACATAATCACTACATAATCACTACATAATCACTACATAATCACTACATAATCACTACACAATTACTACACAATTACTACACAATTACTACACAATTACATTTTTTTATAAAAAAATGCATGGTTTATACATACATTATATACAAAATATATATAATTCATATACAAACCATACACTAAACCTTTATTATTTTTTCGCTAACACATATTCTTCATACATCTCAATCAATATAGCTAAACAACTCTCCTCAGTAGTTGTTTTTATATCCATCTCATATGCTTCCATAACAGCTCTATCATTATCTTGATGTGCTTTTAATAATTCGTATGGCATAGTATACTCATTATATAACTCTGCTAATGAGCAATCACTATATTGCTTTCTAATATCTAATATTTTTTGTGCAGTCATTTCTATTTTTTGTTTTTGCTTATCATTCGGTTTACACCAAGGAAAATTATTATAAACTATATTTGCCGAATATCTAAAATTTACACCGTATCTACCACATACCACTCTAACCCAACTCATATGCACATTTGATGTTAATACTCCAAATTCATAAATATTGCTATTCGGTATTATTAAATTAGAATTTATTGAGATAATATCTTTCGACATAAACCCCATTGGTATATACTTTCTATTCGAAGAAGATGATGATGGTATTAATAAATAATTATCAATTGGATGTCTAATTGAATCAAATAAATATGGTGTCTCAGCTTTTTTTATAGTTTGCTTGTTCTTACTTCTTAATCTAAATTCTTTAACCTTACGTACAGCATCCATAATGGGCTTTATTTTTGTATATTTATTTGGATTAATATCTTTTAACCATAAACAATATCTATCTTTATTATTAATAAATTCATCAGCTCCAACTATTTTCCTAAATAATTCTTTACTTTCAGGGTATTTATTAATAACTTCTGTCATTTCATCTATAGACCACTTACTTAGATACCCATCATCTATTGGTCTGCTTCCATTAACCATTTCAGAAACATCGCATATTGATTTATTTCTTGATTCTATTAATGCATTCTTACCATCTATAATATAACTATTAATATTTTTAACAACTATTTTTTGTTTTGAATTATATATATACTTGACCTTCCTATCAAATTGACCAAACCCAATTATAGTGCAATAAACTAATGCTTTATCAATAGTCCCATTATTCCATTTAAAGCTTTTATATGCAAAATTTATCTTCATATTATATTTAAAAAGTTCTCTCCAAAGAATCGGTACTTGCTCTCCTTGAGTTATACTATCTGTAGATACAAATGCTACTTCAATCTTAGTTCCATCGATGTATTTTGCAGATTTAATAAACCAACCAGAAACATAATCTAACTTACCAATACATTTTACATTTTCATCAAAACATCTTATTCTATCATATTTTTGCTTATCATTCATTAGGGTATAGCCTAAAAATGGCGGATTTCCAATAATATATGTAAGCTCTTTATTTGACACTATTTCTTCCCAATTTATTTCTAATGCATTTCCCACAGTTATATTAGCATATGATTTTAACGGAAAAAAATCCATCTTCACTTTCATTATTCTTTGTGTTTCTTCCATCATTTGAGATTCAGCTATCCAAAGAGCTATTTTTGCAACAGTTGATGCAAAATCATTTATTTCTATTCCATAAAACTGACTAATAGATACTTTAATTGAATCTTTTGGATTTATACTACTAACCCCTATGTCCCACACTACCTGATTATTATGAATCAAATCCAAGGCTGTATTCTCCAGTTTCCTAAGTGATAAATATGTTTCTGTCAAAAAATTCCCTGAACCACAAGATGGATCCATCACTTTAATTTTAGATAGTCTTACTTGATATTCTTCTAACTTGGTTACCTTTTTCTTTTCATTAGATATTTCTTTTATTTTTAGTAACTCTTCATTTAAATCATTTAAAAATAATGGATCTATAACCTTATGTATATCTTCAATAGATGTATAATGCATTCCGCCACTATGTCTAATATCAGGATTTAATGTACTTTCAAACACTGATCCAAATATTGTCGGGCTAATATCTTTCCAACTAAAACCATCACTTGGTTTACTTAGTATTATATCTATAATATCTTGATTAAGCCTTGGTATCTCTATATTTAAATCTTCAAATATACCACCATTCACATATGGAAAATTAGTTAATTCATCATCTAAATACTTATCTCTCTCATCCACTTTTGTATTTAAAGTTTTGAATAATTCTATAAATCCCAATCTTGCATATTTTCCATCTAATCCCCTTATATATTTATAAAATTGTCCTTTTTGTCCAAATAATCCTACGTCATCTGCATATAAACAAAATACTATTCTCACGCAGAAAATATTTAAACTATGTAATGTATCAGAATTATCTGGATCTTTATATTCTTTTAAAAGTTCATTATATAAAACACCTACTAATTCTCCTGCTTTTATTGAAATTTCTTTTTCTTTTTCAATATCTTTTCCTGTTACTTCCGTTAATATATTTAATAACTGATATTTACTTGCTAAGTCACTTAATTTTAATGATATCGGATCTGGTCTTGCTATATCCATATTATATATTAAAAATTCTTCAAAATTACAAATTATAATCCATTTTGGTTTCCTACTATACTCTAAATCATTTACATATTTTTTAGCCTGTTGAAACGGTGTTAGCATACTTCCATCTGATTGCTTATATGCTTTTTTCAAATTCACACCAATACTTTTTTGTTCTATTAGTACTTTTGTTCTATTAATAAATGCATCTATATAATTAACAGTATTTCCTAACACTTTCTGCTCAAATTCTATAAAATCAAATATATCTTCCACTCCATACACACTACTTAACAATTCCAGCCAAAATTTTTGACAATCTTCCTTTTCGGATCCCTTACCACTCCACTTTTTAACAAATTCAGTTGCATTTAACACCTGATCTTTATATTCCACAAAATCCCCTCCATAACTAATATTACATGATTATCTACTTTAATTAATATCATAAAACAACTAATAAGTATATAGTTCTTCTTTTTTTTATTTTAGTTATTTGCAGGATTTACTTATTATCAAATACCATATCAAAGATATTTTTATCTTTATCATATTCATCTTCTTTTTGGTATTGTATTTCAATCTTTTTTCCTATTAGTACCAGATCTTAGTTTCATAATTTTAATTAATCTTAAATAAAAGGATCAGACCCAGGTATTATCTGTACATTTTCCTCTTCCGATATCTCTATTAAGATGTATTCAATTTTATCTAAGTATTTATTGGATACCGTAACGATACTTTTCATTACTTCTTCTTCATAATAATTTCTTCAATTAATATATATTTTAATACAAATACTTAGATAAAAAAATAAAGACTGATAAGAAAAACACCCCACTATACTAAGGGCGAAAAAAATGGCACTTTTTAAAAATTAGATTTAGTTGTATTTTCTATTTTTATATAAGTAATATATTTTATTAATGTATTACGAGTTAATTTATACTTTTTCATTAGATCTACTTGTTTTATTGTTCTATCCCTTAAGTATTTTTCAATATCCTCTTTCAACTCTTCAGACATTTTCATCAATTGCCCTTTTTCCCTTCCACTTTTCTTATCACTTGCTTTTATACCATCTTTTATTCTTTTTACTAATATTTGTCTTTCTCTTTCAACTCTATCTAACTCAACTGTTAATAATATCTTTATAATTGCTTCTAATGTAACTTTTGCAACACGCTCTTGTTCTTCTGCTATATTTAATAGATTTTTTATATAATCAGTACTCACTGTTGGATTATCTAAAAACTTTAATTCTATTCCATTTTCCATTAATTTTTTATACACGTTATAACCTTCATCTGCTTGTCTTGTAAATCTTGCAATATCTTTAAATATTATACAATCACCTTCTTTCACTCTCTTCATTAATTCTTTCCATTCTTTTCTTTCAAATGTTATACCAGACACGTCATCTTTAAAAATATCTCTTTCATTATATTCTAAACCATTTTTTTTAGCATAAGTTTTTAATGCATTAACTTGTCTACTATAACTTTGTTTATCTTGTGTCTCTTTTGTGGATATTCTTAAATAGAAATATACATTGTTAGATTTAATATTCATCACTCCATTTTTATAGTTAATTAAATAATAATTAAAACTATAGTTTTAATTACTATTTAATTTTACCATCAAAAAAACATTTTTTCTATATATTTTGATGGTTTTCTAACAAAACTTTTTCGTATATAGTTTTATTGACTATTTATATCAACATAAAAAATATATAAAAACCCTATATAACTTAAAATAAATTAATTTACATAGGGTTTTATATATTTTTAAGATCTTACTTTTCTACAGTTTTCAATATAACCATATTATTTTGAATTTATATAATATAGTTATATTTGATTTTTTGTACGTCTATTGCCTTTACTTTTATTTCTTCTGTCATAATCATCCACTTTACCATCATCTATCATAGTATCTATCAATAAGTCTTCCAATAAACATTCAAATAAAGCACTTATACTTATATTATTTGTTTCAGCAATAGTTTTTATTTTTTTTATATGGGATTCTGATAAATAAACACCTAATTGTTTCTTTTTTTCTTTTTTTCTAATATTAGCAACATTATCAATTCTTATCTTCAAATCTTGGCGATTTTTATTTATCTTTAAAATATCATCTTCAAACTCATCAAAATTCATGTAAATCCTCCATCATAAAATATTTAACTTAAATAACTCTTCTAATAAATTGCTAAAGTTATTTATATATTTATTTTTATCGTTATATGTTTTAGAATAACTTTTTAAGCTCAACTTCTTTAAAATAGATTTTTCTATTAAAGTTGTCCTCTGTATTTTTGTATCTAAAAAACATAATTCTTCAAACTGATTTATATATTCATCAAACAACTTAAAAACATGCTTATTCCCATTTTCGTTTTTTGTGATTATATTCTTTATATCTATTGATCTATTTAAACCAATTTTATCTATATCATCTTCTAATATCTGCTTAAGCATAACAGCACCTCTAACAGATGCTATATCTCCATATGATACAGGTGCTATTATATGATCTGATAAAACTAAAAAGTTCTGTGATAGTATAGAATAACTTGGTGCTAAATCTATAAAAATATAATCATACTGATTTAAAACTTTCTTATTTGCTGCAAACCATTTTCCAAAAAACAACTCTTTATTTCTCTTAATTGATAAATGTGATTCTAATAAATGTAAATTAATATTGGATGGTATTAAATCTATATTTTTATAATTTTTGTTTGGTGATTTTATAATAATATTATCCGCTGTCAATGTTTCATCTAAAACAATATCAATTATAGTATTAAAATCATTATTCATATTATATATGAACTGTGTTAAATTCCCTTGTATATCTGCATCAATTAATAATATCTTAGTATCTTGTTTAACTTCTGATAATTCATAAGCTGTTAATAATGTATTCGTTGTTTTACCTATCCCACCTTTTATATTGAAAAAACTTATTAATTTAGTTTCTTTCATATGATTGATACCACTCCCCTTAATTATTAATTTTATCTAACATATATCTAACATATATCTAACATATATCTAATATATATCTAATATATATCTAACATTTATTTTACCACATTTTAATCATAACTTTATATTTTACAATTATATATATAATTTTGTAATAAATGCCACTGTAATTTCTAATTTACTTACTTTTTAAAATATCGATATTTAAATTCCTTTTCAAATAAAATATATCTATTCGATTATATTCTATAAATTTAATGGATTTTTTATAGTTTTGTAATTTTTACTTTTTGGTATTGTTATTAAGTTAATATTGTTTTTATCAAGTATTTTTTTATATAAATTATACTTATAATTTCCATATTTATTATATGCTTTGGTGATACCAAATCTTGATGTATATATCAAGAATTCATTTATGTCACTTATATTTTTAACTTTATACTTAATTAATATTTTTATTGCTTCATCTATTGTATAATAATCTCCGCAAAATAAATGTACTTCTAAATGTCTCTTTAAATAATATTTGAATAAATCTTCTTGCAAATACTCTTCTATTCTTTTATTTTTATAATTTCTCTTTTTATAATTCAAGTGTTTATTTTTCAAAGTGACTTCAAATCTTAATACATCTTCTTCAAATTCTTCTATTTCTTCTCCTTTACAACTACGTTCAAATGCTTTGTCATATATTTTTGAAGTTATACTTTTTGAATTAAAATAAACTGTTGTTTCATAGTCACTTTTTTTCTCTTTGCAATGAGATTTATCTTTACATTTAGAATAAAGATATAATAAAATCTCTCTGATATCTTTATCTAACTTAATATCTAACCTATATTCTAATCTAATCATTATAAATTCTAATTTTGTTTTACTTAGATAATATCTAAAAGTATCTTTTAATTTATCCTCGATCTCTTCTATATCATTTTCTGTAATATTAGGTTTACCTAATAACTTTATAAAATCAACTGTGAAAAATAACTTATTGTTGCATTTATGATAAAAATCACTTATGGATAATCCAATTTCATTTTTATTTATATTTCCAACTTTCCTTCTGATTATATCTATCTCTGATTTATCAATAACTAAATAAAATTGTGCAGTATGTACCATGTAACCTCCTTTATAATCATATGTCAATGTATCTATATCGCTTACAATTACAACGTTTTTTTAATATTTTTTATTATCATTCGAACATATTTATTTAGTTAAATATAAAAAGTTATTTATTTATATATTTTATATTTATATTTTTAATTTTTCAAGTAATTGAGTAAAATATATTTTTAATAAATGTGTATTACATATAATTTTATAACTTCATAAGAAAAAATACTGTGTCTTAATATCATACTAACTTTTTTTAATGATTCTTTTTTATTAAATTTCAATGATCTATATTCATTAAATTTACGTTGCGCAAAATTTTTTCTTATTGCATGTAAGTTAGTTATTTCATATTTTTTATTAAGATTACATAACTTTAAATGTTTTCTAATATATTATTAAT
>JAWXUS010000083.1:0-4083 GCA_044426235.1 Peptostreptococcaceae bacterium | reverse complement strand
ATAAAAGTCTTTAACTTTTATGAAAATAAAACAAAATAATGTAGAGATGATTCAAATGGTTCTTTCTTGCTATGTAAAAGGACTATGTGTTCAAAAAGATTCTGTTTTCTTACCAGAGGAAGTTCAAAGAATAGTTGAAAATGCTTTAATTGAATATTCTAAAGAAGAAATAGAAAGTCAAAGTTTCCTATTTTGGACAATGCAAATAGTTAATAGCAATATACTAATTGGATTATCAGCTAATGAGTATGAAGTAAGAGTTGAAATGCCAGCTAATAAAGTTGGAGAATGCTTTGAGCTTACAGGAAATGTTACAGTTCAAATAGTAAAGTAAGAAAATATGATAAAAAGGAGAGCTACTAAGAGTAGCGAAATTTTAATTAATGAGTCAAGAAGTAAGAAAAGAAAGCAAATCTACTACTCTAAAGAGTAAAAACCTTTTGATAATAATTTCTGTTATAGCAGTTGTTGTTATTGGAGCATGTTTTATGACAAGCTCTAAAGATAATACTCCAGTTGGTACTGAAATTGTGCAATTCCAAATACTTGATGATAGTGTTTTAAATGACCCTTTGCTTAAGAGTTTTGTGGAAAGCAATCAAGACACAAAAGGCACATATCATTTAGTATCAAGTAATGCTACATACTTTTTAATAACAGAAGGTGAAACAACAAGGTCAAATGTTGGTATCTTATTAAGAGATGTTACTGGAAGTGTTAATACGCAAGTTGATTATTCAGTTATTACAACTGGAGAGAGCGTTGAAATAGATAGCTACATTCCTAAAATGATAATTAGAATACCTCACGAATCTAAAACTGTTAAGTTTAATTTAGAAGAGTCTAATTTTTAGGTAGAAAGGTCATTAATGAACGATAATATCATCATGGAAAACTTTGTTGAAAAAACAACAAAAAGGGAAAAAAAAGTAATTATTAATAAGAAGTATTTTTTGGTTGATAGTGAAAATACAACTGATTTTACTTTCTTATCGGAAGTATCTAAAAATGATAGTGTAGTAATATTTCATAGTTTAACTTCAAAGTCTGTTAGTATTGAGCACATGTCAAAGCTTAAATATTTCAACACAAGATATTATAAAACTACTAATGGAACAAAAGATGCAATGGACTTTAATATTGTTTTATATACTGGTGTATTAATTGGAAAAGGTATTAATCCATCTAATATAACGATAATTAGTGATGACAATGGATTTAAAGCATCTGATGATTTAATACCACAACTTAGATATAAAAGTGTTATTAACTATATTCAGCCTAATAAATTTAAACTTAGAAAAAATGCTGTTGAGAAGGTAGCTATAACTAAGACTGTTAATTCATCAATTAACTCAAATACTTCAAGTAGTGATAATACAAAAAAACTACTTGAAGCAATTAAAGAAGAAAGCAAAAAAGAAGTTAATGCAAATAAAGTGCCTGCATCAAATAACAGTTATGAGTATGTTTATGAGGGGTATATTAATAAATTAAACTCTAATTTTAGTGAAAAAGAACGTAGGTTTTTAGATGTTAAGTTATTCCCTATAATGAAAATTGATGAAATTAACACTGTGATACCTATACTAAATAAATTAAAAACAATAAAGAAAGATATTTTTATCTGCAACAATCATACGCTACTAAAAAGCTTACTTTTCTCTATTGCAAATAGAAGTCAGGACAAGCAAAATTCTGTGATAAATATTATGAAAAATCAATCTATGAAAGATTATACAACCTCAGTAAGAAAAATGGTTACATATTATGACGCTTTCGGTCTTGAAAAATTTACTCTTATTAAGAGTAAAAAAGACTTAGCGGAAGTCAATATAAAAAGCGACTTTATTGTAAAGACAATATCTATGTTTAAAGTGCTATCTTTTGAGGCAATAACAAATAAAAGCGTTAGATTAGTTGATTTTAAAGTATCAAGTTAATCTTATATATATCAAAATAAACCACACTTAGTGTGGTTTTTTATATTAAAGTATTTTATTCAATTACAACCGCCAAGCTATCATTATTTAAAGTGTTAAATATCTCTTTGCCTATAATAAACCCTACTTTAATCGGAACTGCATTTCCTATTTGCCTGTATTTATCTCGAATACTTCCACTAAATAAATAAGTGGGTTCAAATCCTTGTATTGCCATATATTCTTCTATGCTAAGTGGCCTGTCTTCTAATGGATGTCCTAAATTTGTACTATTTTGAGATGGCGAAGTCAGAAGTGTTGGAGATGGTTCATTTAGTTTTATTCTTCTAAAATAACCTGTTCTTCCACCATTTGAATTGTAAGCTCCACCCATAGCATCTTTAACTATATTGTCATCTAAATCTCTCCAATTTCCCCCACTTTTAGGTATTAGCTTCATATAATACAATCTTTTGTCTGAATACTTAACGAAAGTGTGCTTTTCACATTTTATATCATTAAAGACCTCTTCAACAGAGATTAAATTATCTTTATGGGTTTCTTTTGGAAAATTAAATTCTTTATTAATGTCATTTCTAATTCCAACTAAAAAAACTCTCTCTCTTTTTTGAGGCACTCCGTAGTAAGCTGAATTAATTAATTTATAATTAACGTTGTAGCTTTTAAATAAGCTAATAATATAATCAAGTGCATTAAGCTCCACTTCATCAACTATTACTTTTGAAGACAAAAGCCCTTTAACATTTTCAAGCAAAAATGCTTTTGGCTTAATTTCTTCTATAAGCTCAATAAATTTAATTAAAGATTTTCCTCTATCATCTAAAAAACCTTTTCTTTTTCCAGCTACACTAAAACTTTGACAAGGACTTCCTCCAAAAATAAGTTCAATATCCACTTTCTCATCTATATTAGAGTCTAAATAAACTCTTTCTTTTGAATAATTATTTATATTATCACAAATAACATTTAAGGATTCATTATTAAGGATTAATGTTTCACAACACTTCTTATCAAATTCAACGTTTAAAATCACTTTAAATCCCGATTTCTCTATTCCAATATCCATTCCACCAGCACCAGAGAAAAATGAAACAGCTATCATAAAGCACCTCCTCTAACTTTATCTTCTAATGCAAAAATCCGTTAGATTATAGCACTTAAATTTATTATAGTGAAGATGATTTATGTTTAATAAAAAAATAGTAGGTTAATAACCTACTATACATGAAATTCTTCTAAATCTATTTTATTTTCATTTATCTCTTTTAAAAATTCCTTCTTTATCTTTTCATTCTCTTTCTTTCTTCTTCCTTTAAATAATACAAAATATAGAGGTATAATTATAAGTGCTGATTGAACACTTACTCTTAAAAGTAACTTTATAAATTCTGAAAATAAACTACCCATAACAAATAAAGCTTTTTCATCTAATAAAAACTCGTTTATATAATACTGCATTTCCTTTACAATCTCTCCTATTTGCAACATAACATCTTGAAATTTCACTAATAAGTCTCCTTTTTTATTAATAAGCTTTTTTATTTTTTTCAATAATATAATTATAACATAACTTGTAGTATAAAAATTAAATTTAAATTTTTAAATAAAAAAAGTAAGCTAATTAAACTTACCTTCTTTTTTTCAAATATTTACTTTTTATTCTTAAGTTCTATAACTGAATTTTCAGTTTGCCTAAACACTTTTTTTTCTTTAATCTTTTTTTTCTGATTTAGATAAGTATCATCACAATCTTCATTTTCATCAAGATTATCTTCATCAAAATAATTTTCGTTAGAGTATTTAGAATTGTTATCTTCTAAACACTCTGAAACTTTTTTCAATCACCTTTATTTTTTCTTTTAGTTCATTAAACTCATCTTTTGATATTTCGTCAAAATCAGCATCTAATAAGCTATTAGTTTGCTCCAAAACCTGCTCCTTTACGGCTCTGTTCTTTTTAATGCTACCCACTAAGTCAAACAAAATTACCCCTAAATTATAAACCACTTTTCCTATAAATAACACAGGTCTAACTACAAATGTGAAAATAACACTTATGTATAAAAATATAATCATTGCATCAAACCCAAAACTTATTATAAAACTAATTGTTGCATCAAAACTTGTAAAATCCATAGAT
>JAWXUS010000082.1:0-4089 GCA_044426235.1 Peptostreptococcaceae bacterium | reverse complement strand
TAGAAAATAAACTTGAAACAAAAACTATTTCAATTAGTAAAGATGATTTTTCTAAAGAAATTCTATCAAAAAAAGATATGGTAGTTATTGGTCTAACGGTTCATAAAGCCTGTGTGATAAGTAAGGAACATACTAAAAAAATAATTCCTTCAAATTTTGCATACGTAGTTCTTAACAAAAGAAAAATTGATCCATACTACTTTACTTGGTACTTTAATGAACACCCACAAATAAAAAAAGTACTTCAAGTGGCAACACAAGGATCAAGCCTTAGAGCCTTATCGGTTCAAATGCTTAGAGAACTTGACATTGAATTAATAGACATTAAATCACAAAAAAAGATAGGTCAAATTTATCATCTAAATCTACAAAAAGAAAGACTTTTAAAAGAAAAATTAGATCTTGAAAAAAAATTATACAATAATATTTCATTAAACATATTAAAAGGAGAGTAATGATGAATAGTAAAATAAAAGAGCATCAACAAGAACTTCACACGAAGTTGTGGGCAATATCAAACGATTTAAGGGGAAATATGGACGCTAGCGAATTTAAAAGCTACATACTTGGATTAATATTTTTTAGATATTTAAGCGAAAAGGTTGAAAATAGAGCAAACAATATTTTATCAGAAGACAATGTATCTTTTGAAGATGCATTTTTAGATGAAGAATTAAGAGTATTTTTAATAGAAGATTTAACTAATGAAATAGGATACGTAATTGAACCTAAATATCTTTTTTCTTCATTAATTAAGGAAATAGAAAATTCAAACTTTGATATAGAAAAACTTCAACAATCAATAAATCACGTTGTATCATCAACTATTGGTGCTAGTAGTGAAGAAGATTTTGACCACCTATTTGACGATATGGATCTAACTTCTTCAAGACTTGGAAAAGACGTAAAAAGCCGTTCAAGATTAATTTCAAAAGTTATGATGAACATTTCTCAAATAGACTTTATGCTTGACGACTCTGAAATTGACGTTTTAGGAGATGCTTATGAATATTTAATATCTCAATTTGCGGCAACTGCAGGTAAAAAGGCGGGAGAGTTCTATACTCCACAACAAGTTTCAAAGATTTTATCAAAAATAGTTACAAATAATAAGACTGATTTAAAAAGTGTTTATGATCCAACTTGTGGATCTGGATCTTTACTTTTAAGGGTAGCAAAAGAGGCGAACGTTAGAAAGTTTTATGGACAAGAATTAACTTCAACAACTTACAACTTAGCACGTATGAATATGATCCTTCACAATATTAATTATTCAAACTTTGACATTAAAAATGATAATACTTTAGAAAATCCAGAACATTTAGGATTAAAATTTGAGGCGATAGTTGCAAATCCTCCATACTCGGCAAACTGGAGTGCAGACCCTAAGTTTTTAGATGATGAAAGATTTGATAATTACGGAAAGTTAGCGCCAAAATCTAAAGCAGACTTTGCATTCATTCAACATATGATACACCACCTAGACGAAAATGGAACAATGGCGGTGGTTCTACCTCACGGAGTATTATTTAGAGGGGCGGGAGAAGGACTAATTAGAAAGCATTTAATTGAAAAATTAAACGTTTTAGACTGTGTAATTGGTCTTCCAAGTAATATATTTTACGGAACTAGTATTCCAACTGCAATACTAGTATTTAAGAAGAATAGAACTAATAACGACATATTATTTATTGATGCATCTAATGAATTTGAAAAAGGTAAAAACCAAAATAATTTAACAGATGATCACGTTCAAAAAATTGTTGACATTTATAATAAAAGAATAACTAAAGAAAAGTTTAGCTACCTTTGTGAAATGAATGAAATAATTGAAAACGACTATAATTTAAATATACCAAGATACGTTGATACTTTTGAAGAAGAAGAAGAAATCGACTTAGATCTAGTTAAATCTGAAATAGACTCACTAGACAAACAGATACAAGAAATAGACGATACAATAAGCAAGTATCTAAAAGAATTGGGTGTGAAATAATATGAATGCACCAAAACTAAGATTTAAGGAATTTACAGACAACTGGGAAAATAAAAAACTTGATAACTTTCTAACTGAAAGCAAAATAAAAGGTAATACTGGTGAAAAAGCTAAAAAATTAACTGTTAAATTATGGGGTAAAGGGGTTGTCCCTAAACAAGAAATTTATAACGGTAGTAATAATACACAATATTATATAAGAAAATCAGGTCAATTAATATATGGTAAATTAGATTTTTTAAATTGTGCATTTGGAATTATACCTAGTCATCTAGATAAATATGAATCAACTATAGATGCACCGGCTTTTGACATTAATGATATGAATACTTCATTTTTAATAAATAAAATAACACAGAAAAAATTTTATAAAAAGAATGGAGATATTGCAGATGGTAGTAGAAGAGCCAAAAGAATAAATTCAAATATATTCTTAGATATGTCCATATTTGTTCCTTCATTAGAAGAACAAAAAAAGATTGGTGATTTTTTCACTTTAATAGATGAAAAAATAGACTTACAAACTAAAAAAATAGAGTCCCTTGAAAAATATAAAAAAGGACTTATGCAAAAAATATTTAAAAGAGAACTAAGATTTAAAGACGAACTTGGAAATGATTATCCAGAGTGGGAAACTAAAAAATTAGGTGATATATGTACCTTCTTCTCTGGAGGTACTCCTTCAACTAAAAACTCTAGTTATTATAATGGTTCAATACCATTTATAAGATCAGGGGAAATATCAAGTTATACAACTGAATTATTATTAACAGAGGAAGGTTTAAACAATTCTTCTGCTAAATTAGTTGAAAAAGGTGACTTATTATATGCACTTTATGGTGCAACAAGTGGTGAGGTGTCTATATCAAAAATAAATGGTGCAATAAATCAAGCTATTCTATGTATCAAATCAAATAAGATTAATATTTATTTTTTAGAAAATATATTAAGTTATAATAAAGATAATATCATAACTAAACTTATTCAAGGTGGACAAGGAAATCTATCTGCTAATTTAATTAAAAGTTTATCTTATGAAATTCCTTCACTAGAAGAACAACAAAAAATATCAAACTTCCTAACTAGTATTGACAAAAAGATTGAACTTGAAAAAGAAAAGCTAAATAATCTAAAACTTCAAAAAAGTGGATTTCTTCAAAAAATGTTCATATAAAAAATTGGTAGGCATTAGCCTACCAATACATATCTATCTCAAAAGCATCTTTATTATCTTGAATTTCTTGTTTTTTATATTCAATAATCTTTTTAGAAATAATATTTGTAAATAAATTATAAGAATTAGACTTTATTTTAACTTCATCTTCACGATCAAAAGTTATCATAATACTTTCATTAAATGCTTTTTCCATATATGGATTTTTAAAATCAACCTCACAAAAATCAAGCACAAAACTCCTAAAAGCACCATCAGTAAATACAGTTCTATCAGGCACATAAAAAGTAATCTGATCAACATCATTAATTATAATGTCCTCAATAATAATACCCTCACATTCATCACACTCTCCACAATCACAAACTTCATCAAAATAGTCCATTTCATCTTCATTAAAATACTTTCTTTTATCGTAATCTTTAACAATAAAATCAATAGAATGAATTTTACGACCAATCTTATTTTCCTTAAAATCAATCTCAAAATATCCAGTTTGATTAAGTTCCTTAATTGCCGGCAAAATAACTCTCCTTTTAAAATTTCCATAAAGAGGATAACTATCTTCAAGCATCAAATACATTTTAAGTTCATCAACAGTATAAGTAATTACACTTTTTGTACCACTCCAAATACGAATTAAATCGTATAATCTTTGTGCATTGTAGTTTTTTAGACTAAAAAATAAAGCCAAGTTTGCAGGAGTGTAACCAGTCTTTAAATATTCATTTAATAAATCATAAATCTTTTTTGGCACATCAACTTTAAACACTTGAGTTTCCTCGTCAAACTGATAACCTGATATAAAATTATATTGACCCCAAACTAACTTGTCGTTTTTCTTTTTTTCCATAAAAAATATACTCTTTTTCATCAAGTTTCCAAGGTATCCCGTTATACTCTTAACAGTTCTATCGTT
>JAWXUS010000198.1:0-2045 GCA_044426235.1 Peptostreptococcaceae bacterium | reverse complement strand
AAATTATTCAATTAAACTAAATCTCCTAATTATTTTATATATTTTCATCAAAATAATAAAAATTTAATTAAGCAAATTAGAAATTTTTTATTTAACTATAAAAATTTATAAATTAAATATCTTTAATATATAATAATTAAATATGAATATGAAAGGGGTTTTTTATGGTAAAAAACAAAATATTAAGTTTTGCTTTAATTTGTGCTTTGCTAACAGGGTGTAGCGTTAATGAAGGTGAAGGTAATGTGGTTGAATTTAGCGTAACGCAGGCTTTAGCGATGGAAAAAATAGCGATTAACGACATAGATATCTTCTTAAATGGAGACCCATATGAATTATTAAATAAGTTAAGTCTTGAAAGTGGAGAAAAACTTTCTGTTGAGGATATAAAAGAAAATAGAGAACTTTTAAGTTTAATGTATGGAGAGTCTGTTGATGTATTAGACATAACTACGGGGATTTCATTACAAGATAATGTTTATCTTGCAGAAATTACACATAGATTTGATGACAACCATGGAGTTAAGTTTTCATTGAGATATGATGTTGATTATAATATTGTGGGGCTTGAATTTACGCATATAGCACTTCATGATGCTCTTAGTGAAAATGAATATTTTACAGAACAAATATTTGAATTAAAAGAATTAGATGATGAGGAAGATTGTGATGATGAAGACTGCGAAGAACATAACGATGAGGACGTGTTTGTTGCTTGTGAGTTAAATGCATATTTAACTATGCCAAATAACGTCAATACCGCACCAGGTGTTCCTGTTGTAATATTTGTATCTGATATTTACTCTGGTAATAAAAACGGAACTCAAGCAGATGACTTTGAGCCAATAAAAGAAATTGCATATGAATTATCTAAAAATAATATAGCAACTATAAGATATGATAATTTTATTGAAAGATGCTTTGAGCTTATGGATATGAGAAATTACTCTCTTCAAGAACTTATGTTTGATGATATAAACAGAATAATTGAGAATGTTAAAGAAGATGAAAGGTTTTCTAATATTTATTTAATTGGAGATTATATGAGCAGTACATTCCTTCCCTATGTAGAAACAGTAAATAAGGATATTGAAGGTATTATAATGGTAAATGGTAGTATAAAACCATATTCACATACTCTATATGAAAGAATATTAAACATAAATAATAGTGAGTATAAGTTATTGTTAGATGAAGACTATGATTTAGAGAGCATTGAAAGAGATTTTTATGAAATCACAAACTCTTTAAGTGAAGCTTTTGACAATAAAGAGCTTATAAATGAAAGAGCATTTATGCACAAAGAGTATCTTAAGTATAGTGGAGAAAATTATATAGATGAGGTAGACTCTGAGATATTTTCAATTAATGGAGCAAGCTCACTATATCTTGATAATGAAAATTTAAGCTATTTAAAGGACAATGCGAACAAGTTTGTTATGTTGGATAACTTGGGTGATTTTTATTTAGATACTAATGACTTAAAAAGCCTTAATTCAACTGAATTAATTAATCATTTAGGGACTAATAGCCTGAAAGTTAATATGGAGATTGTTGATGAGATAATTGATATTATCAAATAGGATAGTTAATATAGAAATTTGCTAAATATAAAAAATATTGCCTTAATCATGGCAAGTACCAATAAATATTAAATAAGAAAGAGAGGTTTAACTTGAAAAAATATATTTTAACAAGTGAAAAAATAGAGCACAAAGGTAAGACTCTAACAAGGATAAAGAGAATATCAGATAATATGCTTGGTGGATTTATAGAGAAAGAAAGCAACTTATCTCATACTGGAAAATCATTTATTTATGGTGATGCTAAGGTTTATGATGATGCTATGGTATTTGAAGATGCTGAAGTTAGTGATATGTCTGAAGTATATGATAAAGCTAAAGTGTTTAATAGCGCTAAGATAAGAGGGAACACTACTGTTAACAAAAATGCCTTAGTTGGAGATAATGCTTTTATTAAAGGAGATGTGTTAATAAGCGATAATGCTAAGGTTGGTGGAAGTGTAATTATTAAGAATAAATCCC
>JAWXUS010000197.1:0-2048 GCA_044426235.1 Peptostreptococcaceae bacterium | reverse complement strand
TAAATTTAGACATGGTATAGGAGTTGCTAATTCAAATGCTTATGTTAATGATAATTTAGTATGTAGTGCTACATTAAAAGTAGCAGTAAAATAGATAAAAGACCATTTAGATTAAGTTCTACACCGATGTTTTTAATTCGATTACCTAATTAGTTTATTGTTTCATTATAAAGTGTTATATGTTAAAATATATATACGAGAGGTGATATTATGAACAAATTAAAACAATATAATTTAAAAAAGAATCAAATTATTTCTATTATATTTTTTAGTATAATTCAAATAATTCCTCTGTGTACACCATTAATTATGGGATTAATCATCGATGACTATATTCCTAATAAAAACATCAATGCTCTTATACTAGGTATAGTAATTTTTATATCAATACCTTTTATAAGTATAGTTATGCAAACAATTTACAACTATGTAACAATGAAGTTTATAAGAAAAAATGGTAATAAAATTTCTATAGATATAATGACTAATTTAATTAATCAAAATATGAAAGAGTTCGATAAACAAAATTCTTTAGAATTATTAAGTTATTCAAGTAAAGAAGCAGTTAGTTATATAAATTTCTATATATCTGATTTAGCTAAATATTATGTATCAATTATTATAACTATAGTATTATTTATAATATTATTATTTGTTAATCCAATACTTGCAGGTATTCAATTATTATACTTACCGATAGCTTATTTTCCAGTAAAGAAAATAATGAGGGATGTTGATAAAGAAATAAAAGAAGTTATGAGTACTAATGCTATTATTAATCAAGTAAAAGGGGATGTATTTCAGTCTATTGAATTTATTAAATTAAATAGATTAGAAGATACTAAACTTAAAGAAGTTAATCATTATAATAACAAGATTAATAAAATATGGGGAAGAGTTGCAGCATTAGATTCATTATCTGGTATATGGAATACTGGATTTGTTACTATATTATTTACAGGTATTACTTTTGGAGTAGGTGCTTTATTAATATTTAATGATAATTTATTAATAGGACAACTTGTATCAGTAATAACTTATGTTGCTATGTTATACACTTATTTTAATTATATGTTAAGGACTTCTGTTGATAAAAAGAAAAAAGAAGCTGAATATGAAAAAATATTTAGTTATCTAACTTTAGAAACTGAAGTAGATGAAAATAAAGATAAAAAACAATTTGATTTTAAAAAAGATATTGTATTTAAAAATTGTAATTTTGCTTACAACGAGGATAGTATTATTTTAAACAATTTAAATTTAACTATTAAAAGTAAAGAGTGGACAGGAATTGTAGGTAAATCTGGTAGTGGTAAGACTACTATCTTAGATTTAATAACTAAACTATATACTACTAATGATAATGAAGTATTTATAGATAATATAGATATAAACACTATTAATAGTTTTGATTTAAGAACAAAAATTACTAAAATCACTCAAGATGTATATTTATTTCCTGGAACTATTGAAGACAATTTAAAGTTAATTAATAGTAACGATAACGATATTAATAATGCTTTAGAATTTGCATGTTTAACCGATTATATTAGTAAATTACCAAATGGTATTAAAACTGATATTGGTGAGGCTGGTAAATTAATGAGTGGTGGAGAGCGTCAAAGATTAAGTATTGCGTTAGGATTATTAAGAAATAATAAAATTCTATTATTAGATGAAGTAACATCAAACTTAGATCCTAAAACAGAGCTTATTATTTGTAATAACTTTAAATATTTAATTGAGTATGGTTATACAATAATTTCTATTTCTCATAAAATTGATACTCATAAACATTGTGATGTTGTATATGAAATATCAAATGGAGAATTAGTAACTAAATAAGTAAAAAGAACTCTAGTATAGATTTTTATACTAGAGTTCTTTTTTCATATACCTATATTAATTACAAAATATGCTTTATTTTCTTATTCGTTATCTTCTAATGTAGTTTTAATTCTAATGTAATTTAAGATTCTTGAAGCAGCCATAGCGTTTGCTTGTGCTTTTAATCCTAATTCTAATGCAAGAGCAGTTAATGCATCAAT
>JAWXUS010000196.1:0-2049 GCA_044426235.1 Peptostreptococcaceae bacterium | reverse complement strand
TACTATTCAAACTTTATCACAGGATAATGTGTTAAATAGTTTTAATAAAGATGAATTTGATTATATTGTATTTGATGAAGTACATCGTATATGTCGTTCTGAGTGTTATGGGGTATGTTAAATGTTTGAAAAAATTTTATATGTTATATTGATCATAATGTTAATTTTAATATTTCTAATAGGTGTATCACTTCTTATAAGTTACTTTAAAGATAAGATAGATAAATATCAGTCTGAAAATTATCCTGAAAAATATTTTAAGAGAACAATGAAGAGAGAAAGTTTTTTATCTTTTGTTACAAGAATGTTTAGAGATATAGAAGAAGATACACTAGTAGGACCTGATGAAGATATTTGTTTAAAGGAAACAATTTTAGAATATTGCGAAAAGTATATCGATGTTTTTAAAGAAGAAGTTTTCTTAGAAAATTATTATTCGTATTTATGTAATTATGATAATTTAAAAAAATCTTTTTTTAAACTTTCTAAGTATGATTTAAAAGAAAATTCGCTTTTAATTGGTGAGCCAACCGGATTTAATTTCATTAATTCGCGATATCATGAAAATACTAAATATAATAAACGTAGAAATGTATCATTATATTCTTTTGATTTATATAAAGATTGTTTAAAGAAGAGGAAATCTGAAATTAACAAAGAGTTAAAAGTTAACTTTGAAACTTTTTGTTTGTTTTTTGATGATTTAAAGAAAAATGCTATAAAGTATTCGATGAAAAAATGGAACAATTATTGTTTTGATTTGAACGATTTTAAAACATCAAAAGAAGATGTAATATTAATTAGTAATTTACTCAACAATAGTGAATTTAATAAACTTATATTTGTGATTAAAGAGTTTGTAATTTCCCCAGATATTTATTTTATTTTAGAAAACTATTATGAATTAATAGAAACTAATTTAAATGATTCAATAGTTAGGAATATTAGATTTGAACGCGGTGATATAACGGAATTAGTTGTTGGAAATATAATTTATTCGCTTAATCCCAATTTTATGACTCGATCATTAGTCATTGATGATAGAGAAATCGACTTTATTGTAGAGTTTGACGAATATGTTATTATTTGCGAAGTGAAATCAATTGATTATAATTTAAAACATTTTACCTATAAGGATAGTAGGGATAATATAAAAAAATATTTGAAAAAAGGTGTTAAACAATTGCATTTGAATATGGAAAATATAAAAAAGAGAGATGAATTAAAGTTTACCAATGGTAAAAAATTGGAATTAAAAAATAAAAAAATTATACCCTTGTTGATAACTTCTAATGATATGTATGATTTCATCAATTTCAGTGATTCAGAAGCTGAAAAGTTTGGATATGTTTTTAATCCATTAATGGTATCTCTTGATGATTTCAAATTTATTGTTAATTATAAAAAACAAAGTTGCCCTGAGTATTTAAATTTAATATATACTCAACGGAAAAAAGATTACTCTATAAAAGATGAAATTTATCAACTTTTTTATAATGAAAAAATGGATATTTTTCGAATAACACTTCGAAATTCGATATCATTTAGAAGATTGTATGATATCGTATATAGTTGTGAGGTAAAGAAAATGGAAGTACATGAGTTTTATAACAACCTTGTAAAAAATTTGAAACCATTTCCCATGTATAAAAGGATAATAGAGGGGCATGCTTATCAATTCAAAGGATTTAATTCAATTGAAGATATATATAATTCTAGACTAACTGCACCAAACTTTTTTGTTTATTTTTATAAGAACCAATCATTTAAAGAGGGAATTGGAATTCATTTGTTTTTTGATGAAAATGATGAATTGATAGATGTAAAAAATAATGCCAGAGTACATTTGATATAATTTAAGAAAGTGTAATTCTAAAACACTTTCTTTTTTATATTAATATTGTCGAAATTTGAGAAAAAATGTGTTAAAACACGACTTTGCCAGTTGTAAAACAAAAAAATGGCTTATCTTTTGCGTAGATAAGCCATTTTTATTGTGTTTAAGCCAATATTTTATTGTAAAATTAGTACTACATTTATGTACTACTA
>JAWXUS010000195.1:0-2050 GCA_044426235.1 Peptostreptococcaceae bacterium | reverse complement strand
ATAGCTTTTTCTATATATGGTATACCTGTATAATATAATAGCTCATCATCTGTATTTTCATTTTCTATACTTAGATTTATTTCTTTTCTTATCTCATCTTTTATAGAATTACTAAGTGGTGCATATTCTAATAAATTCAATGATTTTAATATGTTTGAATACATCATACTTATTTGTTCTTGATCAGATAATTGTTGTCCATTCATTTTTTTTCTTACAGTCTTAGCTATAGAAGATGATGCAAAGTATATATTAGGATTTTCTATCCCATTACTTTGTAAATAATTTTTAGTATTATTAAGTATATCTTCTATAGATTCATTTCCACTATCTACTTGATCAATTTTATTAATAACAAATATAAATCTATCTCTAGATTGTTTATCTTTAGCATCCATTTGTTCTTTAATAGCTCTAAGTAAAGTCTTATCGTCATTAGTTCCTATTTGAGTTGCATTTATAACATATAATACTAAAGGTTTATTTTCATTATCCTTTATCATATTCATTGTTGTTTCTTCGTGACTTTCATCTTGAGAATTATTAGGTCCCGGAGTATCTATTAAAACTAAGTTCATAGAACTATCCTCTATATTACAAATATTACCCTCGACTTCAGTCATAAATATATTCTTATTATCATTTAATTCGCTCAAATAACTTTTTTCTACATTATCTTCTTTAGAAATTTCATTTCCATCTTTATCAAATGCAGTTACAGAAAAATCACTTTTATTCTTATTATTCTTTATCCTACAAATTTTTGCAGTACAAGCTTGATTTTTAGAAGGCATTATATCTCCACCAAGCATAGCATTTATAAGTGTAGATTTCCCTGCACTCATAGTTGCAATTATTGCTATTTCAAATTCAGAATTAACTGCTCTTTCATAGTCTTCACGTATTTTTTTATCTCTTAATTCTTCGATTGGCCCTTCTTCCATAAAATCAACCAATTCTTTTAATTTTAGTATTTTATCTGATTTATTGATTATCTGATTAGATTCTCCTTGAATAGTTTCATTTAGTTCTTTGTAAATTACATTCACACCACTAAATCTTTCACATTCTTCTTTTACATCATAAAAATAAGACTTTGATCCTATAAATTCAATATCAAATTCATCATTATTTATTTCATCTGTAAGAAGTACAACTACTCTATCTACCCAACAATTTAATCTTTCTTGTGTGAATTTATGTAATTCGCTACTTTGTTTTATTGGATTCCCATTAATTGATATTTGTGTCTTTGGAATTAATTCATTATATTCGATAGTAATTAAATCTCTTTGACTTTCCATATTTATTTGATTTGCTCTATTCATTTTTATCCCCTCTCTCATTTAAGTTCATTTCCCAAATAAAACCTAAATACATATTAAATTAATATTTATACATAATTATATAATATAACTCATATTTCGATTTGTAAATACATAACCTGTACATTTTTACGTACTATATACATATTTTTTAGAAAAATCATTTAACCTTACCCCTATAATATCGTCCTAAAAATAATTTTTAATACTTATCTACAATAAAAATATTCATTTATTAATAAATCTTATTTAAAATTTCAATCTCTTTCTTAATATCATCAACTAATTCTTTAGGCTTAATAACTTTTACACTACTACCAAACTGAAGTACCCATTTCATAAGCCCATATCCTATTTTACCAACAAATACACCTTTATAATTTCCATTGTCTAACTTAGTTATTTTAATATCTTCTCCAAATTCACTCACTAAGAAATTCAATATATTATGCTTAAATTCAATTTCAACATAATCTTCTTTTCCATCAAACATTTTGAAAGTCTTTTTTGAATATGTAAATGGATTAAATCCACCTTCTAATTCTTTTATATCTAATTTTTCTATATTACAATCCATAATTTCTACATTTTTAATTCTATCAAGTCTATAATTAGATAAACTATTATATTTTGTATTTCCACAAACAAAATAATAATTGCTATCCTTTACAATAAAATCTATTGGTACAACTTCATATAATTTTATTTCATTAAATTTATCAATT
>JAWXUS010000008.1:0-69198 GCA_044426235.1 Peptostreptococcaceae bacterium | reverse complement strand
TTAACGACACTTGCGATTTTATCATTATTAAGCAGTACTTTTATTATGGGGTGTAGCTCTTCTGAGGACACAAAGACAACTAATATAATTTCATCAAAAGAGGTACTTGCAAATCAGAATGTAAGAATAGCAATAGCAAAATCAATTGATAAAGAAGGTTATGTAGATGTTATATTAAATGATGGTTCTCAAGCAACTAATAATTTTACAACTACTGGGCTTGCAATTAACGATGGTGTGGACTACACAGAATTAACAAAAGATTTTGGTCATGCTTATAACATTGATGAGGCAAAAGAACATTGGGAAATGGCAAAAGAAGAATTAGGATTTGATGAGGTATCAATAAACTTATTAACATCAGACACAGATAATGCTAAAAAAACTAGTGAATTTATTCAGGCAGAAGTTAGTATATTAGAAGGGCTTAATTTAACTATAACTAATATGCCATTTGGTCAAAGAATCGAAAAAGAATCGGTAGGAGATTTTGATATATCATATACCGGATGGGGAGCTGATTATCCAGATCCAACTAGTTTCTTAAAAACTATGGAAACTGGTGGTAAGTATGCAGCACAAGTTGGATACGATAATGAAGAGTATAATGATTTATTAAAAGAGGCAGTAAGTTCAACAGATACTACTGAGGCATATGAAAAGTTTGCAGAGGCAGAAGAAATGATGTTAAATGATACATACTTGATACCATTATTCTATTCAGGTAGATCTTATGCAGAAAAAGAGTATGTAAGTGGAATTATAAATCACTCTTGGGGAGTGGATCACACTTATAAGTATGCAGATGTAGATAAAGAAGAAAAAATACTTAATTTACTGAATGTATCTGATATTCCAACTATGGATGTTAGTCAGTCAAATAATTCAGTTTCTTATCGAGCAATAAATAATACTATGGAAGGTTTAACTAGAATTGATGAAAATGGAGAAGTAATAATGGCAGGTGCCACAGATTACACAGTTTCAGAAGATGGATTAGTTTGGACTTTCGAATTAAATGAAAAAGCAGTATGGTCAAATGGGGATAAAGTTACAGCACACGATTACAAGTATTCTTGGGATAGAACAGTAAACCCAGATACAGGAGCACAATATTCATATATGTTAGATGATATAGATTCTTGGCAAGTAATTGATGATTATACTTTTGAAGTTAATTTAAAATATCCATTATCATATTTTGCTGAGTTCGTATCATTTCCACTTTTATTTCCACAAAATCAAGCATTCGTTGAAAGTATGGGAGATAGTTATGGAACTTCAGTAGAAACTCAAGTTTATAATGGACCATTCACACTTTCAGTTTGGAAAATGGAAGATGCATTTGCATTTTCTAAAAATGATACTTATTGGGATAAAGATAATGTAGCATTAGATTTAATAAATTTTAAAGTTGTAAAGGATGATGGAACTGCTATTAATCTTTATAAAAATGGAGATGTTGATAGAGTACTTTTAGCATCAGAATATGTTGATGAGTTTAAAGATACAAATGAGTTTGGTTCTTGGTTAGAGGCTGCTACATTTATGTTACAAATAAATGCATCTAATCAAAAATAGTTTAATATAAAAATAAATAATTTAGTTCATAGAGCGATTTATCGCTTTATGGACTAACTAATATTGGGGGATGAAAATGTTTAAGAGAAAAAAGTTAACAACATTATTAGTTTTAACTCTTATGAGTAGTAGTTTACTTATTGGATGCCAATCATCAAGTGATGATAGTGTTTCACAAATAACTGCAACATCAAAAGATGTTTTAGCAAATCAAAATGCAAGAATTGCAATCGCTAAATCAATAGATAAAGAAGGATATGTAGATGTTATATTAAATAATGGCTCAAAAGCCACAAATACATTTACTGCAACAGGTCTTGCTATTAATGAAGGTAGTGATTATACAGAGTTGACTGAAGGTTTTGGACATGCTTATAATACTGATGAGGCAAAAGAGCATTGGGAAATGGCAAAAGAAGAGGTTGGATTTGATAATGTTACTATAAATTTATTAACATCAGATACTGATAACTCTAAAAAGACTAGCGAGTTTATTCAAGCAGAGCTTAGTGCTTTAGAAGGGCTTAACTTAACAATAACTAACGTACCATTTACTCAAAGAAGTCAAAGAGATGCAATTGGAGACTTCGATATATCATATACTGGATGGGGAGCAGATTATCCAAATCCACTTAGTTATTTAAAAACTATGCAAACCGGTGGGAAATATGCGGCTCAAGTTGGATATGATAGTGAAGAATATAACCAATTATTAACTGATGCTATATCTGAAACTGATACTAATAAATCATATGAAATATTTGCAGAGGCAGAAAAAATGATGTTAGAGGATACTTATTTAATACCGTTATTCGATTCTGGAATTTCTTACGCAGAAAAAGAGTATGTTAGTGGAATTATAAATCATCCTTGGGGATCTGATTATACATATAAAAATGCAGATGTAGACAAAGATGAAAAAGTGCTTAATTTACTAAGTACATCAGATATTCCAACTATGGATGTTAGTCATGCTAATAATTCAGTTACTTACCGTGCTATGAATAATACTATGGAAGGTTTAACTAGAATTGATGAAAATGTTGAAGTAGTTATGGCAGGAGCTACAGACTACACAGTTTCAGAAGATGGATTAGTATGGACTTTTAATTTAAATGAAAAAGCAATGTGGTCAAATGGAGATAAAGTTACGGCACACGATTATAAATATTCTTGGGATAGAACTGTAGATCCTAATGAGGCAACTCAATTTGGATATATGTTAGAAGATATAGATTCGTGGCAAGTACTAGATGATTATACTTTTGAAGTAACTTTAAAATACCCATTATCATACTTTGCAGAACTTGTATCATTCCCGCTTTTATTCCCACAAAATCAAGCATTCGTTGAAAGTATGGGAGATAGTTATGGAACATCAATAGAAACTCAACTTTATAATGGTCCATTTACTCTTTCAGTTTGGAGAATGGAAGATGTGTATGCGTTTGAAAAAAATGATACTTATTGGGATAAAGAAAATGTTAATTTAGATACAGTTAACTTTAAAATTGTAAAAGACAATGGTACTGCAATAAATCTTTATAAAAGTGGTGAAATTGATAGAGTAGTTTTAGCATCTGAATATGTTGAAGAATTTAAAGATACAAATGAGTACCATTCTTACTTAGAGGCAGCAACTTTTATGTTACAACTAAATGCATCTAATCACAAATAAACATTATGCTATTTAAAGTAATTTATTACTTTATAAATAAATTAAATACATCAAGGGAGAGAAAAATGTTTAAGAGAAAAAAATTAACAACATTAGTAGCTTTAACTCTTATGAGTAGTAGTTTACTTATAGGGTGTCAATCATCAAGTGATGGTAGTGGTGCAGGATTAACTGCAACTTCAAAAGATGTTTTAGCAAATCAAAATGCAAGAGCTGCAATAGCTAAAATGATAGACAAAGAAGGTTATGCAGATGTAGTTTTAAATGATGGATCAGAAGCTACAGATCAATTTACCCCAAGTGGTTTATCGTTTAACAATGGGGTTGACTATGCTGAATTAACTAGCGATATGGGTCACGCATACAACGAAGAAGAAGCAAAAGAACTTTGGGAAAAAGCTAAAGAAGAACTTGGATTTGACAATGTTTCAATAAACATATTAACTTCAGATACAGATAATGCTAAGAAAACTGGAGAATATATTCAATCAGAATTATCTGATTTAGATGGACTAGATGTTACTATAACAAATCTTCCGTTTGCACAAAGATTAGAAAGAGAAAGTTCTGGAGATTTTGATATGTCATACTCTGGTTGGGGAGCAGATTATCCAGATCCACTAAGTTTCCTAACAACAATGGAAACTGGTAATAAGTATTCAATACAAGTTGGATATAGTAGTGAAGAGTTTGATAGTTTAGTTGAAGAAGCTAAGTTTTCAACTGATGCAACAGAATCACACCAAAAGTATGCACAAGCAGAACAGTTAATGTTAGAAGAAGGATACATAGTACCATTATTCTACTCTGGAGTATCTTATGTAGAAAAAGAATATGTAAGTGGAATTATAAATCATACTTGGGGACCAAGTTATACATATAAAAATGCAGATGTAGATAAAGATGAAAAAGTACTTAATTTATTAGATAGTGCAGACATACCTACTATGGATGTTAGTTTAGCAACAGATTCAGTTTCATTTGGTGTAATGAACAATACTATGGAAGGTTTAACTAGAACTGATGAAAATGGTAATGTTATAATGGCTGGAGCTGAAAGTTATGAAACTTCAGAAGATGGACTTACTTGGACTTTTAAATTAAACCAAAATTCTAAGTGGTCAAATGGTGAAAGTGTTACTGCAAATGATTACAAATATTCTTGGGATAGAACTTTAAACCCAGAAACTGCATCACAATATGCATATAAGTTTGATAGTATAGAAAGTTATGAAGTACTTGATGATTATACTTTTGAAGTTACGCTTAAAAGACCAGTAACATATTTTGCAGAGTTAATGTCATTCCCAATAATGTTCCCACAAAATCAAGCATTCGTTGAAAGTGTAGGAGCTAGTTATGGTACTTCAGTTGAAACTCAACTTTACAATGGACCATTTACTCTTACAACTTGGAGAATGGAAGATCAGTATGGATACACAAAAAATGAAAATTACTGGGATAAAGATTCAGTTAATTTAGATTCTATAAACTTTAAAATAGTTAAAGATAGAGGGACTGCAATTAATTTATATAAGAGTGGAGAAATAGATAGAGTAGCTTTATCATCTGAATATGTTGATGAATTTAGAGATTCTTCAGAAATAAAATCTTATTTAGAAGCTGCAACTTATATACTTCAAATTAATGGTGGTAAATAATATTATTAATAAATAATTTATTAAGGAAAAGATGCAAAGTTTTTGCATCTTTTTTTTGTTATAAAAAATAACTTAGCATTTTTTAATTAAAAATCATTATCAATTAATGGCTAAATTTGAATGAATTGTACAGTTTTTTAAATAAAAAAAGGAATTTAAGATATTATTAAATAATATAAATAATTATGGGATTGTACTTAAATAATAAAAATTTAATTAAAAATTAAAAATTTTCAGAAAATTTCAAAAAAAGTAGTGCAATTTACTAAAATTTGTATTATAATACATTTATAAAACAAGAGGTTTGATAGAAATAACCAAAAAATCAAATTTAAGGGGGTAATAAAATGTTTAAAAAGAGAAAGTTAACGACTATGGCAACATTAGCACTTTTAAGCAGTACTTTATTAGTTGGTTGTAGTAGTTCATCTGATGATTCATCAACAGATGGAGGAACAACTACTGGGGGACCTGCAACTTCTGCACAAGTATTAGAAAATCAAAATGCAAGGGCTGCGATAGCTATGATGATAGATAAAGAGGCTTATGTTGATATTATACTTAATAATGGATCTGTAGCAACAGATAGATATACTCCAGAAGGATTGGCAATGGATAATGGATCTGACTATGGAGATTTAACAAAAGGTATGGGTCACGCATATAACGAGGAAAAAGCTCAGGAATTATGGGCAGCTGCAAAGGAAGAGCTTGGATTCGATACTGTTGAAATAGATATATTAACGTATGATAGTGATTCTGGTAAGAAAACAGGAGAATATATTCAAGCTGAAATAGGAGCATTAGAAGGATTAAGTGCTATAGTTACTAATTTACCATTTGCTCAAAAATTAGAAAAAGAGAGCTCTGGAGATTTTGATTTATCGTTTTCAGGATGGGGAGCAGATTATCCAGATCCATTAACTTTCTTAAAGACTATGGAAACTGGTGGACAATATGCAGTTCAAATAGGATATAGTGATTCTGAAGTTGATAGTTTAATAAAAGAAGCAAAAACTTTAGATACTACTGAAGCTTACCAAAAATATGCAGAGGCAGAAGGGAAAATACTTGAAGATGCATTTTTAATTCCAATTTATCAAAGAGGATCTTCTTATGTTGAGAAAGATTATGTAAGTGGAATAATTATGCACTCTTGGGGATCTGATTACACATATAAAACTGCAGATGTAGATAAAGATGAAAAAGTACTTAACTTATTAGATAGTTCAGATATACCAACTCTAGATATAAGTTTAGCAACAAACTCAGTTTCATTTGGAGTAATCAATAACGTTATGGAAGGTTTAATTAGAAGTGATGAAAATGGAAATGCAGTGCTTGCTGGAGCAGAAAGCTATGAAGTTTCAGAAGATGGACTTATTTGGACATTTAAGTTAAACCAAGATTCAGTATGGTCAAATGGTGAGAGTGTTACTGCACACGACTATCAATATTCTTGGGATAGAACATTAGATCCAACTACTGCATCTGAATATGCATATATTATGGATGATATAGTATCAAATACTGCTGTAGATGATTATACTTTTGAAGTAGTTTTAAATAGACCGGTTGCATACTTTGCAGAATTAATGTCATTCCCATTATTCTTCCCACAAAATCAAGCATTCGTTGAAAGTTGTGGAGATAGCTATGGAACGGCACTTGATAAGCAATTATACAATGGACCTTTCACACTTACAACTTGGAAGATGGAAGATCAATATGCATTCACAAAAAATGATAGTTACTGGGATAAAGATGCTGTTAAGTTAGATACTATCAATTTTAAGATAGTAAAAGATACGGGAACTGCAGTTACTCTTTATAAGAGTGGTGAAATAGATAGAGTAGGATTATCTTCTGAATATGTTGATGAATTTAAAGATTCAGACGAATTTAAAACTGATTCAGATTCAGCAACATTTATGTTACAAGTAAATGGTGGAAATCATAATTAATATTTAAGAAAAAGGTGAAGTATTTTTACTTCATCTTTTTTTATTAGGATTTTATTTTTGTGGGTAAAATATGTTAAAATAAAAGTATTTGAAGTATATATTTTAGGATGTGATAAATTGTTTAATATAGAAGAACAACTAAAAATACTACCAGAAAATAGTGGTGTGTATTTAATGAAAGATAAAGACGAAAAAATAATTTATGTTGGAAAAGCTAAAAATCTAAAAAACAGAGTTAGACAATATTTTAAAAGTTCGAAAAACCATTCACAAAAAGTGATTTCTATGGTTAGTAATATTAAAAGTTTTGAATATATAATGACTGATACTGAACTTGAGGCATTAATTCTTGAATGTAGTTTGATTAAGGAATATAGGCCAAAATATAATATTTTACTTAGAGATGATAAAACTTATCCATATATAAAATTAACCACAAATGAAGAATATCCAAGAATTCTTAAAGTTAGAAAAGTCTTAAATGATAAATGTAAATATTTTGGTCCATATACTAATATAGGAGCAGTAAATGAAACTATAGATATAATAAAGAGTATTTATCCAATAAGAACTTGCAGTATAGACATTAAACGTGCAATAGAAAAGAAGGTTAGACCTTGTTTAAACCTGCATATTAATAGGTGTGTTGGACCTTGTACTGGAAATGTTGAAGTTAATGATTATAAAAAGATGATTGATGAAATATCTCTTTTTTTAAGTGGTAAAGAAGATAAATTAATCGAAATATTAAATGAAAAAATGAACGAATGTGCAATGAATCTCAAATTTGAAGAGGCAGGAATTTATAGAGATAAGATAAAGAGTATTGAAGAAATATTACAAAAACAAAAGATTGATACTAAAGATGTTTTATTAAATCAAGATATAATTGCTATTGCAAAAATTGAAAATGAAGCTTGCATTCAAATATTTTTTATTAGGAATGGAAAAGTAACTGGTCGTGAAAACTTTATAATTGAAGATGTTCTTTATGAAGAAAAAGATGTTATTTTATCGAATTTTATAAAGCAGTTTTACTCTCAAAGTGAATACATTCCAAAAGAAATTTTAGTTGAACAAAAAATTGATGATATTTTAATAATTAATGATTATTTAATTTCTATAAAAGGTCAAAAAGTTAATTTAAGATTACCGTTAAAGGGTGAAAAGAGAAGTTTAATAGAATTAGTTAAAAAGAATGCATTTGAATATCTTGAGAAATTTTCAAAAAATAGTAGTAATAAATTTGAAAAGATAAATAAAAGATTAATTGAATTAAAAGAAATTCTAAAACTGGATAAAATACCGAATAGAATTGAAAGTTATGATATTTCAAATATAAGTGGAGTAGATTCAATAGGTGCTATGGTAGTTTTTATTGAAGGTATAAAGGATAAAAAAGAGTATAGAAAGTATAAAATAAAGACTGTTGAAGGGCCGAATGATTATAAGTCTATGGAAGAAGTTTTGACTAGAAGGCTTAGAGAAAAAGAAAATTTACCAGATTTGATATTATTAGACGGAGGACTTGGACAAGTTAGTTCAGTTAAAAAAGTATTAAAGTTATATGATTTAAATATTCCTCTTTTTGGAATGTATAAAGATGATTTTCATAGAACCAAAGGAATAATTAATAAAGAAATTGATATTGAACTAGATAAAAAAAGTGAGCTTTTTAAATTTGTATCAAGTATACAAGAAGAGGTTCATAATTATGCAATAAATTATCACAGGCAACTCAGAAATAAATCTTTGACAAAATCTGTGTTAGATGATATACAAGGAGTAGGGGATAAAAGAAAAAAATCCCTGCTTAATCATTTTAAAGATATTGACAAAATAAAAAATGCAAGTATTGAAGAAATTTCACAAGTTGAGGGAATTACAAAGCCACTTGCAAAAAAAATATTTGAGTTTTTTAAAGGAAACTAATATCAAAGGAGATGTGCTATGGATTGCGTTACAAGAGTGTCTATAAAAGATATTATAAAGGATTTAGAACTTGAGGTTGTTTATATGCCTGATGAAAAAAACGATTATTATGTTTATTCACAAGATTTAAACAGACCAGGTCTTCAATTTGCAGGGTATTTTGAATATTTTGCACACGAAAGAATACAAATAGTTGGAAAAACAGAATATGAATATTTTGGTCATATGGATGAAAATGTTAGAAAAGAAACTTTAGATAAGTTCTTCTCTTATGAAATACCGGCTTTAATAGTTTCAAGAGAACTTGAAGTCAAAAAAGATGTTTTAAAGTATGCGAAAAAACATAATAGAGTAATTTTAAAAAGTAGAAGAAATACAACTAGATTAATAAATAAATTATCAAATTATTTAGATGATAAATTAGCACCTTGTGTTACACTTCATGGAGTATTAGTTGATGTAAATGGTATAGGAGTTTTTATAAAAGGTGAGAGTAGTGTTGGAAAGTCTGAAACTGCGCTTGAACTTGTTCAAAGAGGACATAGATTAGTAGCAGATGATTCTGTTGAAATAAAAAAAATTGATGATAATATTTTAGTTGGTCAACCGCCTAAAATACTAGAAAATTATATGGAAATTAGAGGAATTGGAATAATAGATATAAAAAGCCTTTATGGAGTTGGGGCTACAAAATCATCTAAGATGATTGATATAGTAGTTCATCTGGAAAATTGGAATAAAGATAATCATTATGATAGATTAGGACTTGATAAAGAGTACGAAGAAATTCTTGGAACTAAGGTTGAAAAGTTAGTAGTACCAGTTAAACCGGGTAGAAATACTGCTATGATACTTGAAGTTGCTGCAATGAATTATAGACAAAGAATTATGGGATATGATTCTGCAGTTGAATTTACTAAAAACTTAGCACAGCTTATACATAATTAAAAAAAAGCCTAAAGTGATATCACTTTAGGTTTTTTTAAAGTATTGGAGATAAAAGTCTTGAAATTGATTCTTTAATTCTAACACTTCTAGTTCTTGAATTATACATTTCAAGTGTTATTTCTTTTGATTCTAGTAAATCATTTTCAAATGCTAATCTTTGATTTATTGAAGTTTCACTTTCATAGATAAAAGCATTTATTTCAAAATTAAGCTCAAAACTTCTAATATCCATATTTGCAGTTCCAATAGAACAAACTTTATCATCTATTACCATTGTTTTTGCGTGTAAAAATGAATTCTCATTGTAGTTATATATTTTTGCACCAAACTTTAATAATTCTCCAGCATATGAAGAAGATGCCCAATAAACGAATGGATGATCGGGTTTTCCAGGAAACATTATTTTAACGTCAACACCTGATAAGCAAGCTAGTTTTAAAGTCTCAGTTAAGGACTTGTCCAAAATGAAGTATGGACTTTGAATATAAATATATTTCTTAGCTTTTTGTACCATTTTCATATATCCAAATTTTATTTCATCAAGTTCAGTACTTTCAGGTCCACTAGAAACTATTTGTATCGGAGTTTCTGATGAATAAGTTTTTTTTGAAGTTTTAGTTAAATAAGAATCAAGATTTATAACTTCATCTGTAGTATATCTCCAGTCAAGTAAAAACCTCATATTAAGGTCTAATACACTATCTCCTTTGAGTAAAAGGTGAGTGTCTCTCCAATATCCAAATCTTTTATTTTTACTTAAATATTCATCCCCAACATTATTTCCTCCAATAAATCCGATTTCATCATCTATTGTTACTATCTTCCTATGATTTCTATAATTCACGTTGAAGTTGAATATTTTCATAAACGAAGGGAAAAATGCGGAAGTTTTTACACCAGCATCTCTAAGCTTTGAAATAGTTCTATTTTTTATAGATCGACTTCCAACTGCATCGTATAAAAATCTGACCTCAACTCCATTTTGTGCTTTATCGATTAATATGTCTATAATTTCATTTCCTATATTGTCGTCTTTAAAAATATAAAATTGAATATTAATATATTTTTTTGCATTTTTAAGTTCTAAAAGCAGAGAATCGAAAAATTCTGTTGAATCAGAATATAAACAAAGATCATTATTTGTAGTTAAAATAGCATTATTCGAGTTTGCAAGAGTATATATCATATCTTTGTATTCATACAAATCAGAACTTACTTTACTTTGTTGATTTAATTTTTTGTGAGTATCGATAATATTTTCTTTTAATATTTTATCTTCAGCCTCTTTTATTTTAAACATATTGTCTTTTGAAATTCCACGTCCAAATGCCATATAAATAAAAAATCCAATAACGGGTATAATAGAAAGAACTAATATCCAAGCAATAGTAGTTTCAATACTTCTTTTTTGCTTAAAAATTAAACTAACAATAACCGTAAAATTAATTATATAAATTGCTGTTATAGAAAATTCGTACCAGATTTCTTTTAATGTTGATAACAATATAAACACCATTACTAAAACTCTATAAATAATTATAAAAAAGTTAAAAACTATATAAAATTCTTCTTATTACTGATTAATCATACCAGATTTTGCAAAAAGCTACTTTCATTTGTTGTGATACTTCACAGTCATAAATTCGGATGTAATAAATCCTACATATTAGTGTTATCTTTTTGGTGATTTATACTAATTTATAATTAGAAAGATTAATACTTGCATTTAACTCCCTATCAATAATTAAACCACATTTACAGATATATTTTCTATGTGATAATTTTAAGTTTTTATTAATAGTTCCACAATTACTGCAAGTTTTCGATGAAGGGAAAAATGTGTTTGCTAATACAAATTTAATCCCTCTAAATTTACACTTATATTCAAGGAGTTTTTTAAATTAATAAAATCCTTGTTTTGATAAATATCTATTTTTCATCTATTAGAAACATTTAAATCTTTAATAACTATTCTGTAAGGATTACTTTTGACTATAGTTGTAGTAGTTTGATGAAGATAATTTTGTCTAATATTTGATAATCTTCTATGGATACGTTTTATCCTTTTTTTCAATTTTATAATATTTTTTGTTTTAGTAAAATCCTTTCCTTTTTTATTTTTTTCATATCTTTTTAAAACTTGTCTTTGCATTCTTTTAAGTATTTTTTCTATAGATTCAACTGTTTTAGTTTTGTTTATATTTTTATAAACTATTCCATTTGAATGTATAGATAAATATTTTAAACCAAGATCTATTCTTAAAGACTCGTTTATTAAAGTTTCTTTTACTTCGCTAACTTCAATTCAAACATATAAGTACCAATATTTATTGTCATAACTTATCCTTGGGTTTATATATTTAACGTCTATTGGTATTTGTTCATTAGTTTTAGCCCACCCTATTTTTTAAGTGAAACTATTTTTTCATCTTTAACTTTTAATTTGACATTATAATTATAAAATGAAGGTTTAGCTTTTCTTTTACTCTTAAACTTTGGAAAAGATGATTTTACTTTAAAAAAGTTTTAATAACTTTTACAAGCATCTTTAACTGCTTGTTTCGAAACGTTATTAGATACTTCTTTAAAAGCCAAAAAAGTTCATCTTTTTTAAGTACTGTAACTTATTTTCTAAGGTCGTTATCAGATATGAACTTACCACCATTTTTATAATTTTCATATTGCTTTCCTAGAGTCTAATTATACATAAATCTTGCAGTGTTTGAAGATTTCCATAAAAGATACTCTTATTATTTAGTTGGAAGTAATCTAACTTTTTTGATAAGATCATATTTTATTAAATCTTGTATATTTTTCCTTATATACTTAATTTTATCAATTGTTGATTTAATTATGCAAGTAACTAGATTAAATTCAACGATAATTTTGCTATTTTATAATTTTTAACTAATAGTTACTAACCTCTTTCTAGGTTTATTGATAAATAATTATACTATTAATTATAAAAAAGATAAATAAAAAAATGCCCTATGGGCATTTTAAAAATTAAGCTTCTTCTTTATCTGAAAGATATAAATAGTAATAAGTGGCACCTACAAATACTACACCACCAATTATATTTCCAATAGTTACTGGAATTAAGTTATTCATAAATATATTTGAAAGATTTATAACAGATGCATCAGCAGCAGTTCTGTGTGCAGCATCTAAATATATAGGATTTGTATTATTAAATAATCCAACGAATAAATAGGCCATATTAGCAACACTATGTTCCCATCCCGTACAAACGAATAAAAATATTCCAAAAAATCCTGTTAAAACTTTTCCAACTATATCAGTTGCACCATAAGTCATCCAAACAGTTGCACAAACTAACCAGTTACATAGGATACCTGATGCTATTAATTGGATCATATCAAATCCTAATTTTCCAATACCAGTCTTTAATAATACTCCCCCATAAAGACCATCACTCCAGTTAAATACACCTGACAAGCTAATTAAAATACTAACAACTATTGCACCAAGTAAATTTCCAGTCCAAACTATTGCCCAGTTTTTAAATGCTTGTGGCCAAGTAATTTTATTTCTAAGCGCTGCTAAAGTAAGTAATATATTCCCTGTAAATAAATCTGCACCTGCAACTAAAACTAATATAAGACCTGCTGGGAACATAAGACCTGCAACCATTTTACCAAGACCATAAGTTTCAGGATTTGCTAATAGGTTGTAAGATGCACCCACAGAACCTAATGCCCCAAATGAAATATATGCTCCTGCTAAAAATGCAGAAATTAAAACTTTAAATGGTGCGCTATTCGCTTTTTTTATTCCAACTTCAACTGCATACTCTGCAATTTCAGCTGGTGCTAACATTTTTTTATCAGACATACTCAACGTCTCCTTATAATAAATTTAATTATACGATTATACAACAATTATTATTTTTTGTATACAAGAAACAAAAAAAATTAATAATAAATAAGTTATATATTTTTATGTAGAGTAATATCGTTTAATTTATTTATAAATATATTTATATAAAAGAATAGTTAGAATAGGAATTAAAAGTTTATATATTGTTATTTTTTTTCTTATAGATTATTATATTAAGTATAGTCATATTATTAAAAAGTAGATAGTTTGAGGAGGTAAATTAATGTATAGTGAATTAAAAAATATAGTTAATATAGATAATATAAAATTTGATGAAGAAATGAAAAAACATACTTCATTTAAAGTTGGTGGAAAGGTTGATGTATTAATCACTCCAAGCGATGAAGAGGAACTTATTTCACTTATTAAATATTTAAAAGAGAAAAATATAAATTATTTAATAGTTGGTAATGGATCAAATTTATTAGTTAAAGATGGTGGCTTTAGGGGTGTAATAATTAAAATTACTAATAAATTTAATAAATTTGAAATAAAAGGAGAATATGTAGATGTTCAATCAGGTGTAATACTTTCAACGATTAGTAAGGCATTTACAAGAGAAGGACTTAGTGGTTTTGAATTTGCAGCAGGAATTCCGGGAACTATTGGTGGGGCTATATATATGAATGCTGGTGCATATGGTGGAGAAATGAAAGACATTGTACAAAGTGTTAGACTTTTAGATGAAGATGGTAACATTTTTGAACTTAGTAATTCAGAGATGGAATTTTCATATAGAAAAAGTGTATTAGCAAATAAAAATTATATAGTTTTATCTAGTAAAATGAAACTTAAAAAATCTTGTAGTGAAATAATTAGAAATGAAATTAGAGATGCAACTCAAAAAAGAGTAGCTAATCAACCTCTAAATATGCCAAGTGCAGGAAGTACATTCAAAAGACCAGAAGGATTTATTGCTGCCAAATTAATTGATGATGCGGGACTTAAAGGACTTAGTATGGGTGGTGCACAAGTTTCAACAAAGCATAGTGGATTTATAGTAAATACAGGAGATGCAACTTGTGAAGATATATTAAATTTAATGTATATAGTTAAAACTATAGTAAAAGATAAATTTAATGTAGAATTAGAACCAGAAGTTAAAATACTTGGAGAGGATTAAAATATGAAAATACTAGCTGATTACCATACGCATACTAAATATAGCCATGGAAAAGGAACTATTGAGGAAAATGTTGAGAGGGCAATAGAACTTGGAATTGAAAAGATTGGAATATCAGATCACGGATATAAACATTTAACATTTGGAATAAAATTAAAAGATCTTCAAACTATGAGAGATGAAATAGATTTTTTAAATGAAAAGTATCCACAAATTGATATTTTGCTTGGTATGGAATGTAATGTACTTGATGATAAAGGGAATATAGATACTAATGATAAGATTTTAAAATTATGTGATTATATAATGGCGGGATATCATTTTGGATCAACACCAAATTCATTTGATGCTATAATGAATCATGCTAATAATTATTTTAAAAATATAAAAAAAACTAAAGAATATAACACTAATGCAATAATTAATACTATGAAAAATAATGATATTTTTATAATAACTCACCCTGGAGATAAAGGGGACGTATATATTGAGGAAGTTGCAAAGTATGCAAAAGAAACTAATACATGTCTTGAAATAAATAGCAGTCACGGCTATTTAAATGTTGAACAATTAAATAAAATAAAACATATACAAAATAGATTTATAATAGGTTCTGATGCACATAGACCTGTTGATGTTGGAAACTTTAATTTAGCAAAAGACATTGTAAAAAAGAGTGGAGTAGATGTTAATTTAATTGAGAATGTAAAAATTTAGAATAAATCTAAAAGGAGGATTATTATGAAATTTGTTATAGTAACTGGATTATCAGGTTCTGGAAAAAGTGAGGCAATGAAATCGTTAGAAGATATGGGGTATTACTGCGTTGATAATTTACCACCAAGTTTAATAGTTAAATTTGCAGAACTTTGTACATTACCAAATTCGAATATAGATAAAGTGGCACTAGGTCTTGATATTCGTGGTAGAAAATTCTTTGAAAAACTTTATGGAGAATTAAATCTATTGGATGAAAATAATCATAAGTATGAAATACTTTATCTTGATTGTTCAGATGAGGCACTTCTTAAAAGATATAAGATGACGAGAAGAAATCATCCACTTTCAAATAATACTCAAATTCCAGAAGGTATAAAAGAAGAACGTCAAGTTATGGAACCTTTAAGATTAAAATCAACTTGTATAATTGATACTACAAATATGAAACCTATAGATTTAAAATCTGAAATTAAAAAGATTTATTCAGAAGGAAATCATAATACTAAACTTACAATTTCAGTTATTTCATTTGGGTTTATGCACGGAATACCTACAGATTGTGATTTAATGTTTGATGTTAGATTTTTACCAAATCCATACTACATAGAAGATTTAAGACAAAAAACTGGAGACGATGAAGATGTTAGGGATTTTGTTATGGATTCAGAAGTTAGTAGGGAATTTTATAATAAATTAAATGATATGATTTCTTTCTTAGTTCCACAGTACTCAATAGAAGGCAAGAACCATTTGGTTATTGGGATTGGTTGTACTGGAGGAAGACATAGATCAGTTACTATTTCAAATATGATTTATGATAAATTAGAAGGGGAAGGATATAGAGTCATAAAAAAACATAGAGACTTTATGTTAAGATAGATATGTATACGATAATAGGTTATTTAGGTTATTTGGCTTTGATAGCATCTGTATTTATTTATATAAGGGCTAAAAAAGAAAAGTTAGAAAAATTAAAATTAAAACAACGAGAAAAAACAGATCCTAAAGTTGTTGTTCTTGGCGGAGGGACTGGTCAATCAATATTTCTTAGAGGTTTAAAAAAGCATACAAAAAATATTACTGCAGTAGTTACAGTTGCGGATGATGGTGGAGGTTCTGGAGTACTTCGTGAAGACCTTGGAATGCTACCTCCGGGAGATATAAGAAATTGCCTTTTAGCACTTGCTAATATAGAACCTACTATGAAAGAAATTATGCAGTATAGATTTGAAGAAGGTGGTCTTAAAGGTCAAAGCTTTGGCAATTTATTTTTAGCAGCTATGAATGGAGTTTATGGTAATTTTGAACTTGCAGTATACAAATTAAGTGAAATTTTTGCTATAACGGGAAAAGTACTACCTGTCACATTAACAGACGTTAAATTAGTTGCAAAATTAAAAAATGGTGAAACTATAAAAGGTGAATCTATAATTCCTGATTACTGCAAAGAAAATAATACTTTAATAGATGAAATGACTCTTGAACCGAAAGATGTTAAGCCACTTGATGAAGTTCTAAATTCTATAAAAGATGCGGATATAATAGTTATAGGTCCCGGAAGTTTGTATACTAGCATAATGACAAACATATTAGTTGATGGAGTGTCTGAGGCTATAAAAAATTCTAAGGCGCCAAAGGTTTATGTTAGTAATGTTATGACTCAACCAGGAGAAAGTGATTTTTATAACGTGATAGATCACATTGATGCAATTAATAAGCATTCAAAAGAGGATTTAGTAGATTTTGTACTTTCAAATAATCAAAATGTTTCTGATGAGGCATTTGAGAAATATAAAAAAGATGGTGCAAATTTAGTTATGTTAGACAATAATCAAAAAGAAGTTTTAAAGAATAGAAAAATAAAATATATAGAAGATGATTTTATTGAAGTCAAAAATAATTATATAAGACATAATGCAAATAAAATATCAAAAGTAATTGTTGATTTGGCACGAAGTCATAAATCAAGTAAATAAACACTTAATAAATAAAAGTTTTGTATTGAAGTTAAGGAGTATGTTATGAGAGAAGAAGCTAGTGCCGGAGGAGTAGTTCTTTTTGGTAATGCTGTACTTTTACTTCGAAAATTCAATGGAGATTGGGTACTACCAAAAGGAAAGATTGAAACAGGCGAAGATAAAATAGATGCAGCGCTTAGAGAAGTTATGGAGGAGAGTGGAATTAAAGCTGAAGTAATAAAATACTTAGGCGAAATTCACTATACATTTAAAGAGAATTGGGATGAAAATCGTTCTGTTCACAAAACAGTTTTTTGGTATTTGATGAAATCTAAAAATATGAATACTACTCCTCAAAAAGAAGAAGGGTTTGTTGATGCAAAATTCATTCATATAGATAGAGTTGTTGAACTTGCAAAGTATGACGACGAAAAAGAAATAATGAAAATTGCAGTTAGCGATATAAAAAAAAGATTGAAAAAAAGGTGATTAAGGTGTCGTTTTCGACTGAGACGAAAAATGAATTGAGTAGAATTGTAAATAATACTAAGGAAGAAAGTATTGCAGAACTTGCAGGGATTGTTAGGTTATCTGGAAGTATGCAAATAGTTGGATTTAAAAGTATGAGTTTAAAAATTAGTACTGAACTTAATTCAGTTGCAAGAAAAGTTTTTAAAACTCTAAAAGAAAGTTTTGAAATTAATACAGAAATATACGTTAATAAAAATCAACTTTTAAAAAGAAATAATAGTTATATTTTATTAGTAAAATCTGATATGGGTTCTGAAAAATTAATGAAAAGTATTAGAATATTAGAACCAAATGAAGGTTTTACACCATATAATAAAGTGCCCTTAGATATTTTAAAAAGCAAAGAAGAAAAAAAAGCATATCTTAGAGGTTGTTTTATGGGTGGTGGATCTATTAGTGATCCAGGAAAAAATTATCATTTAGAATTTGTTACAAATAATGAAGAGTATGCAAATTCTCTTAGAGATTTAATAAATGAATTTGAATTTAATAGTAAAGTAGTAGTTAGAAAAAATAATTTTGTGGTTTATTTAAAAGAAAGTGAACAAATATCTGATTTACTTAGTTTAATAGGTGGATTTTCTGCACTTTTAACACTACAAAACACAAAGATTGTAAAAGAGATGAGAAATAACGTAAATAGAATTGTAAATTGTGAAACTGCAAATTTAACAAAGATTGTTAATGCATCAGTTAGACAAATTGAAAATATAAAACTTATTGATGAAAAAATAGGTCTAGATAACATATCAGATAGTCTTCAAGAAATGGCTAAAATAAGAATGGCATACGAAGATTTAAGCCTTAAAGAACTTGGAGAAATGTTAAATCCTCCAGTTGGAAAATCTGCAGTAAATTATAGACTTAGAAAAATTGAAGAAATAGCAGAAGAACTTAGAAACTCCTAAAATTATTTAGGAGTTTTTTTATTGAAAGTTAGTTTATTGTGGTAAAATTAGATAATAATAAATAAGTAGGAGGTGTTTTTTTGAAAGATTTTTGTCACTTACACGTTCATACAGAGTATAGTTTACTGGACGGATTTTGTAGAATAAAAAACTTAATCCAAAAAACTAAATATTTAGGAATGACATCAATTGCAATAACAGACCACGGTTGTATGTTTGGTGTAGTTGATTTTTATAAAGAGGCAAAAAAACAAGGAATAAAGCCAATAATCGGTTGTGAAGTTTATGTTTCACACAGAAAAATGACAGATAAAAACCCTGATATTGATAAGAAAAGGGGACATTTAATATTACTTGCAAAAAATAATAATGGATATCAAAATTTAATAAAGTTAGTTTCTAAGGCTTACGTTGAAGGATTTTATTATAAACCAAGAATTGATAAAGATGAACTTAGAAAGTATGGTAAAGACTTGATTTGTTTATCGGCTTGCTTGGCAGGTGACGTTTCAAGGGCTATAAATAGAAGTAGTTATGAAAAAGCAAAAGAAATAGCTACTGAATATAGAGATATTTTTGGGAGTGAAAATTATTTTATTGAAATTCAAGATCACGGCATTTTTGAACAAAAAGAAACCAATAAAAAATTAATACAAATAGCAAGTGAAATTGGAGTAGAAGTTGTTTGTAGTAATGATGTTCACTATGTTGAAAAACAAGACGCAAAAATTCACGATATATTAATGTGTATTCAAATGGGTAAAACTGTTGATGATCCATTTAGAATGAAATTTGAAGGTGAAGAATTTTATCTTAAATCTAGAAATGAAATGCTAGATTTATTTGAAGATAATATTGATGCAGTTAATAACACCTTAAAAATTGCAGAAATGTGTAATGTTGATTTTGATTTTGACACTATTCATTTACCGCAGTATGATGTGCCAAAAGATTATACTGCAGAAAGTTATTTAAGAGAACTTTGCTTTGAAGGATTAAAAGAAAGATATGGAAATCCAACTGATGAACATATAAAAAGATTAAATTATGAACTAGATGTAATAGTTAAAATGGGGTATGTTGAATATTTCTTAATAACTTGGGATTTCATAAATTTTGCAAGACAAAATAATATAATGGTAGGTCCGGGTCGTGGAAGTGCGGCGGGTTCGATGGTTTCATATGCCCTGAAAATAACGGATATAGATCCAATAAAGTATTCTTTAATATTTGAACGTTTTTTAAATATAGAAAGAATATCAATGCCAGATATAGATATAGATTTTTGCTATGAAAGGCGAGAGGAAGTAATAGATTACGTAAAACAAAAATATGGACAAGACCACGTTGCCCAAATAATAACTTTTGGAACTATGGGTGCAAAAGTTGCAATAAGAGATGTTGGTCGCGTTCTTGATTTTGGATATAATAAAGTTGATAAAATTGCAAAAGAAGTTCCATTTGCACTTGGAATGACTATTGATAAGGCACTAAGTAGTAATCCAAATCTTAAAAAAATGTATGATGAAGATAGTGAAACTAAAGAGATAATTGACATTTCAAAAAAAATAGAGGGAATGTTAAGGCACGCATCAACACACGCGGCAGGAGTAGTTATATCTAAAAATCCAGTCGATGAATATGTACCACTTTACAAACACCAAGAATCGATTACAACTCAATTTACTATGACGACTCTTGAAGAACTTGGACTTTTAAAAATGGATTTCTTAGGACTTAGAACTTTAACTGTAATTAGAGATACGATTGAACTTATTGAAATTAATCATAATATAAGAATTGATTTTGATAAAATGGAATTTGATGATAGTAAAGTTTATGACCTTTTAAGTTCAGGAAATACACTTGGAATATTCCAACTCGAAAGTAGTGGAATGAGAGTTTTCTTAAAACAATTAAAGCCTAGTAATTTTGAAGATATAGTTGCCGGAATTTCACTTTATAGACCAGGTCCTATGGAATCTATTCCAACGTACGTAAATAATAAAAATAATCCTTCAAATATTAAATATATTCACGAAAAACTAGTTCCGATACTAGATGTAACTTATGGTTGTTTAGTTTACCAAGAACAGGTTATGCAAGTTGTTAGAGAACTTGGTGGATATAGCTATGGACAAAGTGACATCGTAAGACGTGCTATGGGTAAAAAGAAAATGGACGTTATGGAAGAAGAAAGACAATATTTCGTACACGGAAAATTTGATGAAGATGGAAATATAATAAATGCCGGATGTATAAGAAATGGTGTAGATGAGAACACTGCAAATAAGATATTTGATGATATGATAGACTTTGCTAAATACGCATAAACAAAATTTATTTTAATAAATAAGTGCCATTATGTAGAAATATGTAATGAAAACAGGGTTAATTGCTGGGAAATCTGCAAACATTTAATTACTAACTTATAGTAGAAATATGTATAAGGGCTACGGGTAATTCCAAAGGGATAGTAAAAATATTAAATGTTAGACAATCAGCAACCACTTTGCCGAATGGGATAAAAGTAGGTAAAAGGTTCAGAGACTAGAGAGTGAATACCCAAGATAATATTTCTCCACGAAATCCTGCACCTAAACTAGAATTAGTAGGTGATGATATAGTCCAATGTTTCCGAATGGTTTTGTGGGATAAAGAGCCCACAAGTAAAACATAGTTAATAAAAGTCACGCTGCGGCGTACGGAGTTTTATCGTATCAAACTGCATATTTAAAAACACATTATCCAGTTGAATTTATGGCGGCACTTTTAACTAGTGTAATGGGAAACAATGACAAGGTTGTTGAATATATAAAAGAGTGTAATTCACTTGGTATAGAAGTTTTAAAACCAAACATTAATAAGAGTTATTCGAAATTTTCGGTTGATGGAAAAAATATAAGATTTGGAATGAGTGCAATAAAAAATGTTGGAACTAACGTTATAAATGGAATAGTTAAAGAAAGAGAAAATTTTGGAGAGTTTAAGGATCTAAATGATTTAGCGAATAGAATAAATCAAGGAGAATTAAATAAAAAGGCCGTTGAAAGTTTAATTAAATCTGGTGCATTCGACGAAATAAGCGAAAATAGAAGAACTTTAATGAATGGTTATGAAGACATTTTAAATAGTATTAGTAGTGATAGAAAGAAAAATATAAAAGGTCAAATTTCATTATTTGAAACTTTTGAAGAAGATGATGAAGATTTTAATAAGTTAGAATTTTATGAAGAATTTAGTGAGAAAGATAAATTAAATCTTGAAAAAGAAGTTCTTGGAATGTATGTTAGTTCTCACCCTTTAAAAGAATATGAAGATAAATTAAAGAATAAAACTTCAATAGATAATGCAAAATTAATTTCGTTAAGAGAAGAAAGCGAATCATATTTAAAACTTGATAAACAGCAAGTTATAATGGGTGGAATAATAACTAGAAAAACTATAAAGACTACTAAAACTAACAAATTAATGGCATTCGTTGAAATTGAAGATTTGTATGGAAGTATTGAAGTTGTAATTTTTCCCCAAATGTTTGATAAGTATCAAAATAAATTAATGGAAGATAGTATTTTACTTATTAAAGGAACTCTTGATATATCAGAAAATGAAAATCCAAAACTTATGGCAAACTACATTGCAGATCTTGATGAAGAAAGAAAAAGAGTATATATAAAAATTAGTTCAAGAAAAGAAAAAGAACTTCTTGAAAAAGTTATAAATATATGTAAAAATAACTTAGGTAATGATGAATTATATTTTTATTATGAAGATGAGAAAAAAATGTTTAGATATGATAGAATAAATGTTGAATCATCAGATTTCTTAATAAATTCATTAAGTAATTTGCTTGGATATGAAAATGTAAAATTAAAAAATATTTAGTAAAAAATAGTATAAAAAATAACGATTTCTGTGATATAATAAGAGTATCTTTTAAGTAGTTTAAAATAAATTAATTAATCAATAAATAATATTATAAAAATAGGAGGCATAATTATGAAAACAATAGCGATATTAACTAGTGGAGGAGATGCTCCAGGAATGAATGCAGCTGTTAGAGCTGTAGTTAGAAGTGCGATATACCATGGATGTAAAGTTTATGGAATAAACAGAGGGTACAAAGGGTTAATAGAAGATGATATATTTGAAATGGACTTATCTTCAGTAGGAGATATAATCCAAAGAGGTGGAACAATTCTTAAATCTTCAAGATGTGAAGAATTCAAGACTGAAGAAGGAAGAGCAATAGGAGTTAAAACTTTAAATAAATATGGAATAGAGTGTTTAGTAGTTGTTGGTGGAGATGGTTCATTCCACGGAGCACAAAAATTAACTGATTTAGGATTCCCAACAATAGGACTTCCGGGAACAATAGATAATGACTTAGCATATACAGACTACACTATAGGATTTGATACTACTATGAATACTATAATAGATGCTATCGGTAAAATAAGAGATACTTCAGCATCTCACGAAAGAGTAAATATAGTTGAAGTTATGGGTAGACACTGTGGAGATTTAGCTTTATATGGAGGTCTTGCAGGTGGAGCTGAGAGTATAATAGTTCCAGAAGTTGAGTTTTCGGTTGAAGAGGTTTGTGATAAATTAAAGCAAACTGCTGCTAGAGGTAAAAAACATAGTATAATAGTTTTAGCTGAAGGTGTTGGAAATGCTCAAGAACTTGGTAAGAAAATAGTTGATGAAACTGATGCAGATCTTAGAATAACAGTTCTTGGACATATGCAAAGAGGTGGTAGCCCAAGTGCATTCGATAGAATACTAGCAAGTAAGATGGGTGTTAGAGCTGTTGAATTATTACTTGAAGGAAAAGCTGCTAGAGTTGTTGGTATAAGAGATAATCAAATAATGGATATGGATATAAATGAAGCTTTAGCTATGACTAGAGAGTTTGATAAGAAGACTTTCGAAATGACAAAAATATTATCTATATAATTATATATAGTAATAATCTAAGGGTGTAGAATTTTCTACACTCTTTAATTTTTTAAAAAATAGAAACTTTTTAGGAGAATATTATGTTAGAAAAAAATAAAAATTATGTAGTAGACATTGTTGATCTTGGAATTGGTGGAGTTGGAGTTGGAAAGTATGATAATTTCACAGTATTCGTTGATAATGGAATAATTGGAGATAAAATCGAAGTTAAAATAAATAAATCGAAGAAAAATTATGCAGTAGGTGATATAGTAAAAATCATTGAAAAATCAAAACATAGAGTTGATAATATTTGTGAACTTGATATGTGTGGAGGGTGCCAAATAAAGAATTTAGATTATAACAAACAACTAGAAGTTAAGACTAACGAAGTTGTACAAGTTATAAAAAGAATTGCAAAACTTGATAATGTTAAAATTCATGATACGATAGGAATGGATACTCCTCAAAGATATAGAAATAAAGCACAATTTCCTATAAAATTAGATAAAGGAAAAGTTGAAATAGGTTTTTACAAAAAGAAAAGTCACGACATAATTCCAACAGATAAATGCCATATTCAACACGAAATTAACGACGAAATTATACAAATAATTAGAGAATATATAAGTAAAAATAATATAAATATTTACGATGAAAAATCTCACAAAGGTAGCTTAAGACATTTAGTGACAAAATACGGATATACGACTAATGAAGTTATGGTAGTTTTAGTGATAAATGACGACAAATTACCAAATATAGAGGAGTTAGTAGAAACTTTAAAAGAAAGAATTGAAGGTTTTAAAACTTTAGTACTAAATATTAATAAAAATAAAACTAATGTTATTCTTGGTAGAAAGAATAAAAATATATTTGGTGAAGGAAAGATAAATGATTATATTGGTAATTTAATATTTGAAATTTCACCACTTTCATTCTTCCAAGTAAATCCTGTTCAAACTAAAGTATTATATGACAAAACTTTAGAATATGCAGACCTTAAAGAAAATGACACAGTTTTTGATATTTATTGTGGAATAGGAACAATTTCTTTATTCTTAGCACAAAAAGCAACAAAAGTATATGGAGTGGAAATTGTTGAAGATGCAATAAAAGATGCAAAGATAAATGCAAAATTAAATAACTTAGAAAATGTTGAATTTTTTGTTGGTGAGGCTGAAAAAGTTGTACCAAAACTTTATGATGAAGGTAAAAAAGTTAATGTTGTGGTTGTTGATCCTCCAAGAAAAGGTTGTGACGAAAAAGTACTTGATACTATGGTTTTAATGAATCCTGATAGAATAGTTTACGTTTCTTGTAATCAATCAACACTTGCAAGAGATTTAGCATACTTAGACCAAAGAGGATATAAATGTGTTGAAATTCAACCAGTAGATATGTTCCCTCACACTATGCACGTGGAAAGTGTTTGTAAAATAGTTAAAAAATAATTGGAAATCATATTAATATATATTTAAGATAGAATTAAAAAGTATTAGTTTGGTTTTTAGGAGTTATTACAATTAGGTGATATCTCCTTTTTTATTTTATTATTCAGTTTAAAATATTTAATAAATAGTGTATAATAAGTCCTTAAACTAGTATATCGGAGGAATACGTTTTGAGTAAAGAGAGATTAAGTGAGTTAAAAGAGGAAATAGAGGTTGTACGAGATGAACTAAATGTTTGTATGGTATATCCGGATATATTTGAAGATGAAATTAAAGTTCATAGTGATAATATAAACGAATTAATAAATGAATATATAAGAGTTGAAAGAAATTTATAATTTTACAATTATTTAACATTAGCATAACACTTTCTTAACAAAATGAATGTATTATTTTATTTGAAGAAGGAAATAATGTTTATAAAAAGAGAAAATTATATAAATTTACATATTAAAAGGAGAAAATTATGTTAAATAAGAGAGTATCATCTTTATTAATGTCAACAGTATTAGTTGGAGCTTTAGCAGTAGGTTGTGGAGGAAGTAATGATGAATCTGCTGGTGGAAAAAGTACTATAACAGTTTCAGGTTCAACTTCAGTAGGTCCTTCAATGGAATTAGTATCTGAAAGATTTGAAGATTTAAATGAAGATGTAAATATAGAAATCCAACAACTTGGATCATCGGCTGGAGTTAAAAATGCAATAGATGGAATATCTGAAATAGGTATGTCTTCAAGAGATTTAAAGGACGAAGAAAGAGCATCAGGAGTTGTTGAAACTACAATGGCAATAGATGCAATAGCATTAATAACAAACGTTAATAACCCAATCAAAAACTTAACAAGTGATCAAATAAATGGAATATATACAGGAGAAATAACTAACTGGCAAGAATTAGGTGGAGATGATGCACCAATAGTTGCAGTATCAAGGGAAGATGGTTCAGGAACTAGAGGAGCATTCGAAGAAATAATAGGTTACGAAAGTGCTGAATTAACTAAAGATGCAACAATCGGAGATGGTTCAGGAAACATAAAATCAACAGTTGAAGGAAATGTAAACGCAATAGGATACGTTTCAGGATCTTATGTTGATGAAAATGTAACATTACTTTCAGTTGATGGTGTTGAAATGACTACTGATAATATAAAATCTGGAGATTATCCAGTATCTAGACCATTCTTATTAGTACACAAAGAAGAAAACTTATCTGAAAAAGGTCAAGAATTCTTAGATTTTATATTAAGTGATGAAGGTCAAGCAATAATTGAAGAAGAAGGATTAGTAAGTGTTAAATAGATAATAAAAAGTCTCTTTTTAAAGAGGCTTTTTTTGTCGTATAATAAAGTTTTGGAGGAATGAAAATGAGGTTTATTAGTGCAAAAGCAACTAAATCAAGATTAATGGGAAGTTTAGGACTATTTATTAAGTGGGAAATAAACTTTGAAATTCTTAGTCAATATATAATATTAGACTTTGAGGGAGGTGGAGTTAGTGATTATGTTAGTATAATAAATCCGAGCGAAATGGATCATAAAAAAGAGATAGAAAGATTATTTGGAGGTTTTGGAAGTGAAATAATAGACTTAGATACTAATTATGCTATGTCGCTTTTAAATTATTCATATGAAGAAACTGAAGATATAGAAATTGAGCTTAAAAACTTTATGGAAAATACAAAAGATTTAAAATTTAATAAAGTATCGAAAAGTGAATTAAATAAATTATTATCTAAGGAAATAGAAAACGACTACGAATTTATAAACTATATTTTGATGAGAATTATTTCAAAAGATAAAGAAGGAATATTCTATCTAACTAACAAAGAAGAAATATCTGAAACAGAGCTTACAAAAATAAATGGAACACTACTTAAAAATGTGATAAACAAGAAAGAAAATAGTATTTATGAATGCGAATTTATATATGAAGATATGGACGGATATTTTTTATCTAAAGGGATTTTAGAAATTAATAATTTAGAACTAATGTCTATTAAATTTGATGAAACTTACTCAATTTATGATTTTGAGGCATTTGATGAAATAAAAAAAGAAGAATATTTAAGTATATACAAATTAAAAAATAGAGAAGTATTTGAGGAGTTATTTTTTAAAGATAATCTTCATATGCAAAAGTGCGAAATGTGTGAAGGAAATCTATATACAAATTTTAAAAAAGATAATGATCACGTCAAAGAAAATGAATATATTATTAATAATGATATAAAAAATATTTTTTATGTTCAAAATAATTACGTTTTCGTTGGAAATTACGACCAAATAAACATAAAATTAACTGAACAAGAATTATTAAAAAAATATGGCGATTATTTAGATATTTTAGAGCATTTATATTTTGATGAAAATATATTATTTGATTACTGTGAATCTTGTTCAACAGATTTTGATGATTTTTTAGATTAAATTTAAAAAGCTATGGAAGTTTATCTACTCCATAGCTTTTGTATTTATAATATTGGGGGAATATTATGAGGAATACATTACTATTATTAACAGTTAACATATTTTTATACATAATTTTAAAAATAATTACATTTCTTCCTCGTCGAATTCTTCCATATTCATATTTGAGTTCATTTGGGCAAGTAGTTGTTGCATCATCATCATTTGTTGCATCATCATTTGTTGCATCATTTGAGGATTTAGCATTTGAGGATTCATCATCTGATTAAATTGATTTTGATTAAACTGCATTTGGTTTGGCATTTGATTAAATTGAAAATTATCTTCGTGCGTATTATTCGTATACATACTAGGATCCACGTAAGGGTTTGGATAGTCCATAATATTATCTCCTTTAAAATTCATTTTATAATTAAATTTATTCAAGAAAAACAAGTATTATGATAATAAAAAAAGGACTTACAAAAGTAAGTCCTTTAGTTAGAAATTTTTAAAATGCGTAAACGCACTTTAAGTTGAGGAATACATTAGAGAGATAAAATCTTTCTAACGTATTACCATTATAACTTAAAACTATAAAAAAATAAACCTAAAATTAAAATTGCTTTATAAATATATAAATAATTAATTAGATAAAAAATGTATAAATTCTAAAAAATAATAAATTTACAAAAAAGTTTCAAAAAAGCATTGCAAAAAATATAGGGGTATAGTATTATTATTTTGAGGAATACATAAAGCCGTTATTTAAGCTTTTGTAGTAAGGAATACATACAATATCTTAATTTTTAGATTTTTAATGTGGCGTAGAGATAAAATGAGCAATTATAATATATTGGAGGGAATACAATAATGAAGAAACAATTATCAACAGCTATGGCAGCAGCTATGGCATTCGGAACAGTTGTACCTGCATTTGCTAATGATTCATTAGTAACTGGATTAGCTGAATTACAATCAACTACAGTATTAGATGCAAGAAAAGCATCAGGATATGGAGAAGTTGATACTGAAACAAGAATAAATTTATATGATTTTAATGGAGCTACTGCAGCTAATACTGCATCTCATACTTTAAAGAAAGGTTATGAGAACGTAAAAGTGTTAGATGTTGAAAAGCATGAAGATAATGCAGCATTTGATAAAATAACTTTTATAGATGTTGCTAAAAATCAAAGCACTACAGATGCAACTATTATGCATAACGAAAGAGCTAGATTAGCAGCTACAGAAGCATTAATAGAATCTCATGTTCAAGCTGGATGGACTAAGCAAGAACAAACTAGATTAATGTCTAGACATACATTACCAGGATTCGCTTGGTCTGAAAAAATAATCACATTAACTAAAGGAACTCAACAAAAAGTTGTTACTATACAATACTCTGATTTCTTAGGTGAAATGGTTCTTCCAGAAGAAGATAAGTTAGCTACGTTAGTAGATACTTTAGTTGAAGGATTAACTAGTGTTAATGCATACTTCAATGGTCAAATAGTTAGAGTTAATAATACTATAGATCAAATAAACGGAGTTACTACTTCATCTTCTATAAGAATAAGTTTTAATGATTTAGTATCAGACTGGTCTGGAGCAGAAGGAACTCATATGAGACAATTAACTTCTGATGAGCAAAGACAAGTTTACTATACATTAAATGCTTTAAAATATAGATTCGAACAAAATTCTGAATTAATAGATTTCAAAATACATGAAAATGGAAAGAATTCTATTGTAGTTGAAGTATTTAAAGTTGATAGTAGAGGATTAATAAATTATAATACTCCTATAATAACTTTAACTTTAGATGATTTAGATGATATGGTTAAGAGTTTAGTTCTTGATATGCCAAACTTAGATGATACTGATTATGGACATATGAACTGGGCTAAAGACTTTATATTTGATGCTATGTTAAATGGATATATAGATAATTCAGAAACTTTCAGACCTCAAGATGAAATAACTAGAGCTGAATTTGCTAAAATAGTTTGTACAGTATTTGGACTTGATACTTCAGATGAATCTGTTAAGAATATGAATGTACCATTTAATGATGTAGTAGAATCTAATTGGCACTACAAGTATATAGCAGCATTATATAATGCTACTAATATACCAGGGACTATAATAAATGGATACGAAGATGGATCATTCAAGCCATCTGGACAAATAACTAGACAAGAAGCAGCTAAGATGATAGCAGCTATATATGATTTACAAGTAAAAGCTTTAAATACTACAGGAGTTAATGCTGTACCATATGCTATGGATGGTGTTGTTGAGAAAATAGTAGTAGTTAATGGTCAAACTATACATGTTGATACTGTAACTAACTTTAAAGATGATAAAGATATAGCAGTATGGGCAGATGAGTCTATAAGTGCATTAGCTAAAGAAAAGGTTATAGAAGGTTATGAAGATGGAACTTTTAAACCACAAAATACTATAACTAGAGCTGAAGCAATAGTTATGTTATTAAGAGCTGATAAATAATATTTGATATAAATAAGATTACTCTCTAGATTTATTCTAGGGGGTAATTTTTTTGTCTAAATTTTAATTTTTATAAGTTTTTTTACTTGCAAAGTTATCTATTTTCTTATAAAATTAAAGTATTACACTATTTTAAGGAGAAACTTATGAATATAGAAACTAAAAAATGGGAAGTGTTATGTTCAAAGGAGCAAATAGACTCAAGACTAAAGGAATTAGGTAGTGAAATATCAAACGACTATAAGGACAAAAATCTACTTGTAGTATCTCTTTTAAAGGGAAGTTTTATATTTTGTGCAGATTTAGTTAGAGAAATAACTGTACCAACTAAAATCGAATTTATGACAACTTCAAGCTATGGTAACTCAGAGGAGAGTTCTGGGACTGTTGAAGTGGTAACTGATATAAAAGGTGATCTTGAAGGATATGACATATTAATAGTAGATGATATAACAGATTCTGCACTTACTATGCATAGTGTTATAAATCACTTACAAAAAAGAAATCCAAAAAGCATAAAGAGCTGCGTTTTACTTGATAAGCCAGTTAGAAGAAAGGTAGATTTAGTGCCTGATTACTGTGGATTTGAAATAGAAGATAAGTTTGTTGTAGGATATGGATTAAACTTTGGAGATTATTATAGAAATATTCCATACGTGTTTAATGTAACTAACGAAGATAGATAATAATAGGCACTCAAATTATAGTTTATAGTTTGGGTGTTATTTTTTTCGACAAATAATATCATAAAAATATTTTTTTATATTTACAAAAATTAATTCGTGTTGTATCATATATTAGAAGTGTTAAGTTAAAATGACAAAATATATCGGGGAGAATTTATGATGAATAATAAATTAAAAGCAATAGCTTTAACTGCAATAATGGGTGCACAAAGTTTAGTTCCGGTTTTTGCACAAAATAAAACTGAGGAAATATCAAACGAAAAGATAACTGCAGATTTTCGTGTTTTAGCTATAACAGATTTACACGCAAATCTTATGGATTATGATTACTATCAAGATGTACAAAATCCAAATATAGGTTTATCAAGAGTTGCAACTTTAATTGAAGAAGCTAAAGCTGAAGTTAATCAAAGTGAAAACGAAAAAATAGATAATTTAATATTAGTTGATAATGGAGATACAATTCAAGGAACTCCTTTAGCGAATGTTTTTGCTATGAACGAAGAAACAAGAACTAAGCCAGGAGAAAAGTATCCAATATATGAAGCGTTAGATTTATTAGGATTTGATGCTACAACTGCAGGAAATCACGAATTTAACTATGGAATGGACTTTATAAATCAAATAACTGATAAAGAAGTTTTCAATACTAGTTTTGTAAGTGCTAATACTTACGATATGGAAGGTAATCCATTATTTGATCAATATGTTGTTTTAGATGAAACTATAATCGATGATAATGGAAATGAACAAGTTGTAAAAATTGGTATCACAGGATTTGTTCCTCCTCAAATACTTAATTGGGATAAGCAACATTTAGATGGTAAAGTTCAAGTTGAAGATATAAAAAATTCAGCAGATAAAGTAAGTAAAATATTAAAAGAGGAAGAAGACGTTGATATAGTAGTTGCACTTGCACACTCTGGATTTGGTTTTGGAACTGAACATATAGAAGGTGAAGAGCAAGCTGCACTTCAATTAACTCAAGTTGAAGGATTAGATGTTATAGTATCTGGTCACAGTCACAGATTAGCACATGATACTGTAAATGGAATTCAAATTGTGAAGCCTGGTAATGCAGGAAATGCTTTAGGTGTAGTTGACTTAAAATTAGTTATGGAAAATGGAAAATGGACTATAAATGATGATGAGAGTACTACTGAACTGAGATTAGTATCAGAATTAAAGCCTAAAAATAGTCCATTAATAACTGAAAATGAAACTTTAATGAATGCACATCAAGCTACACTTGATTATATAAATACTCCAGTTGGAAAAAATGCTAGTGTAATAGAAACTTATCTTGCATTAGTTAGAGATAGTAATGCAGTTCAATTAATATCTGATGCACAAAAATGGTATTTAGAAGAAAAAGTTAAGGCCGGAGAATTTGACGAATATAAAGATCTACCAATATTATCTTCTGCTGCACCATTTAGAGTTGGTATAGCTTTAGAAGAAGGTGATTTAGTTATGAAAGATTTAGCTAATGTTTACTTATATGATAATACTATAACTGTTTTAAAATTAACTGGAGCGCAAGTTAAAGAATGGTTAGAGATGACATCTGGAATGTATAATACTATAGATCCTAATTCAACTGAAGAACAACAATTAATAAATCCAGACTTTAGAGCATTTAACTTTGACACTATAGATGGCGTAACTTATGAAGTAGATGTTACTAAAGAAAATAAGTATGATCAAAATGGAAACTTAGTTAATCCAAATACTTCAAGAATAGTTAACTTAGAATATAATGGAAGTCCAATAGACTTAGATCAAGAATTCTTAGTTGCAACTAACAATTATAGAGCAGGTGGAGCATTCCCTGGTATAATTGATGGAGAAACGGTATTTGAATCAACTGATGAAAATAGAATGACTATAATGGAATATATTAAATCATTTGGAACAATAGATGTTAAGGCTGATAATAACTGGAGTATAAAAGGTATTAATACTAATGCTAACGTTGTATTCACTGCAAAAGAAGAAGCTAAAACTGTTCTTAGAGAAAATGACAATATAAAGCCTGTAGAAACTTTAGAAAATGGAAATGTTAAGTATTCTTATGACTTAAACACTATACCAACAGATTTTGATAATCACTGGGCGAAAGATGTTATATTAGATGCTATGGATAAAGGGATAGTTGATAATTCAACAGAATTTAGACCAAATGATTATGTTACTCGTTCTGAACTTGCTAAAATGGTTGCTACTACTTTTGGAGTTGAAGAAGTTCAAAGTGGAAATAGCTTTAGTGATGTTGTTGTTGGAAATTGGCACTACGGATACGTTAATGCACTTAAAAACTTAGGTATTGTAAATGGATATGGAGATAATACTTTTATTCCAAATACTAATACTACAAGAGCAGAAGCTGCTATGATGATAGCAAATGCACACACTACATTTAAAACTGCTAATGTTTCTAAATTCACTTCAGAAGATGCAAACGGAAACTTTGTAGCATTTAATGGAACAAGTTCTGATATAGTTGTTAATGGAGTTCAAGTTGATAGTAAAACTTCATTCAAAGATGATGCAACTATTCCAGCTTGGGTTGATTCAACTATAAACTCTTTAAGTAATTCAGGAGTTATAACTGGATTTGAAGACAATACATTCAGACCAAATGGACTTTTAACTAGAGCAGAAGCTTTAGTAATGTTAAGTAGATAATAGTAAAATTTAATTATAAAAAGGCGTAGAATGTTTCATATTCTACGTCTTTTGTGTATAATAAAAGTAAATGTAATTTTGGAGGGTAATAATGTTAAATAATTTAAGAGAAACTATTTATAATCATAGAAAATATTTAAATACTATTGCAGAAGAAGGTCTACAAGAATTTAAGACTGCATCTTATATAAGAGAAAATTTAGAGAGAATAAATATTGAGTACGATACATTTATTGGCACTGCTACTACTGGAATAATAAAAGGTAGTGAAGGTAAAAAAACTATAGCTTTTCGTGCAGATATTGATGGTTTAATGACTGAAGATGGAGTTAAACACGTTTGTGGACACGATGCACACATAAGTATATTACTTGGATTTATTGAGTATTTAAGTCTTAATAGAGATAAAATAGTTGATAATATAGTATTTATATTCCAACCGGCAGAAGAAGGACCAGGTGGGGCAGAACTTTTAGTTAATGAAGGAGTTCTTAAAAAGTATAATGTTGATGAAATTTATGGACTTCATATTTATCCAGAGATTGAAACTGGTTTAGTTGGAGTTCGTGAGGAATATTTCCTAGCACAAGTTGGTGATTTTGAAATTGATATAACTGCAAAGAGTGGTCACGGTGCTATGCCACAAAATGGTATTGATGGAGTAGTTGTTGCCGCAAATTTAGTTACAAATCTTCAAACTATAGTTTCAAGGAACGTAAGTCCAGTTGATGCATCAGTTTTAAGTATTGGTGTTATAAACGGAGGAAGTAGAAGAAATATAATAGCAGAAAAAGTTAAATTAGAAGGAACTATTAGAACTTTTAAGCCTGAACTTTATGATAAAATGAAAGATAGAGTTAGAGAAATTTGTAGGGGGGCTGAGGTAATGTATAATTGTAAAATTGACGTTTGTATAAATGACGATTATCCTGCAGTTTACAATGATAAAAATCTTACTAGAGAATTTATAAAATCAGTTGGAGAAGATAGAGTAATTGAACTTGATCCTCTTATGATTTCAGAAGATTTTTCTTTCTATCAAAAAGCAGTTAAAGGATTATTCTTTATGCTAGGTTCAAAAGACACGGATAAAGACTTTACTAGTGGACTTCATAACTGTAATTTTAATTTTGATGAAGAAGTTTTACTTAATGGTATAAATCACTTTATAGACTTATTAAAATATAAAAAATCTATGAAATAACCCAATACCCCTAAAATAATTGTATAAATTTATTAATCTTGATAAAAATATAATTATAAGGAGTGTGATTTTAATGAAAAAAATGAAAAAACTTACAGATAATGATATAATGAAATACGAAATAGCAAATGAATTAGGTTTAATGGATAAAGTTAGTGAACTTGGGTGGGCAGGTCTTACTGCAAAGGAAGCTGGAAAAATTGGTGGAATGCTTACTTCAAGGAAGAAAAAGCAAAAGAAAATGGAGAAAGAGAATGAATCAATACAATGATTTCGCATTTATCTACGACGAATTAATGAATGATGTTGATTATGGTAAGTGGGTAGATTATATAGAGGAAATAATAAAAAGAAAAGATACTAAAGTACAAAATATACTTGAACTTGCTTGTGGAACTGGAAATTTGACTATTCCATTGACTAAAAAAGGCTATGATATTGCAGGTATTGATATTTCTTTTGAAATGTTAAATGTTGCACGTGAGAAGGCACAAAAGGAAGATGTTGAACTTGTTCTTCTTCAACAAGATATTGGAGAGCTTGAGTTTGATGTTGAAAATATTGATTGTGTTCTTTGTGGTTGCGATGGATTTAACTACTTAAGTTATGATGATGAAATGGAAAATTGTTTTTCTAAGGTGTATGAACTTTTAAGAAAAGATGGATTATTTATTTTTGATATTAGTTCATTTTTTAAATTATCTACTACATTAGGAAATAATATTTATGGAGAAAACAGAGACAATATTTCTTATATGTGGCAAAATTACTTTGATGAAGAAGAAAATCTAGTTGATATGGAACTTGCATTTTTCGTTAAAGATGAAAATGGAAAATATGATAAATTTACAGAAACTCACAAACAAAGAGCATATACTGAAAGAGAAATAAAAACATTCTTAAAATTCGCAGGGTTTACAGATATTGAAGTTTTCTCAGACTTTAATTTTGATAAACCACAAAAAGAAAGTGAAAGAATATTTTTTGTAGGAAAAAAATAATTTCTAATTACATACTGGGAGGAAAAGAAATGGACTATACATTAAGAGCAACGGCAGGAAATGGGCAAATAAGAGCATTTGCATCAATAACAACAGATATGGTAGAAAAATCTAGAACTTTCCACGAAACTAGTAAAGTTGCAACTGCAGCACTTGGAAGAACTTTAACTGCAACTAGCATTATGGGACTTATGATGAAAAATGAAGGTGATAAAGTTTCTGTAATAATAAGAGGTGGAGGACCGCTTGGAACAATTCTTACTACTTCAGATAGTAAAGGTATTGTTAAAGGTTACGTTCAAAATCCACAAGTTGTTGTTGAAGATTATGAAAATGGAAAGTTAAATGTTGCAGCAGCAGTTGGAACTAATGGAGTGGTTACAGTTATAAAAGATTTAGGGTTAAGAGAACCGTATAATGGAGCATATCCTTTAGTTAGTGGAGAAATTGCAGAAGATTTTACTCACTACTTTGCATTATCAGAGCAAACTCCTTCGATTGTAGCACTTGGTGTTTTAACTAGTGAATACGAAGTTAGTAATGCAGGAGGACTTATAATTCAATTACTTCCAGATGCTACTGAAGAAACTATTGAAAAACTTGAAAATAATATAGCAAATTTAAGTTCAATAACTACTATGTTAAGTGAAGGAAAAAGTCCTGAAGATATGTTAAACATTGCACTTGAAGGTCTTAATCATAAAATACTTGATAAAATAGATGTTAAATTTGAATGTGATTGTTCAAAAGAAAGAGTTGGAGAAGTTTTAATTTCAATAGGAAAGAAAAGTTTAACTGAAATAATAGAAGAAGATAAAGGTGCAGAAGTTGGCTGCCAATTCTGTAATGTAAAATATAATTATTCAGAAGATGAACTTAAAAAGTTCTTAGATGAAATGTAGTAAGGCGAGAATTTTCTCGTCTTTTTTTATTTAGTATTTTATGTGAAAAGAAAACTCGCAAATGCGAGTTTATAGGTTATACTTTTTTATCTTGGAATAAAGTGTTGAACGAGTTATTCCAAGTTTTTTTGCGATTTCGGTCATATTATTCATTAAGCTAAGTGCTTTTTTTATTTCGATAATTTCTAATTCTTCTAAAGTTTTAATTGAGTTTTCTAATTCTATATTTTCGTGTTCTATTTCATTTGTGAATGGATTAATTTTATTCCCTAAATTATCGTGAGTCATACAGTAGCATTCATCAAAATCTATTTGGAAAGTCATAATTCCCTCTAGTGCAACGATATTTTCTATGCAATTTTCTAATTCTCTAATATTTCCTGGCCAACAAAAAGAAACCATTTTTCTATACAAGCTTTGAGTAATTTTGGGAATTGGTTTATTAAGTTTTTGACTTTTTATATGAAGGAAATGATTAATTAAAAGTGGAATATCTCCTATTCTATCTTTTAAGGATGGGACATTAAGAGGTAATACGTTTAATCTATAAAATAGATCTTCTCTAAAATTTCCATTTTTTATTTCTTCTTTTAAGTCTTTGTTAGTTGCAGCGACTACTCTAACGTTTATTGGTATTTGTTTTTTTCCTCCAATTTTTGTGATGTATCCTTCCTGTAAAACTCTAAGAAGTGTTACTTGCATATTAATTGGCATTTCAGCTATTTCATCTAAAAATATTGTTCCGTTATTTGCAAGTTCAAATTTTCCTACATACCCAGATTTTTTTGCACCAGTAAATGAACCTTCTTCATATCCAAAAAGTTCACTTTCTATTAAATATTCAGGAATTGCACCACAGTTTACTGCAACGAATGGACCATTTTTAAATTCACTTTCATTATGAATTGATTGTGCTAAGAGTTCTTTTCCGCATCCGCTTTCTCCAAGGATTAAAACCGTAGATGAATTTTTTGATATCAAAATACTTTGTTCAATTAAATTTCTTATTTGTGTGCTTTGACCGATGATGTTTTCGAAAGTATATTTTGCTTGTAAATTATTTAATATCATAAAATTCTCCTTTAAATTTAAAATTTCAAGTGTATAAAATATAACATATGTATAAAAAATATACAACTGATTGTACAAAAATAAGACAAAAAGTTACAAATATCACAGTTTGAATAGATAAAAAGTTAACAATTAGAATGTTTTTAAAAGTTGGCACGGAAATTGCTATATATAATAAGTGTAATAATAATTTAACAATAATTTTATAAAAGGAGAATTAAAAAAATGGAAAACATCAAAACAGATGACAAAAAAAGAACTTTATTCGGTATTTTACTTGGAGTTATAGTTGGTATAGCTTGGGGTCTTGATGGAGTTTTAATGGGGCAAGTTGGAAAGAGTCCAATATTTGAAACTTTCCAATTATCTCCACTTGTAACAGCACTTTTCCACGATGGATTTGCATTCGTGTGGATCGCATTAGTATTAGCATTTTCAAAGGATTTAAAACACGTGTTTTATCTTTTATTTAAAACTAAAAAAGGTAAGGCATCAGCAGTAGCAGCATTAGTTGGAGCACCAATCGGAATGAGTGCTTATTTACTTGGTATAAAGTATGCAGGAGTTTCTTATGCATCTAGTATATCAGTTATTTATCCAGGAGTAGGAGCATTATTATCTTACTTAGTATTAAAAGAAAAATTAAATGTACGTGCAATAATAGGTATTTGTATAAGTTTATTAGGTTCGTTTATGTTAGGATTTAATCCAAGTGGAGATGTTTCAGATACATTCTCTCAAGGGGTTATGTTTGCAGGAGTAGCAGTTTTAGGTTGGGCATTTGAAGGAGTTATAGTTGGTTTTGCAATGAAACACATTAAAGATGAAGATGATATAAAATCTACTCCGCAACAATTTTTATGTCTTAGATATTTCATATCTTTAGTATCTTATTCAATAATAGTTCCAGTAATAGGTGGAACTCAAGTTGCAATGGATATAGTAAGTAGTGGACTTGTATTTAACTATGCAGGAATAGCAATACTTGGAGCAATAACTTACCTTGCTTGGTATAAAGCAGTTGATTTAGTTGGTGCGGCAATGGGTACTGCGCTTAACTCGACTTCTTGTTTATGGTCTATGATATTTGGATCTTTATTATTTGGAAATGTAATAACACCAAGTTTAGCATTCTGGGGATTCATTATAGTTGTTGGGGTATTCGTATTCGCGATTGATCCAAAGATGTTTAAGAAAAACTAATTAGGAGGATTTTTATGTTCACTAAACAAATTACAGACAATATGCAAAATATTGTTGATACTTGTTTGAGTGCAGAAAAAGCAGGATGCGTTACGGCGTGTCCTATGCACACAAATGTTAAAGAATATATGAAACTTGTTAAAGAGGACGATGGAGAGGGTGCAATAAGAGTTATAAGAGAAAACTTATTTATACCTGGAACTTTAGGTAGAATATGTGCACACCCTTGTGAAGTAGATTGTAAGCATGCAGAAGTTGATAATCCACTTGCAATAGCATCAATAAAAAGATATGCTGCAGATAATTTTGATGATGAATCAAAATGGGATTTAACTGTAAAAGAAAGTAACAACAAAAAAGTTGCAGTTATAGGTTCAGGACCTGCTGGTCTTCAAGCAGCAATAGAACTTAAAAGAGAAGGATTTGAAGTTGTAATATTTGAGAAATTACCTGTTAGAGGCGGTATGATGGTAGTTGGAATACCAGAATACAGACTTCCAAGAACTGTACTTGAAAAAGAAATTAGCTACCTAGATAAATTAGGTGTTGAGTTTAAAATAGGAGTTGAAATTGGAAAAGATATTTCTCTTGAAGAACTTATAGACTCTTATGATAGTGTTATAGTTGCAGTTGGAAAACATCAAGGTAGAATAGATAAATCTCTTAAAAATCATGATGCAAAAGGAATATTTTCTGCACAAGAATTTTTAAAAGAGGCATCACTAACTAGAAAAGTTAAAGAAATTGGAAAAAATGTTTTAGTAGTGGGTGGTGGAGATGTTGCAATGGACTGTTGTAGAGTTTCTAGAAGACTTGATACTACAGTTTATTCAATTTGTTTAGAAGATAGCTTTGACAGTATGGCATCTACTAACCACGAAATAAAAGGTGCAATAGATGAAGGAATATTATTTAATCACTCAAGTGCAATAAAGGAAATAGTTGTTGATGAAAATAATAGAGTTTCTAAAGTTATACTTAAAAAATGTTTAAGTATATTTAATGAAAATGGTCAATTTGCACCAATATTTGACGAAAATGAAACTAAAGAATTACAAGTTGACACTATAATATTTGCTATAGGTCAAGGGGTTGAGAATAACTTTGGATTAAATAATTTACCAAATACTAATTTTGAATGTAATAAAGAAACACTTCAATCTACTTCAAATGAAAAAGTATTTGTTTGTGGAGATTGTAGCGGACAATCTGTAATAGTTATAGAGGCTATGGCTAGTGGAAGAAAAGTTGCAGAGTCTGTTAAGAGATACATAAATGGTGAAAACTTAATTGAAGGTAGAAAAGAAGAAGATACTTCGTCATATAAAACTAAGTTAGAAAATAAAGTTGATTGGTCAAATTATAATACTAGAACTGATATGAAAGAACTTGATAAATTAACTAGAATAAATTCATTTGATGAAGTTGAACTTGGTTATACAAAAGAAGAAGCTATAAAAGAATCTTTAAGATGTAAGCAATGTGAATGTAGACATTGTATGACTGAATGTATAATGCTTAATGATTTTACATATTCACCAAAAGAGTTATTTGGGGAATACTTAGAAAAAGGTTATAAAGGAATGGATCATAACATTGCGTTCTCTTGTAATGATTGCGGTCAATGTACTATAAAATGTCCAAAAGATTTAAATTTAAGAGAAAACTTTATAGCTATGAAAGAACAATATATTGAAGATAATAACAATGAACAAATCATAGAATTATTAAAGCCATATGATGAAATACAAGAAAAAGAATGTAGTGATGAATATTCTACTACTATTCTTGCAAAAGATAATAAAAAGACTAAGTATCTATTTGTACCAGGGTGTACAGTTCCTGCATATTCTCCAGATATGGTTGAAAAAACATTACTTCATTTAAGAGAAAAGTTAGATGGAGAAGTAGGTTCAATGCTTAAGTGTTGTGGTAAAGTAACTAAATTAAATGGAGAAGATAAAAAATATAAAGAAAGAAATAAGATGGCGATAGATGAAATAAACTCAACTAATGCAGATGTTATAATAACTATTTGTCCTTCTTGTTATGTTGTTTATGAAGATACTTCAGACAAAAAAGTAATATCATATTGGGATTTAATGAAAGATGAGATTGGAATACCTGATAATCAAAAAGATGTTGGTAAGGGTTCAGATGTAGTGTTTAATATACACGATTCTTGTGCAACAAGACATGTCTCAAGTCATCACGAAAATGTTAGATGGATACTTGATGAATTAGGATATAATTATGAAGAGATGAACAATAATAAAGGAAATACTAGATGTTGTGGAGTAGGAGGAATGGTTTGTAGTTCAAATCCGGAACTTTACAAAAAGTTATATATGAGAAGAAAAGATGATTGTACTCAAGATAACGTACTTAGTTATTGTGGTTCTTGTAGAGGGACTATGGAGGCATCAGGAAAAGATTCACTTCATATACTTAACTTATTATTTGGTGAAAAATATACTAAAGATCAAGCAATAATTCGTGGATATAAAGATAGTGACGAGATGTGGTCAAATAGGCTTTTAACTAGAGAAAAATTAAATAATTTAAAATAAAAAATAAGAATAAGGGGTTATTAATCCCTTATTTTTTTATTATACTTTTTTTAGGAGGAAAATATGAAAATAAATCAATCTATAGAATTAAATCAAAAAGTAACTATAAATAAAACTATAAAAAAATCACTTGATATATTAACTTTTAACTCCTTAGAATTAGAAGATAAAATAAAAGAAGAAAGTCTTGAAAATCCACTTATAGAGTTTGATGAAAAGATTATTGATTGGAGTAAATATTTTAAAGACTTGAATCGTAGAAGTGGTGAATATAATACATACGATAAAGATGATTTTTTAGAGAATATAGTCAATAAAAAAACATATAGAGAAGAATTAGAAGAACAAGTAAATCTTTTTTTAAAAGATAAACAAAAAATAAAAATATGTTGTTTTTTGATAAATAATTTTGATGAAGATGGATATATTAAAGATTTTGAAAATATTCAATTTTTATTAAATGAAAATTATGGATATGATTTAAATTTAATAGAGAGTTCTTTAATTTATTTACAAAACTTAAATGAAAATGGAATAGGTGCAAGAAGTTTATCCGAAAGACTTTTAATACAACTTAAAAATAAAAAAAATTGGGATGAATTAATTGAAAATATAGTAGTTAATGATTTGGAATTAGTAGTAAATAATAAATTAAAAGATATTCAAAAAAAATATAAAAAGAGTATAGAAGAGATTGCAAACTGTATTGATTGCATAAAAAAATTAAATCCAAGTATAATAAATGAAAAAGAAAAAAATTTATATCTAAAACCAGATGTAGTAGTTAAAAAGATAAATGATAAATTTATAGTTTTAGATAATGATGAAATATATAAAAATATAAATATTAATAATTCATACATAGAAATATTAGAAAATACTGAGGATTTAGAAGTTAAAAAATATATAAATGAAAAATTAAATTCATTCAAAGAACTTTCAAATAATATTATAAAAAGAAAAGAAACTTTAATAAAAATTACTGATGAAATAATAAAAATACAAATTGATTTTTTTAAAAAAGGTAAGAGACACTTAAAACCTATGAGTATGAAAGAGATTGCACAAAAACTTAATCTTAGTGAATCAACAGTTAGTCGTGCTTTATCTAATAAATATTTAATGTGTGAAAATGGTATTTTTGAAATTAAATATTTATTTAGTGTTTTTAAGAAGGAGAATGAAAATTCTATCTCGAATAATAATATAAAGGAAATCATAAAAATGATTATTGAAGATGAGAATCCTAAAAAACCTTTTAGTGATGAAATTATTTCACAAAAACTAAAAAAAGAAAATATTGATGTGGCAAGAAGAACTGTTGCAAAATATAGAGAAGAGTTAAATATTTTATCGTCTTCAAAGCGAAAAAAATATTAATTAAAACTATACAAATTCACAATTAAAAAATATACTAAAAAAATAAAAAATAATAGTTGAAAAAATAATTGTTTTGATATACAATGAAATTAACTTGTGGGACTAAAAAAGTTACAAGGGACGCAAAGCGTCCATTGAAGGAGTATCAAAATGAAAAAATTATTAAACATTCAACAAAAACTAATTCCACAAGGCATAGAACTTATGAAAAAAAGGTATTTAATACTTAAACAAATAAGTTTTAGTGAACCAATAGGTAGACGATCATTAGCTTTGAAACTTGATTTAACAGAAAGAGTTGTAAGAAGTGAACTTGATAGTCTAAAAGAATTAGGTCTTATAAATATTAGTAGTTCTGGAGTTAGCATAACTAATGATGGACTTCAAATAATAACAGACTTAAAAGAAACTATGAACGATTTACTTGGACTTTCAACTTTAGAAAAAAAAGTTAAAGAAAAACTTCAAATTAAGAAGGTGTTATTAGTCCAAAAAAATAATGAAAATGATTTGATTAAGGATATAGGAAGATATGGTGCTGAATATTTTTTAAGCATCTTAAAGGAAAATGATATAGTTTCAATAACTGGTGGAAGTACTATGAGAGAATTTGCAAATAGTATAAAAACTGATAAAAAGTATAGTGATGTTACTGTGGTTCCTGCAAGAGGAAGTATGGGAAAAAACATTGAGTACCAATCAAATAATGTTGTTGCAACTGTTGGAAAAAACTTAAATTCATCTTATAAACTTCTTAACATACCCGACCTTCTAGGCGAAGAGGCAATGAAAAGTGTAATTCAAGAACCAGAAATAAAAACTACACTCGATTACATAAAAAAAACTAATATCTTAGTATTTGGTATTGGTAAAGCCGATGAAATGGCCAAAAAAAGAAGAATAGAGGAAAAAACTCTAGAAAGAATAATAGATAACGGTGGAGTTGGAGAGGCCTTTGGATATTATTTTGATAAAAATGGAGAAGTTGTATTTAAACTAAATACAGTTTCTATAGACCTTGAAACTTTCAAAAATGTAGATGAAAATATAGCTATATTTTATGGAAAGAAGAAAGTTGAGGCACTTATGGCATTTGCAAAAATTAATAAAAATTTAGTTATTGTAACTGATGAAGAAAGTGCAAAAGAAATTTTAAAACGTTAAACTCTAGCTTTTGCTAGTGGATATAAATATTATACATAACACAGGAGGTAGCACAATGGTTAAAGTTGCTATAAATGGTTTTGGAAGAATAGGAAGATTAGCTTTAAGAAAGTTAATGGAACAAACTGATAAGTTTGAAGTTGTTGCAATAAACGACTTAACAGATGCTAAGACATTAGCTCATCTTTTCAAGTATGATTCTGCTCAAGGTAGATTCAATGGACAAATAGAAGTTAAAGAAGGAGCTTTCATAGTTAACGGACAAGAAATAAAAGTTACTGCTGAGAGAAATCCTGCAGATTTACCATGGAAAGAATTAAACGTTGATATAGTACTTGAATGTACTGGATTCTTCACTTCTCAAGAAGCTGCTGGAAAGCACTTAGAAGCTGGAGCTAAGAAAGTTGTTATATCTGCACCTGCTACAGGAGATATAAAAACAGTTGTGTTTAATGTAAACCACGACATATTAGATGGATCTGAAACAGTTATATCAGGAGCTTCTTGTACAACTAACTGTTTAGCGCCTATGGCTAAAACTTTAAACGATAAGTTTGAATTACAAAAAGGATTCATGACTACTATACATGCATACACTAATGATCAAAATACATTAGATGGTCCTCACGGAAAGAACGACTTAAGAAGAGGTAGAGCTGCTGCTGCTAATATAGTTCCAAACACTACTGGAGCTGCTAAAGCAATAGGTCTTGTTATACCTGAATTAAAAGGTAAGTTAGACGGAGGAGCTCAAAGAGTTCCAGTTATAACTGGTTCATTAACTGAGTTAGTTTGTACATTAGGAAAGAAAACTACTGTAGAAGAAATAAATGCTGCTATGAAAGCTGCTGCTACTGAATCATTCGGATACACTGAAGAAGAATTAGTATCTACAGATATAATAGGAATAGACTTCGGATCTTTATTCGATGCTACTCAAACAAGAGTTATGGAAGTAAATGGAGAGCAATTAGTTAAGGTTGTTTCTTGGTATGATAACGAAATGTCATACACTGCTCAATTAATAAGAACATTAGGATACTTTGCTTCTTTAGCTAAGTAATTTAATAGGGTCCGAATTTAATTATTCGGACTTTTTTACAAAGTACTAAAATAAATACATAAATAAATATAAATGGTTTTAAAAAAGATTTTTCTACATGAGAGGAGAAAATAAACAATGTCAATGTTAAACAAGAAAACTATAGAAAACATAAACGTTGCTGGAAAGAAAGTTTTAGTTAGATGTGATTTTAATGTACCTTTAAAAGAAGGTGTTATAACTGATATAAATAGATTAAATGGAGCACTTCCAACTATAAAGTACTTAATCGAAAAAGGTGCTAGAGTTATTTTATGCTCTCATTTAGGAAAACCAAAAGGTGAAGCGAAGCCTGAGTTATCATTAGCTCCAGTTGCAACTAAATTATCTGAAATGTTAGGTAAAGAAGTTGTATTTGCAGCAGACGATAATGTTGTTGGAGAAAACGCTAAGTCGGCTGTTGAAAAAATGGTTGATGGAGATGTTATTTTACTTCAAAACACAAGATACAGAAAAGAAGAAACTAAAAATGAAGAAGTATTCTCTAAAGAATTAGCATCTCTTGCAGATGTATTCGTAAATGATGCATTCGGAACTGCTCATAGAGCTCACTGTTCAACAGTTGGTGCTGGAGAATTCTTAGAAGAAAGAGCTTGTGGATACTTAATTCAAAAAGAACTTAAGTTCTTAGGAGAAGCCGTTGCAACTCCAGTTAGACCTTTCACTGCAATACTTGGAGGAGCTAAAGTTTCTGATAAGATAGCAGTTATAGAAGCATTACTTGAAAAAGTTGATAACCTAATAATAGGTGGAGGAATGGCTTACACATTCTTAAAAGCTCAAGGATACACAATAGGAACTTCATTAGTTGAAGAAGATAAAGTAGAATATGCAAAAGAAATGATGGAAAAAGCAAAGGTTAAAGGAGTTAATTTATTACTTCCAATAGATCATGCTATATCAAATGGATTTGCAGATAATGATAGAGTAGAAACTGAAGGTGCAGATATACCAGAAGGAAATATGGGACTTGATATAGGACCTAAAACGATAGATATGTATGTTAAATGTGTTGAAGAATCAAAAACCATAGTATGGAACGGACCTATGGGAGTATTTGAATTCAAAAACTTTAACAAAGGTACTTTAGCAGTAGCTCAAACTATGGCTAAATTAACTGATGCAACAACTGTAATCGGTGGTGGAGATAGTGCTGCTGCAGTTAATCAATTAGGATTTGGAGATAATATGACTCACGTTTCAACAGGTGGAGGAGCATCTCTTGAGTTCTTAGAAGGAAAAGAATTACCAGGAATAATAGCACTTGATAATAAGTAATAAAATATAAATAATTAGGCTAATTATATTAGCCTAATTAACTTAATTTGGAGGATAAAATGAGAAAGCCAATAATAGCAGGAAACTGGAAAATGAACAAAACTATAGCTGAGTCTGTAGCTTTCATAAATGAAATAAAAGATCAAGTTACAACTGATAAGGTTGAAGCTGTAATATGTGCGCCATTCTTAGCTTTAAAAGATTTAAAAGAAGTTACAAATGGAACTAACATAAAAATAGGTGCGCAAAATATGCACTTTGAAGAAAGTGGAGCATTCACTGGAGAAGTAGCACCAGCTATGCTTAAAGAAATCGGTGTTGATTACGTAGTAATTGGTCACTCTGAAAGACGTGAATACTATAACGAAACTGATGAAACAGTAAACAAGAAAGTTTTAAAAGCATTAGAAGTTGGAATAGATCCAATACTTTGTTGTGGAGAAACTTTAGAAGAAAGAGAATCAAACAGTACTAAAGATGTTTGTAAAGTTCAAATAGAAAAAGGTCTTGCTAGTGTTTGTAAATCAGACTTAGAAAAAGTAGTTATAGCTTATGAGCCAATATGGGCAATAGGAACTGGAAAAACTGCAACTAGCGAAGATGCAAATGATGTTATAAAGTATATAAGAGAAGTTGTTGCTAATCTTTATGGACAAGAATTAGCTGATAAGGTTAGAATCCAATATGGTGGAAGTGTTAAGCCAAATACTGTAGCTGAGCTTATGGGTCAAAGCGACATAGATGGTGCTTTAGTTGGAGGAGCTAGTTTATTAAGTAGTGATTACGTTCAACTTATAAACTACTAAGGAGAAATTAGTATGAAAAAACCAATAGCGTTAATAATAATGGATGGATACGGAGAAAGTAAGTTTACTGAAGGTAATGCTATACACTTCGCAAAAACTCCTAATTTAGATAAATTAATGAATGAATATCCAAACTCTTTAATTCAAGCAAGTGGAATGGATGTTGGACTTCCTGAAGGACAAATGGGTAATTCAGAAGTTGGGCACACTAATATAGGTGCTGGAAGAATAGTATATCAAGATTTAACTAGAATTACTAAATCTATTTTAGATGGAGAATTCTTTAATAATAAAGAGTTATTAAACTTAATGGATAATGCCAAGGATAAAGCACTTCATATTATGGGACTTTTATCAAATGGTGGAGTTCATTCTCACATAGACCACATAAAAGGATTCATAAAAATGGCAAAAGATCAAGGAGTGCAAAATGTATTCGTTCATGCTTTTACAGATGGTCGTGATGTTGCTCCAAGTAGTGCTATGAAATATGTTAATGAACTTGAGTCTTATATGGCTGAAGTTGGAGTTGGAAAATTCGCATCAATCTCTGGAAGATACTATGCTATGGATAGAGATAAAAGATGGGATAGAGTACAACTTGCATATGATGCTATAGTTAATGGAAATGGTCAAACTGCATCTTCTGCAAAAGAAGCAATAGAAAATTCTTATGCTAAAGATCAAGATGATGAATTTGTTCTACCGACTGTTATAGTTGAAAATGGTGAAGCTATTGGAACTATAAAAGAAGGTGATTCTGTTGGTTTTGCAAACTTTAGACCAGATAGAGCAAGAGAAATTACAAGAGCTATAGTAGATCATGAATTTACAGGTTTTGATAGACCAAATATGGATACTCTTTTCGTTTGTTTAACAACTTACGATGTTACTATAAAAGAAGTTAAAGTTGCATTTAAACCTCAAAGTTTAAAAAATACTTTAGGAGAATACTTAGCTAAAAACGGTAAAGTTCAACTTAGAACTGCTGAAACTGAAAAGTATGCGCACGTTACATTCTTCTTTAATGGTGGGGTTGAAGAACCAAACCAAAATGAAGATAGATTATTAGTTCCATCTCCTGATGTTGCAACTTATGATTTACAACCAGAGATGAATGCTAATGAATTAACTGAAAAAGTTTTAGGAGCTATAGATGAAGATAAATATGACTTTATAGTACTAAACTTTGCGAATCCTGATATGGTAGGACATACAGGTGTTGTTGAAGCAGCTGTTAAGGCTGTTGAGACTGTTGACACTTGTGTTGGTAAAGTTGTAGATAAAATATTAGAAAAAGGCGGAATATCTTTAATAACTGCAGATCATGGAAATGCAGAACTTATGATATGCCCTGAAACTAAAACAACTATAACTGCTCACTCAACAAATCCTGTACCATTTATAGTTACAGATAAGAGTGTTATTTTAAAAGAAAATGGTAGACTTTGCGATATAGCACCTACTATACTTAAAATGATGAATTTAGATAAACCAGAAGAAATGACTGGAATATCATTAGTTTAGTTAGAAGTTTTAAATTTACCCATCAATAAATTTAAAATTAATATATATATAAATAAAAATTAAAAAGGAGATATACAATATGTCAGTAATTGAATCAGTATATGCAAGAGAAGTCCTTGACTCAAGAGGAAACCCAACTGTAGAAGTTGAAGTAACTTTAGAAGATGGTTCTTTTGGTTCTGCTATAGTACCATCAGGAGCATCAACAGGAGCTTTCGAAGCTGTTGAACTTAGAGATGGAGACAAAGGAAGATACATAGGAAAAGGTGTTGAAACAGCTGTTAAGAATGTTAACGAAGAAATAGCAGAAGTTGTTGAAGGTATGTCTGCATTTGATCAACCAGAAGTAGATAGAGTTATGATAGAATTAGATGGAACTCCAAACAAAGGAAGATTAGGAGCTAACGCTATATTAGGAGTATCTATGGCTGTAGCTAGAGCTGCTGCTGATTGTGTTGGATTACCATTATACCAATACATAGGTGGAATGAATGCTAAGCAATTACCAGTTCCTATGATGAACATAATAAATGGTGGAGAGCATGCTGATAACAGTGTTGACGTTCAAGAGTTCATGGTATTACCAGTTGGAGCTAAAACTTTTAAAGAAGCTTTAAGAATGGGTGCAGAAGTATTCCACGCTTTAAAAGCTGTTTTATCTAGCAGAGGATTATCTTGTGCAGTAGGAGATGAGGGAGGATTCGCTCCAAACTTAGGTTCTAACAAAGAAGCTTTAGCTTTAATATGTGAAGCTATAGAAAAAGCTGGATACAAGCCAGGAGATGATGTTAAGTTAGGTCTTGACGTTGCTGCTACTGAAATGTATGACAAAGAAACTAAATTATACGATTTAAAGCACGAAGGTAAGAAATTAACTGCTGCTGAAATGGTTGATTTATATGAAGAGTGGGCTAACGAATTCCCAATAGTTACAATAGAAGATGGATTAGATGAAGATGATTGGGATGGATGGAAAGTATTAACTGATAGATTAGGACATAAATTACAATTAGTTGGAGATGACTTATTCGTTACTAACACTGAAAGACTTTCAAGAGGTATAGAAGGTGGAATAGGAAACTCTATATTAATAAAGGTTAACCAAATAGGTACTTTAACTGAAACTTTAGATTCTATAGAAATGGCTAAGAGAGCTGGATACACTGCAGTTATATCTCATAGATCAGGAGAAACTGAAGATACTACAATAGCTGATTTAGCAGTTGCTGTTAATGCAGGTCAAATAAAGACTGGTGCTCCATCAAGAACTGATAGAGTTGCAAAATACAACCAGTTATTAAGAATAGAAGATATGTTACAAGATACAGCTAAGTATTGTGGAATGGATTCTTTCTACAACTTAAAGAAGTAATTTGAATTCTATGAAATAAATTTGTAGGGGTTTAGATTTTCTAAACTCCTATTATTTTATATATAAATTGTGAAAAATAATATTAAAATACCTTTATTTGTAGTATAATTGTTTTGTTACTATATAAAATAAAGAATAACTTGGAGGACAAAATGTTAAACGAATTAAAAAAGACTAAAATAGTTTGTACATTAGGACCTGCTTCAGAAAATGAAGAAGTATTAAAAGAATTAGTACTTAACGGTTTAAATGTTACAAGAATGAACTTCTCTCATGGTTGTCATGAAGAGCACAAAGGAAGAATGGATGTAGTTAAAAAAGTTAGAGAAGAACTTAATGTTCCTGTTGCTATACTTTTAGATACAAAAGGACCAGAAATAAGAACAGGTCAATTTGATGCTCCAGAAGTTTTACTTGAAGAAGGTCAAAAGTTTACAATAACTATGAAAGATGTTGTTGGAAATCAAGATACTTGTACAGTAAGCTACAAAGATTTAGCTAAAGATGTTGTTAAGGGTGATACTATCTTAATAGATGACGGTTTAGTTGGTCTTAGAGTTGAAGAAGTAAATGGAGATGACATAGTTTGTACAGTTGAAAACTCTGGAATCGTTAAAAATCATAAAGGAGTTAATGTTCCAGGAGTTAAAATAAACTTACCTGCATTAACTGATAAAGATATAAGTGATATAGAATTTGGTATATCTCAAGGGATAGACTTTATAGCTGCATCTTTCGTTAGAAAAGTTTCAGATGTTACTGCTATAAAAGATATATTAGTTAAAAATAATGCTGATCATATACAAATAATATCTAAAATAGAAAACCAAGAAGGTTTAGATAATTTAGATTCTATAATAGAAGTTTCTGATGGAATAATGGTAGCAAGAGGAGATCTTGGAGTTGAAATACCAACTGAAGAAGTTCCATTTGCTCAAAAATTAATGATAACAAAATGTAATGAAGCTGGAAAGCCAGTTATAACTGCAACTCAAATGCTTGATTCTATGATGAGAAACCCAAGACCAACAAGAGCAGAAGTTACAGACGTATTCAATGCAATATGTGATGGAACAGATGCAATAATGTTATCTGGAGAAACTGCTGCTGGTAAATATCCAGTTGATGCTGTTAAAACTATGGCAAGCATAGCTAAGAGAGCGGAAAAAGAATTAAAAGCTAAGAAGAAGTTAGCTACTATAGTAATGAATGAAATGAACGTTTCTAATGCTATAAGTCATGCTACTTGTACAACTGCTTTAGAACTTGATGCTGATGCAATACTTACTTGTACTTCAACTGGAAATACTGCTAAGGTTGTTTCAAGATTTAGACCAAGTTGTGCTATAATAGCTACAACTCCAAATGAAGAAATAATGAGAAGACTTGCTTTAACTTGGGGAGTATATCCAGTTCAAACTCCTAAAGCATCAAATACTGATGAAATGATAGCAATATCAATAGAAGCAGCTAAAAAACAAAACTTCTTAAACGGTGGTGAAACAATAGTTGTTACTGCTGGTGTTGGTGGAGAAGGAACTACTAACTTAATAAAAGTTGAAACTGTATAATTTTTTAGGGCTATAAGTATTATTACTTATAGCTTTTTTTATATTTATAGTTTATTGTAAAATGTTATTTTATATGGTATATTAAAGTTTGGATAATTAGAAAAGGAAGGAGAATACTATGAGAAATGTACTTATGGGATTTCAAATAATCCTTGCACTATGTTTAATATTTAGTATAATGCCACAAGATACTAAAAATATAGTTCCTGCACAATTTGGTAGCGAAGAAGGTAATCAAGAATATTTCAAACCAAAAGGAAAAGATGCTTTTTTAGCTAGAACAACTAAAATATCAGCAGTATTATTTTTTGTGAATGCATTAGCACTTCTTTTAATATAGGTAGTAGGCCACTATTTATTTTTAAAAATTAAATTTAGTTTTTAAACAGAGTTAACATTTGTTAACTCTTTAAATTTACAAAAAATACATAACGAGATTAAATTAATACAATACTAACAATAGAAATTATAATAGGAGGAAATTTTATGGAAGTCGGTTTAAAAGAAAGAGTTTTAGGACTTATAAATGATGAAGCTTATAATCCTCTAAAAAAAGAAGAATTAGTAGTTATATTTGATATACATCATACAGAAATGCCTATGTTTTATAATTATTTAGAAGAATTAGTTGAGGACGGAGTTTTAACTAAAACTAAAAAAGGAAAGTTTACAACTTTTAAGAAATTAGGATATTTCGTTGGAAGATACGTTGCACATAAAAAAGGATTTGGATTTGTTGAATCTGAAGATGAATTAGTACAAGATTTATTTATTTCTTCAAGTGAAACAAATACTGCAATGCATAATGATAGAGTAATGGCAGAAATAATAAAGCCTGCAACTAGTGATAAACGTGCAGAGGGAAGTATTATTAAGGTACTTGAGAGAGATGTTAAAAATATAGTTGGAGTTTTTGAACCAAGTAAAAGTTTTGGATTTGTTGTGCCTGATGAAAAGAAATTTAATAAGGATATTTATATTCCAAAAAAATTCTTTAGTGGAGCAAAAAAGGGAGATAAGGTTGTTTGTCAAATAACAGTATATCCAAGCGAAGGAAGAAAGCCAGAAGGTAAGGTTATAGAAGTTTTAGGACCTAAGGGAAGTAGAGAAGTTGAAATTTTATCTATAATAAAAAGTCACGGACTTCCTGAAGAATTTAAACAAAGAATAATAACAGAAGCTGAAAATGTAGCTGTTGAAATAGATAAAGATGAGATAAATAGAAGGCTTGATTTAAGACATTTAAATATTTTTACGATAGATGGAGAAGATGCAAAAGATTTAGATGATGCTATTTCTATCGAAAAATTAGAAAATGGAAACTATAATTTAGGAGTTCATATTGCAGATGTTACACATTACGTAACTGAGGATAGTAAACTTGATAAAGAAGCAATCAAAAGAGCAACTTCAGTTTATTTAGTTGATACTGTAATACCAATGCTACCAAAGGTATTATCTAATGGGGTTTGTAGTTTAAATCCAAATACGGACAAGTTAACATTATCTATATTTATGGAAATTGATGTTAATGGTAAAGTAGTTAATCATGATATAAAAGAAACTGTAATAAATTCAAAAGCTAGATTAACTTATACAGAAGTTTCTAATATATTAGAAAATGATGATGAAGAAACTAAGAAGAAATATGAATTTTTACTTGAAGATTTTTATAATTCAGAGAAATTAGCGAAGATTTTAAAAGAAAGAAGAAAAGAAAGAGGAGCTATTGATTTTGATTTCCCAGAAGCAAAAATAATTTTAACTCCTGAAGGAAAAGTAAGTGATATTAAGCACTACGAAAGAAGAGTTTCAAATAAGATAATAGAAGAATTTATGTTAGTTAGTAATGAAACTATTTCGGAGCATTTTTTCTGGTTAAACATTCCTTTTGTTTATAGAATACATGAGACACCTTCAAGTGAAAAAATGACTGATTTAGCGAAATTTATATTAGCATTTGGTTATAGCTTAAAGGGAGATTTAGAAGAAATTCACCCTAAAGCCCTTCAATCAATAATTGAAAAAATTAAAGGTACAAAAGAGGAAGATGTTATAAGTACTATAATGCTACGTTCATTAAGACAAGCTAAATATTCACCACAAGCTACTGGACATTTTGGGCTTGCAGCAAAATATTATAGTCACTTTACATCACCAATTAGAAGATATCCAGATCTTCAAATTCATAGAATAATTAAAGAGCAATTAAATGGAAAAATAAATAAGAAAAGAATCGATGTTTTAACTAACCTAGTTGAATACACATCAGTTCAATCATCAGAAAGAGAAAGAGCAGCAGACCTTGCAGAAAGAGATGTTAAGGATTATTATAAAGCTACTTTTATGATGGATAAAGTTGGACAAGAATTTAATGGATCAGTTTCTAGTGTAACTTCATTTGGTATATTTATAGCACTTGAAAATACAGTTGAAGGCCTTGTTAGACTTTGTGATATGAAAGATGACTATTATATTTATGATGAAACTAACTATAATATAATAGGTGAGAGAACTAAAAAAACTTATAGAATAGGTGATCCTGTTAGAATTGAAGTTAGCAAAGTTAATGTTGATATGAAAGAAATTGACTTTAGAATAATTAATAAAATAGAAGAAATTGAAGAATAAATTTTTTATAAAGGGAGATTATATTATTAATATGATTTCTCTTTATACCTTGACTAAAAAGTGAAAATATGGTATATTTTGATTGTATAAGTATTTAAGAAAGAAGGTGACTATATGGGTATAAAAACTTTGGCAAGTAATAAAAAAGCAAGATTTGAATATTTCATAGAAGAAACTTATGAATGTGGAATTGAGCTTAAAGGAACAGAAGTTAAATCTATTAGACAAGGTAGAATAAATCTAACTGATGGCTATGCATCTGTTGATAATAGTGAAGTTTTTATAAAGCAAGTACATATTAGTCCATACGAACAAGGGAATAGATTTAATCAAGATCCTCTTAGAGTAAGAAAACTTCTTCTTCATAAACATGAAATTAAAAAGCTTATAGGATTAACTACTATAAAAGGTTATTCTTTAATACCTCTTAGCATCTATTTAAAAGATGGAAAAGTAAAAGTTCAATTAGCTCTTGCAAAAGGTAAAAAACTTCACGACAAACGTCAAGATTTAGCCAAAAAAGATGCTCAAAGAAATATTGAACGTGAACTTAGAGGAAAATACTAAAAAGTCCAAGGACTCTAAAACATCACGGGGGCGTAAAGGTTTCGACGTGGGTTTGGAACTTGGGGTGGCGTGTCGTGTTATTCTGGGTCACGTAAAAACTGGAAAACTTAAAACAAACGCAAACGATAATTACGCTTTAGCAGCTTAGTTCTGCTAGTCCCGCTATAGCCCTCCTGCCGGCTAGGCCTGGACTTCATTTATGCAGGGAACTACTTCTTGGGTGCCTTGACCTGAAGTGGAATAACTAGGGCTAATTAGTTATATAGCTTGCCAATGGGCGATATAACTGATGAAAATTAAATCACTTGGCTACACACGTAGAAGCAACAGGGAAAGGGCTTGCGGACAGGGGTTCGACTCCCCTCGTCTCCACCAATTAAGAAAACATTAAGAAATTACATTAGTCTAAGCTATTGTAATTTTTTTTTATGCAAAAATAGTTAGATTGTTTATGAAAATATTATGGAGGTGATATTTATGGATATAAGTACTATAGTTAATCAAAATATATATAAATCTTGGGTGAAATTTGTTATTCCAACGATGATTGGAATTTTATTAAGTACAATTTATAGTGCAGTTGATGCAATATTTGTTGGACAAGGTGTTGGTGAAGTTGGTTTAGCAAGTATAAATATTGTTTGGCCATCAGTTGCAGTAGTAATGGGTATTGGTATGATGATTGGTGTTGGTAGTAGTAATATAATTTCTATTTGTTTAGGTAATAATGAAATTGAAGATGCAGAGAAATGTCTTGGTACTGCATTAAAATTTATATTACTTATTGGATTAGTTCTTATGATATTAGGGCTTTCATTTAGAGAACCAATCCTTAAAATTTTAGGTGCAAATGATGAAACTATAGGTTATGCAAGGGATTATTATACTATAATTTACATCATAATAATTCCATATATTTTATCGATTGCTTTAAGTACTATAGTTAGAACTGAAGGAAGACCAGATTTATCTATGTTTATGATTGGAATTGGTGCGGTTATAAATATAATACTAGATTATATATTGGTAATAAAATATAATTTTGGAACTAAAGGTGCAGCGATAGCTACTAGTGGAAGTATTTTTATATCTATGATAATTTCTATCTATTATTTTACCAAGGGTAATTCAAAGATTAAATTTAGGAAAGAATATTTTAAGATTGATTTAGAAATTTTAAGTAAAATACTTAGAATTGGTTTTGTTAGTTTTGCTATTCAGTTTTCATATGCAGTAATTATCTGGGTACAAAATAATGTTATTTATAATTATGGAACTACTAAAGATATTGCTATATTTACTGTAGCTGCTTATATAAATTGTTTTATTGTGAATTTATTTATGGGTATAGGTCAAGGGGTACAACCATTAATAGGATATTATTTAGGTGCATCTAAAGAACAAAAAATAAAAGAGATTATGAAGTTTAGTACTATAATTGGTATAGTATTTGGAATTTTATGTTTAGGCATGCTATTCATATTTGGTGAAAAAATAGTGTATGTATTTGGAATAGATAGTAAAGATTTAAAATTTGCATCTGATATGATGATTGTGTATTGTTTTGGAACTCCTATAATAGGAATACTATTTACTAGTAGTTCTTTTTATCAAATAAGAGAAAAAACACTTTATTCAAATGTAATTTCTATAAGTAGAGGATTTGTATTTCAGTTTATATTTACAATAATTATGCCTGTATATTTTGGAGTTATAGGTGTATTTTTATCTCTTCCTCTTGCAGAATTGGTTTCACTTTTGATACTTATAATTATAATTTTATTTGATAAAAAAATAGTAAATAAATATACTAAAAAATAGGCTAAATAATTAGCCTATTTCTTTTAATTAGCATCTCTAACTAATCTAACCATATTAAATACTCTTTGTTCATCTCCTTGAGGAGCATTAGGATCTGGAGCTGGATAGTTTTCACGTTCTCCAACTTTAGGGTCACTTCTTTGTGCACCAGAACCGTGTGCATCAACAGTAACTCCATTCATTTCTCCTAAACTGTTTCCAAACACAACGTAACTTGCAGCACCATATTCTGTACTACTAGCGCTTAAATCATCGTGAGTAGTACTAGACCAATAAAATGCCCAATCTTTTTCACCGAAATAGTTAGTTATTTCTGTACAATTAAATACACTATCTATAGCAGGTTCACCAGTAACGACTGGTGATTTTGAATAATCAGTTAAACTTTGTAGTTCTTTGACATTTGGAAGTCTCCAGTCAGAGTACTCCAAGAAGTTTTGTTCATTCATTTCTTGTGCATATAAAAGGGCATCTTCCCAGTTCATAGTTCCGTCATTTATATCTCCAGCATTATAATAACCCGAGTCATTTTGCATCCACATTAAACCAGTTGCCTCATCAGTAACTGTTTCATCGTTATTATCAACAAATAAATTTTGTCCATAGTGAGTATTACCACGAACATAATAGCAATAGAAATCTTTATCTATTTCGTACCCTTTAATTCTTCCATCTGCAAAGTTAAATCCAAATACAGTAGTTGATCCACCAAGTGTAGTTGAATCATAAATCGTTGAAGTAAGGATTTGAGAATCTATAAATCTAGGTTCTCCAGCCGCATCTCCATATTCAAATACAAAGTAATCTGTATTTATGTACGGAGTTGAAGTTGATGAACTAGTACCAGTGTTCCCTGAAAAATCAACTAAAGAATATAATTCCTTCATCGTAGGTATTCTCCAATCAGAATATCCACTTAAAGCTTGTTCATTAAAGTATTCTAAATTTTCAACGGCCTCAGACCAAGTCATTTTTTCTCCTGGATCTTGTTGCCACATAAGACTTGTTACGTTATCGCTAATAGTTCCGTCATTATTGTTAGTATAGCTAGGTAACTTTCCATCGAATGATGCATCTTGACCGTAAAAAGGACTATCCATATCTGGCATATCTATTATAGCATCATTTGAGAAGAATGTTGTTTGATTGGTATCTACAATAGGATATCCCCCTGTAATAGCACTGTATCCCACACTATCTAATAAAGTTTTTTCTATTTCATTAGCCTCAGATACGGTTAAAGTACTTTCAACCTGCATATTTTCACCTGAACCCATAGGTGGCATACTACCGTCTTGCGGTGGACCACCATTTCCATCTTGAGGAGGAGGCACAGTACCATCTTCACCCATAGGAGGTATATTTTCTTCTAAAGATGTTGAGTTATCAGATAAATCTGTTTCGTTATTTGTACACCCACTAAGTGACATACAAATTAAAGATGTTGTTAGTAGAGAGGTTGCTATTCTTTTTTTCATAAAAAATTAAAATCTCCTTATATTTATATAATCAATTTTATAAAATAAACCTTAAATAAACCTTAAAATATATTATGTATTATTTAGAATCTATATTCATTTAAATTAAAAAACCTAATGAGTATGACAATGTCATAATGCATTTTATCAAAATAAGTCGATTTAAGGAAAAAAATAAAAAAGTATGTTATAATTAAAATATCATTAATTATAGGAGAAAACATATTATGTTCAATTATTATAAGATACTTAGTTCATTATTTATATTAATTTGTTTTAGTACTACGAATATACACGCTACAAATACTGTGAATTTTCATAATATAGGGGTTGAAGATGGATTATCTCAATCTACTGTTGAAATTATATTTCAAGATAGTAGGGGTTATATCTGGATTGGAACTCACGATGGTCTTAATAGATATAATGGAAATTCATTTAGAATATATAAATATTCAGAGGATAAAAATGAATCGCTTAGTGGAAATTTTATAACTGAAATCATAGAAGATTATGATGGATATATGTGGGTTGGAACAACCAATGGTTTAAATAAAATAGATATTGAAAATGATACAATAACTAAATATGTTGGAGAACAATCTGGTGGAACTTTATCAAATAGTTATATAAGTGATATTTTATTTGTAGATGGAAAAATAATAATATCAACTACGCAAGGTATGGATTTATACGATAAAGAAAAAGATGAATTTATAAAACTTGAATTAGATGAGAATATGACTTCAAATCGTATTTATTCTATGGAAGTTGATCATAATGAAAATTTATGGGTTGCAACAAGTAATGGTTTAGATAAATTTTCTAAAGATCTAGAGCTTATTAAAAGTTTTGAAAATGGAACTGAAACTCAAATAGCTACTAAAGATGTATACAATCTACAATATGACGAAAATGGTTATATGTGGGTTGGAACAAAAGAAGATGGAGTTATAAGAATCGATTTAGAAACTAATGAAAAGAAGTTTTATGTAAATGATCCGAGTGATAAGTATTCGATTTCAAATGGTCTTATTGGAGATATATACATAGATAATAATGATAATTTATGGATTGGGACTAATTCAGGGTTATCAAAATATAATTACGAAAAAGATAATTTTATTACTTATAAGAATAATCCAAATGATAAAAATAGTTTAATAAATAATAATGTAAAAGATATTTATGAAGACTGTGAAGGCCTTATTTGGATTGGAACTTACCTTGGAATAAGTATTTTTGATCCAAATAATAAGATTATATATTATAGAGGAGAGGAAGGATATGCTAATTCTTTGAGTCAAAAATCTGTTCACGGAATATATGAAGATGATGAAGAATTATTATGGGTTGGAACAAATTCAGAAGGACTAAATATTATAGATCGAGAAAATGATACAATTTATTATATAAATGAAGGTAATGAAGAACTTAGATTAAGTGATTATTCCATAAAAGATATTACTGGATATGGTAATAATATTTTTGTTGCTACAAAAAATGGACTTAATAGAATAGATAAACTCTATAAAACCGTTGAAATTATCACTACTGAAGATGGTCTTTCATCTAACTTAATAAATAAAGTGTTTTTAGATAGTAAAGGTTATTTATGGGTTGGAACTGATAATGGAATTAATATTATTGATACTAAAGATATGAGTATAGTAAATGATATTGGAAGTTTAGGAAATTTAAGTAGCTTTATTTATACAATATATGAAGATAGTAATGGATATTATTATTTAGGGTTATTTAGAAATGAAGGACTTTTAAAAATAGATCCAATAACTAAAGAAGTAGTAAATTTTATTTATAGTGATATCGATGAAAATAGTTTAAGTAATTCTAATGTTAGAAGTATAGTTGAAGATTTAAATGGTGATATTTGGGTTGGTACAAGCTATGGGTTAAATAAAATTGAAGATAGTAAAATTACTAGATATACTATGAAAGATGGACTTTGTAATGATACTGTTTATGGAATACTAGTTGATGATAGTAATAATTTATGGATGAGTACTAATGGTGGTATTTCTAAATTTAATACTAGTGAATTAAGATTCGAAAATTTTAATATTATGGATGGACTTCAAAGCAATGAATTTAATGGAAATGCATATTATAAAACTAAAGATTTTGATTTAGTATTTGGTGGAGTTAATGGACTAAATATTATAGATGTTGAGGAAATGTCTACAAAAGAATATAGGCCAAGTGTTATATTTGAAGGAGTAGAAGTACACGGAAAAGAATCTGATGATATTTTTACTAGAAAATTAAATTATGATGAAAATGTTTTAAGAATAAAGTATTTTTTACCAAAATATAGTACTAACAATGTAAGTTATTATTATACTCTAGACAATGGATATAATAGTGAATGGATTGAAACTACAAATAATGATGTTGTGTTTCATCAGTTAATTCCTGGAGAATATACATTTAGGATATCTCCGAGGTATAGCAATGGAGATATTGGGGAAGAAAGTTTAATTACATTTGAGATAAGACCTCCATTTTGGAAAACTGATATGGCATACTGCATATATTTTTTAATAGTATTATTAATAGTTCATAGTATGATAAATAAAACAAAAAGACTGGATAAATTAGTTAAAAGTAAAACAGAAAAATTAGTTGAAGAGATGGATAGAAATACTGAGTTACTTAATAAAGTATTAAAACTTGAGCAAAATAAAAATAATTACTTTGTTAATTTATCACACGAATTAAGAACACCTCTAAATGTTATAAGTAGTACCAATCAATTAATATATGGACTTAATAATTCTGAAAATGGAATACCAAAAGAAAAATTAAATCATTATATTGATATATATCAAAGAAACTCTTCAAGACTTTTAAATTTAATAAATAATATTATAGATGGTTCGAAAATTGAAAGTAATACTTATGTTTTAAAAATAGAAAATAAAGATCTTGTATTAGTGGTTGAAGATTGTGTACTTGGTTTAGTCGATTATGCAAAGGAAAAAAAGATAAATCTTATAATAGATCCTAAAATTGAAGAATTATATTTAGATATTGATTCTTATGAAATAGAAAGATGTGTTGTTAATTTAGTTAGTAATGCCATTAAATTTACACCTGAAAATGGAACTATAGAAGTTAATATAGACCAAGATGGAAATAATGCTTTAATTAGTGTTGAGGATAATGGGATAGGTATAGATGAAAAAAATCAAAAAATAATATTTGATAGATTTAGTCAAGTAATTGATGATAATCAAGTTGTTAAAGGCGGAAGTGGATTAGGACTTACAATTACAAAGCAAATAATAAAACTTCATAGTGGAGAAATAAATGTTTATAGTGAAGTTAATAAAGGAAGTAAGTTTGTAATTACATTACCAATACAAAAATAGTTAATTTTAAAAGACACTTTTGAGTGTCTTTTATTTTTTATGTCACTATGAAATAATAATAAAAAATGATATAATTAAGGTTATATTTAATTAATCGAATTATGTACTTATAGAAAAGTATTTGTATAAAACAATTAGAAAGGAAGTATATATGTCTGAATATGAAGATTTAGAAAAAATAATTATTCCAAGTTCCGTTGATGAAATTAAAGACGGTCAATTTTTAGGATATGATAAAGTTGAGTTAATAATAATACCTAATTCAGTTAAAGTTATAGGTCAAAATGCTTTTAAAAACTGTATAAATTTAAAAAGAATAGTTTTACCAAATTCAATAGATTCAATTAATGAACATACATTCGATGGATGTGTTAATTTAGAAACTGTAATAATTCCAAATTCAATAAAAGAAATTAAGGAGTATGCTTTTTTAGGGTGCGATAAGCTAAGAAAAATAATACTACCTGATTCAATTAAAAAAATTGAGAGATATGCATTTGATAAATGTTATAACTTAAGTGAAGCTATAATTCCAAGTTCTGTTGAGGAAATTGAAGAATATGCTTTTTTAAATACTGTTGATGTTAAAAAAAGAATTTCTATTTACGATAAAAATTTATCTAGAATAAATGATAATCAATATGAAAATAGACAAGATTTAGAAGAAGTATTTATACCAGATTATGTGGTTTATATAGGCAAGAATGCTTTTAAAGATTGTAAAAATTTAAAAAAAATTGTTATACCAGATTCTGTTGAAAAAATAGATGAATATGCTTTTAGTGGATGCGAAAATTTAGAAAAAGTTATTTTATCGGATTCTTTAAAAGTTCTTAATAAATATTTATTCAATGAATGTAGTAGTTTAAAATTTGTGAATATGCCAAAAAGACTAGAAATAGTAAAAGAGAATGTTTTTTATAAATGTATAAGTTTACAAAGAATATTTTTTCCAACTAGCCTTTTAGAAATAGGAGAATCAGTTTTTAAAGAATGCGAAAATTTAGAAGAAGTAATTATACTTAGTCCAATTGAAAAAATAAGTAAAGATATGTTTTATGATTGTACAAATTTAAGGATAGTTGGAATGTTTCAACCGATAAAGAAAATTGAAGAAAATGCATTTTATAATTGCACATCATTAATTGATGTTCATTTTTCAAAAACATTAAATTATATAGGTCAAAAAGCATTTTTTAATTGTAAAAACTTAAAAGAAATAACTATACCAAATACAATAACAAAAATAAATTATTCAACATTTGAAAATTGTATTAATATGGAGACTGCTAGGTTATCTGATAATTTAAAGTCTATTGAAGAAAATGCTTTTAGAGGTTGTACTAGACTTAAAAATATAAATATACCAAATTCAGTTTCTCACATAGATAAATTTGCATTCTTTGAATGTGAAAGCCTTACTCGTGTAAATTTATCTACATCTTTAACTACTGTTGAATTATCAACATTTGAAGGTTGTAGAAGTATTAAAGAACTAATGATTCCAAGATCAATAACTTTAATTGATGAAAAAGCATTTTATGGATGTGAAAATTTAGAAATATTAAATATACCAAACTCTGTAACATTTATTGGTAAGCAAGCATTTGATCATTGTAGTGGATTAAGAGAAATTATGCTTTCAGATTCAATATCATTTATTGATGATTTCGCATTTAATAGTTCTTCAAAAATTAATAAAATAATTTTCCCAAACTCAATAATAGATATTGGTAAAAATGTTTTTAGTAGTGATTGTGAAAATTTAGAAATAATAGTGCTAGATCATATAAATTTTATAAATGAAAGTGTATTTTCAGAAAATGTAGTAGTAAAAAGAGTTCTTAAAATATAAGATTTTGAATAATTATTTTAAAGGTTTTCTATAAATAAAGATTGAAATATTTATAAATGAATTTCATTTATAAATATTTTTTATTTAATTAAGTTTTAAATTGTATACAATATTTTCTTAAAATGATAATATTAAACAATATATAATGAAATTTTAATAGTAAAAATATTATTAGTTAGGAGTAATCTTATGCAAAATGATTTAATGTATAAAATAGTAGAAAATCAAGAAACGGGAATTATTATATTAGATAAATCTAGGAATATAGTCTATGCTAATGAAATTATTAAAGATTTGTTAGATAACAATATAAATAGTCTTTTTGGTAATTATATAAATTGTAATTTTACAATTTTAGAACAGGCTGATTGTCAAACAACTAGTAATTGTAGATCTTGCTTGATAAATAGAACTTTAAATATAGTAGGTGAAAATAAAAGTCCAAAAACGATAAGCGGTATAGAAATTAAAAAAAATGGAATAAATGCAACGGTATCTGTAAAGATTTCTTTAATTGATGAATATTTTTTACTTGAGTTTATTGCAATGACAGTTGAAAATGAACATTTGAATTTTTTATCTATGTTAGTGGACAAATCGAATGATATTATATTTTTTAAAGATAGGCATCTCAAATATGAATATGTAAATAAAAAATTTGCAGAAAGTATTAACACAGTAAGAAGTGAAATTTTAGGTAAAAAAGATGAAGAATTAAAAGATAAAGGATTTCTTAGTAAATCGGTTTATCTTCAAAGTAAAGAAGGAGATATAAAAACTCTAGAAAATGGATACTATTATGGAATTGAAAATGTATATGGAAGATATTTTAGAGTTTCAAAAGAGAATATTGATGGTGGAGTTTTATGTATATCGAGAGATATAACTGAAGAAATGGAAGCCATAGAAAATTCTGAAAAAGATATTTTAACAGGCTTATTTAATAGAAGGAAATTTGAAAATACTTTAGATAGTATTTATCAATTAAAAACTGAATGTTATTTATGTATAGTTGATTTAGATGATTTAAGAACTTTAAATAATGAACACGGACATATTATGGGAGATAAGTATTTAAAAATACTTGGAGATATTTTAAATACAAAAAGAAGTATGAATTGTAGTTTCTTTAGAATTGGTGGAGATGAATTTGCAGGATTTATTAATGTTGATACAGATCCTAAAGAGGTATTTCAAAATATATTTAGTAGGTTAAGAGAATTAGATATAACACCAAAGTTAACTATTAGTGTTGGTATTAGTAAGTTTAATCTAAATAATGATTTCTTAACAAATTATGAATTAGCAGATAGTCTTTTATATGAAGTAAAAAGAAATGGTAAAAATAGTTTTATAGTAAAAGAGTAGGTGGTAATATGAAAGTTAAGTTAAAAAATATTAATATTGAATCAGGTAAACCTAAGATAGCAGTTTCTTTGATTACAAAATCAATAGACGAAATGATTAAAGAAGTTAAATTTTATGATTTAACTTCTTTTGATATACTTGAGTGGAGAGCTGATTACTTTGATGATATTTTAGATTTAAATCAAGTATCTATTTTTTTAATTAAATTAAATGAAATTTTGAATAATAAACCAATCATATTTACATTTAGAAGTATAGATGAAGGTGGAGTAAGAAAAATAGATGAAGAAGAATATATAAATATTAATAGATTTGTTTTGGAGACTAAGCTTGTTGATTGTATTGATTTAGAATATTTTATGGGTGAAAATATTTTAAATAGATTAATAGGAATATCTAGAAAAAATAATATCAAAGTAATAATATCAAATCATAATTTTATTGAAACGCCGAAGGATGAAATTATATTAAATCGATTAAATGATATGAAAAAGCATAAACCAGACATTTTAAAGTTAGCATTTATGCCAAAAAATAAACTAGATTCTTTAGAAATGCTAAAAATAGGGCTTATATTTAATGAGTTAAATGATATTCCTATGATTTTAATTTCTATGGGAAGTGACGGAATATGTACAAGATTTTTAGGTGAAATATTTAATTCCACGATAACTTTTGCTAGTATAAGCAAAACTTCGGCACCAGGCCAGATAAATGTTAAAGATACTAATGAATTATTAAGTTTAATTAATAAGGTCAATTCTTAAATAAAATATAATAATAAAACTTAGTTTTATCGGTTAAAATAATCTTAATAAATTATAATTTGTTAGCATATAAATATAACTAAATGAATAAAATGGTATTTATTGATGAAATATATAGCACAGCAAATATATTTTGTAAATTACCTTAAAAATATGTACAAAATAATCGTAAAATGGTAGAATAAAATTTAGCAAGTATAATTTTATACCTAAAAATTAGGTGTTAGGAGGGAAGTTGTGGAAAATAAACAAATAATAGATAATGCAAAAAAACACAACGAAATATATATTAATAATTACAATAAAAAAATTAGTTTTTATAATTTTATAAAAAGAAGCATAGATATGATGATTTCTTTAATTGGAATAATAATTCTTCTTCCTATATTTTTAATAACTGCAATTTTAATTAAAATCGAATCTAAAGGATCTATTATTTTTAAACAAATAAGGATAGGTAAAAATAGTAAGCCATTTTACATATATAAATTTAGAAGTATGAAAACAGAAACGCCGAATATGGCAACTAATGATATGACAGACCCTAATATGTATGTAACTAAAATTGGTAAGATAATAAGAAAAACTAGTATAGATGAACTTCCACAACTTATAAATATACTAAAAGGTGATATGAGTATAGTTGGTCCAAGACCTGTTATAGAAAAAGAAGAAGATTTAGTTAATTTACGAGCTAAAGAAAATGTAGATTCTATTCTTCCTGGAATAACTGGATGGGCACAAATAAATGGGCGAGATAATTTAGATGTTGAAGAAAAAGTAAAATATGATAAAGAGTATTTAATGAGAAGAAGTGTTGGATTTGATTTTTATATTATGTTTATGACAGGACTTAAAGTAATAAAAAGAGATGATATAAGATAATAACCTATTGATTTTCAATAGGTTATAATAATTTATAAGGAAGGTTATTTTATGAATGTTAAAATACTTGATTTAGATTTTTTTGCTGGTACAAAAAATGAATTATTAGAAAATATTTATTCAAGAGTAAAAAGCAATAAAAAAACATTTATTATAACTGCAAATGCAGAAATTGCTATGTATGCAAGAGAGAATAATAATTATTTAGAAATATCAAAAAGAGCAGATATAATAATTCCGGATGGAATTGGAATTGTTAAGGGAGCACAAATTAAGAAAAAAAGTATAAAAGAAAGGATACCGGGAATAGAACTTACTATGGATTTATTATCACATGCTAATGATAATAATGAAAAAGTATATTTTTATGGGGCAAAAGAAGAAACTATTCAAACAATGGTTTTAGTTTTGAAAGAAAAGTTTTCTAAATTAGATATATGTGGTTATCACAATGGGTATCATGATGATTCTGATAATAAGATAGTTAATGAAATAATAGAATTAAAGCCTGATTACATATTTGTAGCTAAAGGGTGTCCACTTCAAGATGAATGGATTATAAAAGCACTAGATAGAGTTGATAAAGGATTATTTATGGGTGTTGGAGGTAGTTTCGATGTTATATCAGGGAATACTAAAAGAGCACCAAAAATTTGGCAAAAATTAAATATTGAATGGTTATATAGAGTATTAAATGATCCGAAAAGAATAGGAAGATATATTTCTCTTCCAAAATTTGTTTTAGAAGTTATAAAAGATAAGGAGGAGTAATTATGAAAAAAAATCTAAAGTTATTTTTTACTATAATACTGATATTTAGTATGATTGGGGCTTTTCCAATAATTAAGGAAAGGGTATTTGTTGAAGTAAACAATGATACTTATCAAATAGCATTAAATATTCATCCAATACTAAAAATACATGAAGAAAAAGATAGAGAATCTTATTATAAAGATTTAAAAGAAGTGGGTGTTAATACTATTTCATTTGATAATTTGAGTATAAAAGAATTATCTGAATATAGAGATATAAAATATGTAACTATCGAAACATATTTTAATGAAAAAGAAAATTTCAATTATGAAGTTGATGATTTAATTAGTAAGTATACGTCAAGATATCATTTCTTAGTTATGATTTCTAAAGAAGATTTTTTAGAAGAGGAATTAAATATACTTAAAAAACATTTTGGAAATTATGAATTTGAAGAAAATGAAGATGATTTATTTATTTATGTTGATGAACCAATAGAAATTGTTTATGGAGATGGAAAAACTCCAAATTCACTTTTAATAGATAAATTAATGATTGATGAAAAACATATAAAGGAAGTTTATGATAATGGAATGCAACCTATTTTAAATATTGTAAATGTGAAAAATTCATTAATACAAGAATCTCTTTTCTCTCAAATTAGCTATTTAATAGATGAGTATGGAGTAAATAAAGTTCAAGTATCAAATGAAATGATAGGTTATCCAAGTAGTGTAAATAGGTTCTTAGAACTATTTAAACAAAAAGATGTTTTAGTTGCAACTACTGAATTCGATACTGCTTTAGGTCTTTCTACTTATATAAACAACGGTCAAGAAAATTTAATTAGAGCACACAGTATAAACCACAGGCTTTTAAAACTTAGTAATAATGAATTCGCTGAAAGAATTGCAAGAGGTGTTAAAGAAAGAAATATGAGATTGATATTAATTTCAGATTTTATAGATTACAGAACTAAAGAATACATAGAAACAAGTAGTAAAAGTATGATTTCATTAATTAAACTTGCTAAAAGTGAGCTTAATGGTTATGAAATAGGTGAGGCAACTAATTTTAATGAGATAGAGGATTACAAAAGAGAAGAAATATTTGTAGGTATAGGTTTTGCAAGTATTATGGCATTATTAGTTTTAAGTTTTGTAAATAAAGAGAGGATAGCAATGTTGTCTTCAGTAATAATGTTTTTAATATCATTTATATTTGCTTTTATAGCTTTACAAAGTAAAAATACTATGTTACTGAAGTTGTATGCGCTATTAGTATCAATAGTTGGTGCATCAGCTGCGATAATTGTTCCGTATAAACTAGAAATAAATTCTATATCGATTAAGTATGTTTATTCTTGCTGTATGTCGTTAATAAGTGGATTCTTAGTTTCTAGTATACTTTATGGAACTGAATACTTACTTAAATTGGAAAGTTTTGTAGGTGTTAAAGTATTATATATATTACCTGTTGTAATAGTTTGTATATTTATGATAGTAGATTCTAATGTTTTAAGTAATTTAAGTAATCTAAAAAATATAGATAAATTAAAAGAGATAGACTATAAAGCTCAAATTAAGAAAATAAAAATTCATCATATAGTAATAACTGCTATTTGTTTAGTTGGAGGATATATATACATACTTAGAAGTGGAAATACTTCAAATGTATCTGAAATAGAAATTACAATTAGAGCGACACTTGAGAGAATTTTAAATGTTAGACCTAGAACTAAAGAATTCTTAATTGGATATCCAGCACTTTTAATTGCTTTTTATATGATGAAAAAGAATGTGAAGTATGTTCCATACGTTTTAATCATTGGAAGTATTGGTACTATGTCGACTGTAAATACATTTACACATTTACATACACCACTTGTAAATTCACTTCTTAGAAGTTTCTATGGATTTTTATTTGGTGCAATCATT
>JAWXUS010000194.1:0-2069 GCA_044426235.1 Peptostreptococcaceae bacterium | reverse complement strand
ACTCCTTAATTTATTATATATCAATTTTCTTTATAAAACAATAAAAATGTATTTATTATACATATATACTAATTATGCATAATAAATACATTTTATATTTTAATCAATTAAATTATCTTCTATAACTCCAGATGATATATTATTAAATTTCTTACTTATTTTATTACTTGTTGTATTTATATCTTTAACATCTTTTGTAACTTGATCAATATGTTTAGCCATCTTTGTGTTTTGATTTATATTGCTGATATGGGAAGTGCGATTACAGCTTTATCTATTGAGTATATCTTCTCAGTATTACAAATAATACAACTATCACCAAGTTTATAACTACTTTTATCTAATTGATTAAATGATTTCACATCACTAGTTTTATATGAAATTCCAGCTTTACATTCTACTTTTGTTAAAACACCTTTATTTAATATAATTAAATCAATTTCATTTTGATTAGTATCTCTATAATAATAAAAATTTACTGGTTCTATATTATTAGTGTATGATTTAACAATTTCATTGAAAATATACGTTTCGACAAAACTACCATTAAACATACTATTCATTAGAATGTTTTTATCATTGATTCTAGCTAAATAACATGCTAATCCTGTATCGTTAAAATATACTTTTGGTCTTTTCACAATTCTTTTTACAATTGACATTTCATTATATGGTTGTAATAAAGTTATAATATCACCAGAAACTAAAATGCTAATCCAATTTTGAATAGTTTTTTTATCTACTCCAATAGCTTTACTTAACTTTTCATAAACCAATTCTTGTGATGTCATTGATGCGAGAATTTCCATAAAATTTTGAAATTTCAATTTATTATTTAGATTTATTAAATTACTTACGTCTCTTTCTAAATATGTCCTAACATAATTTGAATAAAACTCATTTGAATTAAGTGTATGTGTCTTATATAATTCCGGATAAAATCCTCTTATGATTTTACTGTATAATTCTTCTAAACTAATATTATATTTTGAAACTCTTTCATTATTTATTAAAGCATTTACTTGAAATGGTTTTTCCTCTTTACCATTTATCTCACTCATGCTTAAAGGAGACATCTTAATTATAGATACCCTTCCAGCCATAGATTGAGTAACATTATCCATTAATTGATAAGATTGTGATCCAGTTAAAACAAACATTGAGTAATTACTTCCATTATCAAAATTCTCTTTATTTACAATAGATTGTATTACTTCAAATAATTTAGGAGCATATTGAACTTCATCAATTATCAAAGGCCATTTATGTATTTTTAGAAATAATTCTGGATCCTTAATAGCTAACTCTTTTTCTCTTATATCATCTAATGTAACGTAATTAAAACTTAATTCTTTAATTATTTCTTTACATAATGTTGATTTACCTACTTGTCTTGCACCAGAAATATATACTACTGGTCTTGTTTTAATTCTATCAAATATTTCCTCTTTTATAGTTCTATTTATATACAAATAAATCATCTCCTTTATATAAATATATTATACCATAGTAAAAAAGAGAGTTCAACTCCCTTTTTTACTATGATGGATTGCAATTACATTTAAATTAAACGCTTTTAATAGTAGTTTGTAATAAAAATAGTCAACTTTTAGGTACAATTTTAATAAAGTTTTTCAGTATGTGCACAAAATGCACATACTTGTTATTTAAATTTAATGGTTTTATTTAAAATCCATTTACCATTTTTATTCGATGTCTTATTTATTATATAACCTTTATCTTTTAATTCTTTTATATAACGGTCTATAGTTCTTGTAGATAAATCAAATCTTCTAGATAATTCTATAGTTGTTATTTTATTATCATTTATTATTTCTTTAAAAATATTTATTGCATTTTTTGATAATTTTATCCCGACATTTATTTCGTCATTTATTCCGACAGTTATACTATCAGTTACATTTGAATATTTGTTATAATTTAAATTAGGAAAAATAACTTTAAAATAGATCATTTGAGTATCAATAATAATATCTTTATTTAATTTATTATACTCTTTATATATTCTATTTAATCCTGTAGCATAGTTTTCTATATAACCAAGTTTT
>JAWXUS010000193.1:0-2078 GCA_044426235.1 Peptostreptococcaceae bacterium | reverse complement strand
AGAAATATATGGGATTGAAGGCGATGTTAAAAGAGAAACTCTTGAAAGTTTAATTAAGGAATTAAACTTAGAAAATAATGTGTTCTTAATGGGATATACTAATAATATAAAAGATATCTACAATCAAGTAGGATTTAAGATTGTAACTAGTGCTTTTGAGGGTCAACCTTTAGCTATATTAGAAAGTTTATCTTACGGTTGTCCCGTTGTAAGTTATGATTGTAACTATGGTCCGAGTGATATGATAAAAAATGGTGAAAATGGCTATTTAGTTGAATTTAATAATATAGAAGCTATGGGTAATAAAATTATAGAACTATTACAGAACCCAAAAGAAATTAAGAAATTAAGTAAAAATTCAACTAAATATTTAGATGATTATACTGATGAAAAATTTATTGATAGATGGAAAGACCTATTTGAAAAATTAAAAACTAAGAGATTGGAAGAACAAAAAATAATAGATATAAAATGGTTGATAGAAGGTACTTCAAATGTAGAGGGACATCTGAATAAGTATAGAATTAGTATTAAAGGAGAACTAGCAAAGGGATCAATAATAGATATATTAGATTATAATTTATATTTAAGGCTAAAAGATAGAAATAAACAAACTACTATAGATATACCTATTAATAATAAAGAGATAATAGATAATTCTATAAATATTATTGAAGATATAGATATATCTGAAATAGTAGAGAGTAAGTATTTGGATCTATATTTATTAATAGAAAATAAAATTTTATGTAAAGAATTAAGATTAGGTAATAAAAATATTAGTGTATTACCTGATTGTTCTAATCAAAATGTACATGAAAGTGAAACAATGAAACTTTATTATACTAAATATGGTAATTTAAGTTTTAAGAAAATTTAATAGTAGATTAATCTAAAGTAAATAGGTGGATTATGATTGATGTAGTAATACCAAATTATAATGGTAATAGATTTTTAAAAGAGTGTATAGATAGTCTATACACTCAAAATCATAATGATTTTAGAATTATAGTTATAGATAATAACTCTAAAGATAGCGACTATGAATATTTGAATAATTATTCTAATTTAGAATTTATAAAATTAGATGACAATTATGGATTTGATTATGCGGTAAACAAAGGTATAGAATTATCTAATGGTGAATTTGTTGTTCTTCTTAATAATGATACAATAGCTACGTATAATTGGTTAGAAGAATTAGTTAAAACTATACAAAGAGATAAAAAAATATTTTCTGTATGTTCTAAAATGATAGTTAATGATAACAAAAATATTATTGATGATGCAGGGGATAAGTATAATTTATTAGGATGGACATTAAAAATAGGTGATGGTGAAGATATATCAAATCACACTATTACGAAAGAAGTATTTAGTTCTTGTGCTGGTGCTGCAATTTACAGAAGAAGTATTTTAGATGAAATAGGATATTTTGATAATCATTTTTTTGCATATATGGAAGACGTAGATATTAGTTATCGTGCTAAAATTCATGGGTATAAAAATATTTATTGTGCAGATGCAAAAATATATCATATTGGAAGTGCAACTACAGGTAGCAAGTATAATGCATTTAAAGTAAAATATGCTGCTAGAAATAATATATATGTTCCATACAAAAATATGCCATTTATTCAGCTATTAATTAATTTGCCATTTTTATTGCTTGGATTTTTTATTAAATACCTATTTTTTATAAAAAAAGGATTTGGTAAAGAGTACAGAGAAGGAATAATTGAAGGTATAACGACTTTAAATAAGGTTAAAAAAGTAAAGTTTAAGTTTAAAAACTTAAATAATTACTTAAAAATACAATGTGAGTTAATTTATAATACTTTTGAGTATCTATTCTTAAAAATATTTAAGTGATAAGCTAAGATATTTATGATACGATACTAATATATTTTAGGAGTGGATATTTTATGATTAGAGAAAATCAAAAGTTTTTAAATAGGGTACAAGTAATAATGGATATAGCTATTGTAGTTATATCCTTTTTATTAGCATATCATATTAGGTTTAGTTTGATGAATGGTGTATCATCTATTAGTTTCGGAGAATTTTTTGCTCCAGTT
>JAWXUS010000192.1:0-2081 GCA_044426235.1 Peptostreptococcaceae bacterium | reverse complement strand
AAAATTTATGATGCGGATAAATTTTACTAAGTTTAACACATTTCGAAAACATTAAACTAGTCTTACCAGTTGCATATCCCCCCTCAAAAACTGTTTCTTCATAATTTATTGAATTAACAACTTCAAGTTGTTCTTTATCAAGCATTACTGCACTATATTCATATTCATCATTATAAAAAGAAATCTTTTTAAAGTCTTTATTAATATGAAGTGTACTATTTAAAACAAAATATTCAGGACATATTGAAAGTAAAAATAAATTTAAGTTTATTTCATTATTATCCTTTTCAAAATATGAATTAAGTATTTCTTTATTATCAAGAATATCTAATACTCTATTTTTATCTATAATATTATTTTTTATAAAATCATCAAAATCATAATTTTCTTCAATTTCAATATTTGGCATCACGAAAATATAATTATATTCAATGTTCGTGTTTTTCATTTTTTTCTTAAGAAGTAAATACTCTTCATACATTACCTCTAATATTTCTTCTTCAAGAATAGAAAATAAATCTTCACTAGTATCCATAAATTTTATAAATAAAAGTTTATTATCTTTTAAATATAAAAGATCAGTATTTATACCGCTAAAAGGAGTTACTTTGGGTATAACTTTTTCATTTTCAAATACTTTTTCATAAAATAAACTTTCTATATCTTTTAATTTTAAAGCATCTAATTGAGATTCTATATTCATAACAACACCCCTTTAAGATTATTTACTCTTATTTTACTACAAAATTCCTAATTTATAAACAAATAAACAAAAAAATATAAGCCAAAAATTGACTTATATTTTTCTACCTTTTCCAGAATCACAAATATTTATTAAATCTTCAGGGTATGGACTAAAAAAACTTTGATTTAATATTTCACTATCTTTAAATCTAATTGCATAAACTCTAATTACTGCACAAAGAGTTGAAAACGGAATTTTTTCATTTTCAAATGATCTAACTAAATCCTTAAACATCTTCACCTCATCTATTGTTAAATTTGGTGCATACTTATTAAAAATATCCTCAACTATTGAAAGTTTAATTTCTCTTTTTCGTTTGGTCGATATAATATCATAAATCATATTGTTGTATTCTTCTTTTTCAATCAAATCAATTTTATCTTTTATAGATTCTTTCTTTTCTTTATCATAAGACTTTAAAAGTATATCGTGATCTAAATTAAACTTTTTGATATCTTCGTGACTTTTAAGATCATTTATTAAAAATATTTTAGTTAAAAAATCATCTCTTACAGAAAAGTTACTAAGTCTTCCTTCATTTTCAATAGGCAAATGTGGATATTTTTCTAAAACTTTTTGTGCAAAAAAACCACTTCCATTATTTCTAATACTACAATCATTATTTTTATGATAAATTTTAACATCTTGTATTCCACAAGAAGGTGATTTACCCTTTAAAATAAATGCATCAACCTCACCTAAATTTATTAAAAATTCATCTGAGAACTCATTCATTAAATTAGTAAAATCTCCTTTTGATTTTGTTTGAACTAATTTATATAAATCATTTTCACTCTCAACTCTAATAGTTTCTCTTGGAATAGATAAACCAATCCCAACTTCAGGACAAACAGTTACTATATCACAAAAATCTTTAAGAGATGAAATAACTTTATTGTTATATCCTTGACCATCATATCTACATTTATGTGAATCTAAACATTTGCTAACAACTATTTTCGGTTTTCTCATAATTTCTCCAATCTTATCTTTTTTATTATTTTACTTATTTTACTTATTTTAAGATTTTTTATTTAAGTTTTTTAATATATTCAAAATATACACTAAATGTATTTTTTAGACATTAAAAAAATACCCTAAATAAAGTTTAGGGTATTTATATTATCTAGCATATTCAATCGCTCTAGTTTCTCTTATCATACTAACTTTTATTTGACCTGGATAGTCAAGTTCTTCTTCTATTCTCTTAGTCATTGCACGTGCAGTTAAATGCATTTGTGCATCATCAATAGTTTCAGGTCTTACCATAATTCTTATTTCACGACCGGCTTGAATTGCAAATGATCTTTCAATACCTTCGTAAGAATTAGCTATT
>JAWXUS010000030.1:0-16071 GCA_044426235.1 Peptostreptococcaceae bacterium | reverse complement strand
AACCTATATCTTTTTAAATATTAGTTGCTTATTCTTGATAACATAACCATTACTTCAGCTCTTGTTATAGAGTTTTGAGGTCTGAATGTATTATCTTCGTATCCATTAGAAACACCTAATTTAACTAAGTTAGCAACTGCTCCATCTGCCCAAGTACTTATTTCTGAATCATCTGCAAATTTAGTTTTAGAATCTACATGTATATTCATTATAGTTACATCTGAAGTTAACATTAGTTTTTCATTTGAAACTAAATTAGTTCCATCTTCTGATTCTAGACTTTCAACTAATGGAAGTATTCCATCATTTTTAGCATATGCTAAAGTTATCATCTTAGCAGCTTCTTCTCTAGTTATTAATCCTTGAGGACCGAAAGTTTGAGCATCATATCCGCTTACTATACCAGCAGAATATAATGCTGCTACATAATCTCTGTACCAAGCATCATCTTCAACATCGTGGAATGGCTCAGAATTTGTACTATTAACTTTTATTCCAAAACTATTAGCTACAACTTTAGAGAATTCAGCTCTAGTCATTGAGTCATGTGGTCTAAATGAAGATGATGCATCTATTATTCCAGCTAACATAGCTTCTATTATTTGATCTTTTGCCCAACCGATGTGAGAGAAATCTGATTCTTCAACACTTGGCATATCTATTATTGAATCTTTGTCTAATTGACTTAAATCAGTGAAATCTATAGTTAATACTAAGTTTTCAGCAGTTTTTTCTGCATCTTTGATGTATAACTTAACTATAACACCAACGTTATTTATATTACTTTCGTCTATTACGAAATCGAATTTATCTGTGTTTTCTAATATATATTTAGTTAAGTTAGCAACTTTGTAACAATCTGCATCACTAAAATCTACAGTTAAGAATCCATCTACATATTTATCTCCAGCTAACTTTATAACTTTTCCAAATACTTCACTTCTTAAAGTTAAGGCATCTCCTGAAGCAGCTATTTCTAAAGTATCAACGTTATTGAAGTTGAAAGTTCTTTCTCTTCCATCTTTAGCTAAAGTTATTGTTGTTTGAGAAGCAGTATATGCATCTTTTGTTATTGTAGCATTTGTAGTAGCTCTAGTAGTTACTTCGTATCCTGAACCTAATAAAAGATCTATTTCAGCTAAAGCTAAATCATAGTTAGCTTTTTCTCTACTTACAGCTATAGTATCTTCTTGAGCAGTAGCTAAAACTATTAAATCGTTGTTAGCATCTTCTCCTTCTTCTTGAACTAAAACTTCTAAGTTAGCAAACTGACTTTTTAAAGTGTGTTTTTCTTTATCAGATGCAGAAGCTCCGTTGTAGTTAAATACTTCGTATCTTGTGAATACAGACTTTCCATTTGCATCTTCAAATATTTCTTGAGCATTCGCTAAACGAACATCTACCTCTGTTATATTTTCAACAGTTACTTGAGTTGCGAAAGCTGGTACTACTGAACTAACTACCATAGTAGAAGCCATAGCTATTGACATTTTTCTATTCATAATTATATTCTCCTTTAAATTTCTTTTTTATGTTTTTGTGTTTTATAGAATATTTATAGAAAACTTTAGTACTCCATATAAAACAAAATTATACTTTTGAATAAGTTTTCGTATTCTCTTGTCTCTTATTCTACAATTTATTACAAAGTTCGTCAATATGTTTATTGAAATTTTTAAAAAATATTGCATAAATTATAAAATCACATAAAAAAAGACCCTTTCGGAGGGGGTCTTTTGAACATAAATCACATTATTGTAAATTTTTGTCGAAAATTTAAACTAGTAACTTTTTAAATTTTGAGGAATACAAAAAGTCTTTTTCTCAAATATACACATACAGATTTAAAATATAAATTGGAATACAATATTGAACAAGCAATTATCAGTTCTCGTTCGAAATATTTTAGGTTTGTTAAAACCTTAAATTAATAATATACTAGAATTAATTTAAAGTCAACACTTTTTTGTATTATTTTGTCGAAATTTGTTTAAAAATCGTAAGTATGTTAAAATTCCAATGTTTTCACTAATATTTTTCAAGATTAATATTTAGTTTTATCAGTAATCATATTAAAATTTTATTTATTTTGTCGAAAAATATTTATTCGTTAATTATATAAGTTCAAAAAGTATACTTTGAAATTTCTTGTATAAAATAAATGTGAATGCTATTATTAATTCTATTAAAATATAGGAGGTACGTTTTGGAAAAAACACTAAAAATTTATTACACATCAGATACACATGGATATCTATTTAAAAGTAACAATGGATCAATTCTACAATGTATTAGTGAATTTAAAAAAGATAATAATACTTTAATTATTGATGGAGGTGATACTATACAAGGATCTCCCCTTTTAAAGTATTTATGGGAAAATGATAAATTCGACAAAGTTATACCTAAGTTTTTTAACCTTGGAAAATATGACTACTACACATTAGGTAATCATGATTTTAATTATGGATATGATGGTTTATCTAAATTTGTAAATGCTATGAATGCAAAATGTATTGTATGTAATGTGGTTGATACTTCAAACAAATTAAAATTTGATAAATACATTATACATACTTTAGAAAATGGACTTAAAATAGGTATTACAGGTGCGGTTACTAGTTGGGTAAATGTATGGGAACCAGCTTCAAATCTTGAAAACTTAATTATAGAAGATACTTTTTCTTCATTAAAAGAAACTTTTGAAATTATGAAAGATAAATGCGACATAAAAATTTGTATTTATCACGGAGGTTATGAAGAAGATTTGAAAACTAAAGAGCTTCTTAAACACACTGATGAAAATATTGCTTGTAAAATTTCTAGAGAATTAGATTTTGATCTTTTATTAACAGGTCACCAACATGCAAAAATAGAAAACACTACTATATATAACACTCACACAGTTCAACCACCTTCAAATGCGAGTATGTATATAAAAGTTGACTTAATAAAAAGTGAAGATAGTTTAGAAATAAACTCTAAACTTATAAAACCTAGTGAAAATATATTAGATAGTTTATTAAAAGTTTCAGAGCCTATAAAAGAAGAATCTGATAAATGGTTATTAAAACAAATTGGAAATTTAAAAGAAGAAGTTCCTTTCTTAGAAAAAATAGATATGGCTGTTAATGGTTCAAAAATTGCAGACTTAAACAATTTAGTTCAATTAGATGCAACCAATGCAGATATTTCTTGTACTTCTCTACATAATGCACCAATTAATTTACCAAAAAAAATTACTGTAAGTGATGTTTTAAGGGTTATGCCATATCCTAATGAAGTTATTGTAAAAGAAATTTCAGGACAAACTCTACTTAATGCTTTAAAAAGAAGTGCATCATATTTTGATATAAAAGATAATAAGGTTATAGTTTCAAAAAAATTCTTAATTCCAAAAGAAGAACACTATAACTACGATTATTTTGCAAACGTAGAATATAGTGTTGATTTGAATACTAAAGAGATTTATGGTGTTTTTATTAAAGGTGAAAAATTAGATCTTAAAAAAATGTATACTATTGCAATGAGTGATTACAGAGCAACAGGCACTGGTGGATATGATGATTACAAAACATCAAAAGTAATTATGACACATAATAAAGATATGCAACAATTATTAATGAACTATTTACAAAAAAATATAAACTTAGAAATTCCAAGTTTATCAAAAATAAATATTAAGAAATAATTTTATTATATAAAAATAATTTTATGACATATATGTGTAATCAAAAAATTCTTCTGATAATTTTGTAAGCGAATCTTTATCTAATATATAATAAGTTGATTTCTCTTTTTTAATATATCCCTTTGCACAAAAATCATCAATAATTCTAAGAAGATGACGATAGCTAACTGAAATTATTTCACAAGTTTCTCTTAAATTCATCTCTATTATATTATTCGTTGAACTTTGAAGTAAATAAGCTGCAAGTCTAACATCACTAGATATTGCGACTACATTTGCTAATTGACAATCAAGAGATACTACTCTTTCACTCATTAATTTGCAAAGATATCTTAAAAACTTATTATCATTTAATAGATCTTCTTTATATTTATCAAGTGAAATTCCAATACAATAAGAATCTTTACTTGCCTCAACAGTTGCAACAGGTAAAGTATTCCAAAGAGAATTTATCTCTCCTATTGGACGTTCTGTATTGAAATTACCATAGTTTATTACTTTTCCAGATGGAGATGTTGTATATACTTTTAGTTCGCCTTCTAAAAATATATATAAGTATTTAGATACTACTCCTTCTCTAATTATGCTATCACCTTTTTCAAATGCAAAAAGGTTTGATACTGAAAATAGATCTAAAGAAAATATTTCTTCAACTTTAGATTTAGATATTATTTGCTTGTATATATTAGAATCCGTTATTATATGCATTATAAATTCTCCTTTTATTTAATTATTTTATAATTATAACTATAAATAGGAATAAAAACAACAAATTTAATCAAAATACTATTAAGAAGGAAAAAATTATTAACAAATTTTTAACATCATTTATGACAAATGTCGTACCAAATTGTTTTTTAATATGTTATAAATAAGTTGATAAAATTAAAAACAAATGTTTAATGGAGGAATTATGAAAAAGTTTTTAGCAGTAGCATTAGTTTCACTAGTAGGTATTACGGGAGTTGGTTGTTCATCAGATAATACATCATCAACTTCAGACACAAAAATCGCTTTAGTAACAGATACTCTAGGTTCTGAAGAGTTCTTACTTCAAGCATACGATGAATTTATGGAGTTATCAGATGATGGAAATGCATATCTTGCAACTTCAGTTGAATGTGCAGATGATAGTGCTTGGGCTGAAAAGTCTAGAAGTGCAGCAGTACAAGGATACGATTTAATAGTTGGTATTGGATGGAAAGCAGCTGGAGTTTTTGAGGAACTTGTAAGTGAATTCCCAAATACTAAATTTGCAGTAATAGATACAGTTTCATCAAACGAAGAAATAAAAAGTATAGCTTATAACACATCAGATGGTGCTTATGTTATGGGTGCTTTAATAGGAAATGCATTCCCAGATCAAAAAACTTTTGGTTACATAGGAAACTTCCAAAATCAAGCAAACTTTGAATACAGATATGGATTTATAGAAGGTTTAAAATCTGTAACTCCAGATGCTGAAGTTATAGTTAACTTTGCAGATACTTTCAGTGATACAAGTGCAGTTTACAGTTTAGCTAAGCAACAACAAGCAGCTGGTGCTAAATTTATAATGGGAAGTGTTTCATCTTCTGCAAATGAAGGTTTATACCAAGCAGCTCTTGATTTAGCTGATGAAGGTAAAGAAATATATACAAGTGGATTATCAGTTGATCAAACTAGAGAAGAAAATCCATATATTATAGGCGGTTTAACTAAAGATACTGGTGCTGCAACTAATGAAATCATAACAGAATTCTTAAGTGGTGAGTTAGAAGGTGGAACTGAAGTTATAGGATTTAAAGAAGATGCTTTCGGTGTTGTACACGTAAATACTGGTGATGTAAACTTCGTTAACGAAGAAATAATAACTGAAGAAGTTTTAGAAAAAGTTAATATTATAGTTGAAGACATTAAAAACGGAAACATAGTAATTGATGTTCCAATAGAAAATTAATTCCAAAAAATAAAAGTTAAGCAAAAATAAATCTGGTTTAGTGCTAGATTTATTTTTTATAAACAAATGGGAGAAAAAATATGCTAATCGAAATGAGAAATATTGTTAAGACATATGGTAAAGTCGTTGCAAACAATGACGTTAGTATCTCACTAAATAAAGGTGAAATCTTGGCCGTTATTGGAGAAAATGGTGCAGGAAAATCTACTATTACCAAAATACTTTATGGACTTGAAAAATTTGATAGTGGTGAGATATTAGTTCGCGGAGAAAAAGTTCATTTAAAAAATCCAAAAGATGCCATGAACCTTGGTATCGGAATGGTTCAACAACATTTTATGCTATTTGATGAAATGACAGTTTATGAAAATATAATATACAACAATGAGTTATCAAAATCATTTGGTGTACTTGATAAAAAAGCAAATATTGAAAATGTACGTTCAATTTCTGAAAAATATGGACTTCCAATAGATCCAAATGCTATAGTTTCTGATTGTTCAGTTGGTACACAACAAAGAGTTGAAATACTTAAAACTCTATACCAAAATGCAGATGTTATAATATTTGATGAACCTTCAGCTGTTTTAACTCCAGGTGAAGTTGATGAACTTATTAAAACTATGAAACAATTAGCTAAAATGGGTAAAAGTCTTATAATAATTACTCACAAACTTCGTGAAGTTATGGAAGTTGCAGATAGAGTTGTTGTTATGAGATCAGGTCAAGTTGTTCACGAAACTAAAATTGAAGATACTAATATGGAAGATTTATCTTATCATATGATTGGAAGACAAGTTGCAAATAAAGAATATGTTCCTCTTGAGGTTACTGAAAAAATTCTTGAAGTAAATAATGTAACTTACCTTGGAGAAAACGGTAAAAAAATTCTAGATGATATTAATATACATGTAGGTGGTGGCGAAATCGTTGGTATTGCCGGAGTTTCTGGAAGTGGACAAAGTGAACTTATAAGATGTATTGCAGGACTTGATAAAGAATATAGAGGAAAAATTACTTTATGTGGAAACGATATCACAGGTCAAAATGTTGATGTTGTTAGAAAAGCAGGACTTGCACATATTCCAGAAGATAGATATTACTGGGGAAGTGCAAAGGATGCAACTCTTAAAGACAATGCCCTAATGGGATTTGAAGATAGTGATGTTTATTCTAAAAAAGGAATTTTAAAGCACGACGTTATAGAAGGTTTTGTTGATAGTATAATATCAGATTATAAAGTTAAAGCACACGGTAGACAACAAAAAATAGGAGAATTATCTGGTGGTAATGCCCAAAAATTAATAACAGGTCGTGAAATTGGTCAAAAAACTCCTCTTTTAATAGCTTGTGAACCAACTCGTGGAGTTGATATTGGTGCTATGGAATTTATACACGATAAATTACTTGAAAAAAGAAATGAAAAAGACGGAATACTTTTAGTATCATCAGAACTAAGTGAAATATTAAAACTTAGTGATCGTATATACGTAATGTATGATGGTAAAATTAGTCACGAATTTAAGCAAGGAAACGTAGATGATAGAAAACTTGGTATAGTAATGATGGGAGGAAGTATCGATGAATAAAATTATTAAAACCTTAGAACCTTTTAAATTTGTAGCACTTGCAATTTTAATTGGTTGGTTAGTTGGAGGGATAATAATTGCATTTTCTGGTCAAAATCCTTTCGTTGGAATAATAGGACTAATAGAAGGTGGATTTGGTAGTCCACATGCAATAACTACTACTCTAGTTCGTGCAACACCAATCGCATTTTCAGGTTTAGCAGCAGCACTTGCTTGGGGTTCAGGTTATCCAAGTATGGGGGCACAAGGACAAATGGTTATGGGTGCACTAGCAGCCGCAATAGTTGTTCCATATATTGATGCACCTCCTTTTGTTGCAGTAACAATAGGTATGTTAGTTGGTATGTTAGCAGGTATGCTTTATTCTTTACTTAGTGCATATATAAGTGAGGCATTTGAAGTTTATTTATTAATCGGTACATTAATGTTTAACTACGTTGCAGATTATTTATCTTCATACCTTACAACTTATGTTTTTATGGATCCTAATGCATCTGATAGATTAGCCGTTCAAACTCAACACGTTGGTGATGCAATTTTACCAAGAATTTTCCCGGCCTACTCTCTGCACTATGGTTTTGTAATAATAATTATAGTTACTATATTCATTTCATTCTTAATGAAAAAGACAAGTTTTGGATACAAAACTCGTATGGGTGGACTTAACTCAAACTTTGCAAAATATGGTGGAGTAAATAGTGTTCGTACTATGTATATGACTTTAATGTTAAGTGGTGCGCTTGCAGGTCTTGGTGGTGCTATTGAAGTATTTGGAAGTAAATACAGATATATCGACCAAATGATCACATCTCCAGGATTCTCTTGGAATGGTATAACTGCATCTCTTATGGCAAATAATAATCCAATCGGAGTATTATTTAGTTCAATCTTCCTTGGAGGGTTAACTACTGGTGGTACTGCTATTGAATTTAGTATGAATATACCAGCAGAAATAACGACTATCATTCAAGGTGTTATAACAATGTTAGTTACAGCAAAATTTGCATTTAGTTTTAAAAAGAAAGCAAAATAGGGAGAAATTATGTTTACATTAGAATATTCAGTTGAAGTAGTAAGTTCAATTATAAGAATGTGTGCACCTCTACTTTATTGTGCACTAGCCGCAGCAATTTGTTCTAAAGCCGGAATATTTAATTTATCTATGGATGGTTCGATGACTGTTGCAGCATTTTTTAGTATAGTTGTAAATTATCATACAGGAAGTGTATTTTTATCAGTACTTGCAGCCATGGTTTCTGCAATGGCAGTTTCTGCACTTGTTGGATTTTTAGTAATAAAATTGAAAGCCAACCCCGTAGTCGTTGGTATCGCAACAAACGTTGCAATGGGTGGAGTAACCACATATCTACTTTATGCAATATTTAAAGTTCGTGGAAACTTCACAAGTCCTTCACTTGTTGGACTACCAAAAATTAGAATACCAGTTATTCAAGATATACCATTTATCGGTGCAGTATTATCAGGAATAACATACGTTGATTTATTCTCTTTTGTATTTGCAATACTACTTTATTTATTCTTATACAAAACTGTTATGGGTTATAGAATTCGTGCAATAGGAACTAATGGAGTTGCAGCAAGAAGTTTAGGTACTCCAGTTGATAGATATCAATTTATAACTATCACTCTATCTGGAATACTTTGTGGGCTTGGAGGAGTGTTACTTTCAATGGGTACTACAAGACTTTTCATAGAAAACATAACATCAGGTAGAGGTTATATTGCACTTGCTGCGAATAACTTAGGTAAATCTCACCCGATTGGAGTTTTAATTTCTAGTTTATTCTTTGGTACAACAGAGGCACTAGGATTTTTACTTCAACAAACATCAGTTAAAGGACAAGTTACAGCATCAATACCATACGTTGCAACAATCCTTGCATTAATGTTATTTACAGTACAAAAAAGACATGCTAAAAAGAAAAAACAAAAAGAAACTATGGAGTAAAGATATGAATTTTTTACACATCTCAGACACACATTATCTAAATGATTACTCAAAAGTAAATGATGGTTTTAAAGATGCTTTTAAAGTTATGACAAATCCATTAACTCAACTTAAGGAATTAGTAGATGAAATAAAAGTTCCAATAGATTTTGTAATTCATAGTGGCGACTTAACGCACTCTGGAGATTTAATTGATTATGTAGAACTAAAAAAAGGACTTATTGATATTTTTGGAGATACTAAGATTTTAGTAACTCCAGGAAATCACGATAATTCAAAAGAACTAAAAAAAGTTTTTGAACCAAACGAAGATCCTACTCTTCCACTTGTAACTTATAATAAATTTAACGATTTAGGAGTTATATCATTTGATAGTATGTGTGAAACTGATCAAAATGGAGAAGTAACAGATGAAGTATGCAGTAAGGTTTTAGAAATTTTAGATAACAATAAAAATGAAAAAATATTATTATTCACACATCATCATTTAATTAAAGATCAATTTGAACTGCCATCAGCTAAAATTAATAAATTATTTGATGAAATAATAAATAGAAAAGAAATCATCGGATTAATTACTGGACACACTCACCATGTATACTCTACAAAGTATAATGGTAAAGATTATTTTACTGGAAATGGGGTTTCTTTTTCGGTTGAAAATGAAAATGGCGAACTAATAATTGAAGAAAGATCTGGAATACAATTATTTACATTTGAAAATGACAAATTAGAAATGGAAAATATTCTTCAGAATAAGCCTGTTAAAAAAATTGGGATTTTAAAATTCTAAAAAAATGCCACTTAAATTTAAGTGGCATTTTTTTATATATACTATTGTTATTATTTTTTCATACTAAGTGCAGTATCTAATACTTTAGCACCATTCATCATCCCGTAATCCATCATATTTATAACATCAACAGGAACATTTTTTGGTTCGCATATTTCTTTAGCTTTTGGTAATAAAAATTTAACTTGTGGTCCTAAAAGTGCTACATCTATTTCATCAACACGAGCAGATAATTCAGATTCTGGGTAAGCATTTATTTCAGCTTCTATCCCCTTTTCAGTTGCTGCTGATTTCATTTTTTCAACTAACATACTAGTTGACATTCCTGCTGCACAAAATAAAGCTATTTTAGTCATAATATTAAATCTCCTTCTATATGTTTTTATATACTAATTATACAACACTTTTTTACATTTGTAAACGTTTTTCACGAATATAATTTTAACTAAATTACAATTTATCTCCTAATAAGCCATATAACTATTGAAAAAGTCTCTTTTTTAATTTAATATTAATCTATAAAAATAATTTTTGGAGGAAAGAATATGATTTATAATTGCCTTAATAATTTAAAATCTACAAATCCAATAATTCACAACATAACAAATTACGTTACTGTAAATGATTGTGCAAATATGATTTTAGCATCTGGTGCATCGCCCATTATGTCTGATGAATACGATGAAATCGAAGACATTGTTTCTATTTCAAATGGACTAAACATAAATATTGGTACTCTAAATAAAGAAACTATAAAATCAATGATTTTAGCAGGAATTACTGCAAATAAATTAGACAAACCAGTTTTACTAGATCCCGTTGGAACTGGTGCATCAAAATTAAGAACTAATACTTCTTATTCTCTACTTAAAGAAATAAAATTTTCAGTTATAAAAGGAAATATTTCAGAAATAAAAACTTTAATGATTGGAAGTAGTACAACTCTTGGAGTTGATGCAAATATTGAAGATAAAATTACGAATGAAAACTTACAAGAAACCATAAAATTATTAAAAGATTTTTCAAAAAAAATTAACTCTATAATAGTTGTAACTGGTGAAATAGATTTAGTGGTTGATGAAAATAAGGCCTACGTAATAAGAAATGGGCATAAAATGATGAGTAAAATTACAGGAAGTGGTTGTATGCTTGGGGCATTAATTACCGCATTCATATCTGCAAATAAATCTAATATGTTAGATGCTACTGCTTGTGCAGTAATTTGTAGTGGAATATGTGGCGAAATTGCCCATAATAGATTAAACGATAACGAAGGAAATATAACATTTAGAAATTATTTCATCGATGCAATGTTTAATATGGATACTACTACTTTGGAAAAAGGTGCAAAATATGAAATCTACTAATAAATATTTAAAGTTTTATGCGGTAACTGATAGAACTTGGCTAAATAAAACCCTAGAAGAAGACGTTAGAAGTTCTCTAGAAGGTGGAGTTAGTTGTGTTCAATTAAGAGAAAAATCTTTGAATTATGAAGAATTTCTTCACGAGGCAAAAATTATTAAAAGATTATGTGATGAGTACTCTACTCCATTCATAGTAAACGATAATTTAGAAGTTGCAATAAATTCAAATGCAAACGGAATACACGTTGGACAAGATGATCTTAGTGCATCTGAAATAAAAAAAGTAATAAAAAATAATATGATTCTTGGAGTTTCTGTTCAGACTGTAGCCGAGGCAATAAAAGCCGAAAAAGATGGTGCAAATTATCTTGGAGTTGGTGCAGTATTTAACACTAGCACAAAAAATGATGCAAAATCTGTTTCAATAGAAACATTAAAAGAAATATGTGAAAATGTTAGTATACCAGTAGTTGCAATTGGTGGAATTACTGAAGAAAATATTAAACCGCTAAAAGACTCTGGAATTTGTGGAGTTGCATTAGTTTCTGAAATATTTAATAATAAAGACATAAAGTCTAAATGTGTACAACTTTCAAAAATAATAAATGAAACATTCTAAAAGGAGAATTAGATGATAAAAAAAGTATTAACTATCGCAGGTTCTGATTGTAGTGGTGGTGCAGGGATTCAAGCAGATATAAAAACTATAACAGTTCACAAAATGTATGCTATGAGTGTTTTAACTGCATTAACTGCACAAAATACACTTGGAGTAACTGAAGTTTTAGACATTAATCCAAATTTTGTAGCAAGTCAATTAGATTCAGTATTCACAGATATTAGACCCGATGCAGTAAAAATTGGTATGGTATCTAACGTTGAAATAATAAAAGTAATAGCTAGTAAATTAAAAGAATATGAAGTGAAAAATATTGTCATTGATCCAGTTATGATATCGACTAGCGGACACAATTTGATTAGTGATGAGGCAAAAGAAACTTTAATAAACTACCTTCTACCTCTTGGAATAGTTATCACTCCAAATATACCGGAGGCCGAAGTATTATCAAACACAAAAATAGTAACTAAAGATGATATGATTAAAGCCGGTGAAATCATAAGTAAGAAGATTAACGCTAACGTACTAGTTAAGGGTGGACATTCAATAAATGATGCAACAGATCTACTATATAGAATAAATGGAGATTTAGAATGGTTTAATGGTGAAAAAATTGACAACGAAAATACTCACGGAACAGGTTGTACTCTTTCTTCATCAATAGCTTGTAACTTAGCTAATGAATACAACTTAAAAGATAGCATACAAAATGCTAAAGACTACTTAACAGGTGCAATAAAAAGCAACCTAAACATAGGAAATGGAAAAGGCCCACTAAATCACACATATAATATTTAAGGAGAATAATTATGAATGAAATGACTTTTAAAGAACTTTTTGAAATAGGAGAAACTTTCGAAAGTTCAGTTGGATCTGGAACTAAAGACGAAATTGCAAGAATACCAAAAAATAACTCAAGAATCAAATTTACAGAAGAAAATATAACTTTCATACAAAATATAGATAAAAAAGTTAATATATTAATATCAGGTGAAATATGGTGCCCTGATTATCAAATAAACGGACTAATTGCAAAAAGATTTATGGAAATAAATCCACTAATAGATATATCAGTAGTTACACTTGGTCGCGGTAGAAAATACATTTCAAAACTTATGAATGCAGATAAAGAAGATTTTAAAGCACCAACGATAGCATTTTTAGATGAAAACTTTGAACTAAAAGGAATGTTTTATGAAAGACCTAAAAAAGTATTGGAATCTGATTTTGAAGAAATCAAACTTGATTACTATAAAGGTCATTATATAAATGAAACTATAAATGATTTTTGTGAAATATTAAAAACTTACTAAAGACTATGAAACTATAAAAGGTTTTATAAATGAGATGAATTATAAATAACTTATAAAACGTATCTATTTTACTTTAAAAAAATGGAAATAAAAAAGAGTAGACTGCTTTTTTTTATTTCTTAAGATTAAAAATATTTATAACTTCATCTTTTAAGTAGCCATCTTTATTTTCTTTAATTATAATAGGCTTACCTTCTCCTATGAACATAATCCTTTCTTTGTCTTCCACAACATATCCATTTATCCCACTTGCTATTTGCTTAAATATAGAAACAACTGTGTTGTATGAAATGGTTTCTCCAGTTACAGATATAGACGTTTGGTAGTAATAAGGAACTAAATCCGTTTTATTTAATGTAAAATAAATTATTTCTATATCTACATTATTTTGAATATTAGTGTTTAAAGAGCTACTACCACTTGAACTTGCTCCTACTGAATTTAATTGAGATATTGTTGGAATTCTTGACACATAAGACTCTCCATCTTCAAATGAATAACCATATATCCCACATTGGAAATTAGATGTTGTGTAATCTTTTTCATCGATTTTATTTCCATCTCTATCGTAATAAGTTATTACGTTATAATAAGTGCCTCCTTTGTTAGTGTATTTACTTTCACTAAATCCATAACTTGAAGAACTACCATTTTCAGTATCTTTGTTATTTCCATACCATTCATTATACCAATCATTCCAAGCATCAGTATAATCTTCCCCAGTATATCCTCCACTTCCACTGTTTGGAAGTTCTGGCATAACATATCCTAAATCATCTGGGATTAGTGATGGTGGAACAGTAGAAGGCATGTTAGTAGAGGGAAGTACATCAAGTGGGATTATATAATCTGGGTCATGGTCATCTGGACTTTCGTCTGGATATGCCCCAGGCATTCCATGATGATTTTCCATAGTATGAAGCATTTTTATTGACCAAACTAATTCATAACTTGTGTAAGTGTAGTCATCTTCTTTTAAATTTCCATCAAATAAATGCCTTACTTCATTAAATAAATAGTTTATTGTATCTCTATGAATACTTCCATCAATCATTGCATTCTCTCTATTGACAGAACTTATATATAAATCATCTATAAAATCTATTAAGAATTTATTTCTCGCTTCTCCTTCATTTATAGTAAGTCCAATATATATAGCCTTCTTAAGTACATAATCAATTTCACCCATATTTAAAAATTCTTTATCTTTATCTAAAAGCTTAAGAGCTTCTTCTCTATTACTTGTCGGTGTAAAAGCAAATAAGTCACTTAAAACTTCATTTAATAAATCTAAATCTTTTTCTTGTTCTGCTAATATAACCTTATCAATAAAGTCATTGACTATAACTTGATTTTCTTCAGTCAAATCATCAGTAATTATTTCACTTTTGCTGGGATTTTTAACTTGATTCATACCCTCTACAACACTAATTAAAGCTGAAGTCTGCTGTAAAGTTAAAGCTAATGCTTTAGCCATTTTATTGTTCATTTTAATAATAGACACCTCCGTTTTATTATTATATTATTTTTATTATTATATAATTTAACTTAAAAATAATAACATTATAATGATTGAAGGAGTGGCGATGATTAAATATAAACAAATTATAAGTTGTGCATTTTGTTCCTTATTAATAGGGTGTGCTTCAAGCACAGATAGTGTGAAAGTTGATTTTTTAGATGAAAAAGAAATGGTTTCAGTTCATAACTTAATCCATACGATTAACAGTGAAGATTTGAAGTCGTTTAATGAAATTAAAAAGATAATTGATGAAAATATACCAAGAATGAAAAATGAAGTCGATAGAGATAATGCTATTATTAAATATATTCAAATTTATAATAATTTAGTGGTTAATGCAATGAATAAGCTTTCTTATCTTGGATATGAAATGGAAGAAGTTATAAGTCAATATGAAGTTGAAATTAACAATATATCTTCATATGATAAAATACCTAATGAATATGGAACTGTTAAAGGCTTTTTAAATGAAATTTATTCAAATGGATTAGTTCTTTATCTTCATAGCAACAATCAAGGCTATTTTGTAGATGAAAATGGAGAATTTCTTAATTACGTAAGTCAGTTTTATCAAAATGAAATAGATGATGAGTCAAGTATATCTGTTTTAATTGAAGAAATATTGCAATAAAAAAAGAGCATATGCTCTTTTTTTATTACTTTTTAAGATATATACTCATCATACCACCACCTGCTGTAACCACTTTATCTCCAACTTGAGTGTGTTGTTGTCCATTAAAAGATTTTAAGTAAATGCTGTACATTTGCTCTACTTCTTCGCTTGTAAAGTATCCTGACATAAAATCTTTAAATACTTTTATGTATTCAGGTTTATTTTCTATGCTTAGCTGAGCTCTGTAATTAACAACAGCATAACCTGCATCATCAATAGACTCCTCGTAATATCTCGCGTAACCACTTTGCATTCCATCAGAACTACCATACCAAAGTCCATTACCTGCAAGAACAAGCCCTGAATTTATACAATGCTCATGAAACTCTGCTTGAGTTGAATGTGCATTTAATTTACCAGTTGAAACTGACCCATTAGTAGAACTATTAGAGTCAGACTTAACGTCTTCTGCTTTACTAACTAACTTAACAGCTTCAGCTCTTGTAAGAAGTCCTTGAGGTCTTAAAGTTCTATCTTCATATCCGTGAAGAATATCTTTTTCTATAAGTCCTTCCATGCTTGATTTTGCCCAGTATACTATCTTATCGTTATCATACATATAAGGTATTCTGTTTAAATCATTATCTTTAACTTCT
>JAWXUS010000191.1:0-2085 GCA_044426235.1 Peptostreptococcaceae bacterium | reverse complement strand
AGTCCCAGCTAACAACTTAATATCTTGAAAAAAGCTATTTCCATCTAATTGAGGATAATTATGCATGTAGCTTTGTGGAACATAATTTTTCTTTTTTGTTTTAGATGCATATAAATCATCAACATACTTTTTTTTGTCATTTATTGATCCTAATGATTTAACTTTTTTAAATTCATCTTCATGGTTATATTCAATTTCGATTTCACCACTATCACAAGCAAACACTAATTCATGATCAATATTCAATCTTTTCATTGCTTGCTCTACTGCACCGATACCACTAAATACTGTTGCTAATTTTATTTTATTCATCAAAATCTACTACTTCCATTATTTTTTTTATTATCTCTTCTAATACATTAACAACAATCGAATTACCAGCTTGTCTATACGCTGGTACATTAGGTACAACTATTTTAAATGTATCAGGAAATCCCATCAATCTTAAGCATTCACGATATGTCATTTGTCTAATAACACCTTGTTGATTATTCCAAGTACCAACATGTGCTCTAGCCATTATATCTTCATTATTTTGAACTTTATTTAAAGGAATAAATACGAAATCACCATTCCAGTTAAATTGTTGATTAGCCTTTTGTGTTTGAATTATATTTGAGTTAACTCTAGCTCTATTTCTATACTTAGGGTTAGTAACAAATTCAAACCCTTTTTTCCCTAAATAGTGCTTAGTTTCAATATTTTTCGATTCTAAAAAATCAAAACTTGTTTTAGTTAAATCAAAAGGTATAGGAAATTCAAAGTCATTAACGTCTTCTCTAAATCCAACTACAAAAACTCTTTTTCTATCTTGTGGAATACCAAAATCCTTAGCATTCAAAACATCAGTATATATTTTATAACCTAATGAATCAAAAACTTCTTGAATTACTTTCCACGTATTACCTTTATCATGAGTAAGCATACCAGTAACATTTTCAAAAATGAAAACTTTAGGTTTTATTTCATTTACAAGCCTAGCAAATTCATAAAAAAGAGTCCCTCTAGCATCATCAAGACCGGCTCTTTTACCGATTATTGAAAATGATTGACAAGGACTTCCCCCTACAAATAAATCAACTTTATTTTCAAATTGTGTTCCATCAACAAATCTTATATCATCATACCATCTTTTTTCATCAATATGATAGTTAGCAAAATAAGAATCTTTAACATGATTATGTTTTTTTGTATTTTCGTATAACTTTTTAATATACTTTTGTTTTTCTAGTTCAGGTAGGTTGGCAATAGCAGAATTAATATCATTGACATCAATATCTATGTATCTTTCTCCTGTATCACAAGCAAATATAATCTCTAACTCTTTATTTAATTTTTTTATAGCTTGTTCTACTGCACCAATACCACTAAATACTGTTGCTAATTTCATAGAGCCACCACCCTTCTACATTTATTTTACCAGAAAATATCTTTGATTGCCAGAACTATTTTTTGAAAATAACTTTATTATGAAAATCAAGGTTATGTTTTCTTCGTTCATTTAAATGTTCTATTCTTAATTTAATGTTAGTATTTAACTTAAGTTCCTCACATAATATAGGATTATCTATTTCAGGGGAAAATATTATAATACCATCTTTATCAAAAGTTATATATCCTGTATCAAATAATTTGTCATGCATCGAACATAGTAATAAACCATTGTCCACATCAATCATTTGTTTATTTGTTTCACATTTAGAAAAAGGTACAATATGACTTGCAACTAATAGTTCTGGTTTATTAATTCCACAAATAGCACATTTATTATCGAATTTACTAAGCAAAGATTCTCTAAAAAACTTTTGAAACAATGTATTTCTAGTTCTAACAACATATTCAATGTATGCATCTTTATCTATAATATTTAATTTATTCATCTCTTCATTTAGCACATCTAACTCATTCAATAAAAAATTAAAATTTGTATAATAGAGTTCATCAAAATTTCTATTTCTTATAAATATCTCTTTTTTTATAAAATCAAATACAATTTGATAATCTTCAATATCAAATTGATCATCTAAAATTATTGAATTAAATATTTTACTAACACAATTGACAAATCCATCCATAGTTATTAAA
>JAWXUS010000029.1:0-16080 GCA_044426235.1 Peptostreptococcaceae bacterium | reverse complement strand
ACTATTCTTATTTTCTAAATCACTATTCTTATTTTCTAAATCACTATTCTTATTTTCTAAATCACTATTCTTATTTTCTAAATCACTATTCTTATTTTCTAAATCACTATTCTTATTTTTTGAGTTAACTAATAGTTTTTTTTCATATAAATATGCAGAGTGATTCTTCATACTAGATTCTCTATATTTCCACGTATTATCTAAATTTATTAAATAATCAGAAAATATTTTTTCATTAATTACCGAATTTCCTTTATACATATATAGAACATTAAATTTAGAATATTCTATAATTGAATAATCTAATTGTGTTAATATTTTATTTACCTCTATAAATGTATCAACCCTAACTTCTATCCATATCGTTGGTTTAGATATCTCTATAGTTTTCAACATACCTCTTAATACAGATATTTCAAAGCCCTCTACATCTATTTTTATAAATTGAGGGTTTGGTAAATCCATATTATCAATCGACTTTATATGTATATCTCCATCTGGGTTAAATTCAACTTGTATAGATCCATAATTAGAATCAATATCATCTTTTGCAATACCCTTTGAATCTTTCTCTCCAATCCCTATATTAAAAATTTTAACGTTATTGCATTCATTAACATCACAATTTTTTTTTAATAATTCAAAATTTTTTACTATTGGTTCAAATGAAAAAATTTCACTTTTATCAAAAGTCTTGGCAAAAAATACTGTATGATTACCTAAATTAGCTCCTATATCATATATAACTGAACTATTAGATATATATTTTTTCCACTGAATTAATATATCTTGCTCGTATAATTCACCTTTTTTTAATTGAGTAAATATATATTCATTCTCATATCCAAATAATATTATATCTCCTATTTTAGTATTCGATATTACCATAATCTCTCCTTAATATTCAAAAATTTCTTTATATAATCTTACAGCTTGATTTTTTGATTGTATGGGTTCGCCTGATGCATATTTTGAATTATCATTAAATATTCCATATTCATTTGAATCAAGATATGATAATTTACTATTAATCAATTTATTTAGAAATATATTAAAATCTCCATTTATATTTTTCCAATTTTTTTGAGATATCAATAAATCTATCAAAGTTACATAAACATAATCATCCCCATAAAAATAATCTTTTCTATCTTGAATTCTCAATCCATAAAATAAGTCTCCATTCGATTTTATCCAACTATCACACGTATCTTCTAAAAAATACATTATATCTAAAAAACTATCCAAATATTTATTTTCATTGGTTTGATAATATATCTCCAACATACTATTAGCTATTCCTAATTGATGATTTAAAGATGTATGAGTTTTACCTTTCAATCCATATTTAAAATAATCTGGATAAAATTTACCTCTTTTTGATATGTATATTTCTCCTCCATTTTTTTCATAATTAATTATGTAATTCATATAATTAATTGTATTATCAATTATGTTTTTATTATCTATAATTTTCTTATAATCCTTTATCATTAAATTAAAAGTTTCATTTAATCTTGTATCTATATACGGAGCTTTAATACCTGTATCTTTTTTTAACCATGTTGATGTATAAGATGTATAAAATACCCCATTTTCATGTTTTTGATACATAAATGCTTGTACTATAGCATTGGTAAGCATATTATAAAAATATCTTTCATTATCTTTTATTAAAAAATCTATTAATTCTTTTTTAGAGGAATGATGTAAGCTATACCCATAACCATCTTTAGTAAAAGGTTCTATAGAGTAAGGTAACTTAGTATATGTGCCTGACTTCTGTATAAAATATGAATTAGCAACAAAATTATTTTCTATACTTTTATAGTAAAATTTAAAATAATTATCCATACTATCTTTATTTAAAAATAACTTTTCTTTAGATATCATAAAAAATAAAGATGCTTTCTCAGAAACATTATCAATCGCTATATTAATACCTTTATCTAACTTTTCTATATTATTAGTTTCAGCTTTCAATTCGTATAACTCTGAATTTTCACCATCATCGTATTTGTGTTGTAATTTTCTATAATGATAAACCTTTGAAACAATAATATTTAAATTACTATTATGACCGTATAAAGAAGGGCCTGTAACCTTATTTTCACCATACCTATTATCGAATGGTGGTATTTTATACATATTTTCAAAATCTGAATAATCTAAATTCACACTATCATTTAATTCTATTATAATTTTTTGCTTTGTATCAACTTCCAAAAATACTAGTATGTCTCCATTATTTAAAAAACGTCTTGTATATTCAATTTTAGAATCATTGATAATTAATTCTTCAGTGATATCAAATATATCATCCGAAAAATTAGCTTTAATACCATTTTTATTATTAAAAATATCTATAATATTTATACATAACTTATTATCATTTTGTACATCTATAGATTTAAAAGCCTTAACTTTTTCATTTTTATTAAATATAGTTAAGATATTTCTCAATAACTTCATTTTTATCACCACTTTCAATTAATTTTCCTTTCTCTATCCATATCACTTGATCACATAATTCTCTTAACTGAGATTCACTATGCGAAACTATAACAACTGTCACTTCTCTATCTTGTATTAATTTCTTGATTGATTCAAAACTTTTTTTTCTAAATTTAACATCTCCAACACTAAGCACTTCATCTATAAGAAGAACCTGTGGTTTTAAATTAATCGCAACAGAAAATCCCAATCTTGATACCATACCGCTTGAATATGTTTTCATTGGTTTATATATAAATTCTCCCAATTCACTATAAGATATAATATCATCTAATTTTTCATTTATTTGCTTCTTTGTAAATCCTAATAATAACCCATTCAGCATTATATTATCTAATCCAGATATATCTTTAGAAAATCCAACTCCTAATGCCAATAAATTAATTGTTTTATAATTTCTAGTTACTGTACCTTCATTCGGAGATATAATCCCTGATAAAACTTTTAATAAAGTACTTTTACCAGCTCCATTATTACCTATGATTCCATATACCTTTCCTTTTTCTATAGTTAAATTTATACCATCTAAAGCTTTATATTCATTTACTAATACTTTTTTTTCTCTAAAAACCATACTTTTAAGTACTTTTTTTATAGACAAACTCTCATTGGTTCTATACGTCAATCCTACATTTGTAAACTCTATTATACTTTCCATATTAAATAACCCTTCCATATTCATCTTCGTACTTTGAAATTAATTTATATCCAATTTTTATTAATATAATAGAAATAATTAGAAGTATAAGTAAATATATATAATCTGGAGATTGCTCATAAAACAATATATCTCTATATGATTGCACTATGATACTTATTGGATTCAGCTGTAATAAATATGAATATTTAAAATTTACACTTTCATAGCTCCACATTATAGGTGAAAGATAGAATATAAATTTCAAAGTAAAATCTAGAATATTACTCAAATCAAAAAAATAAACTCCTATATGAGAAACAATTAAAGTTATTCCATATGTAAATAATATTACTACAATTGTTATTGGTACAAACTCAATTAAATGCCATGTAAACGGTATATTAGCTATTAGCATTAATAGTAATATTAATGTATTTGATATTAAAAATTCATATAATCCTACTAGTGTATATATTGTAGGATAAACAAATTTATGAAAATATACTTGCTCAAAAATAGATTTATTTCTAACTATAGTTGTAGGTCCCATCATTATCGTTCTAGATATTAAATTCCAAGTCGTGAGTCCAATAAATACAAATACATTGAAATTTTCCATTCTATTATTAAATATATACTGTACTACAAATGAATATATCATCATAAACATTAAAGGATTAATAAATAGCCATAATACACCTAAATAAGATCCTGCAACTCTATGTTTAAGTAGTATATTAGCGTAGTATGATATATAATCCCAATTATGTTTTAAATTTGACACTATATTTTTTTTGTTCATATAAACTCCTATCTTAACTATAAATAATCTATAATATTAATAATTTCTTTTATAAAATTATCAATAGAATACTTTTCTAAAATCAACGATCTTGCATCATTCATTTTAGATAGATATTTATCTTCATTTTTATAAGTATCTAATATAAATGCTATAATTTCATCTTCAGTTTTAAAAATAATATCATCAGGATATATATATTCTACCCCTGGCCAATTTAAATACAATCCCATACTTTTAGAACAAATACCTTCTGCCGGTGATAAATGAAAACTTTCTGGGTTTTCATTATCACTTAATGATAATACATATCCAATATCTTCAAACATATTATTTTTTTCTATCCAACCCTTATTAATTATATAATTCCTTAAGCTATTACTATCAATATATTTTTCACATTCAGTATAATAATCATTCTCTAATTTATTATTTTTTATCCAGTCAAACTCTTCTGGTAATTTACCTAATATAATTAATCTAAACTTACTATCTATCTTCAGTAATTTATTAATTATCTTCAATGCTTTCATATAACCTTTTCTTTTTGGAACAATACCTACAACACCTATATTATATATATAGTCATCTTTCTTAGTATAATTATATATATTTTCTTCAACATAATTACTTAGTAACATACTTATATTTCTATCTATATTAAATTTTTCAATAAATTTCTCAAAATAATAATATCCTACTGTTATAAATTTATCTACTTTTTTGAAATCAACATCATATCCAAACTCTCTATCTATCTCGAATCTATGTGCCCTAATTATTAATTTTTGATAATTATATATATTTTTACTGTACCAAACAGAATTACCCAATAGCCATTCACACCATATGATATCTCCCCAGTCTAAACATTCTTTACTTTGTTTTTTATCATGTATATTATGACCTTTCCATTCATCAACTCTAACATTATATTTTTTATCAATATATGGTATAATCGGTAAAATAAACTTTAAATCATATCCAGCTATTACTATCCTTCTCTTAGTTGAATCTATAAATGTTTTATAATCGCCTTTCTCTAAAGATTTATATATTTCTTCATATCTTTTACTTAATACAACTTTTCCGTTTAAATACTCTTGATTGCTAATTATAAACTTACTAAACCTTATAAAAATTTCTGGTTCTAAATCTTCATATTTATACTTAACTAAATTTATTATTGAATTTCTAATAGCTGTATTTAATCTTAGCTTATAATAACTCAAACCTATTTTGTTCAAGTTATTTTCTACTAACTCCCACACATCCAAATGGTTTGTTAATTCTTTATTTCCATATCTTTGAGTAGATGATAAATTATCTATGCTTAAAGTTTTGTCATGGTAATAGAAAGCTTTATCTATATATCTAGCCTTTGGTTTACTTTTTATAATATCAGAATAAAATAAAGTATCTTCACCTAATTTAAATCTACTATCAAATTTTATATTATTATTACGTATAAAATCAGTTTTTACTATAAAATCAACACGTGTACTCATTTTAGATATAATAGTGATTATATTATTTTCATTTTCATATATATCAAATAATCTATCAGCCTCGCTTAATCTACCATTGTCAACAATATTTAAATAACCTTTTACTAAATCTAAATCATTATCTTTAGCATAATTTAATACATCAAATAGTATGTTTGTATCAATATAATCATCGTCATCTAAAAATGTTATATACATACTTGAAGCATTTTCTATACCAACATTTCTTGGTTTAGATGGGCTTCCACTATTTTCAGGAAGCTCAATAAATTTAATATCCTTATATTTTAATTGCATATTTTTAATTATATTTATTGTATTATCTTCTGACTTATCATCTACTATTATCAATTCAATATTTTTTCTATGAATTGAATTTAATACCGATAATATAGCTCTCTCTATCGAGTTTTGTGCATTATATGACGTTATTATAACGGAAATATCCTTCATTTTACTCTCCTTTAATTATATTAATTAATATATCTATATATATTTCCATAATTAATTATAGTCATAATAGAATTATATTCTTTATTAATTATATTTTTAGTATCAAATAATACAGGTTTATTCATTAATTTAGCTAATTCATCATAATTTAGATATTTATATTCTTCATGATCTGTTAATACCAATATTAAATCAGCATTTTTTACTGCAATTTCTGCATCTACAAACTTATTATTCTGTATATGTGGATCAAATACATCAATTTTATATCCTTGATTATCTAGTAATTTAATTATCTCAATAGATGGACTCTCTCTTAAATCGTCTACATTGCCTTTATATGCCGCTCCAAAAACTGCTATTTTCGATTTTTTTTCTGATTTTAATAGATCATTAACTTTATCTACTACATAATACGGCATACTTCTATTAGTATCTCTAGATAATTTTATTATTTTTGCTAATTCAGGGGCTTTAGCATATATAAAATATGGATCAATAGCCAAGCAATGTCCTCCTACACCTGGACCTGGTTGATGTATATTAACTCTTGGGTGTTTATTAGCCATCTCTATAACATCTAAACAATTTACATCTATTGTTTCACATATCTTTGCTAATTCATTAGCCAAGGCTATATTTACATCCCTAAATGTATTTTCCATACATTTAGAAAGCTCTGCTGTTTTTGCTTCTGTTTTAATTATTTCTCCTTTAACTACTTTTTCATATACTGTACTTGCCATATCAGTGCACTTATTTGTAATACCACCAACTATTCTATTATTATAAACTAACTCATGCAGTATTTGTCCTGGTAAAACTCTTTCTGGACAATGTGCTAAAAATATATCTTTTCCTATTACATAGTTTTCTTGCTCAAATATAGGTTTTATATAATCATCTGTAGATTTTGGTGCTATAGTAGATTCAATTATTACAACATTTCCTTTTTCTATAAAAGGCAATATTTCTTCACAGGCACTTTTAACATACGACAAATCACAACTTAAGTACTCATCATCTAAATTAGGTGTTGGTACTGCTATTATATAAACATCTGCTTTTTCTGGTTTTAATGACGCTCTAAATAAACTTTTTTCTACACTTGATTTTATAACATCTTGTAACCCAGGTTCTTCTATATGTATATCTCCTCTATTCAATGTATCTATAATATCTTTCTTTTTATCTACACCTACAACTTCTATTCCTGCTTGACTAAATACTGCCGCAGTTGGTAAGCCTATATATCCTAATCCTACTATACAAATTTTCATGAAAAACCTCCTACTTATCTTTTGTTTAATAAAAAATTATACTTCTTGATTCCATTAATAAAATATATCATAAAATAATATATAGATTCGATATAATTCATTTTCAAGTAATCTCTATATATAATCCATCTATTTATTGATGAATATATCTTATTATTGGATCTACTACCTTTTACTATTCTATAACTAGTTAAGATATCATCTATACCCTTTATCATGACACCCGATTTTAAAATATCTATCCAAAATATTAAATCTTCATGTTTATACTGACTATTCATTTTATGAACTTCTAACAATGTGCTTCTAATCATAGTACTGGATAAACATATTATATTTTCTCTTATTATCGATTCATATGTGACGTTAAAATCAAAGTTATTAATACTCCTGTATAAATTAATCCCTTCTTTATCTATTATATTATAATTAGTATAAGTCACTAAATAATTATTACTTTCCATAAAATTCATTTGTATTTCTAGTTTATTTTTTTCCCATAAATCATCTGCATCTAAAAAAGCTATATATTTTCCATTTGCTAAATTTACACCTTTATTTCTAGTATTTGAAACACCCATATTAATATCATTATAAAATGCATATATAAAATTATATTTAGACTGATATTTATGTATTATCTCTATACTACCATCAGAAGATCCATCATCAATTAATAATAACTCTATCTTTTCCTTAGGTATACTTTGATTTAAAACACTAATTATAGTATTTTCAATATATTTTTCACTATTATAAACAGGTACTATTATAGATACCATACAATTCTTAGATGACATAAAACTCCTTTTTCAAACTTTTCAATCATACATTTTTAATATCAATATTTCTAATAAATATTGCTGCTAATATCCAAAATATAATACTTGTACCTACAAATGTGTCATTAGTAATTCCTTGTATAAGAAATGATATAAATCCTATTCCAAATATTATTGTATATTTATCATAACAATCATTAATTAATTTTAATATAAATTTCCTAAGTAGTGTTAAAATTAATCCCATAGTTAAAATAAATCCTAACATACCCGTACCATATAATATAGTCAAGTAGAGACTATGGGGTTTATCTATAAATTGATTTAGATTATTAATTCCTTTATCATCATCTTCATTAATAATCGTATATGGTAATGTATCTAATCCTCTACCTATGATTTCATGTTTATCAATTAAATTCATTACTTTAATCCATATATTAAGTCTATCAGTACTTATATCATTTAACTTTTGATAAATAACATTGTTGTATATATCATCCTTTTTTATATCTACAAAATTTATAGAAAAAATAATAAATAAAATACTAGTAATAGATATTACCTTTGCAAATATATCTATATTATATATTTTTTTTATGTTTATAATAATCATTATTAATAATATAAATGCTATTAATATAATTACTATAAATAAATTCGAAATATTATTTAATCCTTCTAATATTTCAAATGAATTTCTATATATATTTATGCTCTTAGCAGATAGTACTTTATAAATAAAAGAATTAACCAATAATAAACATCCTATTATACCAATACTCTTTATGCCTTTTATCCTTAGACCAATACCTATTATAATTGGAAACATACAACAAATAGTTATAAATCCTACTGCAGAAACCATGGATAAAGTAGTTGCATAACTAAGAAGCGTAATAAATAATAAAATAATTTTTTTAATATTATTATCTTCTAATATAAAATACATAAAACTAGTACAAAATATAACAGCACTTATACCACTACCAAAGTTTGGATGATACAGAGTAGTAACTATATAACCGCTAAGCCCACCACCAAGCATTTGATTTATAAATGGTATATCAAGCAAATTTATTCCATAAAGATACGTAAGACTAGTAACTGAATTTATAATTATAAACACCACTAATGATAAATAATAGAATTTATAATACTTCTCATCTATATTAGTATTATAGAGAACAAAAAATATACTTAAATAAGAAAACCAAGCCATTCCACCTTCAAATCTATCATGATTTCCAAAGAAAGCTATTTGAGGATATTCACTCATAATGCTCGATATAAGTATTATAAAAGCTAAAAACAGAACTGTAATATTAACCTTATCTTTTCTAAATTCTTGTTTTAAAACTACAACTTTATACGTATAACACATAAGCATAAAGAATGCTCCAACATTTAGCATAACAGACTTGTAATAGTTAAAAACATCTGCTCTCATACCACTTGCATATGCACTATTAGAAAGTATTGGAGTATAGCTCATAAATTCTTTTTTATACACAAAATTTGGTATAATCATAAGCATCAAAATACTCGTGATAATTATTATTTTATCAATTTTCAAAGAATTTTCTTTTCTTTGTTGAAATTGTTCAATATTTGTAACCAACTTATTCTCCTGCTACTCAAAATATGGTCAAATATATCCATATTGAGATTTTTCCTTTTTCATAGAACCTCGTCTTGCCTAAACTACTACGATTTGGTATAGTTCTCCAAAGGCTTAAATTCCGAAGTTAGCCCTCCGTACATATATAAGAACCTTTTTAATTAGGCTACCTTATATTTTTTAGCATTTTTAAGATTATAACTTGCATTTAAATCTCTATCACATATAAAACCACAATCGCACATATATTTTCTATCTGATAGTTTTAAATCTTTTTTAATCTTTCCACAACTACTACAAGTCTTACTAGAAGGATAAAACCTATCAACTATCCTAAGTTCTATATTATTTTGCTTACACTTAGATATTAATTTAGTTCTAAATTCAAAGAACTTTTGATTTTGAGTAGCTTTAGATAAATGCTTATTCTTCATCATATTAGAAACTGCTAAGTCCTCAATAGTTATATAGCTTGGTTTTCGCTTTATAATTTCATATACTGTTTTATTAACATAATCAGTTCTTATATTAGTTAATCTTTGATGAAGTTTTTGTACTTTGAGTACTTGCTTTTGAATATTTTGACTAGTAGCTTTCTCCTTTTCTATTTTTTTAAATTCTTTTTGTCTTTCTTTTAAACTTTCATATTTTCTTGAAAGTTTTCTTTGTTCTCTTTTTAGCTTTTGTTCAACCTTTTTTACAGTTGATGTTTTATTTATATTTTTGAACTTATGCCCATCTGAACATATTGCAAAATCTTTAATTCCTAAATCAATTCCTATACCTTCATTTGTTGGACTTGGTAATTTTATGTCGTCTTCATCAACTAATATTGATACATAATATCTATTAGCTTTTTGACTTATTGTACCACTTTTCACTATTGAATTTAGAGGTATGTAACCAAATTCTTTTAGTCTTATCCACCCAAGAGTAGGTATTTTAACTCTGTGCCTCTCTAAAGTCCAATCAGTTTTATTGTTTTTAGGAAAGTATGCTTTAACATTTTGATTTTTCTTTTTCTTGAATTTAGGAAATCCCTTAGCTTTCTTGAAAAATCCTTTAAATGCTTTTTCTGAATTCATAATGGCTTGTTTAGTGGCTTTAGATGATACTTCTTTAATCCATTTTTTATCTTCGTTATTAGGTATATACTCATTATTTAACCATTTAGAAAAATCTATCCCACTTATAAATTTTCCTTCTTTATCATAAACTTCTTTGTTATGAGAAATATAAAAATTATATATAAACCTCGATACACCAATAGTTTGATGTATTTTAGTTTTTTGTTCTTTAGTAGGATTAATTTCTATTTTATATGCTCTTTTCAATTTCATCATCCTCTTTGATTTTTTTCTTATATTTTCTTAAACCATATATGTTTAAGCTAAATATATCAAGTATTGAAATAATATCTTGAACTAATTCTTCCTTAAGCGAAAGACTGACGTTGTTAACAACTATAATTTCTACATTAAATTCAGCTAAAAATTGTTCAAACCATTCATAGCCAAATCTAATAAATCTATCTTTATGGGTAATTATAATTGTCTTATTTGTCAATTAATAAATTGTCTAAGAAAATCTATTTGATTTTTTAAATCATATCTTGGGTTAGATGTTGAAACTCTTGAATATATAACTATTTTTCTTTGAGTGTCATTTTTATGGGTATCCTTGTATTCAGGGTATTGTCATAAGTATAATACCTTCTGTTGATAGAACTTCTAAATGGTTTTAATTTATTGCTATTATCTCAACGTTTAAGTGTTAACACGAAAACATTTAACAGTTCAGCAAATTGTTTAAGCTTGTAGTGTTTGCTCAATATAATCACTACATTTCTTGATTATATTATTACATTTGTATATATTTTCAATTAACTATTCATTCCTTCTAGCTCTTTTAATTTATTCGAAAGCTCTCCTGCTTTCTCATGATCCCCACTTAAAAAAGCAATATTCGCATAAAGAGCTAATATATCCGTGTTATCTTCTAAATCAGGTCTTAATTTATAAATTTTAAGTATGCTTTCTTCAGCTTCTTCATACTTCTCCATTTTGTCATATATCCTAGCTTTTTGCAGGTATACATTCACATCTTCAAAAAACTTATCTTCAATATTTAAAAGAGAAGTTTCAAGAGTTTCTAAATTTTCACCCAAAGTAACAGCATCACTTAATAATATATATTCATTATACAATGATTTAAATTCATTCTTATCTTCTTGAGCTCTTGAAAAAGTAAATAAAAATAAAAATAACACAGAGCTTAAAGAAACAATATATAACTTAGTACTCTTTTTCATATTTTTCTCCTCTTATTTTTCTTTAGTTATTGCAACCTCTTTTTTTAACGAATCATTATTTTCTATAGTATTTTTCATAAATTCAATTAAATCTTCTTTTAAATCATCACGTTTAAGAGCAAAATCTATTGTAGCTTCTAAAAATCCTAATTTATCACCAACATCATATCTTCTTCCATCAAAATTATATGCATATATCGCTTCTTGCTTAGATAAAGTTTTAAGTGCATCAGTTAACTGAATTTCTCCACCTTTTCCAGGTGCTTGGTTTTCAAGTATATCAAAAATTGAAGGTGTTATTATATATCTTCCAAGAATGGCAATATCTGATGGTGCTTCTTTTCTATTTGGCTTTTCAACCATATCTTTAACTTTATAAACTCTATCTTCAATATGTTTTACATCTAAAATTCCGTATTTATCAACATTTTCCGCAGAAACTTGTTGAACTCCTAATATACTAGTTTTATATTCATTAAAAGTATTTATTAACTGTTTAAGACAAGGAGTACTCGAATCAACTATATCATCTCCAAGTAAAACTGCAAACGGCTCATCTCCTATAAAGCTTTTAGCACAGTGAATTGCATGACCAAGTCCTTTAGGCTCTTTTTGTCTAATATAATGAATATTTACCATATTAGATATATCTTTCACCATTTTAAGCATTTCCTTCTTACCTTTTTGGTCAAGTTCAAGTTCTAACTCTACACTTTTATCAAAATGATCTTCTATCGATTTCTTATTTCTTCCAGTTATGATTAAAATTTCTTCTATACCAGATGCCACAGCTTCTTCAATTATATATTGTAAAGTTGGTTTATCAACTATAGGTAACATTTCCTTTGGTTGTGCTTTAGTTGCTGGTAAAAATCTAGTTCCAAGACCTGCTGCTGGAATAATAGCTTTTTTTACTTTCATTAGTTAAATTCCTCCCTAAAATTAAAATCTATTCTATTTATTATAACACAATTTGTAAATAAAATCCTTTTAAATACAAAAAAACACTAGCATAACTAGTGTTAATATATAATTAAGTAGCCCATAATCGGGGTTTTGTATTAAATGATCATCTATCTAGGCCTATTATCACTAATAAGCTCAAGCGTCCTACCAATCGGAAGGTACGAGCAATACCTTTTAATCCTAACTTGGACTTGCTTCAGGTGGGGTTTACACGGCACCAATAGTCACCTATCAGTCGGTGAGCTCTTACCTCACCTTTTCATCCTTACCATAAATGGCGGTTATTTTCTGTTGCACTTTCCTTAAGATCACTCTCACTAGGCGTTACCTAGCACCCTGCTCTATGAAGCCCCGAATTTCCTCTTGTTTAAAACAAGCGATCATCTGTTATACTTAATAACTTTTATATTCTATCATTTTAAGTAATAAGTGTCAAGATACTCTTATTTTATATTAAGCTCATTTATTGGCATTGGCTTTGCAAAATGATATCCTTGTGAATATTCAATCTCAAACTTTTCTATCTTATTTTGTATACTTTCATTTTCAACAAATTCAGCAACAATTTTCATTGATAAATCCTTTGCTAAAGATGATATCGTTTTTAAAATAAGTTCATTTTCATAATTTAAATCAACTTCTTTAATAATTTCTCCATCTATTTTCAAGAAGTCAGGTCTAATTCTTGCAATTTCAAGTAAATTCGAATATCCAGATCCAAAATCATCAATAGATACTTTAGCTCCATATCTTCTTATATCTTTTATAAATTCCTTTAAAATCTTTATATCCTTAAAACATTCATCCTCTAAAATTTCAAATACTAAATTGTGAGGATTTTTTATGCTACTTAATCTATCAATTATAAATTCTCTAAATTGATCAGAGTTAATATCGTGTGCCGAAAGATTTATAGAAACTATACTTTCTTTATTTTCAAAGTCCTCAAAAACTTTTTCAATCATCTTTTTAGACATTTCTAGATATATTCTATACTTTTTTGATATGTCCATAAATTGATACGGAGTATATATCCTTCCTTCTTTATCTTTTATCCTAATTAAAGCCTCATACTTATCTATTTCATCAGTTTCATTGTTGTGTATCCCTTGATAAAATGGAACTACACCATCATTTTTTAGTGCATAACGTAACACTTCAAGTATTTCATACTCTTTCTTATTTAAGAAACTATTTTCTATTGATTCATTATAAACAACGTAATCTATTTGAGATTCTTTAGTTAATTGGAAAACTCTATAGGCCTTTTCAAGTAAATATTCTTGCTCAATTACTACTGCAAATTTACTAACTATTGGAATAGTAAAGTCTTCCATCTCAATAGTCTTAACGTAATCGTATAATTTTTCAATCAACTTGTTAAAATTATCTAAACTCAAATCTTCATTAGATGAAACTAAAAATGTATCAAAACTTGAAGAATATGTATGTATGCTATTTTTATATTCTGAAATTGATAAAACATTTTCATGTATATCATCTTTAACAGCATTTATTTGCTTGAAATACTGATCTTGACCAACATAACCAATAATCGACTCTGCGCTTTCAATTCTAATTAAAGCTAATTTATCAAATTTAAAATGATTCTTATCTTGTTCATACTTAAGCAAATTCTTCATATTCATATGAGGATCTAAATACATTTCAATCTTTTGCGACTTTTGTTGCTCGATAACACTATTAAGTAAAAGTGTATTTTCTAAAGTTTTAGCCTCTTTTTGTTTTCTTAAAATAAATTCAACTAAATTATTATTTTCTGCCTCAATTTCGTGTAAATTGTCAAGAACAGTCGTATCCGTTAATATATAATTTTCATTTTCAGAAATAGTATTTATTACACAAGACCCGTTAAGTAACACATTTTTTCCGTTTAAATATGCCATCTCACCAAGCATAAATACCCCTGAAATTTTATAATCTTTGTACGGAAGTAACTCCCACTCTGCACAATTCGCTAAATATAATTTTCTAAATAAACAAGTGTAGCAAAAAATACTTTCAACTGGTTCTTCAGTTATTTCAATACAAATTTCCTTACTTTCCTCAACGCATTTAAGAGGAGAATTATAACTTAGCTTAAAACTAGTTCCCTCTTCTATTCTAGAGAAATACTGAGTCATAACGTCTCTTTCATCATCATATCTTATATATCTACTAGAACCATCTTTAAACATTACTTGGAAATGAATTAATGGATCATTGTTAGCTATATCGTCCCAAGAATCAAAATTTTTCTTTTTTATAACTCCTAGATTTTTCTCAACCCACTCGACTGCAGGCTTATTATCAATTTCAATAATATCTTTTCCATCAACCTTAGTAACTTTATATGTCGAACTTATTTCTTGATTAGACATATTTATACCATTAAATACAGATAAATCTTCATTTTCTATATTAACAAAAAGTATACCTTTTTCAACGATCTTCTCTGAAGTAAATACATATGGTGTTACCTTTCCAACAGTTTCACCCGCCATGCCTCCAACCAACTGAACCCCTGGTTTTAATCTATTAAATAAGTTTGCAAATTGGTGAGTATAGTCATAATACCCTCCAAAGAATATCTTAGAAAACTTAGATTCTCCAATAAACTCACAAACTTCATCTAATAAATCTTTAATTTCTTTATTCTCAAATTCAAATATATCTACACTAACATTACTCTTTGAAAACTTTTCTATAACTATTAAAGTTTCATTATCATACTGTTTTATATCGTATATAACTGCACAAGTACTAATCCCAACAACATACGAATTTGGCATTAACGATTTTATTTTTTGTGCTAAATCAAAACCTTCTTCTTTAGTAAGTTTTGATGTGAATATTTGAACAACATTTTTATCTTTTTTATTGATATTATTTAACTTTAGTTGTTCATCAAATTTTTTCAAATCAGTATACAAAAAATTTATATTAAACACCACATATTCTCCTTATTCAAACCCCATTATTAATATTAAATACAATTTAATTATACCATAATTAACAAATATTGTGCTATTTATAATGTAATTTAACACAAAAAAAGAATGCATGAATATGCATTCTTTTAAAATCCGTTCGTTCTAAGTTTAAGTGGCTACGTCTTGCTTTCCCAGGCAGTTGCCCACCAAGTATCATCAGCGCTAAAGAGCTTAACTTCTGTGTTCGGTATGGGAACAGGTGTATCCTCT
>JAWXUS010000190.1:0-2092 GCA_044426235.1 Peptostreptococcaceae bacterium | reverse complement strand
GTTTCGTCTGCACTAGCAAATCCTGTCATAATGCTTAATCCAAGTAATGATGTTAATGATAATGATAATATTTTTTTATTCATAATTTTATATCTCCTTTTAAATTTTATTTATGTCAAATTCATATTTGTTATCTTCTATAAATTTATTATATATTATTTTTGTTACAACTTTGTGACGAAAAATTAATTATTATAAATTATTGAATTTTGTATAAGGGTTGGGTAGTATGTCAAAAATATATACAATTATTTCTAAATAAAGGAGCGTAATTGTATATATGAATAATAAACAAGGTGCTATCGCTATTACAGATTATAAATGGTTTGATTTTCTAAAGAAAGAAAAAATAGAAGAGGTTAATTTTTGGACTAAATCTTTGAAGAAAACATCTCTTAATCAAGGAGATTTATTATTTTTTCTAAAAAAGAATGATAAATATGAAAGAGGAGAAAGAAAATTAGTTGGATATGGTTTTTTTAAAATGAAAGAAAATTTAACTATACAAGATACTTGGGAAAGATATAATAAATCAAATGGAGTAGAAAGTCTAGAAGTATTTGAAAATAGATTAAATAAGGTATTAAAAAATAAAAATGCTTTAATAGGATGTATCATTTTATATGATTTATGTTATTTTGAAGAGCCGATATATCTCAGTAAAATTGGTGTAGAGTTTAAAAAGCAAGTGCAAGTTATGAAGTTTATAACAGAAAATGATATTAATAAAATTTTAGATAAAAATAGTATTAATATAGATACAGTTGTTGATTATGATGAAGATATCGAGTTTAAAGAAGGTGAAACGGTTACGTCATATAATACACGTAAGAAAAGAAATAGTATTGTTCGAGAGTCAAAATTAAAACAATATGAAAGTGTAAATGGAAGTGTATTTTGTGAAGTATGTGGTGAAAATGATATGCATACTATTGAAGTACATCACAAATTTGAAGTTTCAAAAATGGATAAAGGTCATCGAACTAAATTGGGTGATTTAAATGTAGTATGTGCAAATTGTCATAAGAAGTTACACGGATACTCTGTTACAGTAGAGGACTTAAAAAAATTATTCTAAATAAAATTTGTTTTGAATATTAATTAAATAACTTAATTTATATAAATTATTTAACAAATGATGGCATAATTATTTAGAATGGGGGGAAATTAATATTTCTAAGTTAATATCAAGTCCGTTAAATTGGTATGGAGGAAAAGGATCTAATAAACATAAAAGAGTATTAAAATGTATATTGTCAAAAATTAAAGCATCAAATAAATCTATTATAGTTGATGTTTTTGGAGGGAGTTCAACCATTGCACTTAATTGTGAGAATAAAGTTATAATTTACAATGATAAGTTTGATGGTTTATATAATTTTTTTAATGTTATTAAGTATGATGGTGAAACTCTAACAAAAAAAATAGACAATACATTATATTGTGAACGTGAATATAATGTATGTAGGAAAAATTGGAAATATGAAAAAGATTGTATAGAAAAAGCTAGAATGTTTTATGTGGCCACAATGCAAGGAATGTTTAATACAACTGGTAGTAATAGTAAAAATTTTAAAAGAAGTAAAAAATATGCTAAGAAAAGAAATACAACTAGTTTAGTAGGTTCTTGGAGAAATAATATAGAAGTGAATCTACCTAGATGTATAGATAAGGTTAAAAATATAGAAGTTTGGAATATTGATGCATTAAAATGTATAGATATATGTAATTCAGAAGATTATGTTTTATATTTGGATCCGCCATACATAAAAAGTACTAGATCTAGTAAAAAAGATGTTTATGAACATGAATATACAGATGAAGATCATATAAAGTTAATAGAAAAATTAAAAACTATAAAAGCATCTGTAATTTTAAGTGGTTATCAAAATGATTTGTATGATGAATTATTAAAGTTTGGATGGAGTAAAAAAACTAATTTTACTAAAAAATCAAAAGAAGTACTTTGGTATAAATTATAAGTGTAAATAATAAAAATCCCATTTAAGGGATTTTTATTATTTTTTATGTTTTTTATTTTGGCAACCACTTTCACCGAACACACTAAGTTTTATTTCTTCAAGTTGTGCTT
>JAWXUS010000081.1:1551-4173 GCA_044426235.1 Peptostreptococcaceae bacterium | reverse complement strand
GGATCGTGAATTTGTATTAAAAGGACAACTTCTTGATTTAGATATTGAAACTTATAACACAGGTTATGATTATGCTTTATCTAAAACTATATTTGATATTATGTCAGAAGGATTTGATTTATTTTATAAAGTAGATATGGATATGACTATTGACACAGTTAGAAAAATAGGTGGTGATTTAAGAAATAGAACTTATAAAAAAGAAACATATTTTGATTTTATAAATGGAGAATATGTTTTAAAAGAAAAATTTTCAAAACATTACTACGAAGCGCCATTTTAAGATTAGGGTAGACATTATCTACTCTTTTTTTTCTTGTATTTATAAAAAGATAGTTATATATAATGATACGCCAAGGTTAGTTTAGGAAATGGTTTAATATAAGAAGGGAGATTTTATGTTATGAAAAGAGAAGGTTTAGTAAAAGAAATAAAGAGCTATGGATTTAGGGGATATTCAAAGTGTAAAAAAGATGAACTTAAATAAGACATTTAAAAGAAGTAATTATACAAAAAAGCAACAGGTGTGTAATTAAAAATATATAGTATATTATATAAAAATATGTTATTATAATTAATAAAATATGATGAATTTTGAATGAAAAAGCAAGCAACTAAGTAACTTCTCGCTTTTTTAAATATATATATTTAATAAGGATAAATTATGGATTTCAATAATGTTATTAATGAAAATATTAAATCTTTTTCATATGCTTTGATTATCAAAAGCAATTTTATATATATAATGTAAAAAGGTGTGTTTGATAAAAAAGGAGAATTTATATGCTTGATATGATTGGAGAATTAGTTAATATGGGACTTAGCGATGAATGTTTGCAAATGATTTTTGATGAGAATGAAAATGTTTTCGCAGTAAAAGAAAGGTATGCAAAGAGTCCGTATTAATGTTAAGGAAAATAAAAGAGATATTAAACAAAAGGAAAAATGATAAATTCATTGAGTATTTGGAAGGGCTTGGTCATTCAAATATAATTGCAAAACATATAGTAGAGCTTAAAAATGAAGGGAAGTATTATACTCCACTTCTTAATGGTTTTGAAGAGTTTACTTTTGAGCAATTGCTTCAAGTTTATGATGCTCTTAAAAATGATGTATATGACAAAGAGTACTATATTCCAAAGTATCATTATCGTCAAATGTATCAAATAACTTGTGCTTTAAAAGAAAATGTAGATGTTGATAAAATAATTAATTTAAAAGTTAATGATAGTCGTGTTTGGAAAGAAGTTGTTAATGGACTTATTGAAAACATTGATTTAACTAAATATGCAAACGAAGGATATGATGAATATCAATTAAAAGAAATAGGACTATCTATAAGAGATAATATAAACCTTGATTATTTAAATAAATCTTATAAGGGCTTTCATATCAAACATATTAGAGAAACTCTTTTACTTAAAAAAGATATTGTGCCTTTATTAAATCCTAAGTTTAATGAACAGCAAACGAAGGTTATAAGTCGCTGTTTATCCCTTGGAATTGATGTTAAAGTGCTTTCTGATTCAAGGTGTGATGTTAGGCAAATGTTTGAAATCATACAAGGAATTAAAAGTAACTTAAATATAAGTGTATATTTAGACTACGCTATACCATCTGAAACAATGGGTGAAATTAGGGAGAGTTTAATGAATAAAACATTTAAAAGAAGTGATTATTTTGAATTTAATGAAGAAGAAAACAGATTTGTAATTAAAGATGAATTTAGAAAGAATATGTAAATCATGTTCTTTTTTTATATTAATAATCACAAATAAAAGTAGCTTGTTCGTGTTAAAATAAGAGTATATTGATGTACTCTTTTTTTTATAGCCTAAAGTTTAGTTTTAAAAACACTTCGCAATGCTTAATATATATATAAAAGCGATGAGGAGTGTGTTATGAAGAATTTTTTATACAATATGAATAAATTAAGCAAAACTTATATTAAGTCTGAAAATAATATAGATACGGATATGTATATAGGTTATAATGAAAAGCAGATAAGAGAGATTAAAATTGGAATATTAAATAGTTTAGACGTTTCATCTTATTTAAACAAAGATTATTCGTATCTTAAGATGGAGCAAATTAGGCTTAGTTTAATGGATAATATAGATATAACTCCTTATTTAGATGAATATAGTGAATTTCAAATAGATGAGATAAGACTTGGTATTAAGAGCGGCGTTGATGTTAGTCTTTATGATAAAAAAGATATTCACCCGCTTAAGATGAAAGAATTGAGGTGTTTTATGCTTTCAAACAACAATAAGGATACTTTCCTTATAAATGCTAAATACAAAAAGGAGTTCATCAAAGAGCTTGGGGAAAATAAAATAACTGATGATTTTAAAAAGAAATGTAGAGAGTCATCTGAGTTATTTAAAAAAGAGCTATAATATATAGGGAGATAAAATGGAAGAGAAAAAGGAAATGTTTGAGCAATATAATTTATTTAGCAATCAAGTCTCTTTAAAAATTAACTACATAGAGGAAATTATAAAAAACGAAGAAATGATTTATTTATATGGCTATTTGAAAGAAACTAAGAAATCTATAAAAGATTTTAATGAGATTAAATTAAAATTGAATTTGTTAAATGAAAATAGTTTAGATATT
>JAWXUS010000081.1:0-1541 GCA_044426235.1 Peptostreptococcaceae bacterium | reverse complement strand
AAGTTTAATTTCATAAATTCTAATTCAAAAGACAATATTTATGATTATCTTCATAGATTTTTATCTTGGATTAATTTAAGTATAAGCAATTTATTTATATTAATAGACAAGCTGCTTAATTAAATTTATTTTTTAAAATCGTCAAAAAAAACGTTTAATATAAGATACTTTTAAGGTATTTAAATTAACAAGTGATGTTATCAGTTAATAAAGTGCTTAAATTATATTACAAGTCAAATAAATAGCTGTTTTCTTAATTTTTGACATAACTATAATAAAAATACGTCGTTTAATAAAAATTAAGTGACTTTAAGTAAATAGTTTGTCTTTTTTCATATGCTTTAATTATCAAAATCAATTTTATGTATATAATGTAAAAAGGTATATTTGATAAAAAAGGAGAATTTATATGTTTGGTATGATTGAAGAATTGGTTAGCATGGGATTTAGCGATGAATGTGCACAAATGATTTTTGACGTTAGAAATGTCGAAGGATTTGAGCTTTTAACGACTATTCCAACTAATGTATTACCTAAAGAACTTAATTATTTAATTCTTTGCCTTAAAGATGAGCTTGAAGTTAAATATAGCTTTTCTTAGAGAATGGGATAAAAAATACATTAAACAAAAGAAAAGATGAGAAATTTATTAAAATACAGGCTGATTTATAATAGGAGGATATTTATGTTAATAAAAGATATGAAAAGAGAAGATGCTGTTGAGGAAATATATGGCTTAGGGTTTAGGGATTGTTCAGAGGAAGAGGACGAAGAAGTTCTTTTTATACTTGAACTTTTAAGAAAGAATTATACTTTCGAGAATATTGAAAGAATACTTAAACTTTAGTATATTAATTAACTATAAAAAGAATAGGTAGTATCTGTTCTTTTTTTTTGCTTTAAATAATTGAAGCTATAAATGCCGCGTATAATAATATACAAGGGCTGATTTGAATAAATGGCTAAATACAAGAAGGAGAAATTACATTATGAAGAAAGATGATTTATTAAAAGAAGTTAAAAGATTAGGATTTAAAGGATGTTTAAAATACAAAAAAGATGAACTTGAGTTTATTCTAAATTTAGAAAAAGAAGGTTATAGAGAAGGTCAAATTAAAGAAATCGTTAAATTTAAAGATAAATGGTCTAAGGTAGAAGATTTATTAAGTCCGAAATTTGATACATGTCAATTAACAGAGATTGGGCTTGGCCTTATAAATGATTTAAGTGTAGCTGTATACGTAGATATTGAGTTTGATGACAGGGAAATGAAAGAAATAAGGCTTGGACTTGAAAGTAACGTGGACGTATCTATTTACGCTGATGTTAAGTACGATGATTTTCAAATGAGAGAAATAAGGCTTGGACTTGAAGATGATTTAGATGTATCTGTATATAAAGATTTGAAATATACTTCATACCAAATGAAAGAAATTAGAAAAGGACTTAAAGGTAACTTAGATGTATCTAAGTATTTAGATTGTAGATTTAATAGTTTTCAAATGGATATAATGAGGTCAGGACTTAAGGATAACTTAGAC
>JAWXUS010000080.1:0-4198 GCA_044426235.1 Peptostreptococcaceae bacterium | reverse complement strand
TCATAAGGAATTAAGCCCAGAAGAAATGAATCAAAAAATAGCCATTAACCAGTATGAAAAAGATGAAATAGAAATATTATCTTTTAAGTTTAATGAATTTAATAAACTTAAGGCAGATATTATAATTTGCGATGAGTCTTCAATGATTGATAATAGATTAATGAATCATTTAATGAAGGCCATAGATTATGATAAAACTAAGGTAATATTCCTTGGTGATACTAATCAATTACCTTCAATAGGGTGTGGTAATGTACTTAATGATTTAATTAATTCAAAGAATGTTGTAACGGTTACTCTTGATAAAATAAAAAGACAAGCAAGCGAGTCTGGAATAGTTAAAAACTCACTTAATGCAATAAATGGAATATCCCTTGAAAGTGACAATCATAATAAAGACTTTTTCTTTATGAATGTTTCAAATGAAAACAAATCATTAGAACTTGCAATGAAGAGTATTGAAAGAATACAAGACATCAAAAAAGAAGATGGTTTGGATAATATACAGATACTATCTCCTACTAAAAAAGGTGCATGTGGGGTGGATAACTTAAATCTTGAAATAAAAAAGAGATTTATGGGGCACATATTAAGTGGACCAAATATGGAGCTTAAGAAGTTTATGATTGCAAATCAGAGAAAAAGCCTTTATTTAAACATTGGAGATAAAGTGATACAAACCGAAAACAATTACAACCCTATTGAATTTAGTGGCTTTGCAGAAGATGGGATTAATTCAAAATTTGATGAGAATCACTTATTAGAGCTTCATAAGTCAGAGGATTTAATAGCAAATGGAGAAGATGGTATTGTTATTGGATTTATAGAAACTTACAGTTTCTCAAGCTATGAAAGCTTTATAAAAACTACACTTAAATCAACTTCAGAAGAAGAAATTGTCAGTCTTGCAAATGAAAAAGAAAATAAGAAGAATTATATATTAAATTACATTAACAAAAATCAGATTAGATATGTTTTAGTTAGATTTGAAGATAGAGTTCTTGCATATCAAGAAGATGAGTTAATTAAAAACCTTGACTTATCATATGCTATAACTGTTCATAAAAGCCAAGGTAGTCAATGGACCTCAGTTGTTTGTGTTTTCCCATCTTATGTAGATAGAATGTTTAGTAAAAACTTAATTTATACGGCAATTACAAGAGCACAAAGTTTTTGCGCAGTAGTTGGAGAAGAAAAAGCAGTGACTAATGGACTTCAAGTAGATGCTACTAATAGAGATACTTTACTTAGAGAAAGAATAGACTTAAAGATTGATTATAGTATGTGTGATGATTTTATTTTTAAAGCTATACAAAAAAGAGATGAAAGTAAGTCTTCTAATAATGAATAGCTAACTTATATCTTAAAAAAGATGGTATGTTAAAGTATCATCTTTTTTTTATTAATTAATGTTTTTTTATTCCCTTAATACTTACTAAAAACATATTTTAAATATATAATAATATTATTATATAAAATATAAAAGGATGTGGTTGTATGTTTGCAATTTTATTTCAAATAGGGTTAGTTATAGCTTTTATTGTTTTTTATTGTAATTTAGTAGATTTTAATAGGAAATATAAAAAAAGAACTAAAAGGATAGTAAGTAGAAGAGCTCTTTGTGATAATATTAAGAAATCTTTTAATAAATTAATCGAATGCGTTAGAATTTCTGGGATATATTCTCTTGGAATGACATTTACCCTTGTATTTATAAATATGCTATATAAAAGTTCATTAAATATCAACTTTATATCAGTTGTCTTTTGCATGTTAGTTCTTATGCTTATGGTTTGTTATTTATTCTTCGATAAATTCTTCAGGATTTCTATGAAAAAGTGAGTTGTGATATCAACTCTTTTTTTTATATAAAAAAAGAGCTATTAAAAAATAACCCTTTTTTCATAAAAACACTCACTAAGAGGCTGACAGATGATAAACAACTTATCAGCTTAATAGATGCAGTTAAATCACCTCTGCAAATTCATTATAACATATAAGGAATTTTATTTAAAGCTATTTTAACTATTTTTTTTATATAAAAAAAAGAGCTATTAAAAAATAACCCTTTTTTCATAAAAATACTTACTAAGAGGCTGACAGATGACAAACAACTTATCAGCTTAAGAAATGCAGTTAAATCACCTCTGCAAATTCATTATAACATATAAGAAATTTTATTTAAAGCTATTTCTTAACTATTTTAAAAAAATATCATTATTGTAGCAAATGATGCGTAAAAAAATGGAGCATAAGGAACAAGTGTTCTTTTAGTCATATCTTTTGATAATACTTTTTGTCCAAAGTAATATAAAGACAGGTAAATACAAGATAATGCTATTAAAAGTATCATAAATTCAACATAGAAAAACATACCAATAGACGCTAAAAACTTAATATCTCCACCCATTTTATGCATAAATACCATAGCAGGTATTAAAAGAACTAAAAATCCAACCAATGAAGACATTATGTTTGAAGAAATAAATGAATATCCAATAAAAACAGAGCATATTCTAAGGCCAATAATTCCTAAGTTAAATTTATCATATATTTTCATCTCTTTTATATCTGTATAAGTCGCATATGAAAAACATAAAACAAGCAGTATTAAGACAATCTTATTATCAATTATTAAGCCAACATTTTCACTTACGTTTAAAAAGAAATCTCTAATCATATCTTCCAAACTAAAAACCCCCTTTATTTTCTTTAATAAAACAATATTATAGGAATTTAATTTGCTTAACTATAATAAAAATGAACTATAATATATGAAATATGCACTATAAGTTAGATTGGCTCTACCCATATTAAATAAAGAGATTTATTAGCTTGTTTTATTGCAAAACTAAGATTATATTAATTTGTATAAAAAAAAGAATGACTAAAAGTCATTCTTATTCTGGAGGAAACTGCTCTTGAATACCACCAGAGCTAATTTCATTATTAACTACATTATCAAAATCATTTAAGTCTCCACCTAAATTATTTTCTGGTACAATACTTTCTGGAATTACAATATCTTCCTCGACTTCTGGAGTAGTTATTTCTGGAACTAACACCTCAGGAACTGGAGGATTTAGTGCATCAAGTCTTTCTTGCTCAAGTCTCTCAGCTTCAAGTCTTTCTCTTTCTATTCTCTCATTTTCCAGCCTTTCAGCTTCAAGTCTATCAAGCTCTATTTTGTAAATTAAATTTTGTATTTTATCATTCATATTGATTTGTGCAAATGACAATCTTTGCTTTCTTTCTTCATATGCAGCTTTATTTTTAACTCCATTCACTGCAATCTCAGCATCTTTATATAGCTCTCTATATTCACTTTCTTGCTCTAAATTCGTAAAATTAAAATTAGATAACCTCGACAAGAAATCATCAGCATATTGTTGATTCCAAGTTTCTTCTTCAAGTGTTAATCCATGAATTATTCTGTAATCTTCACTATCAAGCCTTAACTGATTTTCTCTAATCTCTCTATTAATCCTATTTTTATCAAGAGTTTGTCTGTCTGAAATTAATTTATCATTAGATACTTCATTACCCTTTAAAATGCCATTTGAAGATGTCACAGTATTAGGCATTTCAAAGTCTATAACTTCTTTTCCTACGTGTAAGTAATTCATATACTCTTGCCAAATAGAGCCTGCAACTCTACTTGATGAATTTTGATATGCCGGAATATCATCGCCAACCCAAACTGCCATAGAATAATAAGGAGTGTATCCACTAAACCAATAGTCATAATTACTATTTGTTGTTCCAGTTTTACCTGCTTGATGAGGATAATTTATTTTGTAGCCTGCACCTGTTCCATGTCCTTGGCTAATAACACCCTTTAAAACATCAGTCATCATATAAGCAGCACTCGACTTGTAAATCTCTTTTTCAATCCTTGTGTTTTCATACACAATATCTTCTGAACCAATCTTAGTTATTTTAGATACATTAGTCGGTTCTATAAAATTACCATTTCTTGCGATTGTTGAAAATCCACTTGCCATTTCAACTGTTGTAACTCCTCTTTCAAATCCACCAACTGCAACTATTGGATATAAGAAATCACTACTTGTTAAATATTTAAAATTCATATCTGCTAAGTAGCTAACTGCTTTTTCTGTTCCAAACTCTGATGTTAATCTATATGGTATAGTGTTTATAGATATTTCAGTGGCATACCTTAAATTAACAGAACCTT
>JAWXUS010000189.1:0-2114 GCA_044426235.1 Peptostreptococcaceae bacterium | reverse complement strand
GAACAAAAAATACAAATATCTAACATACAAGAATATTTAGGCTATTTAAAAAAAATCATATAACTTGACAGTATATTTAAAAATATTGTAAAAAATATGTTATTACATTGGGGTGTAGCCAAGTGGTAAGGCAGCGGACTTTGACTCCGCCATTCGCAGGTTCGAATCCTCCCACCCCAGATTAAAAAAATATAAAATATTTAGTTTACAACTTTAAATAAGGACTATAGTATGGCAGTAATTCAGTTTATTGAAGGAATAGATGAAAAAGTAATACCAAGTATAAAATTAACAAGGTCAAGAGATGGAAATACTGGAACAGCAACATTTCGATTTAACCAACCAGATATCATAAAACCAGAAATGCAAGACAAAGGAGATATTAAAGGAATGTACTTAAAAGATGAAGAAGGTTCATTATCGACTAAAGATGTTAACGCAAAATTTATTAATGGTAAGCCGCAAGGAATAGAATGCATATATGTTATCACAAATCCTTCAGAATGGGATAGATTTATGAGATTCATGGAAAGATATGCAACTAATAACAATTTATCATTTACAAAAGCATAAAATTAACCTAACTTTCTCAGTAATATAAAAATGAAATTTTCATGGCAATTAACTAATAACTTTCTTCAAATACAAGAACAATTTTTTGAAACAATTAAAAATAACTTAATTTTATCTGGTATAGAAGTTGAAGATATAAATGAACTCACAAATGACAAAATTTTAGATCTTAGTATAACAACAAATAGAAAAGAAATAAATTCAGCATTTAGCTTAGCAAGAGAAATTAGCAGTATTACAGATAAACAAATCAATATTAAACCAATAAAATTCCACTTAAACCAAAATATAAAATATTCATCTAAAAGAAAAAATCATACATGTTTACAGTATTTACGTATACATACAATTGATCAACCTTTACAAGAAAAACTACCTGCATGGATATCTTATCAATTAGAACTACAAGGGAAATATAAAACACATATATTAAAAAATATTCAAGAATACATAAAAATAAAGTGGGGAAAAACATTTGAAATCATAACTATTGATGAATATAATAATATAATTTCAGAAAATAATATTGAACAATATGAACATCTAATTAAGCTATTTTTAGTAAAATATATAAATCAAAAAAAAGATAAATCATTAACATTAATTATTTTTATTACAGAACAATATATAGAAAAAACTCATTTACATCAATATGACATTAATGAATTTTTCGAAAATTATTATATTGACAGTATGAATAATATTAAAGAATTGAATAAATTTACAATTGGCAAATACTATGAAATTCATGAACCACATATACCTAAAAATAATAATATCACATTAGAAAAACAAACTTTAAATAATTGGCTAGGTAGTGTAAATAAAAGAAGAACAAAATTTTTAACAAGAGAACAAATCACAAAAATATTAATACAGTTAAAATTTTTTCCCAACTATATTAAAGCAAAAAAATCATTTACAATACAAGTACCTTCATACAGAAATCATGACTTAATAAATGACATAGATATAATAGAAGAAATTGGTAGATTATATCAATTCAAAAATTTTTATAATAACTATATATATAACAAAAAAATAGGTAAAAAATCAGTAAATTTAATCAAAATAAATAAAATAAGAAAGACACTCAGAGATTTAGGCATAAATGAAGTTATAAATTGCTCACTAATAACAAGTCAACAAAATACACATAAGCCAATTAATATATATAACCCAATTACTGAAGAACAAAAAATACTCAGAACAAATATAGCTAGCAGTTTAATTAAAAATTATGAATACAATAATAAGTACTCTAACAAAAATTTATTAATATTTGAAATAGGAAAAACTTTCTACAAGAACACTGAAAACAATACATACATAGAAAAAAAATCTTTAGGAGGATTAATACATTCTAAAACATATAATCAATATAAATGGTCAGAAAAATCATGTGGAATAAACCTTTTTCAAATGAAAGGAATAATAGAACTATTTTTAATAAAAATAAACTCTAAATCTTTTTTAACAAATATAACAACAAATAAAGCTACAAATGATTCTATAAACTGGATACTAAAAAAGAATAGTAA
>JAWXUS010000007.1:0-73981 GCA_044426235.1 Peptostreptococcaceae bacterium | reverse complement strand
GTAGATTTAGATGATAAATTTGACCTATCTTTTTTTGTGATTTAATGTCTATTAATTCAATGTCAAGTTCTCTAAGCATTTGAACCGATAAGGCTCTAAGGCTTGATCCTTGCGTTGCCACTTGAAGTACTTTTTTTATTTGTGGGTGTTCGTTAAAGTACCAAGTAAAGTAATATGGATCAATTTTTCTTTTGTTAAGAACTACGTATGCAAAATTTGAAGGAATTATTTTTTTAGTATGTTCTTTATTTATCACACAGGCTTTATGAACCGTTAGACCAATAACTACCATATCTTTTTTTGATAGAATTTCTTTAGAAAAATCATCTTTACTAATTGAAATAGTTTTTGTTTCAAGTTTATTTTCTAAATTTCCATTTTCAATATTTAAGTCTTGGATTGTGAAAAGTGGAACTTCAATTTTTTCTTCATCAGGCTTTGCAGTTATTCTTGATAATGTTTGACCGTGATTTACTTCTCCTATTTGACTTAATTTCAAAGTGTACCTCCTAAATATTTCCTTGCTATTTTTAAAAATAGCAAGTTTTATTTATAAATATATAATAATACATATATTAGATTTAGTCAAGAAATTTTTATTAAAATTTTGTTATTTATATAAATAACACTATATAAATTTACTTATGTGGCTTTTTATGAAGTTTGTTATAGAATCTTTTAATTTACGTCTTTGAATATAGGTAGCTTTTAAATCATCTTTTAAATTTTCATCAATTAATTTAGTATCAATAATGTTTGAATACTCAAATTCAGATATATAATTTTTGATTTTAGATTTATTAAGCCCTATTTCAGTTGAGAAAATTTCAATTTCTTCATCTTTTTTTCTTTCTTCAAATTTAGAATAATTATCATCAATTTGAGAATTTTCTCCAAGTGTTGGAACTACTTTTTCTAAAAATTCTTTTATTAAATCAACTTTAAGTCTTACTTTTTCATTATCAGACTCGGTAAGTGTTTTAATTATTTTTTCAACTTCATTTTGTATATTATCTTTATTAGTTAGGTCTATTTCTCTTATTAAATTAAGAATATAATCGACGTTTATTTTGTCTGTGTGCATAATTTCAATTAAGAAATCAATATCATCAAGTATTGAAATAGTGTCACCTTTTGGCTTTTTAGTTTCTTCATAAATATCTAAATATTTACTTTTATAATCCATATAAGTTTGCTTACTTATTCCAAGCGTTTTTTCTTCAAACTCAAATTCTGTAAAAGTATTTAATCTAGTTAAAATTTTTGTAAGGTCTCTAAATGTGACTATGAAGTCTTTCTTTTCGCTTTCACCAACTAAATCATCAACATTTTTTGGAGTTTCACAAATATTTTTAAGATCAAATAATTTTTCCTTAAAATCAGATAAATATTCTTCAAAACTTTTCATTAATACTGTGTCTGTGTTATCACTTTCTGAGAATAGACGAATTGCATCATCAGTATTCTTTTTTAAATTTCTGTAACAAACAACGTTTCCGTGTGGCTTATTTGCACTTTCAATTCTGTTAGTTCTTGAGAATGCTTGTACAAGGTCGTGATATTTTAAGTTTTTGTCAACGTATAGAGTGTTTAGGGTTTTGCTATCAAATCCAGTTAAAAACATATTTACTACTATTAAAATATCAATTTCACAATTTTTAACCTTTTTTGATATGTTTGAAAAATAACTTGAAAAATTATCTATCGTAGAACCAAACATTTTATTATAATCATCAATCATTAAATTTAAAGAGTCTTTAGTGTGCTTTTTATTGTCTTCAGTACTTTGATTATCGTTTACACTAAATATCGATGCAATTTTTAAATTATGATCAATTTTTTTAAATTCATTATAATACTTAATTAACATTTCTATACTTGAAACTGCAAATATTGCGTTGTATTTTTTGTTATTAGTTTTTAAATCGTGAATATCTATAATATTTCTTGCAACGTTTGAAACTCTGATATCGCTAGTAAACACTTCGTTTTTATCTATATTCTCACAAATTTCATCATCGCTTTCATCAAAAGCACCCTCAAAAGTTTTTACATACTCAACATTAAATCCAAGCACATTTTTGTCGTTTATTGCATCTTTAGTTAAATAAGTGTGAAGGCATTTTTCAAATAAATCCGTAGTTATTTGGTTAGTATTACTTTTGTTTTCAACGAAACGAGGTGTACCCGTAAAACCAAAATATTGTGCATTTTTAAAGTGTTTATTTATTGATTTGTGCATATCTCCAAATTGAGATCTGTGGCACTCGTCTATTATAAATACTACTTTTTTATCTTTAAAATCGTTTAAAATGTCTGAATACTTTTCATTTTTTATTGAATTTGCCATTTTTTGAATAGTAGTTACTATTAACTTTTTAGAAGTATCGTTTATTTGCTCCACTAAATTTGAAGTAGAATCAGTTATATCAACACTATCTTTCTCGAATTTGTTAAACTCTGAAATAGTTTGTGCATCAAGATCTTTTCTATCGACTAAGAAAAATACTTTCTTAATATCCTTATCATTTGATAGAATTTGACTTGCCTTAAATGAAGTTAAAGTTTTTCCAGATCCAGTTGTATGCCATATGTAGCCGTTTTCATTAGAATTTTTGGCACGATCTATTATATTTTTAACCGCATAAATTTGGTATGGTCGCATAACCATAAGCATTTTATCGCTTTGATTAATTATTATGTAATTTGAAATTACATTAGTTAAAAAATCTTTCTCAAAAAATACTTCCGAGAAACTTTTTAAATCGCTAATTCTTTTATTAAGCATATCGCTAAAATAGAAAGTATGATCAAATTTAAGATTTTGATCGCCATTTGCGAAGTATTTAGTGTTTACACCATTACTAATTACAAATAGTTGAGTGTATCTAAAAAGCCCAGTATATGAATGTTTTTTATACCTTTTTATTTGTTCAAAAGCCTCTTTTAAATCATTCCCTCTACTTTTTAACTCTATTTGAACAAGCGGAAAACCATTTATTAAAAGAGTAACGTCGTAGCGGTTAGTGTATTTACCTTTTACAGTTATTTGATTAGTAATTTTATATGAATTTTTTGAGACATCTTTATCCAAAAGTTTAATATAAACCTTAGTATTATCATCTCTTTCAAGTAATACTTTATCCCTTAAAATTTCGGAATTTTTGAAAATACTATTTCCGTCTAAATAACTTAGTAATCTTTCAAATTCTTTGTTTGTTAGAGGAGTGTTGTTTAGATTTTTTCTGTTTAAATTAAAAAGTTCTATTCTTAAATTACTTAATAAATCTTTTTCATTTTTAATATTTACTCTTTCATATCCTTGAGATATTATTTGATTTATCAAATTATTTTCAAGATTTATTTCTTTTTGAGTTCCCATAACTTCCTCCCAAAATGTTATTGCTATTTGATTAAATAGCTTTGATTTAACTTAATAATAATTTAAAAGTGTGACTATGTCAATAATTATTTTTAGTTATTTTGTAAAATAGCATAAATTGAAGTCTGAAAAAATTAGGTATTTTTATATATATAAATAAGTAGAGTTTTTCTTTTTAAATATTTATTTATGAAATTATTTTTTAGGGAATTTTTATAGAATTATTTTTTGAAGTGTATTTTTAGAAACTTTAGTTTAAATAAATTTAGTAACATTATTAAAAGTGTAATATATAATTTTTAGTACAATTATAAAAAGAGTACAACCTATAAATAGATTTTACTTGAGATGATTTTTAGAAAATTTTTAAGAATTTATATTTTGAAAATTAAGAAATTAATAATTTTGATATTTAAGTTTTCATAAAAATGGGCGCAAGGTATCCTCCAATAAAAAATGGTAAAATTGGCCTTCCACACACAAATCACAAGAATTTGAAAAAATTGGTATTAAATTTATAAAGTGCATTTTATAGACTATAAAGTACTTTTTCCAAAGGCCTTTAACTGCATAATCTTAATTCGCATTTGCTTAGTTAAATTAGGGTTAGAAACGTCTATAGACTTGTAATTTTCAAGAGTAATGTCTGATGCACTACTAATTACATTTTTTATGTTAGATTTATTTTCTAAAACATTCACTTTGTTATTAATATTTTTATCGTTTTTTGATACTCTTATATTTGGATTATTTTCTATAATCTCAACATTTTCATTACTATTTTTTGTGTTATTTTCTTGGTTAATTTGTTCATTATTTTCTGTATTAGTTTCTTTTGAATCTTGTTTTGAATCTTTCTTTGAACTATTAATTAGATTGTTGAATTTCTCTAATGCCTTTTTTTCTTCGCTAACAGACTTTTGAGTTTTTATTTTATTTTTTGTAGATTTAAAATTAGTTAAGAATAAGTATTGATTTACGTTATTGCAGTTTGTACCATCTTTTTTACTTCTTGCAACTATTATTAGACCCATTTCTTCAAGTTTTTTGATACCTTTACTTATAGTACTTTTACTGCAACCAATCTTTTTACTTATCGTGTTGTAACTTGGAAATGCGATTTTTGTATTTTGATTTTTATACTCTGCAAGCGCTAGATATATAGATTTTACACTGTGCTTTACACCCTTTGAATTTAGAATTGGTGGAACTTGAATGAAACTTTCCGTTAAAATTATTTCCATTTTTATTTCTCCTTTTAATTTGAATTAATTTATTTTTACAAACAAAAATAAACCAATCCCAACTTTGGAATTAGCTGAATAACTTTAACTAAAAAAACCCCATAAAACTTTAATAAATCGTTGTAAAATAAACCTAACTTGTATATAATAAGAAAGTTACAATTTATTACTTTTATGAAGGCTTATTGAGTAAGTAATTCAACTAGTTGTGTAGTTGAGTTCGATGTCCGAGGGACTGTTATCCCTGGAAACTTATTTCGATAAGTCTTTTTTGCTGTTGAAAAACATTGTAATACTTTTTTGAGAAAAAAACAAGAGGTAAAATACTGGAAAATTATGTGATGAATTGTTTGTGTAGATTTGATAGTAAGATTAAATAAAAGATTAAATAAAAGATTAAATGTTAGATTAAATAAAAGATTAAATGACACATTAAATGTTAGATTAAATGTATATAAAATCATTTAAGTTACTTGGTTTGATTAATTTTAAATAGTAGATTAAATAAAATATTTAATGTGTTTGAAAGTGTTTAAATAACTTACTTTACTTGATTTTAATAAGGGATTAAAAAAAGATTTAATATTAGATTAAATGTATATGAAAGTACTTAAATTACTTAGATTTATTGATTTTAATTAAAGTATATTTACTTATTTTAGATTGGATTTAAATTTGTAATAAAAAATAGAGTTAATATAATTAATTTTATTATTCTATATTTATGATAAAATATAAACAGAGGTGATTATATGAGAAGATTGTTAAATCCTAAAGTAGATTTTGTATTTAAAAAGATTTTTGGTTCGGAGGATAGCTCGCAAATTTTAATTTCTTTTTTAAATGCAGTTTTAAAACCAAAAGACTTAATAAAAGAAGTAGTAATTAGAAATAGCGATATAGAAAAAGAATATATTCAAGATAAATTTTCAAGACTTGATATAAAGGCGACAACCGATAAAAATGAAATTGTAAATATTGAAATACAACTTAAAAATGAATACAATATGATCCAAAGAAGTTTGTATTATTGGAGTAAATTATATGAAGAACAACTTAGTTCAGGGGAAAGATATGATAAATTAAGAAGAACAGTTTGTATAAATATTTTAGATTTTAAGTATCTTAAAAACGATATATTCCATAATAGATATAGACTAAAAGAAATTGAAACTAATGAAGAATTAACTAATATACAAGAAATTCATTTCATTGAAATACCTAAATTAAAAAAATTAAGCAGTGAAGAAGAAGTAACAGATTTACTTGAGGCTTGGATAGAATTTTTAAGAGAACCAGAAAGTTCTTTCGTTAGAAAAATTGAAATGACAAACGATAAAATAAGACTTGCAAAAGATAAATTGTATAATCTTAGTATGAACGATAAAGAAAGAGAAATATATGAATTAAGAGAAAAATCTATAAAAGATGAAGTGAGCGCACTTTATAATGCAGAAGAAAAAGGAATAGTAAAGGGAATAGAAATGGCTCAAATTGAAATTGCGAAAAAGTCTTTAAATTTACTTAGTTTGGTTTACACTAACATCTGTTGAACTACTCATATTAGAAACTCTTTTGCTTAACATAGCATCTGCTTCATCGAAAAATATTATAAGATTGTTTTCTTTAGCAAATTTAAATACTTTCTCTAAATTTTTAGATGTTTCCCCAACAAATTTTGATTCTATTTCAGAATAATTTACAGCTAATAAATCTTTATTTAGTTCTTTAGCGATAACATGTGCCCCCATTGTTTTTCCTGTACCAGGAGGTCCATATAAATTTACTGCTAGTTTATTTATATTTTCTGGCATTACAGATGATAATCCCCAATGAACATAGACTTTTTTTCTATATTGTTTAGAGTATATAATATCTTCGATTTGATTTTTTATTTTTTGAGGTAATATTATATCATTTAATGAATATTTTGGTTTTTCAATTTGAAAGTCATTTTTATTATTTTCTTCTTGTTTATCATTTGATTGTTGTAAAGATTTTTTTGTAGTATAAGTTGTTTCTTGATGTTTTTTAGAAGTATCACTAAAACCTTTTAGTGGCATTCTAATCCCTCCCCCTCTTAAAAATATAATTATTAGTATAAATTAGTAATATTAAATATGATTATAACATATTGTATTGAAATTTGGTAAAAAATGTATGATATAATATGACAAAATGCATACATTTTTTGTAAGTGCAACTTTCATAATCAAATATTATATTTAATTATTTTGTCTAGTTAAATGTTATTTAATGATAAAAAAAAGAAAAAGTGATTTTAAAAATAAAATCACTTTTTCTTTTAAATTGAACTATATCATAGTATATTTTTGTGTTTATTAAATCTTTAATATATCTTGAATAGGATATAATGACTCTAAATATATATGTTTAGAACTACCAAGTATATGTTTATTACGCTTTGGTTCGTCTTTGTCAATCACTTCATAAGGAATATATCCTCGAATTTCGCATTGATTAATACGATTAAATTGATCGTAGTTTAATATACAATTAGTATCAATTCCACATTGTAACTGCATTCCAACAAAGAAATCAATTTTAATATTCTTATCAAATGATTTTTCTGTTGGTACAAAGTATAAATGCTTAGTTCTTGAACAACCAACAACTCTAAAAGATTTATTATAGATTACAATATCATTATTTTCATTTATAGAATAATCTATATTTTTTTCTTTTAGTTTATTAATAAAACTTTCTTGACAAAAATTATGAACAATAGAACGGTAATTGGATTCAGTTATAATTTTACCTAAGAACTTATCTATTAAATGTTCATTTTTTATTTCTTGAGTAATATTAAGTAACATTTAAATCACCTCCTACACCTATATATATTAAAATCTATTAAATATATTCATAAATATAAGTAGAATAAATCAAAAATTTAGCGAATATGATTTAATAAACTGTTAGGAGGTAAGAATGAACTGTTCAAAAATAACTTTAGACGTTTTAGCTTGTAAAAAAGCAAACATTATAAAAGATAATGTGAGTTTTTGGAAAAATTATTATACTAATGAAAAGTTATATTTTAGATATTTGAGAGATGTAAAATATTATGATGCATCAAAGAATTTAGTAAGGGAATTTGAAAAAAGTGATGATTACATAATATCTACATTCGACAAAGACTTTCCAATCATAAATTCAAATATACCTAAAAAAAGTGATAAACCATACATTTTATTTTGTAGGGGAAATAGGGATTTATTAAAAGACTTAAATAGAAACATATGTATTTTAGGATCAAAAAGAAGTGATGAAATCCTTATTGAAAGAGAAAAAAGTGTTATAAATGCATTAATTAAGACTAATCCTTCAAAAAAAGAATTGGCAAATGTTGAATGTCAAAAGAAAGAACTTGTAATAGTTTCAGATCTTGAAAATAATAGACATTCACTTGAGGAGGCTCTTAGAATTAATGCTAAAGTAATAGTTGTTATACCTTATTCATTTAAAAAAATTTCTGATAAAAATGAGGAAATTTGTGATGAAATAATAAAAAAAGGTGGACTTATAATAACTGAATGTGCAGATTTTATGGATCCTAAAGAAAATGTTGATAAATTAAAGTCTATTTTATCTAAATGTGTTATTTTAATTTATGGAGAAAATAGTGATGAGGATTTAATTAAAAATTTAGACTTTGCAAAGAAATTAAATATTGATAGATATGTTTTATTCAATAAAGAAATTGATGAATGCGAATTTAGAGAGACTATTTATAAAGAAAAAGATGTTAAAGTATTATCTCAAACTTCAATACAAAACATTAATATTTTAATTAATAGTAATTTAATTTAAGAAAAGGGCTTGTTAAGCCCTTTTTAAATATTATAAATTATAAAAATTATTGCATTTTAGACTCAAAATCCATACAAGAATTCCAAGACTTTCTTTTCTGTTTAACCTTCATACAAAGTTGTATAATATTATTATCAACTATCCAAACATCACCCATTTTATGCTCAAGAGCACTATAAGTTGGATCGTGCCAATAAGTGCAAAATGCACATTTTTTATTAAATTTAGCGTGAAGTGTTATTTTACTCAAAATTAATCTCCTTTATTTATTTTTTAAAAAATATCCATCATCTATAACATCATATTCATAAATATATCCTGTACTACTTTCAACCAAGTAAGTTCCAAGTCTACTGAAATTATATCCATTATTTGAATAAATCCAAAATACGTGACCCGTTATATTTATATTTGAGCCTAAATCTCTTTCAGTTTTAACTCCTGAATAATCAAAATGAGAAGTTGTATTATTTAGATATGATTGAAGTTTAGTATATGCTTGATCTTGTCCATTTATTTTATCAATATTAGTAGGATATGAACCAGATATAACACTTATATTTTCACCATTAACTAAGAATTTCATATTATTTGGATTAGTATCGTTCATATTTCTTCTAATAGATGCATTAATTATATATCCATTTGGAGTTTTTTCTTCTAAAGTATAAAGCGTTGGTAAGAATGCACCATATTCACCAAATAAATTATATTGTTTTAAGTTATACCTATGAAGTAAACTATAAGCATAATCAAGTCCTACATCATTATAATCAACTTTTGAAAAATCTCCACTATCTGAATACATATATACTTCAAAAGTTTCAGTATCAACCATTATTCCTAAATGTCCACCAACTCCATCTCCTGCAATATAATAATCTTTACCAGTAAATATTAAATTTCTACTTATACTGAATGAATCATATGCCACTATATCATCATATGGATGATTTTCGGAAATACTATTAATTAACATTTTAATTTTCTTGTTTACATCGTTAGTGGTAATAGTAGTATTTATTATTTGAGGAGTATTAGTTTTATGAACTCTACTTAACATAGAAACTGCCTCTGCGCGAGTTAAATTCCCCTTTGGAATAAAAGTATTATTTGGATAGCCAGAAATGTAACCTCTTTCAACCATTCCCTCAACGGCATCTTTTGCCCAAGAAGAAATATCGTATATATCATTAAACCAGAAAATTTCTTCGTGATGATCATCAGTTAGCATCATATAATTTGATACCATAACACAAGCCTCTTGTCTTGTAATAGATGAATTTGGATTAAAACTTGTATCAGACACACCCCTACAAACTCCATTAGTAACTGCAATGTCGATTTGGTCTTTTGCCCAATGAGATTTTGTATCTTCAAAAACTTGTCCACTTTTTTTAGTTAGACCAAAATAATTATTAAGAATAACTACAAATTCTGCACGGGTAACATTATTATCGGGTTTAAAAGTATTATCATCATACCCTTTAACGTAGTTATTAACTATAAAACTTTTTATTGTAGATTCTGCCCAATGTCCGTTAATATCTTTTATTGAAGTTGCATAAGAAGTATTTAATGAACTGAGTACCATAAAGCTAACTGCAAAATTTGTTGCGATTTTTTTAAATTTCAAATTATTCCCTCCCCTTAATTTTATAAATTATTATTTAATTCTACAAAAAACTTTTAAATCCTCTTTTTTATACAAAAAAGAAATAGGCATAAGCCTACTCCTTTTAATAAGCAAATAGGTACACAAACATTGATGAAAACCAAATAAATGATGCCAATCCACTAATTAATACAAATATTATTGGAACTATAATATTTACTCCACCTGTATTTCTAATTACCATATCACGAATATTATCATCTACGTGCATAATTTCTTCGATTTTTTTATTCATATGATGAAGGTATATAGTGTTTCCATAAAGTCCAAGAAATATTGGACAAGCAAATATTGCAATTAAATTAACTATTGGAATAATAGATAGTATTGCGGGAATTATTATTGACAAAACTCCATAAAGATACATTTTTCTATAAAATAGCCAATACGTACCTAGGAAAAATGATGCCCAGTTCCAACTTGTAGTTTTATTTAGTCCATTCATATGCTTATATTTTAGTAAATAATAATGAACGTTATTTTGGATAAAGTTTGTCATTATATTATCATCTAAATTTTCATTAAATTTAATATCTGTAAATTTTTGATAATATTCATTATTTTTAATATTTTCTTGAATATTTAATAACTTATAACCACAAGAATAACAAAATTTACTATTTTCTTCATTTTCTTTTCCACAACCCTTACAAATCATATTTATCACCTCCTATACTAAATAAATATGTTTTAAGAGTATTTTTATGATAATTTTTTAGATATATATTAAAAATTTAAAGGATTATTTATTAAATACATATAATTTGTATTAAAGAATTATCTAAATTTATTACTAGTAATATTTTTTTATAAATAATAGTAGATATATAGAATAATTCAGTTTTAATTTTTATGGAAAAGTTTTTTAAAATAATTAATGAATATTTTTTATAGAATAAATATAGTTTTAATAAAGAGTATTAATGCTTTATTATTTAGTAAAAAGTAATCACAAAAAAATTTAATTATAATTAAAGTATAAAATTTAAAAAAATTGTTATTGACAAAATTTAGACGAATTAATATAATGAAATAGTCGAATGATAACTAATATCATTAGCATTTCCATATTAAATAATAATAAAAATCAATATCTAGGGGGATTTTATGAATAAATCTATGATAAAAAAGCTTTGTTTATTTGGTATAACTGTAACTTTACTTACAGGTTGTAGTTCAAGTAACGAAAGTAGCGATACAACACAAGACTCACAAACTACTCAAGAAGAAGTGGTTCAAGAAGAATCTACAGATGAGAGTAATGGACAATTCGTATTAAAGCATGTTCCAGTTTTAGTTGAAAAAGGTTATGAAGACATAGTTCTTGATAGTGTACCTGAGAGAATAGTTTGTTTATCAACTGCTCCAGTTTTAGCACTTCATGAAATGGGTGTAGATCTTTTAATGGTTCCACAAACTACAGTTCTTGAATATCCAGAAGATTTAACTGCTGAGGTTGTAACTGCAATTACTGCTGAATCATTTGATCTTGAAAGTATAATCGATGCAGATCCAGAACTTGTATTAATACCAGAATCAGCTATGGAAACTCATGGTAAAGTACTTCAAGATGCAGGAATTCCGTGTTATGTAATAGCTACAACTTATGGATTAGCAGATCCATATGGTTTAATAAAAGAAGAAACTAAATCGTTTACTGATGCTTTCTCAAAAACACCAGAACAAGAGCAAATAGCTACTGAATTAATGGAAAGATTTGATGCACTTGATGCAAAAATGGTAGATGCAAAAGAACGTTTTGAAGGGACAGTATTCTTAAGTACTATGGTAACTAACAATATGGACTTTTATGCACAACAAGAAAGCTCAACTCTAGGTTCTGTTATGAAAGCATTAGGTTTTGAAAATGCTTATAACGATTCTATGGGTGGATCAAACTCTCCTGTTAGTTTAGAAAGTTTAGTTGATTTACAAAATGACTTAATGATATTTATAAATTCAACTCAAGATCCTGAAGTTTCAAAGCAATCAGCACTTGATGCAATGGCAGTTCAAAGTGATGTATGGAATAGTACTAAAGCTGTTCAAGAAGATAAAGTATTATACTTAACTACTAATTACTGGGTATTCGGTGGAATACAAGTAATAGACAGTATAGATAGTTTAATAGATTTACTTGATGAAGTTCTTAGTTAGAAAAAAATAAATAAAACAAACATTAAATCTATATTAAACATAGTCTTTAATATAGATTTAATATTTTATTAGGAGAGAGTTATGGAGAAAAAAGTAAGAAAAATAGCAATATACGGAAAAGGTGGAATAGGGAAATCAACTACTACATCTAATTTATCGGCAGCACTTTCAAAAAAAGGTTTCAAAGTTATGCAAATAGGGTGCGACCCAAAAGCAGATTCAACAAAGAATTTAACTAATGGTGAAAAAATACCTACAGTTCTTGATCAATTAAAGTTAAAAGGAGATAGCTTAACTTTAGAAGATATAGTTTTTGAAGGATATAATGGAGTTTTATGTGTGGAATCTGGTGGACCAATTCCAGGTATTGGTTGTGCAGGTCGTGGTATAATTTCAGCTTTTGAAAAACTTGAAGAACTTGAGGCATTCAAAGTTTATGATCCAGATATCGTAATATATGATGTTTTAGGGGACGTTGTTTGTGGAGGATTTGCAATGCCAATTCGTGGTGGATATGCAAAAGAAGTATTTATAGTTTCATCAGGAGAAATGATGGCACTTTATGCAGCAAACAATATTTCTCAAGCTATAAAAAGTTTTGGTTCTCGTGGATATGCAAAATTAAAAGGTATTATATTAAATGCTAAAAATATAGAAAATGAAGTTGAAATAGTTGAAAAGGCTTGTGAAGAAATTGAGACTGAAATAGTAAAATACATTCCTAGAAGTGGCGATATTCAAATTGCAGAAAATAAAGGTGGAACTGTATTTGAGTTCGTTGAAGATTCTGATATGAATGATGTTTACCTAAGTCTTGCCGATTCTATTTTAGAATTAACTTAATTTGGAGGAACTTTTATGGTAGCAACTGAAGTAATTAAAGAAAAGAAAAAACCAACAGCTTTTAAAGTTAGTTTTATATGTTCTATTCTAGTAGGTTTAATATTTTTATTTTCAATTTATTCTTTATCAGTTGGAAGTACTGATTATGGATTTTTTGATATTATTGATATTTTAAAGGGAGAGGGGAGTCGTTCAGCAGAAATCATAATTATTAATCTTCGTCTTCCACGTATGATTTTGGGGTTAATAGTTGGGGCATCGTTATCGGTATCTGGTGCTTTACTTCAATCAGTTATGAGAAATCCGCTTGCAGATCCTGGAAGTATAGGGGTATCAGCAGGGGCTGGAACGGCTGCAATAACAATTTTATTACTTTTCCCGGATTTATCAGCATCAGTTCCAATTTTCGCATTCATAGGGGCTGGACTTGCTTGTATTTTGATTTATTCAATGGCTTGGAATGGTGGGATAAATCCTGTTAGATTAATTCTATCTGGAGTTGCCATAAATTCAGTTCTTGGTGCATACAATTCACTTCTTCAACTTATGAACTCTGATAATTTACAAGGAGTTTTATCTTTTATGAATGGTAGTTTAGCTGGAAGGTCTTGGGATCAAGTTAAAATTGCTTTAGTTTATGGAAGTGTTGGTTTAGTTTTAGGATTTTGTTGTATAAAACTTGCAAACTTACTTCAACTAGGAGATGAAATGGCAAAAAGCCTTGGTACAAATGTTAGTAAAAGTAGAATTTTACTTTCTGCAGTTTCTGCATTCTTAGCCGCTGCAACTGTTTCAGTAGTTGGAATGATAGGATTTGTAGGACTTGTTGTGCCTCACGTTTCAAGAATGATTGTCGGATCTGATTATAAAGCACTTCTTCCAGTTTCAACACTTCTTGGAGCTTTAACATTAGTTATTGCAGATACTATTGGTCGTACAATAGTTCCAGGGGTTGAAATTCCAGTTGGTATAATAATGGCAGTATCTGGTGGACCGTTCTTTTTATACATGTTAAAAAAAGGAGGAAAGGTTTATGGAAATTAAAGCAAAAAATATTCAGATTGGATATGGAGATTTTGTTGTTGTAGATGAAATAGATGTTAGTGTTTATAAAGGTCAAATAACTACAATTATTGGTCCTAATGGTTCTGGAAAATCAACAGTACTAAAAGCACTTACTAGACTTTTACCTCTTAAAAAAGGTGAAGTTTACTTAAATGAAACTAACGTTGATTTAATAAATAATAAAGAATTTGCAAGAGTTGTTGGAGTGCTACCTCAAAAGCACTCTGCACCACCTGATTTTAAAGTTAAAGATTTAGTTAGTTATGGTCGTATGCCATATCAAAAATGGAATAAAGGAAATTCAGAAGAAGATAAAGAGATAGTTGATTGGGCAATGGAGATGTCTGGAGTTAAACATCTTAAAGATAAATCTATTAATGCATGTTCTGGAGGAGAGGCTCAAAGAGTTTGGATAGCAACTGTTTTAGCACAAAAACCTGAATTATTATTCTTAGATGAACCAACAACTTATCTTGATATATCTCACCAACTTGAAACTATGAAATTAGTTAAAAACTTAAATAGAGTTTCAAATATGGGAATAATTATGGTACTTCATGATTTAAGTCACGCACTTGAAGTTAGTGATAGAATTATAGTTATAAAAAATGGGAAAAAGTATTCTGAAGGAACTCCAAATGAAGTTATAACAAAGAAAATGATGAAAGAGGTTTATGATGTTGACTGTGAAATTATAAATATAGAAAACAGAGATAAACCAGTTATAGTATATAAAGAAATTAATTAGGGAGGTTTCACTTTGGATAGTCAAAAAATTGTTACTCGTTTAAAAAAATTACAAGAAGTAGGAAGTATGAAAGAAGTTTTACCGCTTACTAACTACTTATTCCCAGGGAAACATTGTCCTTTAATGGGTGCTGCGATTGCAGTTCGCGGAATAGAAGATGCTTTAATAATAGTTATTGGAACTAATGAATGTACTTACTACACTAAAACATTAGCATTATCTGATGAATTTGGTGGAATTGCTGGAAGATGTTTATCGGTAGTACTAGATCACAATGATGTTACTTTTGGAAGTGTTGAAAAAACTGAAAAAGCATTTAGAGAAATGTATGATGAATATAAGCCAAGTTGTGTATTCTTAGTTACAACGTGTGTTGTTGAAATTATTGGAGATGATTTCGATGCACTTTCATATGCTTTATCTGATGAATATCAAATACCAGTAATGGCAGTTCATACAGAACACTTTAAGAGTCAAGATCATATGCCAGGAATTGAAAGAACAATGACATCTTGTATAGAAATTATGAAAGAACAAGATGTTAATGATAACGTTGTAAATGTTTTAGGCCAAAGACTTGGAAGTTTTGTCGGAACAGAACTTCACGATATATTAACTAAACAAAATATCGAAGTTGGACTTATGATGCCATCTGGTTGTACGGTTCCTGATATAGAAAAAGCACCAAATGCAAAAGTAAATGTTGTAGTTCACGAAACTGCGCTTCCTCTTGCAAAGAAAATGAAACAAAGGTTTAACACTCCATACGTTTTATTCGAAAGAATGGCAGATCCAGATAGAACTATGAAATGTTATGAAGAATTATTTAACTTCTTAGAAATTAATCTTTTAGATGAAATACACGAAAAATATGAAGAATCTAGAAAATTAGTTTTAGATGCAGTTACTAAATTAAAAGGTATAAGCTATGTATATGGAAACACTCCATATAGAAACTTTGAAATAAATGAATTTATGTGTAAATTAGGTATGAAACCTGAACTTATTCAATTATCTGAAATAGCTCCACAAGATGCAGAGTATAAAACTTCAATTGAAAAAAATCATAATCCATACGTAACATTTGGTGCAAATATAGCTCCACTTCAACACGTATATGATGTTTTAAAACCAAATCTATACTTAGGTCACGAGTACGCACTTAGACTTCAGAAAAAAGGAATTGCAGTAGTAGCCACAGATCGTGCAAATTCACTTTTAGGATTTGAAACAACTAAATTCTTACTTGAAGAATTAGTATTTAGTAGTGAGGCATCAATAAGATATAAAACTGAAATATTAACAGGAATTGAAACTACGAAAATGGGAGGACATCCGGCTCACATAAGTAAAAGCGGAGGACATCCTGCACACATCAAAAGAGGAGGAATGTAGTATGAGTTTATGTAGATTTTTACCAAATCCATCTGATAGAATGGCTATAATTTGGAGTTTATTAACTGTAAAAGATAGTATAGTACTTGAATATGGACCAGCAGGAACAACACACTACAGTGTTTCTTTCTTTGGAAAATTAAATGTTGATAAAGAAAATCGTCTTTTCACAACACATATGAGTGAAGATGATGTTATAATGGGGAATACTGAAAGACTTGAACTTGCAATAAAAGAAATAGATGAAACATTCGCTCCAAAAGTAATATTCGTTTTAGCATCTTCAGTATCTGCAGTTATTGGAACAGATATAAAAGGTATATGTATGTTTATGCAAGATGATGTTAATGCTAAACTTGTTGGAATCGAAGAGGGAGGATTTAACGGAGATTATAGTTTAGGTCAAAAAAATGTATATAAGTATTTAGTTAAAGCATTTACAAAAGAGCCTACTACAAAACTTGAAAAACACTTCAATATAATTGGAGCATCAAGTTGGTCTTATAGAATAGAATCTGATGTTAATGAAATATGTCGTATGATGAAGGATAACTTCGATTTCGATTTATACACTTCTCTTTGTACTAAAACTTCAGTTGATGAATTAACTAATATGTCAAGTGTTAGATTAAACGTTGTAATTAATAATGAAGGACTTGAAATTGCAAAGTACTTAGAAGAAAAGTTTGGAACTCCATACATCTATATGCCTCTTTATGGATATAAAAATACATTTGCTTTCCTTCAAGAAGTATCTAATACTTTAAATATTCCAGTAGTTGAAGAATATTTTGAAGGAATACAAAATAAAATTGCAGAAACTAGCCACTATTCAATGATGAAAAGGATGCTTAGAAAGAATTTTAAAGCATTCATATTCGCAGATTATGATCACATAGTTGGACTTAAAGGTTACCTTGAGCAAATGGGGTTTGAAGTTGATGCAGTTTGTAAACATTCAATAAAAGGAATTGAAACTGATATTAAGTACTTAGTATCTGAAAAAGAAAGAGTTGAAATATTAAAGAGTTTATCAAATACTTTAATATTTGCAGACGATGTTTCAAATTCACTTGCAGACGATACTAATACGAAAGTAAGATTTACAACTCCTAACATAAAAGGACAATCAATATGTACACACCTTCCGTTCGTTGGAGTAAATGGTGCAGATTATATTAGAGAATTTGTTGAAGAATATTTTAGTAACTTAAGATAAATTTATAGCAAAAAAAGGACTTATATAAGTCCTTTTTTTGCTACTTAATTAACATTTCTTACTAAACGTACTGAATTTAATATATTATCTTCTCCTTCTGATAAAGCCTCACTTCCTACATATTTAGGAGAAAAACGAACGGCTCCCGCTCCGTGAGAAGTATATCCAAAAGCTACGTACCAAGCAGAATCATAATTTGGTGATATTTCACTAAAGTATGCAGATGTTGATGTCCAGTAATAATAATTTTCATTTTCTTCTAATATAGAACAGTTAAAATAATCTTGATTAATTGCAGGGTATGAACCACCATAATCAACAATACTTTGTAATTCCTTTACATCTGGAAGTCTCCAATCATCATATCCTGCAAATTCAAAATTTTCAGCAGATGATAAAGCCTCGGCCCAATCCATACCATAACCTAAATCATCTTGTAACCACATAAGACCTGATTCATTATCAGTTACAGTACCATCGTTATTATTAGTATAATTTTCATCTCCATAAACATTACCTCTAACTGCACGCACATATTTACCCATCATAGGTGTTGAGTCTGAGGGATATGCTTTTATGTGACCTGTTGAATGATTAACTCCAAATGCAATATCTCCTAAACGTTCATCACCTTCAACCATATTGTGAGATGAAGTCCAGTATTGACCATCATCTTTTGATACACCACCAAGAGATATATAATCAGATGAATTTGGAATTTCCATAGGTGGCATTTCACTTAATTCACTATTTTCAGAATTATTTTCATTTATTAGACCTTGAGATTCTTCTCCTTGAGGTAATCCCCCTTGTGGTCCACCGCCTTGAGGTCCTCCATCTTCATCCATTTGTGGAGGCATCATAGAAGAATCATTTGATTCATCAAAACTAAAATAACCTGTGTCTAAATAAGGCCATCCAACTGAAAAATCACTTATAGAAAATAATTCTTCAACAGTCGGTATTCTCCAATCATCATATCCACCAAGTTCTAATTCATTGCAATAATTAATTGCATCTTCCCACGATGATTTTCCACCCATAGGCACAGTTTCCCACATAAGTCCTGTATTATTGTCTGTAGTAGTTCCATCGCTATTTAGCGTAAATGAAAACTCTAAGCTGTTATAATCACCATCTTGACCATATAAAGGATCATCTATATTAGTTTCTATAATATTTCCATCTTCATCATAAGTGTTAGTTTGCCCTGAAGTTATAATTGGACTTAAAAATGTTAAATCACTATTTTCATTTTCTAAAGTAATTTGACTAATACCTTGTTCATTGATTTCACTAGATGAATTATCTGATGAACATCCAGTTAAAGTAATAATAAGTGTTGATAGAAAAAGAGTTAGAGGTCTTTTCATTTTAAATCTCCTTTTGTATTGAAATTAGTGTTACTATATATTATTTATGTAAAATTAGTTTATATATTCCATTTAATTAGTAGTATTATTTACATTGATTTAAAAATATATTCTAAATCTAACAAAAAAGTGTGGATAAATAAATTCTGAAAAAATAATAAATCTATAATAAGTGTATAAAATATAACTATTAATATAAAAAAAGGAACTATACTGTATAGTTCCTTTTTTGAGTTAGATTATTAATCTAAATGAAGTTATTTAAACCTAGAAAGCACTATAAGAATAATAGTTAAATTTATTTTTATATCAATAAATTTCGTTACCTATAAAAATTTTATAGATTCTATCATACTCATATTCTTTTTTTCGACCTCTTGAAACCTTTACTAAAATACCTAAATTTAATAATTGATTTATGATTCTAGATATTGTGCTTGTAGCTAAACCAGTTTGTTCTTCAATATATTTTTTTGTAAATACAACTTTATTCATCATTATTGGGAATACAATGTGTATTGAACTACCTTTTATACTCTTAATCTTTTCATAATCTTCTTTATAAATATTCTTAATTATTTCTAATTTTTTTATATAATTATTGTATTGATCAATAATGCACTGCATAAAGAAAATTATAAATGATTCTAAATCACCTCTTCTATTGTTCATCAATGCTCTTTGATATCCAATTTTGTTTAATTCTATTATTTCTGATAAATAAAGTATTGGTCTATCATCACTTAAATATGTCATTTGTATAGGTATTAAAGCTCTTCCAAGCCTTCCATTACCATCATTATAAGGGTGTATAATTTCAAATTGTGCGTGAGATATACAAACATTTACTAATATCGGATCTATATAGGCATCATTCATATACTCGTATAAATTAATTAAATCTTCAATAATATCTTCTAGACACGGAGGTATAAATGTAGCCTGTTCTATTCTGATACCCCTTGGTCCTATCTAATTTTGAGTGTCTCTTAATTTTCCTGGTGACTTTGTGGATCCTCTACCACTATCTAAAATTATTCTATGCATCTCATTTACAAGATTCATACTAATTCCTTTTTCTTTAATAATTTTAGTTGCATACTCTATTGATTTTGTAAGTTTTTTAATCTCTAAACTATCATCATTTTCATCGATCATATCTAAAGAGAAAATTTAAGAATAATTCTGCCTCGAATTCTAATGTATTTAAAATCGCTTTGTATTCTCCATATTTTGCAGATGCCTCTGAAAGAAGTATCATTAAATCTTTATTTATTTTATATTTAATAGGTAAACTTTTCATTTTATATGGTTCCATAAAAAATCACTCCAATCTATTTATAGTTATATTATAAATTAAAATCTAATTTCTTTGTTGTATTTTTGAAAAAAAGACTTAAAAAATAAAAATAACCTATAAATAAGTTCATTTTTAATAAAAAACGAACTTTATGATTTAGAAGTTAAGAACATTTTATGTATTAAATAAAATTTGATTTGGTAAATATATATAGTTATTGCTAAGCTCAATTAAAGAAGTTAAATCGCTTACAATTTGTTGATCACAATAATTTATATTGTAAATCATATATTTCAACTGGATTAAATTCTTCTTCAATATCTAAAAAGCTTGGTAAGTCAACAGTCTTATTATTATTCGTATCTTTTATTCTAATTCTTTTTTGATTGTTTGCACACCACTGTTTTATTTGATTAAAGTAAGCATAATAATTTACACTTTCACTATCTTTTAACTTATCAAATGCAGTGTGAGAAACAGTTATATCGTGCCAAGAAGTTTTTGGACGACCTTTTGAACTATTATAATCGCTTATAAATTTATCAATATTTATGAATTCCATAATAGTTGGGTTTTCGTAGTCGCTACCCTTTGACTCTTTAGATAAATCTCCAACACCAACTCGCATAGGACGAATTTCGGAACTTTGATCTTGATATGTAACAACAGTACTCTTTGTACCAAAGTCAATACCAATAGCTCCACCCATTCTAACGTCAATTAAAGGATTTCTATATACCATTTCTTCAAATAAATTTGCCTCAATAGTTTTATCATCACTACTATTTATATTTAATTCCCAGTGACCACGATTAATGTCTGTGAGTATCTTTTCATCGTACTTTAAAAAATCGAATCTAGATTTATCACACTCAAGAAGACCTTTTTTTAGTCTATTTGGATCTATATCATATTTATCAGTTTCTTCTTTTAATTTATCTTTGTCTATTATTATTTCGTTAATAGTTTTTTTAGTATTTATTTTAAATTCATTATCGAATCCATATTTATTACTTAAATTCATTAATGTAGTGTATTCATCGCTATATTTAGTATCTCTTGGAATAAGACCATTTTTAAGCCATAATCTAAATACGTATTCATCATTTAATTTGGATGAATCAACCTTTCCAAGTCTATGAATAGGTAAAATTACATATGCATAATTGTAAGTTCCATCATCGCATATACATCTTGCATTTACAATATTATCAGATTTAACATATGATATTATATGATTATGATTTTTATTAGAATCACAATAAAACCAAGATTCAGATCCATTCATACATTTTAACGGAAAATTTATATTATTTGAAAATATTTTCTTATGCTCATCTAATGTTAAAAAATTTAATTTAAATCCTTCAAAATTAAATTTACCTGGATACTGCTTAATGAAACATTTTTTTCTTTGACTATAATTACTAGAATCATCATTATGACAATCATAATATTCAGTATTTGGAATTAAAAGTATAGTTTCATTATCATACACAAACTTTTTACTTTCCATAAACACGAATCTATTTTTTAATAAGTTTTTACATTCCTCAAAAACTTTATAAATCATTTTATTATAATTATTAACTTCTATATTATAAAAGCGCATCATATTTTTTATCGAAGTTAATCTGTTGTTCTTTTTTGTACTCATCTTAACTAACATAAATCTTACGTATACCCTTTATCATAAATTATCCCCTTATATCAATTTTTTTAATCTCAATTAACTGATTATAATTTTGAAAACTATATTCTATAATGTTTCTAGTATTTTAAATGTTGCACTTCCAAAAGGTAACTCAACATTTATTTCATCATTAACAGTTTTATTCATAAGAGCTCGTCCTATTGGAGAATCATAAGATATCAAGTTTTCTAAAGGATCCGCTTGAACTGTATCAACTATTGTGTATGTTACTTCTTCTTCAAATTCAAAATCAAATAATAAAACTTTACAACCTAAGTTAATATTTTTAGTATCATTAGTATTTTCAACTATTTTGCAGTTCATTATCATATTATTTATTTCATAGATTCTAGATTCTACTATTGCTTGATTTTCTTTTTCTGCATCAAATTCTGAATTCTCTTTTAAATCCCCATACTCTGCAGCAATTTTAAGATTTTTAGCTATCTCAAGTCTCTTAGTAGTGCTTAAATATTCTAATTCTTCATTTAAATCATCATAACTTTTTTTAGTTAGTAAAAATTCTTTTTGCATATTAAACTCTCTCCCCCAATTTATCTATATGATTCAAGCATAAATTAGTAATTTCATCAATACTCAAATTATTAGTATCTATATCTATTATTATGGAATCAGTATTATTTTTTCTTAACCAATCATAAAAATTAAGTTCTTTTTGAAAATAATCTCTATCAACTATATCATCTAAATGTTTATTTAGTATATCTGTTTTACTATTTATTCTATCATTACAAGAGGTATAATCGGCATTTAACAAAAATATCACATCTGGTATTGGTAAATAATTTTTTGCATCTTTTATTATATCTTTAATAACTCTTAACTCGCTATCGCCTCTATCCCAATGAACGGCTAATGTAGACCAAAAACTTCTATCTAAAACAACATTTTTATTATTATAATTTTCAATTATATTTCTTTTAGTTTCCATACTTCCAGCCAAAAAGAAAAGTGCAGATGCATACCAAGATGCATCTTTTATAAACCTTTCTTTTAATCCATTTTCTAAAATATTTTTATCCACACTATATAAATATTCATATCCTAAAGTATATGAAATATTTTTAGCTATAGTAGTCTTACCAACTCCATTATGTCCTTCAAATGCTATTATCATACTAATACACTCTCCTCTAGATGCGATAGACTTAAAGAATGTTTATCAAATGGAGTAGTATATATGTATTTAGAATTTTTATCACTTTTATCGCTAGAAACATACCCAACATTCTCTAGCGCATCTATTGTATCGAATATAAAGTTATTATATTGATCTTTATTCATATAGTTATAAGATATATTATCATCTAAATCCCCATAGCAAAAACTTTTAAAATCAAATGGATCTCTAATAGTTATACCATACTCAAATCTATTATCATAATATTCAGTTCCTGGGAATGGTATTAATTGATGAATAGAAATTTCATTTGGCTTTGCTTTTAACATTATATCTATAGATTTGTATTGTTCAACCATATTTCCAGGTAAACCATATATCCAATTAGTTTTTATTCTTAAATCATTTTTCTTTGCAATTTCAATACCCTTTATTATCGATTCAACTTTAATCCCTTTACAAGCATCATCAAGTATCTGTTGAGATCCAACCTCTGCACCAACTTCTAATTTAGCACACCCTGAACTTTTAAGAAGTTCACATATTTCATCAGTTATCATATTTACTCTAAGTTGTGCATTATAGGTTATATTTATTTCTTTTTCGATTATTAATTCACTAAACTTTCTTAAGTTTTTAATATTTGTAAAGAATAAATCATCAGTGAAGAAGAAATGATTTATATCATAATTATCTAGTAAATATTCTATTTCACAAATTATTGACTCTACACTTCTAGCTCTATTTTTAACACTTACTTTTGTTAAATTATCATAATTACAGCAAAACTTACAACTAAAAGGACAACCTCTAGTACCTGATAATGAATGGTTTGTATATTTTGTTATATCATATAAATCTCTATTAACAATTGGTAATTTATCGATATTTAAGAATACTTCTTCATCTTTATTAGAAATAATTTCATCATTTATCTTAAATGTTAGATTAGGTATATCTGTAAAATCTGTTTTATTATCTTTTAATTTATTAATTAATTTTAAGATGCTAATTTCTCCCTCTCCTCTTATTACGAAATGAAATCCATCTTTAACACTTTCATTTGGGAAAATTGTTGGATGTATTCCACCTGCTATTAATTTAGCATTTAATTTAGATTTATTTAATAATTCTATTAATTCTAAAGCTATCGGATAGGTCGCAGTTAAAATTGAAAATCCTATTACATCTGGATTAAACTCAATTAGTTCATTTACTAATTCTTGATTATCATTAAATTGTACACTTTGATCATAAAGTTTTACTTCATAATTATTTTCTTGAAGTATTGTTGCTATATATCCTGCTCCCAATGGATATTCTTTATAAACCTGTTTCGGATTATAAGACTTTGGTATTACTATTGCTACTTTCATTTTAAATCCCCCTTTATAACTCAACTAATGTTTTTTGTACTATTCTACTACTACTTTTATATCCTGCAAAGTGAACTTTTCTTATTTCCCCACTTGGCACGTTCCCTTTTCTAGTGTGTATATCAGTATCAAACTCCACCCCTTCATTAACATTCATTCTTTCATAGTAATTTCCGTTAGAATTATTATGTGTTTCAAAGAAGTAATCGAAAATAACTTTCATATCTTCAGTATCTTCCTTATCGTTTACTATTGCATTTTTAATGTATTCCCAAAGCATTGAAATTTTCTTTTCATCAGAACAACAGAATAAGAATTGATCTACAGTTTCTATATTTCTAAATATTCCACTAAGTCCATTTTTAGTATTTTGGTTTAAATTTAAATAAGTATCGTAAACATTTTGAAGTTTTAAATATTTATTTAACTCTTTAGTAAAACTATTTATTTCAGTCTCTTGATTTGAAATTTGTTCTTCATTTTCAGTTATGTATCCTCTAAATTTAATAACCTTATCCTGTAGTCCTTCAATTTCAATCTTATTTTCATTAATTATATATTCACATTTATTAACATTTTTTTGTAAATTATCAATTTCTACACTTTTGTATGAAATATCACCTTTTAAGTTTTCAATTTCTTCAATATTATTCTCAAGCATAGTATTTAAGTTTGCAGTTTGATTTTTTACATTGTTTAACTCTTGATTTAAATCAGAATTTGATTCCTGAAGATCCTTATATTTTTCTTCAATGAAAAGTTTATCATTTTTCAAGTTTTGATTTTTACTTTTTAAACTTGCAATTTCTTCTTTTAATGATAGATTTTCTTCTACAATATTCTTATTTTTAAAATCAGTTTTTAAATCTGAAACACCGTTCATATTTTCTTTAACTTTAGTATTTATTATCTCGTCTATTCCCTCGAATTTTTTATCAATAATTCTTAAAACAATACTTTCAACTAAACTATCTAGTGTATCTATAAAAAGCCCCCCTTTGAATTTATATATTAATCAAAATATATCACTTATTAACAAAAAATACAACAAAAAAGTATGCCAAATGGCATACTAAAACATTTTTCCTGTATATTTTTTTGAAGGCATTTTATTAAAATCATATTCTTTAAGTTCATCAATAGTTAAACTTGCGTGACTTCCTTCGTGAATCATAAGATTTGAAGTTTCACCAACGTGAACTATAACTATTGGTTTTTGAGTTCCATAAGCATAACCAATTTCCCAAGCAGTCCCACTATCTGAATAATTTCCATCATAAACTGCAACCATAATTTCCGCCCAGTCTATAAATTTCTTATCGTTATTAAAAGTAGCTAAAGACCAAGCACTACTTCCTATTTCAAATTCTTTGTCGAATTGATGCTCTTTTGGACTAAAAACTTCAAATCCTTTTTCTACTAAAATTCTTTGAACCTCTTCAACTCTTTGTATTTCTAATTCATTAAAAAATGGACTTGCTAAATATATTTTCATAAAAATTCTCCTTAATAAATAGTTAAATATATTATAAACCAAATAAAAATTAATTACTACGATAAAAATGATTTTAATATAAAAAATATTTAAAAAAGATTAAATAAAACATTAAATGTAAGATTAAATTTAACATTTAATGTGTCTATATATAAGTTATTTAAAGGTATGTAGGATTTTTTAAAAAGTTTGTTTTAACAAAAAAATAAACTTTTGCATATATTAAATTGGAGGGGATTATATGAAAAAATTAGGACATTTAGTAGCATTTAAAACTATGATTACAACTTTTTTTATTGTAGGTTATGTTTTTACTATAAGACATTTATTTATGATTGGATTAGTATTTTTCATTCCACTATCTTTTTTTTATGAAGGATTTTTAGTATCTAAAAATAAAAATTTTTTATTACCACTTTTATTTTCATTAGTTTGGTTTTTCATATTCATAGATTTATTAATAACATATAAATCTATTTTCTACATTTTATACTACACATTATGTTATGCGTTTGGATATTTAACTGGTAGAAATAAATATAAGAAGATAGGATAAATTAAAAATAAATATAGATTAATCTATATTTATTTTTCTGTATATTTCATAACAAAATTTGTTAAGTAATCATAAAAATCATTAAATAAATTTTCATCAATCTCTTTATCACACATTAATTTTAAAATGTGAGGCTCACTTTCTTTTTTGTATCCTGGGTGTATGTAATCATATTTCGACAAAGTAAAATCTAGTTTATTATAAAATTTTTCTCTTTTTATTGAAATATTATCTATTGGTGGATCAATCTCAAGAATGATTGGAAGATTAGTTTTTTCTTTAATTAAACTTAAAATTATAGTCCCAACATTTTTGCCTCTTTGACTTTCATCTATTGCAAAATGTTCTATGTATAAAAACTTATCATTTTCCCAATAAGAAATAAACCCAACTACATTTTTATCTGAATCAATTATAGAATCAAAATTATAATTTGAATTATTAATACAATCTATTTGATTTTTTAAAAGTCTTCTTTCAAAACTTGGAAAGCTCTTTTCATAAATATCAAAACAAATTTTAAATTCTAGACTATCATTATTTTTAATATTGCTTAATTTCATAAAATTTCTCCTTTTTTTATTTAAGTATATCAAAAAAATTACATATATAAAATTATATTTTAATAAAAAAAGAGTTAGGAAAATTCCTAACTCTTTTTTTATTAATCTACTTTATTTTCTAATGGTTTTTTAAGTATTCCAAGAACTATCATGCCAACCACAGAACCAATTATTATTGCCGCTAAGTATCCAAGAGGATTACTAACAACAGGTACTACGAATATTCCACCGTGTGGTGCTCTAAGCGATGCATCAAATAACATACTAAGTGCTCCTGCAACTGCAGAACCTATTGCACAAGAAGGTATTACTTTTAACGGATCCGATGCCGCAAAAGGAATTGCTCCTTCTGTTATGAACGATAATCCCATTACATAATTTACTTTCCCAGATTCAACTTGTTCATTTGTAAATCTATTTTTCATAAAAGTAGTAGCTAGGGCAATTACTAAAGGAGGAACCATACCACCTGCCATAACTGCCGCCATTATTTCAAATTGTCCAGAATCAAGAGATGCAACACCAAAAACGTAAGCCGCTTTATTTATCGGTCCACCCATATCTATTGCCATCATAGCACCAAGTACAAGTCCTAAGATAACTTTTGAACTTCCACCTAAACTGTCTAAGAATGAAATCATAGTATTATTTATAACCATAACTGGAGGTAATACAATAAATGTCATAATTACAGCTATTAAAATTGTTCCAAATAGAGGGAATAATAAAACAGGTTTAATTCCATCTAATGATTGCGGAAGACCCGCGAAAACTTTTTTAAGAGTTTGAACAATAAATCCTGCTATAAATCCTGCAAGAAGTGCTCCTAAAAATCCTGCTCCACCAGTTTTTGCAATACTTCCTCCAACAAATCCAACTACTAATGCCGGTCTATCACCTATTGAATAAGCAATATATCCCGCAAGAATTGGTAACATAAATCCAAATGCAACATCACCAATTGACTTTAAGTATGCAGCAAGCGGTGTATTTGAACCGAAGTTTGCCGGATTTATTTCATAATTATCGAATAAGAAAGCAAGGGCTATAAGTATACCACCACTAACAACGAATGGTAACATATTTGAAACACCATTCATTAAATGCTTATAAGTTTTTCTAAATACAGTTTCTTCTTCGTTACTTTCTTCTAAATTAGAATCTGATGAATGTGTAAAAATTGGTGCATCTCCTTTTGATGCTCTATCAATTAATTCTTCTGCCTTATGAATTCCATTTGCAACTTTAGTAACTATAACTTTTTTACCATTAAACCTTGACATTTCAACATTTTTATCCGCCGCAACTATTATACATTCACAATTTTCTATTTCTTCTTTAGTTAAAACATTCTTAGCACCAGATGAACCATTAGTTTCAACTTTTATAGAAACATTCTTTTTCTTACCCATTTTTTCTAAACTCTCAGCCGCCATAAAAGTATGTGCAATTCCAGTTGGACAAGCAGTTACTGCAAGTACCGTTGGGAAGTCTGAATTTTTATCATTAGATTTTTCTTCTTTTTCTTCTTCTTCTTTAAACTTTTCTAATTCTTTTTCATTAATTAAATCTAACACTTCTTCTTTTGAAGACGAATTTATTAATTTATTTTTGAATTCTTCGTCCATTAAAATAGTTGAAAGTCTTGATAATACTTCAAGATGAGTATTATTTGCACCATCTGGTGCTGCAATCATAAAAAATAAATGTGCTAAACTTCCATCGAATGCATCGTAATCAACACCCTCTTTACTAATTCCAAATGCAAGACAAGGATTTTTTACCGTATTAGTCTTTGCGTGAGGAATTGCAATACCTTCACCAATTCCTGTACTACTTGATTCTTCACGAGTAAGAATTGCTTTCTTGTATTCTTCTTTATTATTTAAATTACCACTATCATCTACTAAATCAACTAATTCATCAATAACGTGTTCTTTAGTGTTTGATGATAAGTTGATATTAATAGATTTTTTATCTATTAAATCAATAATTCTCATTTTTTTCTCCTTTAATTAAATATTTTCTACATTTATCTCATCTATTAAACTATCAATAAATTCTTTAGTTGCTATATCATATGAAAACGTAGTTGCACAACCACAAGTTGCTCCAAGTTTTAATGCATCTTTGTAATCTTTATTTTTAATGTATCCCGCAATAAATCCACCAACCATAGAATCTCCTGCACCAACAGAATTTTTAACAGTTCCTTTTGCAACATTACTCTTTAAAATTTGATTTTCATCAGTAACTAAAATTGCACCATCTTTTCCAAGAGATACTAAAACATTTTTAGCTCCCATAGTTTGAAGTTGCTTTGCAAAAGTAATAATTTCTTCATCAGAATTTATTTTAGTTTCAAAAATTTCTTCTAATTCGTGAATATTTGGTTTTATTAAAAATGGATTATGTTTTAATAAATCTGTAAGAAGTTTTTTAGTAGTATCTGCGACTACTAAAATTTCTTTTTCCTTAGCAATTTTCATAATATCTTCATATATATCTGACCTTACACTAGAAGGCATACTTCCAGCTATTACTAAAATATCGTATTTTTTAAGGCTTTTTACTTGATCTAAAATATTTTGTATTTGATTTTCAGAAATATTTGGACCAGATCCATTTACTTCAGTTTCATCACTAGATTTAATTTTTACATTAATTCTTGTAAAACCTTCATTTACTTCAATAAAATTATGGTTAATATTTTTTTCAGTTAATATTTGTTTTACGTATTCTCCAGTAAAACCGCTTACAAATCCAAGGGCTATACTATCAAATTCTAATGCTCTCAAAATACTTGATACGTTTATTCCCTTTCCACCAGGATATGCTTTTTCATTTTTCGTTCTATTTACACTTCCTTCAACAAAATTGTCAAGTTCAACAATATAGTCAATAGAAGGATTTAAAGTCAGAGTATATATCATAATTATTCACCTCGTTATTTTTCTATATATTTATAATACTTTAAAATCGTTTTCCTTGAAAGTTTAAAATTATCTCTTTTAAAGAGTAAAATTTAACCCTTAAAATTTTTTATAAATTCTTCGTAGTTTTTAGATTTATAAATATTTGATACTTTAATATTATTATCTATATTTTTATAAAGCTTTCTAAAAATTTCCTCATAGTCATCATTAAAACCAATTGCTATCATAAAAACTATTTTTACAGTACCTATTTCCCAATTAGTTTCATCTTTTAAGATTAATGTAGCTATTTTATTAGTATTTTTACTTATTAAAGCGTGTGGTATTGAAATAAAATTACCAATTTCAGTAGTTCCAATCTTCTCTCTTTCTATGTATTTATCTTTTTCACTATGTAATAATATGCCTTCATCAACTAATTTTTGTACCAAAAATTCAATAATATCAAATTTATTTTCTAAATTACATTCATTTTTAAAAAATAGATCCTTATCAAAAATATCTTCCAAATTAATATTTTTATCAATTTTTTGCACTTTCATATAATTTCTTATTTTTATAATATCTGTTTGATTTACAATAGGGGATACCCTTATTATATCGATATTACTATTTTTTACATCAACAGTACTTATTAAAAAATCAACTGAATTACTATCTATATAATTTATAAGATACGACGGCATAATCCTTAAAACTTCAATGTTATCTCTAAATTCATCTTTAATTTTTGATTTAATAAGCATAGAAGTTCCACTTCCTGATGAACAAATAATTATAACCTTAAATTTTCTATTTAGCTCAATATTACTTGCTCTATCCATTGCACTTGCAATATGAATTGCTATAGTTGATAATTCTTTTTTATCTATATTTATTAATAAAACTTTTTCAATTTTTGACAAAATAATCTTAGATAATTCATAAGCATATGGATATTTTAAATTAATATCAACAAATTCTTCTTCAGTATATACATTTAATTTTATTCTTTTATATATATTTTTTATATGATTTAGTAAAAAACTTTTAAAAATATCATCATTTTTCAAACTAATATTAGTTGAAATTTCAAGTTCTAGTATAAATTCATCAATAATATTTGATATATTTTGATCTAAAGTATTATCGTTTTCAATTTCATTTCTTTCAAAATTATAATACTTCAAAGTGTTTTTTATAAATTTACTTAAATTATAAACTTCATTTCTACTTAAATATACTTTTATATAATCAAATAAACTATTAAATTCAAAATCAGCTAAAAACATATTTTCTTTTTTAATTATTGATAAAAGTATGTTTCTATATTTGAAAAATTCAAATTCATTAGATTTATCAATAAAATCATAAATACTAAAATTTTTGGTATTTATTAAATAAATTATACAGTTAATTATTTCATATTCATTATTTTGAACAATTAATCCTTTTTTATGCTTAATTTCCAAAATAATATTTTTATCAGATAAAATTTGTTTTACTTTTACTAAATCAGACTTTGTAGTTGATAAACTAACATACATTAATTCTGATAAATCTTCTAATTTTACTATTTCTTTTTCAAAAAACTTTTTTATGATAAATTTTATTCTATAATCATCTTGATTATTAAAATGATTTATAATATCAACATTTCCAACGAACGTATAACCCGCAGATTTTATAGAAATTATCTGAGAGTCTTTAAAATTTAACTCAATCAAACGGTTATTTATATTTTTTATATCTTGTTGAACAGTTTTTATTGAACAATTAATTTCTTGACTTATAATTTTTCCAGTAATCACACTGCTAGATCCACATATTAATTTTAAAATTTGTATTTCTCTTTTTGTCATTTTAATTCCTCCAAAAACAAAAATCATTTGACTTATAGTATACATCATATTTTTTATTAAGTCACTTTTACAATACATTATATTAATAATGTATTGTAAATTTAATATAACTTAAAGTATAATAATATAAACGATTGATAACCAAAAATTTAAATAATACTTTTGAGGTGATTCTAATAGAAAAAGAACTACAATTTTATGAAGAAGAATGTATAAAACGAGGATTATCAAAAAATACAATTTATAATAATAAACTTCAAATAAGAAAATTTCTAGAAAGTGGATTAAATATTGACGAATATAAATCATATTTAATGTCAAAAAAGATCGTAAATTCAAAAAATGCAATTTCTTACTTAAAACCGAAGTCAATAAACACGATTTTAAACATATTAAAATCATTTTACAATACTAAAGGTATGGAAGTTAAAATTGATACCCTTAAAATCCAAAAACAAGTTTTTTTAACAAATATTCTATCAGAAAATGAATTTAAACGCATTTTAAAACAAGTTTATCTAAAAAAAGACATAAGAAGTTATTCTTTATTCATATTACTTGCAAGAAGTGGATGTAGAATATCTGAGGCCTTAGATATTGATAAAAGTCAAATTCAATCTCTTGGAAAAAATGGCGGAATAATTACTATTTTTGGTAAAGGTAATAAATCTAGACAAATAATTATTTCAAAAGAAGTAAGTAAAATTTTAAAAGATTATATTGAAAATGATTTATATTTTGATAATTCAACAAAATTATTCACTTCAAAATATGGGTCACTTAAAAGGCAAAGCGCCCATAATGATATTAAAAAATATACAGGACTTGCAAGAATAAAAAAAAGTAAAGGTCACTTACATAATTTAAGGCATTTATTTTGCATAAATGCAATAGATAATGGGCTAAATATAACTGAAGTTGCTCAAATTGTAGGGCATTCAGATATTAACACCACAAAAATTTATACCAATAAAAATGGTGATCAATTAAAAAATATACTAAATAGTATTAAATATTAAGGAGAAAAAATGAACTTTAAAATAAAGAAATTTGACGAATTAAATACAAAAGAACTATACGAAATATTATCTCTTAGAAATGAAGTTTTCGTTGTTGAACAAAATTGCCCATACCAAGACATTGACTCTATTGACTTTAATTCTTATCACATATTTTTAGAAAAAGATGATCAAATAGTTTCATACCTTAGAATTATGGATAAAGAAGTAAATGGATTCTTCGTTTCAATCGGAAGAGTTTTAGTTAAAGAAAACTTTAGAAAAAATAATATTGCTAATGAAATGATAAAATTTGCAATGAATTTTATTTTTGATGAAATGAATGAAAGTAGTATAAAATTATCAGCACAAACTTATTTATTAGATTTTTATAAAAATCACGGATTCATTGAAATTTCAAGTGTATATAAAGAAGACGGAATAGATCATATTGATATGGTTTTTCATAAAATATAAATCATTGTTATCTAATTAAAAAAGAGCAAGTAATGCTATTAAAGTATTATTTGTTTTTTTTATTGTAAAATAACCTATCATTAAATTATATATAGTATTAAAATATAATAATTAAATTGTAAAAAATGGTTAATTTATTTGACATATGTCAATAATTTTTATATATTTTGGTTAAATATAAATAATATAGGAGATATATATGAATTTAGATCAACTCAAAAATAGTATGATAAAAAATATGTAATCTTCTATGAAGTTTATTAGACATATACTTGGATTCAATGTTCAAGAGATGGCAGACTTTATGGGAGTAACAAGACAAACTATAAATAATCTAGAAACTAATAAAAGTCCAATGAGCATAAGTCAATATATTGTTTTTTGTGCGATTATTGATAATAAATGTAAATATAATTCAGAAGCATTACGTGCTATAAATGCAATAATTAGATCGAATTCAACGTTTAATGAAAATGTTGATCTTAATAGATTATATGATGGTCTATTTTTAGAAAAATGGTTTTCAATATTATCAATGGATAATTTAGAAATAAATAAGAATGAAATAGAATTTAACAATTCTAGTGAATTATTTGAAGAAATTTGTGATACTCATAAAATATTTGTAAGTTACGATGCACTTATGATGCCTGATTCTAATATTATATTTGACTACATAGTTACAATATTAAAAAAATATGAACAAAAACTTATAATCCCAATTAAAGTAATAGAAAAAATACAAAATATATCAGATCAAGAAGATAATAAGTTATCAATGCAAGCTAAACATGCATTAGTTTGTATTGAAAATATGAAGTATAATCAAATAATTAAAATAAGAGGTGAAGAAGGAGATTCAGAAGATATAAATGATTTATTTATAGAATTATTTAATAAATATAGTTATGATTATAATTTAGCTCTTATAACACAAAGTAAATTTTTAGTACATACTCTTATTAATGAAAATGATAATAATTTATTTTTAAAGATTGATTCAATGAATAAATTCATAAAATGGAACAAACAAGAATTAGATAATTCTATTACAGAAATAAAAGAAATTTATGATTCTCCAATATCATTAATAGGTTGGGAAATTTTATAATAAAAAAAAGGGGGGGTAAAATTGAGCTTAACAATTGGATTAATTTCAAATAGACTAGGAATTCCTGTAGATAAAACTTTAGAAAATTTAAAACAAAACGGTATTTATATACAAGATCCTAATAGAGAGTTAACTGAATTAGAAATTGAAAAAATTAAAGTAATTATAAAAAAGCAGAATGATTCGTTTCAAGACACTAAAAATGTAATGAATAGCTATGCTAAAAATTATAAAATATTTATTGATACTTGCAGTTTGATGGATAATAATATAGAAAATTTTTATAAAAATATATATCCATATTTAGAAAAATACTCTAATAAAATAATTGTTCCACACCGCGTTATTGATGAGCTTAAAAAACATTTTAATAGTGACAATATAGAAAGAAATACTAAAGCAAAAAAAGGATTGTATATACTAAAAAAATTACAAGATAAAAATTTAATTGATATAAAAGGTGAAGATACTGATAACTTTGCAGATAATGTATTTTTAGTTGTATTTACTAAGAGCCTGTTTAGAATCTTTTTAACAATAGTCTCAAAAAATCAATAATAGTCATATGAAGGCCGAATTCAATGTTCTTTCATAATTTTTCCACAACCGTCTATTTTTCTCTATCCATGCAAAACTTCTCTCTACTATCCAACGTTTTGGCAGTACTTTGAATGAATGTAATTCACTTCTTTTGATAACTTCTACTTCTGCACCTAATATTTTATTTACTTCATTAGAAAATTTTAATCCTGTATATCCTCCATCTGCAATAACTTTTTCTATGTTGCATAAGCTATTTTTGTTAACGTTAAACATTTTTATTGAACTAGCTCTATCTCCTATATTAGCTGTAGTTATATAAATTGCTAGAGGTAAACCATTTATATCAACTGCTATATGTCTTTTTATTCCTTTTACCTGTTACCTTTTTTCCTCCATCATAACCACTGTGCATAGGTAAATCAGTTGTTTTTACACTTTGAGAATCTATTATACATAGACTAGCATTTGTATTCTTATTCTCTTTTTCTCTAACTATTTTTACAGTTTTTTTAAAACTATCTCAAGAATACTTTCTTTATTTTCTAATTTTTTAGTCCATATTTGATAGTAGAAATAAACTGTACTCCACTTTGGAAAATCAGAAGGTAACATTCTCTATTGACAACCTGACTTAAGAACGTATAAAACTACACAAAACACTTCATACAAATCAATTCTTCTTGGCTTTGTAATCTTTTTTGCATTCTCTAAATCTTGTTTAATAATTTCAAATTGTTCCCTTGTTATATTACTTAGATAGTTACTCATTTTTTGACCCTCACTTTATTTTTTAGTATGAGTATTGACTATTCAATAAGATTCTAAATAGGTTCTAATAACTGGTAGAAATGAAATTAAAAATAATAAAGATGATTATTTAGAAGTATTTAGGAAAAAAATAGGATATTTGCAATTTAGCACTGAGATTAAATTTAAATTATTTCGAATTATAGAAAAAGAAATAAAATAAATGAAACAAAATGACTCAATTCCTTATTATAAAATTAAGAAAAACGTATCTGATTTTATAATTGAAGAAGTTAAAAAATCTAAACAAATTACACAAGAAAAATACTTAGAAGAGTGCAAATTTAAATGCTATAGTTTAATTTCATTTCTTGAAAAATCTTTAGATAATATTAACTCTGATGATATGTTAGAACTAAATAATACAAAAAAATTAATTACTATTAAAAATTTGATACTTAGGTAATAATGAAAACTTATCTATTGAAAAATTAATTATTTTCTAATTCTTTTTCTATATGATTAACTAAATTTTTAAAAAAATCACTTTCATAAACTTCTTCATTAAGTTCAATATTTTCATTCATAGTTATTTCTTTAAATTCTAATAATTCATCTCTTGTTAAGTCTTCTTTTTTCATAATGATCCTCTTGCCAAAAATATTTTATTGATTAATATTATAGCATATATATTAAATTATAATATTAGAAATTATTAACTATATATAACTGAAACCATTTAACCTGATTTTTTTGATATATGCGTATTCTTTAATGATTTATCTCTTTCAACTAAAAAATCATAGTTTTCCTTATTTAGATTTTTAAATTTCTTATTATTAATATCTATATATGTAAATAATTCAGACTTTTTAAAAGCATCTTCATTTATTACACTGTATTCTGAACTTTTTAATTTGTATTTTAACTGCGGAAAAATAATTCTAACTTTATTTGCATTAGTATGGTATTTTGAAAAGTCCTTCTCCTTTATTTGTTCTTTGCTATAAACTCCTGTATGAGTATCCCATCTACAAGCTATTATATCCCAGTATCTTCTGCATATTTTATAGTAAGTTTTTGCATTAACAGAAAAGACACCATCATCTTTTGTTATATTCATTCCAATTCCTTCGTAAGTATTTATTATTGCTTTTATAGTGTATACTGGAATTGAAAGATCTACATTATAATATTTATTTTTTATTTCATATAAATTAGGATTTTTTGATATTAATAAATCGAGACATTTTTTATTTCGTCTTACACAGTCAAATCTTCTTTCTATTAAAGCAGAACCTTTTATTTTATACTCTTTTATTTCTTCTTTAGTAAATAATTTAAGTACTTTTTCTTTATCATTATTATTTAATCTTGATATTAATTTAACTTTAGTATTAAAATTTGAACTTCTATATTTTGTAATAAATTCATTAGCGTTAAATTTTTTATTCATATCTACTCCTAAAACTTATTTTTTATATTATAAACAATATTTAATAAATTTAAACATAATTTTTTATAACAAGTATTAATATTATTTTAAAGATTTAATAAGTTAATTATAATATATACATATTTTTTGGTAAATAATAAATATTGTAAAAATGGTTGTATTTAGTAAAAAAAGGGTAATTAATTTTATATGTAAAATTAATTAAAAAGTTACCAATTAATTAAAAGGAGATAAGTATGATTAAAGATATGATTTCTTTATTTTTAGAACAAAAAGAATTTTTCTATAAATTATTTATAGAACACATTGAAATAACTTCAATTTCAATATTAATAGCAATAGTTTTAGGGCTATTAATTGGGATAATGCTTAGTGAATACAAAAAAATAGCTAATGTAGTAATCGGTATAATAAATTTTTTATATACGATTCCTTCAATTTCTATGCTTGGATTTTTAATTCCATTTACGGGAATTGGAAATAATACTGCAATAATTGCATTAACTATTTATGCATTACTTCCAATGGTTAGAAATACTTATACTGGAATTGTTCAGGTTGATGAAAAAATTGTTGAGGCATCGATTGGAATGGGAAGTACTAATTTACAGACTCTTTTTAAGGTGAAATTGCCACTTGCGTTTTTAGTTATTTTCTCGGGTATTAGAAATATGGTAACTATGACTATAGCCCTTGGAGGAATTGCCTCTTTTATTGGAGCAGGAGGTCTTGGGGTTGCTATTTATCAAGGAATAACGACAAATAATTCGACTATGACACTTCTTGGAAGTCTACTTATAGCATTTCTTGCATTATTTAGTGATTTAGTTCTTGGATTTATAGAGTATAAAATCAAAAATAGAAAAATAAGTATAAAAAAAGTTTCTATAATTCCGCTAATTTTAATACTTTGTTTTGGAGTATTTACTCTATTTAAAAATGAAAATGAAAATATTATAAAAATTGCAACAAAACCTATGACGGAACAATACATATTATCAGAAATTTTAGGTATTTTAATAGAAGAAAATACAGATTTAGAAGTTAGTATAACTAAAGGTATTGGTGGAGGTACTTCAAACATTCACCCTGCAATGATAAAGGGAGAATTCGACATTTATCCAGAGTATACGGGTACTGCTTGGAATATGGTATTAAATGAAGATAGTTTATATAAAGATGAATATTTTGAATCTTTAAATTCAAATTATAATAATGATTTTGATATGACTTGGGTTGGAATGTATGGATTTAACAATACTTTTTCAGTTGCGGTTAGAAAAGAAATTGCAGAGAAGTATGATCTTAAAAATTATTCAGATTTAGAAAGAGTAAGTGATGAATTAATTTTTGGCGCAGAATATGACTTTTTTGGAAGGCAAGATGGTTTTGATGATCTAGTTGATACTTATCATTTAAACTTTAAAGATACGGTTGCTATGGATATAGGGCTTAAATATCAAGCAATAAATAATGGCCAAATAGATGTTATGAACGTTTTTACAACGGATGGTCAATTAAGTGTTTCAGACGTTGTAGTTCTTAATGATGATAAGAATTTGTACCCTTCTTATCTTTGCGGAAATATTATTTTAAATCAAACTTTAGAAAAATATCCAGAACTTAATGAAATATTTTTAACTGTGACCGATTTAATTTCTGATGATGATATTTCAAGAATGAATTATTTAGTTGAAAGTGAAGGAATGTCTGTTATTGATGTTTCAAAAGATTTTTTAAAGTCTAAGAATTTAATTAATTAGGAGGATATATGGAAAATATTATTACCTATCAAAATATAAAAAAAGAATACTCTGAAAATATTATTGTCGATAATTTTAATTTATCGATAGAAAAAGGAGAATTTGTAAGTATTATTGGTTCTTCAGGTTGCGGTAAAACTACAATTCTTAAGATGATAAATGGACTTGTAACTCCAAATAGTGGCGATTTATTAGTTTTTGGAGAAAATATAAAAGATGTTAATATGATAGAACATAGAAGAAAAATTGGTTATTCAATTCAAGGAAGTGTACTTTTTCCGCATATGAATGTTTACGACAATATTTTATACGTTCCAAACTTAAGTAAAAAATCTAAAGATTTAGATTCATTAGTTGATACTTGGTTAGATATTGTAAAAATTGATAGATCATTAAAACACAGATATCCAAATGAATTATCAGGAGGACAACAACAAAGAGTTGGAATTGCAAGGGCTTTAATATCTAGTCCCAAAATACTTTTAATGGACGAACCATTTGGAGCAGTTGATGAAATTACTCGTGAACAACTTCAAGATGAACTAAAAGAAATTCATAGAAAAAATGATATAACTATACTTTTTGTGACTCACGATATTAAAGAGGCGTTAAAACTTGGAACTAAAGTTTTAGTTATGAATAAAGGAGAAATTCATCAATACGACTCTCCAGAAAATATTATAAATAATCCAAAAACTGAATTTGTAAAAAAACTTGTTAAAAAAGCCGTGTAGAATTTCTACATGGCTTTTTATTAATTATTTTTTTCATATGAGAATAGGTTATTAGAATCTATTTTTATATAATAAGTACTATTTATTTCAAGACATGTTTCATTTAGAAAAGATAATTTTTCTTTATTTTCAAGTTCTGCATAAATTCTATAATAATTACCTTCAAATGTTGAAATTACAACTTTTATAAATAAAGTATTCATATTTAATTTTTGAGATAATTTTGCATATTCTGGTCTAAAGTTAACTATTACTTCATCATTAACTTTTGCATTATCAAAGAATGATTTAGTTTTAAAAGTATTTCCACAAATATTTATCAAAGCATAATCATCATAAGTTTTAATTATATTTCCATTAAGGCTATTATTTGCGCCCAAAAGTCCTGCAACAGTTATAGTGTTCGGAGAATTATAACAATTTATAGGGGTATCAATTTGATCAATCTTACCATTATTCATAATAATTATTCTATCGGCCATTGCAAAAGCCTCAGATGGATCGTGTGTAACATGAAAAACTGTAGTTTCTAGCTTTTTAAATAAATAAGCCATTTCAGTTCGCATTTCAATTCTTAATTGAATATCTAAATTACAAAGTGGTTCGTCAAGTAAAATAATTTTAGGTTTTGTGATTAAAGCCCTTGCAATAGCTACTCTTTGCCTTTGTCCACCAGATAATTCTTTTGGATACCTATTCATTAAACCTTCAAGTTTTAATAGTTCTAAAAGTTCTTTTAATCTGTTATTAATTTCATCTTTTGAAATTTTTTTTATTTTAAGTCCATACAAAATATTATCAATTACTTTCATATGTGGCCAAAGTGCAAAGTCTTGAAAAACCATATTTATATCTCTTTTTTCAGTTGGAATATTCTTTTTTTTACTATAAACTAATTCTCCTTCAATATAAATTTCTCCATCATCTAAATCGAGTATCCCGCAAATTATTCTAAGAAGTGTTGATTTGCCACATCCTGAAGGCCCTAGAACACTTATTATTTCACCTTTATTTATAGTTAAATCTATTTTTTCTAAAATTTTAGTATCACCAAAATTTTTAGTTAAATTTTCAATTTTTAATAATGTACTCAACTTAAATTACTCCTTCATAATACTTTAATAGAATAATATTAACATATTTCTATATATTTTTTATTAAAATATTATTTTTAATATTATATTGATATTTTTAATATACAAAAGTTTTATTATTAGATATAATTATCTTAATTGGAGGTGAATTTTTGAATTTAATATGGATATTAGTTTGTGTAGCTTTCGCAATTTTTGAGGCGATAATTCCATCTCTTACATTAATATGGTTTAGTATTGGAGCGATTGTTACACTTTTACTTAGTGGTTTTATTAAAAGTTTTTCTATTCAAGTATTAGTATTCGCAGTAGTTTCGATAACTTTACTTGTGATTTTTACAAATAAATTTGTGAAAGAAGATAAGACTTTTGAATATAAAACAAACCTTAAAGCAATAGTTGGCAAAAATGCAGTTGTTGTCGAAGATATAAAAGAAAATGAAGGTGGAGTTGTAAAACTTGACTTTGAAAATTGGAGTGCAATTTCTTTTGACAATAAAGAAATTTTAAAGGGTAAAACTGTTTCAGTTGTTGAGATTGAAGGGGTTAAATTAATAGTTATGGAGGTCTAAAATGATTGGTATAATAGTTACAATATTTTTCTTATTTATAGTAATTTCATTTGCATTAGCGAGTATACGAGTTATAAAACAATCAAAAGTTGGAATAGTTATGAGGCTTGGAAAGTTTCATAGAGTTGCAGAAACTGGAGTTAATTTTTTAGTTCCATTTTTAGATAATATGAGCTATATAATAGATTTACGTGAAAATGTTGTCGATTTTGATCCACAACCTGTAATTACAAAAGATAATGTTACAATGCAAATAGACACTGTTGTTTATTATAGGGTTACAGATCCTGTTAGATACGTTTTTGAAATCGCAAATCCTATAACTGCGATTGAAAATTTAACTGCTACAACTCTTAGAAACATCATAGGGGACCTTGACTTAGATGAAACTCTAACTTCAAGAGATTTAATAAATACAAAAATGAGAGCAATACTTGATGAAGCAACTGATAAATGGGGAATAAAAATTAATAGAGTTGAACTTAAAAATATAATTCCACCCGAAGATATTCAAGTTGCAATGGAAAAACAGATGAGAGCAGAAAGAGAAAGACGTGAGTCAATTCTTCAAGCAGAAGGAAGTAAGGCATCAAGTATACTTCAAGCAGAAGGGCAAAAACAAGCACAAATTCTTCAAGCAGAGGCAAAAAAAGAGGCAATGATTAGGGAGTCTGAGGGTATTAAAGAATCAAAAATACTTGAGGCACAAGGAGAGGCCGAGGCTATAATTAGAATTCAAAATGCAAACGCAGAAAGTTTGAAAAATGTTCTTACTGCAATGAAAGATGCAAATATTGATGAAAAAATACTTGCACTAAGATCTATTGAGGCACTTGAAAAACTAGGAGAAAGTGCTGCTACTAAACTAGTTCTTCCATCAGATACAGTAAAATTCCTTGGAACGTTTAAAGGTATTAGTGAGATTATGAAAGAAGATTAAAGTTGGTTCCTGCATTTTTGCAGGAACTTTTTTTATAAAAATTTTATTTTAGTACAAGTTTTTACAAATTTCTACAACCTAAAAATGTTATAATTAAGCGGATTAAGTGTTTTGGGGGATTTTAATGAGAAAAAATAATAAAATTAATTATTCTATAAATGGAATGACTATTGGAATGTATACAGGAAGTGTTTTAGGGGTTATCTCACCAAATAATATAATTTTTTATGATGTTGGTATTGGAATAATAGTTTTTGGAAGTACGGGGTTACTTATCGGATCTAAAATAAAAAAGACTTAAAAATGCTTATAAATGATTTATAAGCATTTTTAATTTTATTAATCCTTTGATATTTTTTTATAAGGGGGAATTATGAAAAATCAGGGGTATGTTATAAATCTTCATATACTAGAAGGTTGTAATTTTAAATGTAGGTATTGTTTTGCTAAGTTTGGTAATAAAAATATGTTAGAAATTAATATTTGGAAAAAAATCGTAGATAATATTTTGAAAACCGCAAAAGTAAGTAGATTTAATATAGCAGGGGGAGAACCATTATTATATCGTTATATAGATGATCTAATAAACTATATTAATTCAAAAGGAATTAAGGTATCTATTATAACTAATGGATTTCTATTAGATGAAAAGTTTATTTTAAAGCATAAAGAAAGTATTGATACTATTGGTATAAGTATAGATTCTTTTAATTATAATACACTTACCGAACTTGGTTGTATTAATTCAAATAAAGAAATATTAACTTTGGATAGATTTTTAAAATTAGGTAAATTGATAAACAATTTAAATATAAAATTAAAAGTAAATACTGTTGTTAATAAATTAAATTATAATGAAGACTTAAAAATTGATTTAGATGATATAATAGCTGATAGATGGAAAATACTTAAAATGAAAACATTTAAAAAAGATAATTTTAATAATTACGATTTAGATGTTTCGATTAATGAATTTAATTACTTTGTAAATAAAAATCAGTCTAAAAATTTAATTATAGAAGATTCGATGATAAATTCATATATAATAATAGATAGTAAAGGCTATTTATTAGATAATTCAAGTGATGAATACATAAAAATTTCAGATTTACAAAAAGAAGATTTCTATAGAGCATTTATTAAAATGAATTTTGATTATGAATTATATGCAAAAAGATATTGAATGCTTACTAAGACTAAAATTATTTTTAGTCTTTTTTTATATCTATTTTATATTAATTATGTACTGAGTTTTAATTTATATTCTATTTATATGAAAAAAATCACACTTACCATTACCTATATGCCTTTATTTTAGATTTTATAAATTATTTTAATATATATAGTATAAAATGTAAAAAATATATAAAAATAACTATTAAATAAATTAACTTTATATTTATAAAATTATTTTTTTGTAGTAAAATAATAATCAAAGTTAAATTATGAAAGAGGACGAATATATGAGAAGTAATATTTTTATTAGAGGAGAACTAAAAAAAGATCCAAAAATAAATAAAGATGAAACTGTTGATATAATATGTGTTACAACATTTGAAGATTCAAGTCGAGCAGATGCTTCTGAAAGAGGTGGATCTAATGTTTTAATTAGATTTACTAGAAAACAATGGAAAAAGATTGATAAATTAAGACATAAATTTAGTTTTGATATTATGGGTGATTATAAGGCATCTGTAAATAAAAAAGGTATACCATACATTTACGTTGCACCAACTGTAATAACAAAGTCTAAAGTATTAAAGCCGACCACTATGTTTAATAAAGTGCAAATTAAAGATGAACAAATAAAACATATTGATATTATAAATGAAAAAACGACAGAAACTCCAAAAAAATATGTTGATTGGAGAAGATTAATTAATCATAAAGCGTTTAGATATATTCCAAAAAGATTTATTACTATAAATGAAAATGTTGATCTTAAAGGTGGAATGCATCTTGATCTTGAATCGGGAAGAAAATTTAGCCATTATAAAATAGTGGTTAAAAAAACAACACCTGGAAGATATGAACTTATTGCAGGGCTTAAAGCATTTTGTTTAGCCCAAATATTTGATAAGAAAGTATCTTGTTATATAACCGATTTAACAAAAGAAGAGTTTGAAGAAAAATATAAAGTAAACGTTGGATTAACTGAGGAAGAAGAAAAAAATCTTATTGAATCGTTGCTTGGAAGTAATAATTTAGAAGAAAATTCAGAGAGAGAAACTACTGAAGAAGTTGAAAAACCAAAGAGAGTTAGAAAACCTAAGATTGTCGAAGAAATTACTGAAGAAGTTGAAAAACCAAAAAGAGGTAGAAAGCCTAAAGTTGTTGAGGAAATTACTGAAGAAGTTGAAAAACCAAAAAGAGGTAGAAAGCCTAAAGTTGTTGAGGAAATTACCGAAGAAATTGAAAAGCCTAAGAGGGGTAGAAAACCTAAAGTTGTTGAGGAAATTACCGAAGAAATTGAAAAGCCTAAGAGGGGTAGAAAACCTAAAGTTGTTGAAGAAACTACTGAAGAGGTTGAAAAGCCAAAAAGAGGTAGAAAACCTAAGGTTATTGAATAAAATTATAGGGGCTTTTTTAGTCCCTATTTAAAATATATAGAAAAAGGTGATTTTATGAATATCGGAATTATTGGAAGTGGAGTTATTGCAAAGAAGTTAATTGAGGCGACTTTTAAAATTGAATCTATTAATTTATATGCATTCTATTCAAGAAATGAAGAAACTGCAGATGAATTTAAGAAAAGTTATAACTTTCAAAAAACTTTTACAAATTTAGAAAAAATGGCAAAAGACAAAAATTTAGATGCTGTGTATATTGCATCTCCAAATTCTATTCATTTTGAACAAGCTATACTTTTTATGAAAAATAAAAAGCACGTTTTATGTGAAAAAGCATTTGCATCGAATTCAAAAGAAGTAGAAAAAATGATAGAAGTATCAAAGGTAAATAAAGTGATTTTAATGGAAGCAATAAAGACTATATACCTTCCAGGATTTCAAACTTTAAAAGATAATATTCATAAAATAGGTAAAATTAGAAAATACTTTTCAAGCCATTGTAAATATTCATCAAGATATGAGGATTATAAAAATAATATAATACAAAATGCCTTTAAAAAAGAATTATCAAATGGTGCTCTTATGGATATAGGTGTTTATTCGATATATCCTTTAATATATCTTTTTGGAAAGCCCAAAAGTACTATTTCAGAATCTATAAAACTTAGTACTGGAGTTGATGGGCAAGGAAGTAGCATATTAAAATATGATGATATGGAATCTGTGGTTATTTTTTCAAAAATATCTAATTCTAATTTACCTTCTGAAATAATTGGAGAAAAAGGAAGTATATTAATTAATAAGATTAATGAATTTTCAGAGATTGAAATTATTTATAATAATGGAGAAAAAGAGAAGTTTCTTAGTGAAAAAGTAGATAATGATTTATATTTTGAATTACTTGAATTTTATGGATTAATACAAAATAAAGACTTTAATGAATGTGAAAAAAATCTTACTTTATCATTAAATGTTATGAATGTACTTGATAGTATTAGAAAAGATATAGACATTGAATTTAAAGCAGATAAAATAATTAATTAGTTATACAAAGGTTTAAATTACAATGCTTGCAGATACATTAAATATAACATTTAATGTATCATTTAATCTATTATTAAATAGTTAAAAATATAATGAAAATGAGGAAATAAACTCATTCACCTATTTTTTAGTTTTCTTCATTTACTAAACTATTTCTAACTATTACTGTAACCGTTCTTGTTGCCCAAGCCCCATTATTATCAGTAATTTTTGCAGTAACTTTATAAGAACCAGAAATAGAAGTATTCACATATCCGCTAAATTCTATTTTAGAAGTTAAATCTCCATCTTCTTTATCATATGCAGTAGCATTTAACATGCTGTAATCAAAATTACTTTCAAGTTCAATATACATACTTTGCATAGTTATTGTTGGAATTGAATTTATTCTATTTTCAATTCTTGATAAAAGAGTTATCGCCTCGGCTCTTGATAATGAACTTTTAGGGTTTAATTTATTTTGATCATTACCTTTCATTAAACCTTCATCAATTATACCTTCAACATATTTAAGTGCCCAAGTAGAAATATCTTCATAATCATTAAATTTGAAAATATCATTTATGTGATCACTTTCAAAATCAAGAATTGTTGCTAAAACTTTACAAGCCTCTTCTCTTGTAATATTTTCGTTTGGTCTGAATGTATTGTCTTCATATCCATTTATATATCCATTATAAACGGCAATTGCCACTTCCTCAAAATACCAAGAACCTTTAGAAACATCAATAAAATTATTATTTTCAATTACTCTATCAAGATCTAGGTAATGATTTATAAGTTTTACAAATTCTGCTCTAGTTACTCCGTTATTTGGTCTAAATGTGTTATCTTCATAACCACTAACAACCCCCATATTAACCATTTCTTCTATTGTATTTTTTGCTCAGTGATTATTTATATCAGAAAAATTTATTGCATTTATATTTGTAGTGCTTAAACCAATTAATGCTAATGATATAATTTTAATTTTTTTTAACATCTTTCTCTCCCCATTGTTAAATTATTCAAGGTGTTAAAATATGATTGTCTATTCTAATTGAATTTAAGTTATTCTATCACAAAAAATTTTAAGCTACAAGTTTCTAATAATTTTTTGGAAAAAATAATCTTTTTAAAAACCTATAAAATTAAAATGTTAAAATATTTAAAATAAGTTATTATAAAAGATTAAGATAGATTAAATCTTTTATTAAATAATTTATTAAATGTTAGATTTAATCTTTTATTTAATGTTGTTTATTAAATAAATTTTTATAAATAATTTTTAACAATTTTTAAAGTTTTAAATATACTGAATATATAATTTAAATCTATATTAGAATTTTTGTTATTTAGTAAAAATTTATAGAAATATATATATTTGAAGAAATTTCAATAAAACGATTGTAAGTGTATTTTTACTGTTATATTATTCATATATATAAGAAATTAAATTTCAAAATGTAAAATGGGGGTGAAAATTTTATGATAGAAATTATAAAAAATAATTTAATTGTATCTTGTCAGGCTTTAAGTGATGAGCCACTTCACAGTTCTTTTGTAATGGGAAAAATGGCACTTGCATCAAAAGAAGGTGGAGCTATTGCAATAAGATCTCAAGGTGTTGATGATATTATTGAGATAAAAAAAGTTACTAATTTACCTATTATAGGGATAATAAAAAGGCAATATCCTGATTCTGAAGTATATATAACCCCAACAAAAAAAGAGATTGATGAGCTTTTAACTACAAATTGTGAAATGATTGCAATAGATGCAACTAGTAGAGTTAGACCAAATAATGAGAATTTGAAAGATTTAATAGATTATATTAAATCAAAAAATGTACTCGTCATGGCAGATATATCAAATTATGAAGAGGCTTTACTTATTAGTAAGTATAATGTTGATTGCATTTCAACAACTCTTTCAGGATACACTTCATATACTAAATTTTCTGATTGCCCAGATTTTGATTTATTAGAAAAACTTTGTACTACAATTGACATACCAATAATCGCTGAAGGAAGGATCAACACACCAAATGATTTAAAAATTGCTTTTGAAAAAGGAGCTTATTCTGTTGTTGTTGGATCCTCAATAACTAGACCTCAAGTTATTACAAAAAAATTTATAGACAAACTACCAAAATAAAATTATTTTAAAATATTAGGAGGATTTTGTATGAAAGGTATTTATTCTGCTTTATTAGTTTCATTTGATGATAAAGGAAATATCAATGAAAAAGGACTAAGACAAATTATAAGACATAATATAGATGTTTGTAAGGTTGATGGTCTTTATGTTGGCGGTTCTACTGGTGAAAACTTTATGCTATCAATTGATGAGAAAAAAATTATTTTTGAAGTAGCAAAAGATGAAGTTAAAGATGAAGTTAAATTAATAGCACAAGTAGGTTCAATAAATTTAACTGAGGCAGTTGAACTTGCAAAGTTTACAACTGATTTAGGATATAATGCATTAAGTGCTGTAACTCCTTTTTACTATAAATTTGATTTTAGCGAAATAAAAAATTACTACGAAACTATAATAAATGAAACTAATAATGATATGATTATATACTCAATACCATTTTTAACTGGTGTTAATATGAGTCTTAATCAATTTGAAGAGTTGTTTTTAAATGAAAAGATAATAGGGGTTAAATTTACAGCAGCAGATTTTTACTTACTAGAAAGAATAAGAAATAAATTTAAAGATAAATTAATATTTGCAGGATTTGACGAAATGATGTTACCTGCAACGTCACTTGGAATTGATGGTGCTATTGGATCTACATTTAATGTTAATGGATTGAATGCTAAAAAAATATTTACATTAGCTAAAGAAAATAAAATCCAAGAGGCACTAGAATTACAGCATAAAACTAATGATTTAATAACTGATATTTTAGATAATGGGCTTTATCAAACATTAAAATTATTACTTGAAGAACAAGGTGTTGATGCAGGATATTGTAAAGAGCCTATGAAAAAATCAACTGAAGAAATGAAATCTAGAGCGAAAGAAATATACCTAAAATATTTACATTAATATAAAGAAGGATAATATATAAAATTTTTATATATTATCCTTTAAATAAGGGGGATACTTATGGGATTCACAAATATTGATTTCTTAGTATTAGTTGTATATTTATTAATGGTTCTTTTTGCAGGTCTTAAATTTTCAAAAAAAGATATGCAAGGAAAAGAGTTTTTTAAAGGCGATGGAACTATACCTTGGTGGGTTACTTCTGTTTCAATTTTTGCCACTTTATTAAGTCCAATTTCATTTTTATCTTTGGCTGGAAATTCATATGGTGGAACTTGGATTTTATGGTTTGCACAACTTGGAATATTTATTGCAATACCACTTACAATTAGATATTTCCTACCTTTATATTCAAGACTTCAAATAGATACAGCTTATGAATATTTGGAAAAAAGATATGAAAGTAAAGGTCTTAGAGTAATTGGAGCTTTAATGTTTATAGTTTATCAAATAGGAAGAATGTCTATTATAATGTATCTACCTTCAATAGTTTTAGCAAATTTAACAGGAATATCTGTTAATATATTAATAATTGTAATGGGTATAATAGCTATTATATATTCTTATACTGGAGGTATAAAATCAGTTCTTTGGACAGATTTCATACAAGGTATGGTTTTAATAGTTGGTGTTACTTGTACTTTATTTTATTTAATTTCAAATATTGATGGAGGGTTTCAATCAATATTTTCTAGTTTTTCAACTCAAGAAAAATTCTTATCAAATAACGAAGTTTTATTTGATTCAAACATTTTAAAATCTAGTGTATTTATAATTGTTGTTGGCGCAGGGCTTAATACATTCTCGTCTTACGTATCAAGTCAAGATATAGTTCAAAGATTTACAACTACTACAGATATTTCTGAATTAAAGAAGATGACTTATGGTAATGGTTTATTATCAATAGGACTTGCAACAATATTTTATTTAATTGGAACTGGATTATATGTTTTCTATTCTCAAAACCCTGATTTAATTCAAACAGTAAAACAAGATCAAATTTTTGCATCATATATTGCATATCAACTTCCAGCAGGTGTAACTGGTATACTACTTGCAGCAATTTATGCGGCTAGTCAATCAACTCTATCAACTGGACTAAATTCAGTAGCCACTAGTTGGACATTAGATATTCAAACTATATTTTCAAAAGATCTAGACTTTAAAACTCAAACGAAAATAGCGCAATATATTTCACTCGGTGTTGGTATTGCATCAATTTTAATATCAATAATTCTTGCAAATGGAGAAATAAAATCAGCATATGAATGGTTTAATAGTTTTATGGGACTTGTACTTGGAGTATTAGCTGGGATATTTGTTCTTGGAGCATTTAGTAAAAATGCGACTAAATTAGGTGCATACTCTGGATTTTTTGTTTCTGCAGTAGCAGTTGTACTTTTAAAATACAACGTACCAGATGTTACTTCTTGGTCTTACTCTTTAATAAGTATTACGACTTCAGTTATTGTTGGTCAAATAGTTAGTTTAATTGATATAAAAATGAATAACATTTACAAAGATACTAGTAATGTTACTATTTACTACAAAGAAAAAAATAAAAATATCTAATTTAAGGAGATATAAAAATGATTTTTAGTAGTCTAAATAATTTTGATGCTTACTCAAATATTGATGAAAAAATTCTTAGATGTATAGAATTTGCAAATTATAACAATTTAAAAAAGTTTGAGTGTGGAAAATATGAAATTGATAAAGAAGATATATTTGTAAATATTGTTGAATATGAAACTTCTGATGTAGAAAATAGATTTTGGGAATCTCACAAAAAATATATAGATCTTCATTTAATATTACTTGGAAGTAAATGTATAAAATTGAATTCTATTAATAATTTAGTTTATAAAGATTATGTTGAAGAAAGTGATTTTTTATCTTATGAAGGTGAAAGTAATTGCGATATAGTCTTAAATAATGGTGAATTTTTAATATGCTTTCCAGAAGATGTTCATATGACTGGAATTAATGTTAAAGAAAAATCAAAGATTAAAAAAGCTATATTCAAAATAATTATATAGATAAAATATTTAGGAGATAAATTTTATCTCCTAAATTAATATAGGAGACTAAAATGAAAAAATTTGTTTGTATTGATATTGGTGGAACTTCTATAAAATATGGTCTTTTAGATGAAATGGGAAATATAATAAATACTTCAAATGTTGAAACTAATGCATTGGTAGATGGTGGAGAGGGAATTTTAGATAAAATAAAAATTATAATAAGTTCATATACAAAAAATAATAAAATAGAAGGAATTTGCATATCAACGGCTGGAATAGTTGACGATATAAATGGTGAAATAATATTTGCACTAGATAAATTAATACCAAACTATACTGGAATGAAATTAAAAAAAGAAATAGATAGATATTTTAAAATAAAATGTGAAGTTGAAAATGATGTTAATTGTGCCGCCCTTGGAGAGTATTGGCTTGGATCTAATAAAAATTCATATTCTTCATTTTGCCTAACTATTGGAACTGGAATTGGTGGAGCATTTATGATTAAAGATCAAGTAATACGAGGATTTAATGGTAGTGCGGGCGAGATTGGATATATGAACATAAATAATGATTATTTTCAAGATGTAGCATCAACTACTGCATTAATAAAAAAAATTTCTTCTAGAAAAAATATAGATCCAAGTTCTTTAAATGGTAAAATTATATTTGATATGATAAAAAATAATGATCTAATTTGTATAGAAGAAATTGATAATATGATTAATACCTTAGGTATTGGTATTAGTAATATATGTTATATGTTTAATCCCGAAAAAATAATTATTGGGGGTGGTATTATGTCCCAAGAACATTTTTTTAGACCTAAATTAGAAAAAGTTTTAGATGAAATATTTATAAATGATACTTATAAAAACACTAAAATAGAATTTGCTAAATTAAAAAATAATGCCGGTATGGTTGGATCATTATATAATTTCTTACAAAAAAATAAGAATTAGAAGGCGTTGTAATAGATATCTTTTACAAATTATACAATATTGACTTCAAATTAAGTAAATCAAATCAAGAATTAACATCTTATGTTAACAAAAATTTAATTGATATATTTTATAAATCAATTGGAGAAATGTCTGTTGAAAGTGGGATTAGTCAATCAACAATAACTAGATTTGTTAGAAAATTAGGCTTTAATAGTTTTCAATATTTTAAAGTAAAATTAGCACAAGATGTATTAGCTAGTCCAAACAATAAACATAGTAGTATAATAAATAGCAACATAAGAAATAATGAAAGCGCACTAGATAGTGCAGAAAAACTTTTATATTCTAATATTAATATACTAAAAATACTGTAAATATATTGAGTAATGAAAATATTCATAATTGTTCAAAGTTGATAGGACAAGCAAAAAGAATATATTTTTTAGAGATAGGTTATTCATCAATAGTATGTGAAGATTCTAACTATAAATTTATGTCAATTGGATTAAATAGCTATAATTTAGATGATAGCCATAAAATGATAACAATTTCATCTATCATGAATGAAGATGATTTAGTAATTCCAATTTCGCATTTTGGAGAAACTAAAAAAATAATAAAGGCCGTAGAAAATACAAAAAATAATAACATAAAAGTAATAAGTATCACAGAAGAGAAAATTTCAACATTAAAAAATTTAAGTGATATAAATCTAGGATATATATCTAGAGAAACAATATTTGAAACTGGATCAATATTATTAAAACTTGGTCAAATATTTATAATGAACCTTATATATACACAAGTAGTAAAGGATAAATATAGCGAATCAATAAGCACTAATATAAAAACTACTAACGCGATATCATCATTTAATAAAAATAAATAATGTGATTTCAAATAAATTAAAAGAACTAAAAATTAGTTCTTTTTTTGTTTATAAAATATTCCAATTACAATATATATAGATACATTAAATAAAACATTTAATGTATCATTTAATCTTTTATTTAATGTATCTTAAAGATTTATATTTTCAAGATTTTTATATAGTTTTTGTATAAAATCATAATCATCAAATAACCTAGAATCTTTAATAATTTTTTTAACAAACTTACTATTTACTTCCTCAATAACCTTTTTACCATATATAATTTGACCGCATTCAAAGTTATTATCATCTACAGTTTCGTAATTTTGTGACCCAATATAACACATATTTTCTGTTGATACAATTTTACAATTATTATTAAAATTAACGTAAAAATTAACATTTAAATTATACCAACGGAAAAGATAATAACATTGATTTGATATTTCTAGGTAATAATCTATAACCTCTTTTGCTTTGTCTGAATCATTTTGAGTATCGTAACTATCATAAATATTTGGCATATTACTTACAATATTTATGGTTTTATACTCCTCTAACTCCTTTAAATATTCAAGTAATTTATCTTCTTTTTTTAGAGAATAAGTGATAATATTTATTTCATTTGAAACTTTAAAATCATCTAGAATTTTTTTAAAACCTAAACTACCTTTTGATAGAACTATTTCATTTTTATTAAATAATATATTTTTATCCAAAAAATCACCCCTTTGTTATAAGTAATATATGTAAAAAACAAAAAAGATTTCTTATTTAATAATATACAAATTAAAAAATTGATTATTATTGATATATTTGATAATATATATATGTTAAAATTTACAAATTTTTCATAGAAAGGAGGATTGTAATGAATATTACAGATTTAATAAATCTTACTTTTTCATTATTTTTGATTAGCGGCTTTATATGTATAATAATTACTTTTATAATTATGCCTATTTACTATGTTATATCTTTTAGTTGGGAACTTATTATTCCTATCAAAAATAAAGTTTGTGATATAAGGCAAAAAATAATAAATAAGAAAAATAAAAAAGAACATAAAATAAGACAAGAACCGGGAATACGTACAGCACTTGAAGAATTAGAATATCAAAGAGAATTATTTTATAATGAAACTAAAGAATTTGAAAAACGTAGAATTAATTTAAATTTAGAGTATATAAAATTAAATAACGAAAAAGAAAATATACAAAACTTAATTAAAGATTTTGAGTCTAAAAAAATGGAATTAGAAAATGATAGATATAATCTTAATTTAGAGTATGCTAAATTTAATAAAGAAAAAGAACTATTTAATGAATATAAAAAACTAAATGAATCCAATAAATATAACGATATATTTAAATTAGAAGAAAATTCACAATATAAATCAATAGATGATATTTTTATGGATATATAAATATATAATAAATCAATAAAATATGATAATCGTGAATTTATAAAAATTTCTAATAAAAAAATATTTTTTGAAATCGAATATTAAATACAATTAGAAATAAGGATAATCATTAGATTATCCTTATTTTATACAATAATCTTTATTTATTTTACTAAAATAATTTAATAGCTTACTTCCATTTATAAGTGTGATTCTACTTTCTCTTGCAAATGAAATGCATTCAGAACTAAAATCACTTGTAGTCACAAAATACCCTTTATTGCATTTTCTTTTCTAAGTGCAGATTCAAATTCTCTAAGTTTAGCAATTTCAATATTATTTTTATATCTTTTAAATTGACCAACTATCTTTCCTCCAGTAATTTCATCTCGGTTGTATATAATACAATCTATTGCATTATCTCTAGTCCTTTTTGTTCCTTCTGTTTCATATCCCATAAAATTTAAAAGATTAACTATTATATCTTCAAATTCAAATGTATCAACATTTAATAAATTAATTTTTTCTATTTTATGTATAACTTTAATATCTCGATTGCACGTTTTGTTCAGTATTATTAAATCATTATTCTTATGTTACATATTGTCCTTTAAGTTCTTTTCAAAGTAATATATAGGATTTATTCTATATAAGTCTATATTAATGAATGCATTTTTATTAGTATTCAAAGACATTATTCACTCTTTCATTGGACTTCCATTAGATAAATCAAATGAATTAATATATCCATTTATACTAATAAGCTCTACATTAGAAAATTTATCGTATTCAAATATATTTTTTAATATATTAATAATAATTGAAATATTTATATATGAATATCTTTCTTCTAATTCTTTTTCCGTCATATGCCTAGTATTAATCTCATTTCTATACTTTATAAGTTTATAAGATTTAACATTTTTTATAGTTTTCATATAATTAAATGTATAATCAATTATTAATTCTTTAGTATTTTTTAAATAACTAGCATCAAATATTTTTGAACAAAAATCACATTTTATATTTAAAATTATATCTGTAAAATATATATTTGATACATTTTCATCGTCACTTTCTAATAATTTAAGAATATTTTTTAGATATATCTTTTTTTATATTATTATATTCTTTCCTAAAATTTAATATTTCTGTTTTTCGTTCCTTTGTTTTTTGATTAAAATCTCTTATTTCATTAAAATATATATCTTTTTCTAAATCAAAACTTCCACCTTTAAATATATTCTTTATGTGATTAAAAAAACTTGGAAATGAAATTTTATTTAATAAATAATCAGGTATTACTAAAGGTGGATATTCATTCATAACTATAGAATTCAAATTTGAGAAACTTGTTTTTAAGTATAAAATTTCATTTATTGATTTTTCATACCTCAATAAATCGTTATTTAATGTTTATATATTTTGCATAAATTTTACTCCTATATTTCTTTATAGAGATTTTATCCAAAAATATAAAAAATAATACTTATTAATAATTAACATAAAATATTAATATATTGATAATTTGGGTATAAAAATATATAATATATTAATCGAATAATTAAGAAAAGAGGTTTTTTATGCATAAGTATTTATTTACGGGTGAAATGATTTCATACAACGGAAAAACACTTAAAAGAATCAAAAGAATTAAAGATAATTTAATCGGTGGCTATATAGAAAAACAGGAAAATTTATCTCAAACTGGAAGTTGTTTTGTGTATGGTGATGCAAAAGTATTTGGAAGTGCCAAAGTACTTGAACACGCTCAAATTCACGATAATGCAGTTGTTTTTGATAATGCGAAGGTTTTTAATTATTCAAAGATAAATGGATTTAGTAGTGTTTATGGAGATGCAAGAGTTGGAGACAATGCAAATATAAATGGATTTTCTAAAATTTACGGACAATGTGTTGTTGGTGGAGACTCTACTATTTCAGATAAATCACAAATTTATGGAAATGCAAAGGTTGGAGGATCATCTACCGTAAGTCAAAATGCTCAAATTTTTGGGAATGCACAGGTAGTTGGAAATCCTATAATAACTGATGATTCTAAAGTTTATGATAATGCAAAAATTCTAAATAAAGTTTCTTTATATAATAATTCTTCAGTTTTTGGAAATGCATTTTTGATAAATTATGCATACTTATGCGACAATGCAAAAGTGTATGGTGATTCTGGTGTTGGTGGAAATTCTTATTTAAGCGGAAATGTTAGAATTTTTGGAGATGTAAAATTTAAAGATAGAACTCTTTCAAGGGGTATTATAAACACTAATTTCAGTAGTATTTATAATTTTTCTTGTGCAAATATAACTTCTTTAATTAATAAAAATGGTGTATTTTTCAACGTTGATACTGTAGAACTTTTAAATGAACATCAATTTATACAATATATTAATAAATTCTTTGCAAATAATCCGAATGATCCTTTATTTAAAGAAATTTTAAACGAAACTAATATATATCTAAAATCAATAAGAAGACCTACTTTTTAGGTCTTTTTATTTTTTTCTCATATTTTTTTTCATATGATTCTAAACTTTGTTCATTAATTTTCATATTTTTAAACATTTCAACTATTACATCTCCTACTATTTTAGAAACAGTAGTATCATTTTCAAATGCGAATGATTTTATTTTTTCAGAAATTTCCTTATCAACCATAATCCCTAGCATAACTTTTTCTTGTTTTACTTCTCTTTTTTCGATTATAGATTTAGGATTTAAATTACCAAATTTTTTTACAAAATCGGATGCAACATTTTCATTTTCTTCTTCATTTCTTCTAATTTGCGACTTAATATTATTTAGATTATTCTTTTTTAATGGATTCATATTTTTCTCCTAAAGTATTATTCCTTCTTTTATATATTCATCTATTAAGTTTTTCATTTCATCATATATGTCACTTTTAACCTTATTTTGTTCTAAATATGTACTAATTGGCATATTATATAACACTGCATTTTCATAATGAACAGACTTTCTCATAGTTTGCTTTAAACTATTTTTTAAAGTTTGATTACTATCAACATATTCAAGCCACATTTTTATTTTCTTATTTTCTAACTTTTCAAACTTTGTAATTACAGGCTTTGCTAGATCATCTTTTTCTATTCTAAGCGCGTGTTTTATTTCTTCATAAGTATTTTTTAATAAATTATATCCAGTAAGAGTACTATAACATCCATAATTTATTATTGGAATAATACTTGAACAACAGATAAAGCAATTGGTATTTAAAACAGAAATTGCAGGATTTAAGTCGAAAATTATAAGGTCGTATTCATTAATTACTTCTTCATTAATTTCATCAGTCAAATAATTAAGTAATCTATATTCTTTTCCTGATTTAGAATTTAATATAAGTTCAAGAGTTACCATATTTATGTTACTTGGAATCATATCAAAATTTTTAAAATGTTCAATTGGAGATTTAAGGATTAGTTTATCAAGTGAAATATTTTTTTCAAGCCCATCTTTTAATGTATAAACATTAGATTCTATAACTTCTTCACCAAGTAAAAATATTGATGCATTAGATTGAGGGTCTGCATCTATGAATAAAACTTTTTTATCTTTGAAAGTATTTAAGTATTCAAAAGTAAAGTTCAAATTGAGACAAGTTTTACTACTTCCACCCTTAAAACTCATATGTGTTATTATATTTTGTGCCATTAAATTCTCCTTTTTTATATATTTTATGTACTAATTATATACTATTTTTTTAAAAAATTCAAATACTATTTAAGCTAGTCTACACCTTTTTTCTAAATACATTTAATCTTATATTTAATCTTACATTTAATCTTACATTTAATCTTTTTTATACAAAAAAAGACCAGAATATAAATCTAGTCTTTTTTACCAAATAATTCTTTTATTACCTATATTAAAAAATGTTTATATAAATATCAAATTATAAATATTTTATTTATTTTCCCACTTTGCAAATATAGTTTGATCATTATTTACTCTAAATGCATCAAAGTTTATTTGATCTCTTGCTCCCTGATAGCTATACCATCCTAAGAAATTAAATCCTTCTTTTACTGGGTCTTGTGGCTTTTTAATTAATCCACCTGTTTCAACAATTTGACTTTCAATTACAATATCTTCAAATCCTAAATCAAAATCTACAGTAAAGAAATCTGTTGACCACTTAGCAAAAACTTTACCACTATGTTTCATTTCCCAAGTATTAAAGTCCATTGGTATAGTAAGTCTTGAATTAACATACCATCCATCAAATATATATCCTTCTTTTGTTGGTATTTGATTTGGCTCTATTGGGTTTTCTCCATGCTCTAAGTATTGAGATCTAAATACTCCACTTCCTCCATTTAAATCAAAATCTAAAACATATTCATATTTTTTCCACTGTGCAACTAAAGTATGATTTCTATAGAAAGTATATGAATCTACATCAACATCTACTCCTGTTGAGGTTTTCCACCCCATAAATTGATATCCTTCTCTAGTTGGGCTTTGTATCTCTTTAACTGAAGATAATGTATATCCTTCTCTTACTTCTATTGCATCAGTATTTCCAACTCCACCGTTTAAATCAAAATTTACTTCATAATTTTTTATTTCATTCCATTTAGCAAAAACTGATCCATTATAATTCATTTCCCATTCATCGAATACCATAGGTCTTGTAAGTCTTGAATCTATATACCATCCATCAAATTCATATCCTTCTCTCATTGGTATTTCAGTTGGTTCTATTGGTTTTTCACCTTGATAAACTTGTTGAGATGCTATATTTCCAACACCTCCATTTAAGTTAAAACTTAAAGTATATTTAGGATTTTCTCTCCATTTTGCAAATACAGTTCCATCTTGCATCATTCTCCAACTAGAGAAAATCATAGGAGTACTACAACTAGGATCTACATACCATCCAGTGAAAGTATGTCCATATTTTTTAGGTATTGAAATAGGTGATGTAGGATTTGAACCTGCTAAAACATATTGAGGTGAAAAATCAGAACCTACTTCACCATAACCACCTCTTAAATCAAATAATAATACCAATGTTGGTATTTTTGATATATCGAAATCATCACTTTGACCTAATATATTATATCCTTTACTTGAATATAGCTGACTTTGATCTGCAGTAGTATTAGTTTCATAATATATTTTTTCACTTGCAAAACCAGTTGGTACATAAGTTGATTCACGACCAACTATTTTTGAATTTTCAACCTTTATAACATCTATTCTACGGCTTACTGCTTGAATTTTTGAAAAAGCAGAGTATCCTTCTTTTGAAGGTATTTGAACGTTTATACTTTGAGTTTTTGCATTAGACCAACTATATCCATATCCATTTTCCATAGCAAAAGTCATCATAGCAAAAGGTATATTAACTTTATTTGATATCGTGAAATCAGTTGAATGCGTTGCCTTTGATGTTACGCTTTGAGAATATGATGCAGTAGTATTTTCACCTATTGCAAATGTATGAATTACATTTGAATCATTAGGACTTATCCAATGATCTCCATAATCAACCGAATAATATCCACCCGGTAGTGATGTAACCTCGCTATTATCTATATATATTTCTTCAGTACTGTATTCATCATTATTTTCTTCGATTAATTTTATATTTTCGATTAAATCAAAATCCATTTGGATTAATTCGTTAAAATCTTCTCCATCATAAGTTATAACGTTTTGTTGAGATGAACTTTTTACTACACCATCTGTCACTCTTCTTGATTCATTTTCTTTTAGTAATTCTAAATCAACGTATTCACCTTTGTTAAACTCTATAGTTTTTGCCCAAGTTCCTGCTGGTGCATAAGATTCAACAACATTTACTACTTGACCATTTTTAACTTCAACAGTATCAAATCTTCTTGATGTTGAATAAACTTTTACGTATGCTTGCTTATCCTCCGATGCTTTAACTGTAAAACCTGTACTTACAGTTTCTGAATTTGTCCATTGATGCGAGTATGTTGCTTTTATCATAGATTCGATTGTTGGAGTTTTAATACCTACCCCTATACTTACACTAGTTTTATGTGTTGATGAACTCGTGTGAGATGATGAAATATTTACACTATCTCCATCATATGCATATCCATCTTGTAAGAAATCTTCTTCAGATCTAACCCAACCATATCCTTTATCAACCATATAAAATCCATCTTGTACATTAAAATTATTAAGATCCATATGCTTACCACTATTTAAGTTTGGTTCACCTGAACTATTAGTACTAAAAAATTTAACATCTAATGCTTGATCTAAAATATCATAATTAGAATTACTCTTTTCTATACTTACATTCTCCTGTGCATTTGAAATAATATTTATTTGAGGCATAGTAGTTATAATCGTTGCCATTAAAAGTATTCCTGATACTTGTTTTAATCTTTTATTCATAAAAATTCTCCCTGTTTTTTAATTATTAATAAAGTTAGTATATAATAAATTTTTTATGAAAAGTTAATTTTATACTAATCTTTACAATTATTAACATAGAGTTAACAAGAATATGTTTTCTTAAAGTTCTCTTAACAAAAAAAGTGACATTAGATAAATACTAATACCATTTTTTATATAAATTATTAATTTCTTTTTTTACAATAAACAAAAAATACCCAAGCATAAGCCTGAGTATTAGTTATATTAATTTGATATTCTAATTATTGTACTTCCCAACCATTTGGTCTTGATATATAAGTTCCATTTTGAACATTATCTACACCTTGTAATTTTATTTTTGCTAATTCATTAGGATCTACATCTATGGTTATTACTGAATAATCAATAGAAGGTGCTATTACAAAATCGCCTAATGATCCTTTTATAACTACATTATTAACTCTTATTAATGATTCTTCACTATTTATTTGATATCCTATATTATAATTTGTTTCTATACTTGGATTATCCCCACCAATATGATTTATTCCATCTACTATTAAAGTAGAATTATTATCTATATATAAATTAAAATTAGTATATCCATCAACTAATATTTTATTTAATGATAACTTTGCCTCTTCATAATTTCTTATATTAGAATAATTTTTCACATCTATATTATTATTTGATATTAATTTTCCATAATTATTTATAAACCCATTATCTAGATGTATATTTTTATTAGTTTCTAAAGTTCCATAATTCCTTATATATCCAGAATTATTAATATTTAAATCTGCATTTATAGTTGCACTTGATGTTACTCTTAATTCTCCTGATGATATATTAATCTCTCCATCAGATATTAATTCATTTACTTCTAATTTAGTATTAAATAAAACATTTTTTCCTGTTGGTATTATAAGTTTATCTATAATTAAATCATTAGTTATAGTTATATCTGTTATATTATCATCTTCTAACGCTAGCTTTAACTCTTGTTCATTTGATACAGATATTAAATTATTATTCATAAATACCCACTTACCATCTACACTAATATAATTCCCATTTTGTGCATCTTCAATTCCATATAAATTTAATTTTGATAAATCATCTTTATCATCAATATCAATTATTATATTAACTGCATTATTATTTGGCTTTACTATAAAATCTCCTAAATATCCTTTTATTACTGAATTATTTAATAATATTGATGATTCTTCACTAGTAATCTGATATTCTATACTTTGATTTGATTCAATAATAGAATCTTCATAACCTATATGATGTATACCTTTCATTGTTACACTAGAATTTATATATATATCTAATCCAAAATTAAGAAATCTACTAACTACTATATCATTTAATATTAATTCTGAATTTTCATAATTTCTTATATAAGAATACATATTTACATCTACTGTTTCATTTATATGTAATTTACCATAATTTTGTATATATCCATTGTTAAGGAATACATTTTTACTAATATATAATGTTCCATAGTTTTTTAAATATCCAGAACTATTCATATATAAATTACCATTAATAATTCCATTAGACTTTATATATAAATCTCCTGATGATATATTAATTTCTCCATCACATATTAATTCATCTACTTCTAATTTAATATTAAATGATACAATTTTACCTTTTGGTATTACTAATTCATCTAATTGTAAATCATTAATTATAATTATTTCAGATACTTCAGGTTTTTTTAATGCTAATTCTAATTCTTCTTTCGTTGATACAAGATTTAAATTATTTTGTGTAAATATCCATTCACCATCTAAACCTTTATAAGTACCATTTTGTATATTTTCTATACCATATAAATTTAATTTTGATAATTCTAATTCATCTTTAATATCAATTACTATACTTGATGCATTATTCTTTGGTTTTACTATAAAATCTTCTAAAGAATCTTTAATAAATGCATTATTTATTACTATTGATGATTCTTCACTATTTATTATATATTCCAAATCGTTTTCTGATTCTATAATCGAATTTTCATAACCAATATGTTTTATATTATCCATTGTTACACTAGATCCTTTGTATATATCTATACCAAAATCAAGGAATCTACTAACTAATATTTCATTTAATATTAATTCTGCATCTTCATAATTTTTTATATAAGAATACATATTTACATTTATAGTTTCATCTACCTTTAATACTCCATAGTTATGAACATAACCATTATTAAAGTATATATCTTTTCCAAATTCTAAATATCCATAATTTCTTAAATATGCAGAATTATTAATATAAAAATTATCTTTAATAATAGCATTTGTTATTATTCTTAATTGTCCTGAAGATATATAAACTTCTCCATCAGAAACTAATTCATTTATTTCTAAATTAATACCACTACCAATAACCCTTTTTCCTTCTGGTATTTCTAATTTATCTATTGTTAGGTTATTAATAATTATTATTTCTTCTATTTCTTCATCTAATAATGCACTTTTTAATTCTTCTTCTGTAGAAACTATTTGTGTATTAAGTTCATCAAGTAATTCCCAATTACCATTTCCAGTTCCTATATATTGCCCTGGTATTACATCTTTAACCCCTGCTAAATTAACTTTAACATCTTTTCTAACGTCAATTATTGAATGTTCATCTCCAGATTTAACTTCAAAATCTTCAAGTGTACTATTCATAATTACATTTTGATTTACAACTACTTCATTTTGATTAGTAGTAGAATAATTAAGTGTAGATCCTTCAGTTCTTAAAGTAAATATACTATTTGGATTACTAGTATTTATATGATCTACATTTCCAACCTTAAATTTACTTGAACCATTATAATTTACATTAGCCTTAATTTCAGACATATCTTGTAAATTTAAGTTACCACCATCAACAAATATAACTGCATTACCTCTAGTTATTATTTTTTCCTCATAATTACTTCTTGCAAATTCACTTGTAACTAAAGATCCTTTAATAGTTAAATTTGAAGACGTATCTATAAATGCATCATTAGATAATTTTACTTCAACATTTTCTTCAATAACTACATTTTTATTCTCTGGTATAACAAGAGATTCTTGAAGTGTTATATCTTTCACTATATTTATAGTTGATACATTTGGATTATTAACTACTTCTTGTAATTTTTCTTCAGTTTCAACATCTTCAGTTATCTCAGGTATTTCTGGATTTACTGGTGGTATTTCTGGATTTACCGGTGGTATTTCTGGATTCACTGGCGGTTGTATAGGTGGGTTTACTGGTGGATTTGTTGTTCCTCCACTATTCCCATTATTTCCTGACAAGTCTTCATCTTCGACTTTATTATTTCTTACATCATATATATCAGAACTTATGCGAATAAGTTTTGCACTTTCTCCTCTTGTAGCATTCTCTTTTGGTTTGAATGTATTATCTTCATATCCTCCAAGAACATTTTCATTTTTAAGTCCGTCAACGTATTTTTTTGCCCAATTTGAAATTTCAGAATCATCTTCAAAGCTAGTTATACCATCTGCACTAACTTTTAATAATATTCCAAGTATTTTTGCTATTTCTTGTCTAGTTATTTTTTCATTTGGTCTAAATGTACTATCTTCATAACCTTCTATATATCCCGCATTAGTTGCTATTAATATTTCATCAAAGTACCAAGCATTACTATCGATATCTTTAAAACTTTCTGTTCCCTTTTCAGTAAAATTAAATGCTCTATTTGTTGCTTTTACAAACTCTGCACGAGTAATACTCTCGTTTGGTCTAAATGTATCATCAGGATAACCTTCTAATACTCCCCTACTTATTAAGTTTTCTATATGATCTTTAGCAAAATATTTTTCTGAAATATCTGCAAAGTCTTTTATAGTGTTTGCATTAACTATTGGTGCTATATTTAAAGACACTATACTAGTTGTAAGTGTAGTTACTACAAATCTTTTTAGATTATGATTTTTTCTCAATCTAATTTCCTCCCCCAAATAATATTACTAAAATAAAAATAAATGTTCTCCCAATTATGTATGATAATAATTTCTATTTTAAAAAAAGTATATATTATACGATATATTTTGTCAATATTTAGAAAATAAAAAAAGATACTAGCGAACTATTGTCTTTAAAATTTAATTCTATTAATTTCTTTTTTATAATAAATAAAAAATACAACGGACATAATAAATGCACTAATAGGATAGCATAGTGCCAAGAAGTATATACTATTTTTATATGGAAGTAAAAACAGTATCCAAAAAAATCTAATTCCGATAACTCCAACTAGTGTTAAAATCATAGGCATAAAAGTTTTACCAATACCTCTTAATGCTTGTGAGTACATAGTTTGTGGTATTGAAAGTAGATACATCGGCATTATTAAAAACACCAAATTTGCCCCTGTATTAATAACATTTACATCTTTTGAAAAAAGTCCAAGAAGTTCTATTCTAAATATCATAATAAAACTTATAAGTGTTAGAGAAATCATATAACTAAGTTTCATAATTTCATTAACACTTTCTTTTATTCTATCTATATTTTTAGTTCCAAAATTTTGTCCAACAAACGGCATAACAGTATTTCCAAGTGATGACACGAATATACTAACAATACTATCAAGTTTTATATATGCCGACCAAGATGCAACGTTTAAATATCCAAAAGTATTTATGGTGCTTTGTATGAATATATTTGAAAAACTATACATCATACTTTGAGCGCCTGAGGGAAGTCCAATTTTTAATATTTCTTTTATAAAATCAAAATCTATTTTCGATTTTAATATATTTGGGAAAAGTTTAAAAAGTTTAATTCCTAAAATTAACACACTAACTATTTGAGATAAAACTGTTGAAAATGAAACTCCAAATATACCCATACCTAAATTTCTAACTAAAAATATATTAAGGAATATATTTAAAAAACTACAAAAAACTAAGACTTTAAATGGAGTTTTGCTATCTCCAATCGCAGTCAAAGATCCAGACAACACATTATATATAATTGAAAAAACTAATCCATACATAAAAACTCTAAGATAAGTATTTGATAAATCAAGAGTTTCAAATGGTGTATTCATAGCTATTAAAATTTCTTTTGAAAAAATCACTCCAAAAATAGATATTAAAATTCCAAAAATCGTAAACACAAAAAGGCCGTTAAAAATAGTTTTTTCGACCTTTTCAGTTTCAACCGATCCAAAATACCTAGAAACCAATGCACATATCCCACTAGATACCCCAACAAAAAAGTTTATTAGTGTAGTAATAATTTTTAGAGATGATCCTCCAACTGCGGAAAATGCCAAATCTCCAAGGTAATAACTAACTATTATTCCATCAACGAATGAATAAAATTGTTGGAAAAATGAACTAAGTGCTATAGGTATAAAAAGGGCTATTACAGATTTTCTAATTGAACCTTCAGTTATATTTTTCATAAACTAAAATCTAGAGTATGCAATTAAATTATCACCTTCTAAAACTCCAAGGCTTTTAGTATAATACATTACAGTTCCATCAAATTTAGCAAAATATTCTTTAATAATGTTATCATCAATATCTTTTAAAGTTCCAAGTAGTTCATCTTTTTTAAAGTTTTGATTCTCTTCAATCGTTGGATACCAATATCCATTCTTTTCTGCGCTTTCATAACAAGATTCAATGCTTTCAACTTGATTTTCATTAATATTTTTTCCTTCTTTAATATTTAAGAATGATAAAATACCATAAATTGAATTTTTACAAAGTTCAATTTCCTCTTTAGAATATTCTCCAACACCACCAATTTCAAGTAAGAAAGCAGGAGTTCCACTTTGTGCACAAGATCCATAAAGTCCATTTACAGAAGTCGATTTTATTCTATAATTAACTGGTAAATACTTTGCGCCTTCTTTTGCAGTTTCATTTACGAAACTACTCGCAGTAGTTGGAATAAACACAAGAGGTGTCATAGGTTCATTTATATCTCCTCCATGAAGATCCATTAAAAAGTCACCTTTATTAAATATATTTTCCTTTAAATAACTAACTATTTTATCAGTTATAGTATTTCCATTTGAAGTAAATTCTCGATTTAGATTTTTATTATCTATTGGATTTATCTGCTTATGTCCTCCAAAAAAACCTTCTCTATTAAGAAGTGGTAAAATTATTATATTACCGCTTAAAGTACTTGGATCAATTTCATTATAAAGTTCTCTAGATGCAAGCATTCCAACGTATTCACACCCGTGAACTCCTGCAGTTACAATTAAAGTTTTACCCTCATTTTTTCCACGTACTACCCATACAGGAATAGTATAATCTTTATCTATCTGAACATTAAATTTTTCCTTAGTATTCATATTGCCTCCTTATATATATAAAACCGTATTTAATAATTTTTTTGCATATTCATCATTAGATTTACTAATATCTTTAACATCTATTATTTGAGTTATATTTCCATCATATAAAAACATTACCTTTGTACAAAGATAAGTAACAGACACTAAGTCGTGAGTTATAAAAAGGTATGTTAAATTAAACTTCTCCTTTAAACTCTTAAGTAAATCCATAATTTGAACTTGAGTGCTAGAATCTAGTGAGCTAATAGCCTCATCAAACAAAATAACTTGTGGTTCAACGGCAATCGCACGAGCAATACAAACCCTTTGAAGTTGCCCACCACTCAATTGATGCGAAAATCTATTCATATAACTCTCATCAAGTCCAATTAAATTTAGTAATTCTTTTACTCTTTCTTTTTTATCAATATTAATCTTAGATCTTTTTGAAAGTAGATTAAGTGATTCACAAATTATTTCATAAACCGTAAATCTAGGATTTACAGAAGTATTATAATCTTGAAAAACTATACTCATATTTTTAGAAAGTACTTTCTTATTCTTCTTATTTTCATAAGGATTACTACCTAAAAATTTATATTCTCCGCCACTTGGCTTTAAAAGTCCGCAAATAACTTTTCCAAGTGTACTTTTTCCACTTCCACTTTCTCCAAGAATTGCAAGACATTCGCCTTTTTTAACATCAAATGAAATATTTTTTAAAACTTGATTTATTTCAGAGGTTAATTCACTTTTAAAACCAACTTCCAAATCTTTAATTTCTATCAAATTAATTTCCTCCAATAGCTTTTTTATAAGACTCCATAACCTTCATTTTTTGAGCTACTAACTCTTTTGTATAACTATCTTTCGCTTTAGTAGTTATTTCATCAAATTTTAGCCTATCAACTATTTCACCCTTATTCATAACAAGAATTCTATCAGATAACCTTGATGCAACCCCCAAATCGTGAGTTATAAATATCATCGTAGTCTTTTCTTTTTTTAATCTTTCAAACTCTTTAATAATCTCAAATTGAGTAATACTATCTATTGCAGTAGTTGGTTCATCTGCTATTAAAATTTTTGGATTTAAGCTAATTGCAATTCCAATCATAATTCTTTGTAACATACCCCCACTTAATTGATGCGGATATTTCTTTAAAACTTCTTTAGGTTCTCTAATTCTCATCTTCTCAAGAATTTCAATAGACTTTTCATAAAGTTCATCATTAGTCATATCCGTGTGAGTTTTTAAAGTTTCCTTTATTTGATAGCCAATATTATATAAACTATCAAAGCATATCATAGGATTTTGAAGTATCATAGTAATGTCTTTTCCTCTAATATTTCTTAGAGTTTCTTTGTTTGCCTTTAAAAGATCTATTCCATTAAAAACCGCACTACCACTAACTTCAAAATTATTATTTAAAAGTCCCATAATAGATTTTGTGGCCATACTTTTTCCACTTCCACTTTCACCCAAAATACAAACACATTCACCTTCATTAATTTCAAAACTAATATCTTTTAAAATTTTTATATCATTTTTATGTCCTTTAAATGTAACGTTTAAATTTAAAACCTTAAGCATCACATTACCTCCTTTGGATCTAGTGCATCTCTTAAAATATCTCCAAGTGCATTAAATAGCGAAACCACGATAACAATAGATACTCCTGGTACTATCATTTGTATTGGATTTGAGCTAAACACTTGCTTTGCCTCATTTAGCATAGCACCCCATTCTGGAGTTGGTGGTTGTACTCCAAGTCCCAAAAATGAAAGAGTTGAAATATTAATTATTGCCCAACCAATATCTAAACTTGCAAGCATAACAGTTTCCGATAAAATACTTGGAAGTAAATGATTTTTTAAAATATAACCTTCACTATTTCCAATTACTTTTGAATATTGTACAAAATTTTTCTCTCTATATTTAATAACATTAGTTCTAATCATTCTTGCATACCAAGCCCATTTAATTAAAACATTCGCCAAAATAACATTTTTAACATCAATTCCAAGAAGTGCAACAACCGCAAAAACCATTATTTGACTTGGAAAAGAAAGCATAACATCAACGATTCTCATTAAAATTTCATCAACAATCCCTCTAAAATAACCAGAAATCAATCCAACGAAAGTACCAAGTGAAATAGTTCCTATCATAGTAATAGTTGCAAGGCCTATGGTTGGTCTAATTCCAAATATCATACGAGATAAAATACATCTACCAAGTTGATCCGCCCCAAGTGGAAATTCATATGAAGGCTTTGCAAACTTACTAAGTAAATCTACTGCATACGGATCATTTGGTGCAAAAAATGGTGCAAAAATTCCAACAAATACAATAAGTAAAAGTATTCCTATTATAAGTCTTGCCCCTTTGTGATTTAATACTCTACCTAACATTTACTCATCTCCTCCAGTTCTTAATTTTGGATCAATAACAACTTGAATAATATCAAATACTAAATTAAATGTAATAAATAAAACTCCAATAAGTAAAACGTAAGTTTGAATTACTGGAAAATCACGATTAAAAATAGCCTCTATACATAACGTTCCAAGACCCGGCCAAGCAAAAACATTTTCAACCACAATAGTACCAGAAATTAATTGAGGAATACTCATTCCAACTGCAACAATACAAGTGTGAAGTGAATTTCTAAGAATATGTTTTAGTAAAATATCTTTTTGCTTTAAACCACGAACATTAGCATAATGAACATATTCTTCAGACATATTCTCAATCATATTATTTCTAATTAATCTAATAAAAGTTGAAATATAAGTTAAAGCAACAGTAACTGAGGGAAGTATTAAACTTTTAAAACCATTGTAGTTACCACTACTAGGCAAAAGCCCCATTTTAACACTCACAATCCACATAAGCATAAGTCCTACCCAATAAGAAGGTATTGCAGTAGTTATAAATATAAATGCACGAGTAACTTTATCAAATAAACTATCCTTATAAACTGCACATAAAAAACCAACCGGCACACTAATAACCACTACAAGAAAAAATGAAAATCCTGCAAGAAGTAAAGTATTTGGAAGTGCCTTAAATATCTTATCCGAAACAGTTTGAGAAGGATTAACATAACTTATTCCAAAATCAAGCCTTAAAGCGTCCGTTAACCAATTAAAGTATCTAACCAAATATGGATCATTTAAACCAAATTGTTCTCTAGTTTTCTCAAGTAATTCCTCACTAATAATTGGTGTTTGATTTACCCTAAGTGCAATTTCTGCGGGATCTGATGGAATTAAATTTATAAATACAAACGTAAAAAATGAAACTGCTAAAAGTAGCGGTATAAAATTTAATATCCTTTTTATAATATATTTTCTCATAATATTCTCCTAATAATTTAAAAAAAGAAGTTTTCACTTCTTTTTTTGATAAAAATAGCTTATCAAAATAAACTATTTTTATTATATACTACTTATCTTTTTATATGTATTATTTAATAGACATCTCCCAAAAAGGAATAGTAAATTGAGACGGCTTATAAGTAACATTTTCTATATTATTATTATATAATGATTTATTATTTTGATAAGTTAGAGGAATATAAACTGCCGAATCATTAAGAATAGTTAATATTTCATCATAAATATCTTGTCTTTCATCAACATCAACAGTAACAAACACACTTCCAATTAAACTATCAAGTTCCGCTTTATTTGGAAGATTAAGTTGAGCCGCATAATCACCATATACCCTTCCTGTCATAGCAGACAATGAAGACTCCGGATCGTATGGAGATCCCCAAGAAATATTATGTGCTATATCAAATTCTCCAGCCTTTAGGGCATCAACGTAAGTTGCACGTTCAAAGCATTCAAGTCTAAGTTCAACACCAATTTTTATAAATTCTGCTTGTAAATATTCAGAAATATTTTTTCCAGTAACACTATCTAAATCGTATAAAATTCTAAAACTTAATCTTTCTCCATCTTTTTCTCTAATTCCATCACTAGAAACTACCCACCCAGAATCTTCTAAATATTTCTTAGATAATTCTAAATCGTATTCATAAGGTATAAGATCAACATCACAATATGGAATACTTTTCGCATATAAAAAGTCTGCAGGTGCCTCAATACCATTAAATATACCATTAGATATCATAACCTTATCAACCGCGTGAGAAAGTGCATATCTAACGTTTATATCTTCTAAAATTTTGTTTTCTGTATTAAGTAAAATATGTCTAGTTGAAAGAGGTTCTGAAGTACTTGAAACAAATTTTTCACTATTTTCATAACTAAATAAAGTTTCTGCATCGATAAGTTCTGCACCATAAATCAAATCAATTTCACCATTTTCAAGAGCAATAATTCTTGCTTGATTATCTGGAATAACCTTCATAGTTACTTTTTCAATCTCTGGAACTTCACCCCAGTAATTTTCATTTACTTCAAAAATTGCATATTCATTAACCACATTTTCAGTTAAAACGTATGGACCAGATCCGATATATTCAGTAACACCATCTTTAGTAGTGCCATCTTTCATAACGTTTGGAGATGCCATAGCAAAAGGTCTTGTAACTCCAAGTTCAGTTAAAAGTGGATAGTACGGCCCAGATAATTCAATAACAAAAGTATAATCATCTTTTGCATAATAAGAAGTTATTAAATTCATAGATTCAAGCCAAACGTGACGTTCTTTATTGTCCCATAAAGCATCAAAATTAAGTTCGATAGCATTAGCATCTAAAACGTATCCATCAGAAAAAGTCATACCCTCTCTAATGTTAAAAGTATAGATTAAACCATCTTCACTAATTTCCCAACTTTCTGCTAAACAAGGTTCAATCCCAGTTTCCTCAACACTAACTAAAGTTTCATAAACCATTTCTTGAAACCACATTTCACCACCATAAAGATGCGGATTTGGATCTCTAATATCTCTAAAGTTTGCAAATACTATTTCATTTTTCAATTCATCAACATTTTCACTAACATTATTATTTGAACACCCAGTTAATAAAGTACACATAGTTAGCATACCTATTAATAAAGATGCTATCTTTTTATTTTTTAAATAAGTCATTTATATCATTCCTTTAAATTTTTTATGTAATAATCATTATCAATACTAATTTATACCTATTACTTTGTCAATGCCTAAGTAGTAATATGAAGTCTTTTTGAAATCTACTTTATTAATAAACTAAAAATAGCATTTAAAAATTCACACTAAATTAATTAAATAAAAGCCATATATTTTAAAATCTATATTTATAACGATAAAATATATTAAATAAAATTTAGTTCGTTAAAAACGTATTTAAACTTATATTTTTAATTTTTTCCATTAATTTTTTAAATTTTTTTATTATTTTTTTGTGCTTATTTTAAAGATAATTTAAATTATATTTTACCTATAAAATTTATAAAAAAATAGATTAAATTCACACTAAATTTATTTTATTTTTACCTAAAAAATATATAAATATTTAATTACAAAATTTTTTATTTTTATTCAAAATATAGTGTTTTACTGAATATTAGGCTACTATTTATTAATTATGTAAACTAATAAATAACACATTAAATAACACATTAAATGATATATTTAATCTTACATTTAATATATCATTTAGCATAGTAAATGTTTATAAATCACAATTTTTTTAAAATTTTCTCTTGTTTTTTTCCAAAATACGTATTACAATGGTTTTAACATAATTTTAAACGGAAAAAAAGACTTATCAAAAATAAGTTTCCACAGAGCAGGAACTCTAATGGAATGAAATCAACTATCAGATTAGTTAGATTACTTATATGATTAAGCCTTCATAAATTTTTATTAAATTTAATTAGTTAGCAGGATACTCTATCCCGTATTTAACTGTATTATATACAACATACAGTAAAATTACAACTATTTAAGATAAATATTTATAAGGTTTACTTAACATATATAGTATATTTAGCTAATTCAAAAGAGGTTGAATTAGCTTTTTTTTATTTAAAATAATAAAAATTAAAATATAAAACTAAGGAGAAAATAAAATGAACCAAGAATTATTCATACAAGTACCGCAATCACTAAACCAAAAAGGAATTAATCACAGTACAAGATCTATATTTTTATTTATAGCACAACACAAAAACTACAACACAAACATAGCATTTCCAAGCTACAACACTATATCTAAAGCTTTAGGGTGCAGTAAAAGTACAATAAGTAAAGCTATAAAACAATTAGAGGAACTGGAATATTTAAAAGTTGCAAGAAGTAAAAGAGAGGGAACAAATTCTAATAACGTAAACCAATATTTATTCTTAACTAATTTTAAAGACACAAAAATTAAAATTAAGAGTAAAAAAACATCTAACGAAGAAAAAAAGGCTTTAGAAAAATTCAATAAATTATTTAATAAAAATAACAATCAAGAAATTACTGAAACTTCAGATCAAGATATAAAAAAATCAGAAGACGTAAATAGCAAAGTTATTAATAACACAGAAGTTAATACTGAAAGTTCTGATCAAAATAACATTTTAGTTACAATTAATCAATCAGATATAAAAAACACTACTGTAATTAGCGATATCAAAGATATAAATAAAAATAATTACAAAGATATAAATGTATCAGACAAAAATTTAACTAAAGAAATGCGCATTAAACTTTTACAACTTAAATGTTTTGGAAAAAGTAACCTGTAAAAAAGCAAAATTTCATATATTTATTAGTGGAGGCCAATTTTTACCACAAAAAATTTTTTTTTAAAATTGGAGACTTTGTCGCGTCCTTTTTTAAAGAAAAATTAATAAAAATCATCAAAAAATATTCAAAGCGAAATGTTTTTACATTTTTAACCTTTATTTTATAGGTTGTACTATTTTAGTCAAGAAAAGGTTGTACTATTAATAAACAAATATTGTATTTATTCTAAAATAACTTTGTACTATTTTAGAAATTAGATTGTACTAAAAATAAATAAGTATTGTACATTATATGTATTGGAACTAGAGGTTTTAATAAAAGGTTTTAAAGAGATCTTATCTATCAAAATATATAAATCAAGAAAGGAAAAATATTATTTGTTTGATATT
>JAWXUS010000079.1:0-4233 GCA_044426235.1 Peptostreptococcaceae bacterium | reverse complement strand
GATAAATTTGAACTTCGATACAATGAATTACTTCAAGAAGGAGAAGGTTTCGAAGAGGAAATTGATGAGTATATTTCAGAGAATATATTTTGGGTTCCACAAAAATCAAGATGGAATTATATAAGAGATAATGCAAGATCTAATGAAGTAGGTCAAATTATAGATGATGCAATGATTGAGATAGAAAATGAAAATGTTAGTCTAATAGGTGTATTAGATAAAAGATATGCAAGACCTGAACTTGATAAAAGACGTCTTGGAGAATTAATTGACTTAATATCAACAATAAAATTGCATACAAAAGAAGAAAAAGATTTACTGGGTAGAGTTTACGAATATTTCTTAGGAAAGTTTGCAAGTGCAGAAGGAAAAAATGGTGGGGAATTCTATACACCAACAAGTATAGTTAAAACTTTAGTTGAAATGATTGAACCATATAAAGGAAGAATATATGATCCTGCTTGCGGTAGTGGTGGTATGTTTGTTCAAAGTGAGAAATTTGTATTAGAGCATCAAGGGAATTTAAGTGATTTATCTATTTATGGACAAGAGTTAAATGCTACAACTTGGAAATTATGTCGTATGAACTTAGTTATTAGAGGTCTTGATGGAAATATAGGAAGTAGACAAGAAGATACATTACATAATGATTTGCATAAAAATTTAAAAGCAGATTTTATACTTGCAAATCCTCCATTTAATGTAAAGGATTGGGGACAAAGTTATTTAATAGATGATTCAAGATGGAAATGGGGAATACCTCCTGTAGGTAATGCAAACTATGCTTGGATATCTCATATAATAAGTCATTTAGCACCTAATGGTGTTGCAGGTGTTATACTTGCAAAGGGTTCATTAGGTGCAAATACATTGGCAGAATGCGAAATAAGAACTAATTTATTACAAAATGATTTAGTTGATGCTATTGTTTCACTTCCTGATAAGTTATTTTATTCAACAGCTATACCCGTTTGTTTATGGATTTTTAGTAGAAATAAGAAGAAAACTGATAAATTTAGGAATAGAGAAAAAGAAGTACTATTTATAGATGCAAGAAATATTGGAGAATTAATTGATAGAACACATAGAGAGTTTTCAAATAATGATATAAATAGAATAGTAAATACTTATCATAATTTTAGAAATAATGATGGAAATTACGAAGATATAAAAGGTTTCTGTAAAGTAGCAACAAATGAGGAAATCAAACAGAATAATCATATACTAACTCCTGGAATATATGTTGGAATAGATGATATTAAAGATAAAGAAACAGAATTTGATGAAAAAATGAATATTTTAACTAATGAATTAGATAATCTTTTTACAACTTCAAGGACATTAGAAGAAGAAATAAGAACTAATTTAGGAGGAATTGGTTATGAATTTTAATGATTGGGAGTTAGTAAAATTACAAGATATTATAGAATTTAATCCAAAAGAATTCATAAAAAAAAATACTGTAGCTAAAAAAATATCAATGAAAAAATTAAAAGAATTTAATAAGATCATTAGTGGATTTGAATTAGAGGAATTTAAAAGTGGTGTAAAGTTTAGAAATGGAGACATATTATTTGCAAGGATAACTCCTTGTTTAGAAAATGGTAAAACAGCTCAAGTGACAATTTTAAATAAAGATGAAATTGGTTTTGGTTCCACAGAATTTATAGTTATGAGAGAAAAAGAGGGTTTAAGTATAAATGATTTTATATATTATAAATCAATTAGTAATGATTTTAGGAGCATAGCAATAAAATCAATGACAGGAACATCTGGTCGTCAAAGAGTACAGTTAGATGTTTTAAAAGATAGTACTATATATTTACCATCAGTTAAGGAACAACAAGCTATTGCAAAGGTTTTATCTGATTTAGACAAAAAAATACAGGTCAATAATAACATAAACAAAAAATTAGAAGAAATAGCTCAAAATATATTTAAACATTGGTTTGTAGACTTTGAGTTTCCAAATCAAGAAGGAAAACCATATAAAAGTAGTGGTGGAGAAATGTTTTATAGTGAACTGGGATTTATCCCTAAAAAATTTAATATTAATAAATTAGCAGATGTGTTAGACACAATAGAATCTGGTAATAGACCTAAAGGGGGAACGAATAATATAACAGAGGGTATTCCAAGTATAGGAGCTGAAAATATAATTGGTCTTGGACAATATAATTATTCTAAAGAAAAATATGTACCAAAAGAATATTTCAATAATATGAAAAAAGGCATAATTAAATCTAAAGATGTCTTATTATATAAAGATGGAGCACAATTAGGTAGAAAAACTATATTTATGGATAATTTTCCATATAAAGAATGTTGTATAAATTCTCATGTATTTATATTAAGAAGTAATGATTTATTATCTCAAGAGTACTTATATTTATGGTTAGATCAAGAATATATGACAGAAAATATAAAGAATTTAAATACCAATTCAGCACAACCTGGAATAAATCAAACTCAATTAAAAAAGCTAACTATATTAGTACCTAACATAGATATAATTAGTAAATTTAGTGATGTTATAAATCCATTATTTAAACAAATTTATTCTCTGTCTAAAGAAAATAAAAAATTATCAGATATAAGAGATGCTTTATTACCAAAACTTATGAGCGGAGAAATTAAAGTTCCTATTGATGATAAATAGTACTAATAATTGATAGATTAATTTCTATCATTTTTTATATATATGAAATTATAAAAGGGGAGAATATAATGCTTGAATATGAATTAGAAGATGCATCAATTGAAATATTTGAGGAATTAGGATATGAATATATATCTGGAAAAGAACTTGTTCCAAATAGTTTAGAAAGAGATACTTTTAAAGATGTAATATTAAAGAATAGAGTGAAAGATGCGCTTTATTCTTTAAATAGAGATTTGCCAAATGATGCAATAGAAAGTGTTTATAGGCAGATAATTTCGTTTAATACACCAATTCTTGAAGAAAATAATGAATATTTTCACAATTTAATGGTGAATGGAATAGATGTATCATTTATAGAAAATGGAATTAATAGAACTAAAAAAGCTTATATAATTGACTTTGATAAAATAGAAAACAATAACTTTATAGTAGTAAATCAGCTTAGAATCTATGGTATTGAAGAAAAAAGGCCTGATATTGTAATATTTATAAATGGAATACCGTTATCTGTTATAGAATTGAAAAGCATTCGTAATGAAGATGTTGGAATAGAAGATGCATATAATCAGATACAAAACTACAAAGTATATATAGAGAAGTTATTCTATTATAACGCGTTTTGTGTTCTAAGCGACGGTGTTAATGCAAAAATTGGAACTATTACTTCAAATATTGAAAGATTTATGAATTGGAGAACTATTGATGGTGAAAACATAGAGCCATTAAATATACCTCAATATGAAACTTTAATAAAAGGTGTTTTTAAGAAAGAAAATTTCTTAGATTTAATTAAAAATTTCTTATTATTCCAAACAAAGAAAACAATAAGAGTTGACGAAGAAACAGGCGAAATCATAGAAACATCATCTCCAATAAAGATTTTATCAGGATATCATCAATACTTTGCAGTCAAAAAGGCTATACAAAAAACACATATGGCTATAAATAAAGATAAAAAAATAGGGGTTGTATGGCATACCCAAGGATCTGGTAAAAGTTTTTCAATGGTATTTTATGTTGCAAAACTAATAAAAGAATTTAATAACCCGACTATAATAATATTAACTGATAGAAATGATTTAGATGAGCAATTATTCTCAACATTTTCTCAAAGTATTAACTTACTTGGACAAGAACCAAAAAGAGCAAGTAAAAGACAATTAACAGAAGAAGATAAGATGAAAGATACAAATAAGGCAATAAACGGATTATTTGACCTTTTAAAAGATAGAGAAAGTGGTGGAATAATATTTACCACGATTCAAAAATTTAAGCCTGAAAATGGCGATATGCCTGTTTTAAGTAATAGGGATAATATAATAGTTGTTGCAGATGAAGCACATAGAAGCCAATATGGTCTTGGTGTTAAAACAACTTCTAAAAATAATGATTTAGATTTAAAATATGGATATGCTAAATATCTTCGTGATGCACTACCAAATGCATCTTATATCGGATTCACTGGAACTCCAATTGAATTTGAAGATAAATCTACCCTTGCAGTATTTGGTGATTATATAGATATATATGATATGAGTAGAGCAGTAGAAGATAATGCAACAGTTAAAATA
>JAWXUS010000188.1:0-2141 GCA_044426235.1 Peptostreptococcaceae bacterium | reverse complement strand
GGTTATTAATATGAAAGGTGAACCTTTAGAATTATTTTATATTGATAAGTTAGCTAGTGAGTTAGGAAGGACTCCACAAACTATTAGAAAATGGGAGGTTAGTGGGATACTCCCTAACCCTATTTTTAAAGATAAACACAATAGGAGATTATATTCTTTAGAGCAGATAGAGGTTATAGTTGAGTGTGCAGTTAAATCTAATGTGAGACAGGGTTATTCTGTTGCTAATACTTTGTTTAGTAGAAGAGTATTTAAGGGGTTAGAGGAAGTTAATAAAAAGTATGTGTAGGAGGAAAGTATGATTAAAAAACCATTAAAGAAAGTTGATGATAATACTACTATCACAGTAGGGGTTAAAGGTGAGGAGAAAGTCCTAAAAGAAGGTAAACCTTTAGACCATAATATTAAACATAATATAGAAAAGAGTAATAGGAGTGTAGGTGTTAGTACTGGGGCTACAATTAATATGGGTAATTATGAAAGTTTTAGAGTTGATTGTTGGTTGACTGATGATATACAAGAAGGTGAGACACAACCACAAGCCTTACAGAGGGTGAGTGATATATGTAGACAACACTTAAATAAGGTTATTAGTAGTATTGAGAGTTAAGATGGAGACACCTTTAGGGTGTCTTTATTTTTTGTTTGACTACAGAAATTAAAAATGTTAATATAATTATAGAGCTTACGAAGTATTGATAATGAGGAGGTAAGAAGATGAAAGTTAAACCTAAAAGATTACAACAAATAGAGTTTAAAGTTAAGGATACTAAAAAGAGACCCACTCTAAATTTAGAAGGGTTGAAGAATAAATATGACATAGGAATGGAGGTTAACGAGAATAAAAAACCTACTCCTAAAGAGGTGGTAAGTGATTATGATAGGTTTTTAATAAAGTATTTAGCTTTTACACAAGATGATATTGATGATGGGATTAAAAAATTTAAGACTAGAGATTTAGCTTTTTATTTTAAATATCAAAAAGACATTAAAGATATAAAATATGTTATAGCTAATTATTCTAAGGAGTATAAGACATATAATAATCTTATAACAAAGGGTTATACTGTAGGTGAGATTTATTTAATGATTACGTTCTTATTTGAGAGTGGTCAAACTTATTTAGATTTAAAAAGTCTTAGTCCTTATATTTTGAGTAGTGGTTGGAGTAATAAAATATATACTGATAGCTTATTATTTGCTAAAGGTGAGTATAGTGAAAAACAAAACAAGAAGGTTGTTAGAACTGTAGAAATACAAGCTACTAAAGATAGTAGCACAAATATTATAGGAGATTGGTAGGAGGTAGAAATATGCGCCCTAAAAGAACAAGTATTAGTAGTTTAAATTTAAGTAGGAGAGGTATACCTAAAGAATTTCATAATGCCACTTTAGATGATTTAAAAGATTTTGGGAGTGAAGATAGGAGAGTAGTGAATACATTTGTTAGGGATTACATTGAAAATATACATAGTCAATTCCAAAACAATAAAGGTATAATATTAAGTGGGAGTAATGGTGTAGGTAAATCTTTTATTGCATCTTTAATAATAAAATATGCTTATGTTAATAGATATACTTCTAGGAGATGTACTTTGGTTGAATATAAAGATGCTTACACTAGAATGTGGGGGAGTAAGTCCCCTTCTGAAAAAGAAGAGCTTGAAGAACAGTTTTATCTAAATTTTAAGGCAGTTGAGTTTTTAGCTTTAGAGGAGATAGGTAAGGATATCACGTTAAATAATACTACTGTGGGTATACTTGAAGATTTACTTAGGTATAGAGAAGAGAGAGGGTTAGTTACTATTATATGTACTAACTATACTAGAGTAGATTTAATTGATAAGTATGGTAGTAGTATTAACAGTTTGATACAAGGTAATTGTACTGCTATTAGGATAGTTGATAGTGATAAGAGACAAGAACATTATAAGGAGAGATAGAATGCTTAGAGGTGATATATCTAATTATTTAAAACCACAAATGCTAGTAGATTTAGAAGTTTTAATAAAGACTGATTATAGGTTTAAGGTTATACCTAAATATTCACTAGAACCTGCACGTTTACTAATGTTAAAAAGAGTTAGTAAGGAGTATCAAATAGTTATTAATGCTAAAAATAGTGTGTGGATTAAATATCA
>JAWXUS010000028.1:0-17484 GCA_044426235.1 Peptostreptococcaceae bacterium | reverse complement strand
GATGAAATTTCTTTAGTTATAAAAGATAAGATGAATAATATATGGCAAGTAGGAAAATTATATTTATTTTCATTCGTTGGAATGGCGATAAATCCAACACTTGTTGGAGAATATGTTTTAATTGGACTTTTTATTTTATGTATATCATTATTTGTTAGATCAATTGGTGTATTAATATCTCTTAAAGGAACTAATTTAAACAATAAAGAAAAACTTTTTTGTATAATAGCATATCTTCCAAAAGCAACGGTTCAATCTGCAAAAGCATCAATTCCGCTTCAAATGGGAGTTATGGGAGGAGAAGTTATGCAGGCTATTGCAATTTTTAGTGTGTTATTTACTGCACCTCTTGGAGCAATTTTAATAAAGTATAGTTCAGATAAATTACTAAGTAAAGAAGATTAATCTTCTTTACTTACATAAAAGTTAATACATTCATCAATTAAATTATGTTTTGTAGGATCGAAATTTATAGTTATTAAATAATTATAAAAATCTAAATCATACGTATAATTTGAAAAATCATAAGTTATATTATAGAATTTATAGTCTAAATATTTTAAAAATCCTTCATTTAAATTTTCAATCAAATATTCTTTAAAAGAATATGAATTTCTATAGTTTTCGTAATCATTTAATGCTAAATGATTACTTTTTAAAGACATTGAAGTATTGAAAAATGATGTATTATAATTTAGTTCATTAAGGATTTTATCAACGTAAAAATCGCTACAAATCCTAATAATATCTTTAGCATCGTGTGAAGATGTTATAATAGATACAATATTTTTATCAGTTTTAAATAGATGATTAAACTTAGGACTTAGACTGTAGTAAAAGTTAAAATCATAATTATCATTAAAATTTTTACCAGATAATTCTTTTATAAATTCTTCATACTTAAAATTATCTACTGAATTTTTTATATCAGATATTTTTGAGCTAAGTATAAAGCTTTGTTTATTAAAATAGAAATTAAAATCATTATAAAATGAAGTAAAGAAGTTTTTAAAGTCATCTTTTTGGGTATCTGTAAGACCTAAGCTATTATCATTTTTAATATTTAAAATTAAATCATTAAAACTAAGTATATCATTTTCTAAAATAAATTTTATATAATTTCTAAGTGCTACATCTTCAAATAAACTTGATAATTCTTTTTTTTGAGTTTTATCTAAATTATTTTTGTAATTTAAAAGCCAAATATAATGTTTTTGGGCATTATTGTCTTTATAAAAAGTTTCATCAAAACTTTCTAAAGAATAAATTTCATAAGCCGTTTCTACTATTGATATATTAAAATTTATATTATTAATAGTAGTTAGAGCATTTGAAAAAGTAACTATTGTAAATAGTGGTATAAGTAAAAATATATATTTTAAAGTTTTCATAAATCACCTCGTACTTTAAGTATATTTATATATTCACATAAATAAATATAAATCCTCCAATAAATAGTATTTATATTTTATGTTAATTTTATGCAAGCAATTAAAGTAATAATTTACATATAAAAAATTATAATATAAGTATAGTTTTTTATCAAATTCTAAATTATAATAATATTTCAAATAGAAATTAAAAGGAGGAAAATATTTGTTTTCTAATTATTTAATAAAAAAGTTTATAAATAATAGTGAAAATATTGAAGATAAAAATATTAGAGGAAAGTATGCCTATCTTACTGGGTTAATCGGAATAATTTGTAATTTAATTCTTTTTATAATAAAAATTTCAATAGGACTTTTAACCTCTAGTATTTCAATTATGGCAGATGGATTTAATAATTTATCGGATATGGTTTCATCAATAATAACTATTGTTGGTTTTAAACTTGCATCACTTCCACCAGACAAAGAACACCCCTTTGGGCATGGACGACTTGAATACGTGTCGGCACTTATTGTGGCATTTATGGTTATGTTAGTTGGAATGCAGTTTACAAAGAGTTCAATAGATAGAATTTTAAATCCAGTTTCAGTTAAATTTGAATTAATACCATTTTTAATACTTCTAATTTCTATATTTATTAAATTTTGGCTTAGTAAATTCAATAAATTTGTTGGAGAAAAAATTAATTCATCTGCAATAAAAGCATCAGGAGTTGATGCCCTTGGAGACGTTTATTCATCAAGCACTGTTGTTCTTGCATTTTTAATATCAAATTTTACAAGTATTCCAATTGATGGATACGTTGGAGTTTTAGTTTCAATTTTAATACTTTTTGCAGGATATAACTTGGTAAAAGAAACTATAAGCCCACTTCTTGGGGAGGCGCCTGATGAAGAATTTGTTAAAGATTTAAATGAAATGATTTTATCATATGACTTAATAATTGGTTCACACGACCTTATAGTACATAATTATGGTGCACAAAAAACTATTGCATCTGTACACGTTGAAATACCTGCAGATTTAGATCTTTTAACTGTTCATAACCTAATTGATAAAGCAGAAAGAGAAATTTCTGATAAATTAAATATTCATCTTGTTATGCATATGGACCCTGTTTGTATTAAATGTGAAGTCGTTAAGGAGGCAAGAGATGAAATAAATAAAATTATAAAATATAATCCACTTATTGAGTCTATGCACGATTTTAGAATGATTGTTAGTAATGAAAAAAAGAGTTTAATATTTGATGTAGTAGTTAATAGTAATAAGTTTGATAAAGTTTCAAGTGAAGAAGAACTTAAAAAATATTTAAATGACTGCATGAAAGAAATAGATGAAAATTATGAATGTGTTGTAACTATTGATAGAGGATATAATTAAGGGGGATTTCTATGAAATATTGTGAGAGATGTAATATAGAATATTCAGATGAAAGTACTACTTACTGTGTTGAATGTGGTAGAGTATTACCTAACGAAAATGATGAAAATGGATCAAGTATTTCGTTAGCAAAAGATACTAATCAAACTAAAGAACTTGAATACATTAATTATACTCAAAAAAAGAAGAATAATAGACTTTTAATAGTGCTAAGTGTAGTTATAGTAATTCTTATTGGTCTTTTATTTGCAAAAGACACTATATTATATGATAGAAATATTAAAAAAGCACAAAATGCAGTTACAGTTGAAGATGCACTAAAATACTATAAAGATGCACTTGATGTAAAATATAATGAAGGAATAATTCATATAATTCAAGCTAGAATTGAAAGTAGTGATGATTTTGAACAACATTTAAAATATCTTGAAGATACACTTAAAAAAGCTAGTTTTGATACTATGAGCGCATCAGTTTATGCAAAAAAATCCATTGAGTCATATGAAAATGAAGAAAAAGAATTAAGCCTTGATTATATGATAAAAGCAGAAAAATATAATTATGATATTAGTAAACTATCTTTTTATAAGGAATTTTTTAGTGATGAAGTTGTAGTTGTGCCAAATGATACTTCAAATAATGAAATTTTAGAAGAAGAGATTATAGAAGATTATGAAGTCTATTCTGATTATATAATTGCAGATAGTAATGTTAGATACTTAAATTATAGTGATTTAGCAAGATATTCATCTGAGGAACTTGGATATATAAGAAATGAAATTTTTGCAAGACACGGATATATGTTTGAAAGTCCAAAATATCAAAACTATTTTGGAAGTAAGTCTTGGTATACTCCCAATCCGAATTTTAGCTTACAAAATAATAGTATGAATGATGTAGAAATTTCTAATATATCATTTATAAAAAGTTTTGAGTAGGAAGAATTTTCTTCCTACTTTTTTATTATAGAGAAATAAGATCATCTCCAGGACTTAACATATATAATTTATGTGTTTCTCTATCTATTAATATATTGTAATCATAAGTTACTTCAAAATCATCTTCAGGTGAGTACATATTAACTTGGAATATGTAGTACTTTGGTCTATCATTTTCTGGTACATAATTATCATTTGGAGAGTAGTAATAAGTTATAGTATCTCTATCGTGTCCCATTTTTTGATAAATCATTTCCTTCATTTGATCTTCACTAAGTTCATTAGCTTGAGAAATTGTATTTGATTGAGTTCCAATGTAGAAACTTTCTGCATCTAAAAATTCTAAAAGTTCATAACAACGAATATTAGTCATTTCATAAAGTTCATAATCAGACTTTCCACTTTTCTCTTTTATCCACTCAAGTTGAACATTTTTTAAAAGTTCCATTTCATTAGCAGGCAATACATTTCTTAAATCTGAATAAATTTCATTTAATATAACGTCTGAATCTTTGTATGGGTTACTTGAATTATTATAAACTGAAAGTAACTTATTTCTATAATTATCAGTTTTACTTAAATTAATTTCTGGTTCAATAATTTCTGGAGTTTCTTCTTTTACTTCTTCTTCTTTGATTTCCTCTTCAAAAATATCTTCCATAATTTCTTCGATTATAATTTCATCTTCTGTAGTAGTATCTTCTATAGTTTCATCATTTGATACTATTTTATTAGATACTTCAGTATTTGTATCTTCTTGATATAAAGTTGACTGATTTGAAGAAGATCCTTCAAGATACATTCCAATTCCACCAACTGAAAGTAGCGCAATTAGTATTATTAATGTTTTTTTGTTCATTTAAACCCCCTATATAATTTATTATTTAGATTTAATAATATCATTTTATGTGAAAAATTTCAATTTATCTTTGTGAAGGATTTGTCTTTAATATTTTGGGAAATATGTGTATAATATAGGTATAAAAGTAACAAAAGGAGATTTTATGAGAGATAATAAGTGTTTAATAGATATTTTAAATAAACTAAAACAATCTTCAAAAGAAGCTGTAGAAAATACTAATAACTTTAGTACATTTAAGTCATATATGCACGTTAAAAGAAATGTTGAGGATGAATTACTTAATATAATAGATAATTCATATATGTCAATTAATTCAAGACTTATTTTAGTTTGTGGTGGAGTTGGTGATGGAAAATCACATATAATATCGTATCTAAAGAATAAATATTCAAGTACTATGAGTGGATTTGATATACATAATGATGCAACTGAAAGTTTTGATCCTTCAAAAACTTCAATAGATACATTAAATGATGTTTTAAGTGATTTTAATGATTATAATATAGAAAAGTCAAATAAAAAATTGATACTTGCAATAAATTTAGGTGCACTTAGTAATTTTATCGATTCTAAATATAACCATAATTTTACAAAACTTATTAAGTATGTTGAAGAGAAAAATTTACTTAATACAGATATATCTGACAATGATTATAATAAAAATTCTCATTTTCAATTTATAAATTTTAGTGATTATCATATATATTCATTAAATAATGAAAAAACAGAATCAAAATATATAGATGATTTAATAAATAAGATTACACAAACTGATAAACAAAATGAATTTAAAAATAGTTATAATGAAAACTGTTTAAAATGTAGTGTTAGTTATAGTTGTCCGATAAAGATAAACTATGAGATGTTAATGATTAGTTCTGTAAGAAAAAGTTTAATAGATATTATTATTCAAGCAGTGATTAATGATAAATTAATAGTGTCTACTAGAAGTTTATTGAATTATATTTATGATTTTATAGTTACTACAGAACTTGACAATAAGAATAAAAATGAATTGGAAATATATATAGCAAAAATGAATTCTTTAGATTTTTTAGATTCAATATTTGTATCTAATATATTTAGTTATAAAGATTTATCACAAATATCGCATTCTGTTAGTAATTTAGATCCAATAAATTATAGCTCTAAAGGACTAGATAATTTAATTATAAAACTTACCTTAACAGATGATATATGTTCAATATTTAGCAAATATTTAAACTACAATAAAGATGATAAATTAGGTAATATTATAAATAATAATAATTTTATTAAAGATGAATTAATAAAATTAGATACTAACATAAGTAAAGTAAACTTTAAAAATAAGTTAGTAAATTTATTTATAAGGTTATTAAAGTTTTTACCTAAAGAAGAAGTAGATTTAAATGATAAAGACTATATTAAATATATAGAATACTTATACTATTTCAATAAGGGTGATAAAAAAGGGTTATTTGAGTTATATAAAGATGTAAGAGAAGCTATATATAAATGGGATGGAGAAGTTACAGATAATAGAATAAATATATTAGTAGGTAAAAATCAAACTAAATATCAGATGACTCAAAAAGTTGATATTTTAGCAGATTTAAGTAATTTAAAAATAAATGATAATTTAGATTTATTAAAATTTAACCCAAGTTTAGTTTTATCATACAAAAATGAAGATAGTACAAAAAGTTATAGTGTAGATATAGATTTTAATTTGTATAAGTTTCTAATGAAAGTTAAGAATGGATATAGACCTAGTATAGATGATAAATGTGATCATATTAATTTTGTTAAGTTTCTAGATAAAATTAAAAAATTAGGAACTCAAAATAAAGAAGTACATATTGAAGATAGAGATAGTAATAAAAATAATGTTTATAAGTTAGTTTATTCTGAAGGATTTGGACAATTTGAATTTATGAAAATATAAGAGGTATATTATGAATTTTATTATAAATGAGGAAGCATTTAGAAAACAATATAGAGTAGGAGATAAGGGTTTAACACATATTGTACAAAAAAGTATTTTATTAGATCCATATAATACTAATTACGGAAAAACTGAAAAAGAACAAGTATCAAAATTCAAATGTTCTATAGGTGAATTCTGTAGATTAGTATACAATAAAAAATTAGATGTAGAGAATTCAATAGATATAGACAAAATTGTAGGTATGGTAGAGTGTACTTATGAAGACAAAGAATCTTTAAAGTTAATTATCAAAGAAATGTTTTTTGATAAAAATGATAATATTCAAATATTTCATCCAAAACTATTTAACTACACAATAACTACAGGAAATTTTAATAGGTATTTAGCTCAATTTTTATATGATGTTTTATTAGAAGGAAATAAAGAATATGTAGACAAAATAAGGAAATGTTTTGAATACAAACCAGGAAATGTGATGGAAATATTAATTCTTAACAATTTGCCCGAATTAGAGAATATAGAATGTAGAGATAAAAAATATAAGAATATTTGTCCAAGTGTATCAAAATTATTTAGAGATGATTTAGATTTTTTACTTACTGATTATGAATTATTTATGAAAGAATTTGAAAATCTTATTAATTACTATTATTTCTTTTATATATCGCAATTTGCAATTAAGATGTCTAAAATGTTCGATGCAGATAGACATTCTATAGAGGAAATATATTTTAATTTGGACTGGGAATCTGTTTCAAAAACTAGAGAAAGCTATATAAAAGGTTGGAAGATGCTAGATAGTAATTTAAAACCCTTATTTAGTAATATTAATACTCTTGAAATATTAAATATAAATAATATTGAAGATGGTGTTGATTACATAGATATGAATAATATAATAGAAAGTTTTGATGATAATGAAAGAAATATTTTTTATCAAAGTCTAAAAAACATAAAAGATATCTACATTAAAAATGTATCAGGAATTAATTGGAGTGAGTATAAAAAGAGTAATCAATATGATGACTCACTAAAAGATGAAATGTATGATTTGTTTAAATGTATAGATTATCAATTTATGACTTCTCCTAAATCAGGTCGATACAAACTTTACAGAGCTTATAAAACTTATTTTGAGGATTTTTGTAAAATAGATTACCTAAAAAGAAGAGGATCATTAGGTTATACATTAAACATAAATCAAGAAAAATTATTATTTATAACTAAGTTAAGTATGAAAAACAAAGAGAAAATAAAATTAAAAGATTTATTTGAAGAATACAAAAAAAGAGGTATTTATTTTGATCGAGATTCTCAAAGTAAAATAATAGATTTATTTGAAAAATTAAATATAATAGAAAAGAAGAGTGATAGTGGAGATGCCCAATATGTTAGATCAATTTTATAGTTATCTATCTAAAAATATAGTTACATATTTTGAAAATAGAAAAATAAAAAGTGGAGATAAATTTAATATACAGTTTGAAAAAGAAGATGAAGTACTTGGAATGTACGATGCAATAAAAAGAGAAAACAAAATAAAAGAATTTGTATATAATTCACATAGTGCAACATACAAAACGTATAGTATAGATATTAATGGAACGGAACTTTTAATAGCTTGTACAAATAAAAATACTACTGATGATTTTCTAATAAGACTTAGAAATTTAGCAGGAGATGAGAGTGAGATAGATTTTAAATCAGTTGCAATATTATTTATTCATAATACTACACTAGATAGTTTGGTTAGAGGTACTGAAAGTCTAAAAAAAGAAGGAATGCCTCTACATATAACTTCTTTATTAAAAGATATAAAAAGTAGAGTTCCAATGAGTAGTATAAATAATGAAGAAAAACAGATTATAAATTTTGTTTTAGATAGAATGAATAAAGATATATTAGAACACGACACATCTATATTTGAATATTCAGCAATTTTAGATGTATTAAATAAAGGTAGTATAAAAAAAGAAGAATATAATGAGTTTAGTCTTTTTTATGATGAAGGATTAAAAGATAACTTATCTAACAAAGCTATTAAAGAAAGATTAATTGAAAACTCTAAATTATTTATGGATATAGAATCAATTCATAAATATGGTAATCCTGAACTAGAGCTTGAAAAGATATTTGATTTAAATGGAGTTAACAAACTTAAAAAAGATGATTGGCAAGAAATAAATTATAAAGATGTAAAGATGTCGAAAGAAAAAAAAGAAAACACAACTAAAGCGGAAATAGAGAATGTTAATATACAAAATGAAAATATTGTTATTTGGGACAAGCCAGATGGAGAAACTACTGCAAAACGTAGAAAGCGTAATATATTAGTATTTAATAATAAAAATTTAGATCAAATAAATTTAGAAGTTTTATTTAATATAAATGTGAAACAAAAGTATTTAAAACTAGATAAGAAATCAGAATTACATAGCGGTGTAATTGCTAATGGAAAAAAAGCTATTATAAGTATAAATGCTAATAATAAAGAAAATACATTTACTAAAGTAATCTATAATGATGAGGTTGTTAGATGCGAATGTAGAATTTGTATAGTAAATTGCGAAGAAAATATGTTTAAAAGTATAAAATCTAATTATGAAGTAATTATAAAACCTAAAGTACAATTATTAGTTAGTAACACTGATGAAAATAAGATAATTCTAAACGATGATAAAAATTTAAAAATTAGAGAAATCTTAAAAAATGTTGATAATTCAGTAACATTAAGTAGTGATGAAACTATGGAAGTAAATTTTGATGTACAGCCTCATGAAGAAAATGATTTTATAAAAGTTAATATAGAATATAATAACACTAATTTAACACTTGGAAAAAGAAACCAAAAAGAAGACATAAGACCTATAAGTGGGAATAAGATTTGGAAGTTAAAAAGAGAAAAAGAAGAAAGTTTTATATATTCAGGTGAAAATAAATTGATTCAAGGTACTAGTGAATATTTTGCAAGAGAAGATTTTAAAGAAAATCTGGAAATAGAAAAAAGTATTATCGATACAAGTGCTAAATATATAGTTTATGATAATTATATAGATTTTTATGAAGTTGAACTAGATATAGAAGAAAATATAAAAAAATCTTATGATAAACTTGTAAATTACTATGCTAAAAATAATTTATTACCAAGTCTAGCATACTTTGATGATGAGCTATTAATCCTTTCAAGAGAATATTTAAGAAATGTAATTGAATTTTTAGAACAGATGCCAAATGGAGAAATTCTATCTAAATCTCAAGGTGATATTTGGAAATTAGGAACTATATATAGATCATTTGGATCTCAAGAGATATTATTAACTCCTCTTCATCCAATAAATGTAGCTTATCAAATATTAATAAATGATAGTATGAAAAATGAAGAAGTTAATGATAATATTTTAAAAATATTAAATTCTAAATATTTAATGCCTTATATGTATAAAGAAAAAGATAAGTTATATAAAGTTATGGACCAAAACCACTCACCAGAATGGTCTTATTACGTTGATTACAGTCTTAATAGATATAAAGGTTCTAGGGATTTTGTATTAAAGTTAACTAGTGAAAAAGTAAGCGAATTCATAAGTCATTTTAAATATTTATTTAGAAATATGGGTAGATCTAAATTAAAATTAAAACTTATTAATTTAGGTGATTGTAGGGAAGTATTGTCAGGAATATTTGATTATTATATAAAAGAGATAAATAAGTATAATGATATAAATAATTTAATTTCAATGGAAATATATGTTTATGGAGATAAGAGTGTAATTAATTCATTTGAACAAATATCAATGATAAACTCTATAGAAGATATAGAAAGTATAGTTAATATTAATTCAAAAATAAAAGAATATTCACTTATAGATATTCTAAAAATATTTAGACAGAAAGTTAACTTTTATAACAAAAATAAATATATTGATGAATATGAATATTCACATTTAACACTTTATGAAATGGATCAAGATGTAACTATAAATAGTAGTTCGATGGAAAATATCAATACTGGTATTAATTTAGGCGGTTTAATATCTGGTTCATCATCAGTATTTTTAAAGGATTCGTATAGAACAGGATTTGGATCAAAATTCTTAGATAAGAATTCTAACGATTTATTAAATATTTCTGCAAAATATAATTCAATCACTAAAGCCATTGGTACACAAGATCCATTTGATGATAATTTAAGTATTACTACATCTATATCAGATAGCGATAAAGAGTTTTTAAGTAAAATATATAAAAGTTCTAATTGGGTAACATTCATTGACCCTAAGGTTGATTTAAATTTCTTTAAAAATGATATTAATGTAAAAGATTTACTAATAATTCACTATAGTGATCAATACACAACATCAAGTGGATATGATTCTATAACAGTTACTAGAAAATCGGATCAGTATCAGTTTATAATAGAAGAATTTTTATCTAGCAAAGAAGTTACTAGAATTGATAATGATATGGTATCTATAATAAATAATTTTAATGCGATAAATGGAGATTGGTTACTTAGAATGATATCTAGTAAATCACAATTCCCAAGAGAAAAAATAAGTATATTATCTGCTATGAAAATAAGTTTAGCATATTTTTATCATCCAGATATAGTTTGGGTACCGATATCTCTTGAAGAAATACTTAGAGTATCGGGTGGAACTGGGCTTAGTCAAAAAGATGGTTTATTTACCGCTAAAAATCTAACAGGTAACAATAGTTCCTACAGTGATGATTTACTTTTAGTTGGTATAGAAGAAATTAATGAAAATGTGCAAATACATTTTTATCCTGTTGAAGTAAAAATAGGGGAAAATAGTAGTTCTGTAATGGATAAGGCTATTGAACAGGCAAATAAAACTGCAAATCTTTTAAAAGAAAAATTAATAACTAATGAAGATGATGAAAATCCATTCCTAAAAACTATATACAGAAATTTTATGATGCAACTTGTTATAAATAGTGTAGAAAAAATGAAATTATACGGTGTATGGAATGATCAAGATTGGGACTTTATAGTGAATACTGAAATTAGAACTAAACTATTAAATGATGATTATAAAATTAATTTAGATTTAGACGAGTATATTGGTAAAGGTTGTGTAGTATCGTTTAAAAAAGATACATATTTTAATACTAATCCTTCAAATTTAAGAAATAATATTACGGTTTTAGATCTTGCAGAATCACAAGGATATAACAATATAAATTCAGATATAACGAAGTTAAAAGAAAGTTATAGTAGCGGTGATAGTGATTTTAATAAGGATAACTTACTTATAAATAAATATAAGCAATTTAATAATATGAATAATTTAGGAATTAAATTAAGTATAGATCAAAAAAGTGATGAAAATAGTTCATTAGATTTAGCTAAAAACTATTACTCTAGTAATGATGAATTAGAGAATATTAATAACGTATCAGAAAATATAATATGTGATGAGATTGTTTACACTGATGAAACTGTTTCAACTAAAGAAGAAAATATTTATATAGAAGGGGATGAGCTTGAATTGAATAATAGACAAATGGAAATTATGTTTGGTACTAGAAAAGAAAATAATAAACCTCTTATTTGGTATCCAACAGATACAAATTATACCTCACATACTAATACAGGTATAATTGGGACTATGGGAACTGGTAAAACACAATTTACAAAATCAATGGTAACTCAATTACATAGAGAATCTGTTTATAATGTAGATTCTAAAAAACTTGGAATACTAATATTTGATTATAAAGGAGATTATATAGATGATGAATTTGTAAATGCAACAGATGCAAAAGTTTATGACTTATATAGATTACCATATAATCCATTATCAATAATAATTCCAGATAGACCAAAACCAATGTTGCCACTTCATACTGCAGGTACACTTACAGAAACTATAAGATCATCATTTAACTTAGGAATAAAACAGAAAACATTACTTAAAGAACTTATAATAGAAGCTTATGAGCAAAGAGGTATTAAAAAAGGAAGTCCTGATACTTGGAATAAAGTAGCACCTACTATAAATGATGTTTGTTCTATATACTTTGGCAGAGAAGATGTTAAAGAGGATAGCTTATATGCTGCATTAACTAATTTATACGATTTTGAAATTTTTGAATCAGATAATTCAAAAACTACTAATCTATTTGATTTAATAGATGGTGTAACCGTTATAAATTTAAGTGGTTATGATAAATCGATACAAAACTTAGTTGTTGCAATAACGCTAGATCTTTTCTATACACAAATGCTTGTACTAGGTGAGAGTAAACAAGAAAATGGATTTAGACAATTAAATAAAATGGTTTTAGTAGATGAAGCAGATAACTTCTTAAGTAAGAACTTTACATCTATAAAGAAAATACTGAAAGAAGGTAGAATGTTTGGAGTAGGTACAATTTTATCAACACAATTATTGAGCCATTTCTCAACAGGATCAAATGAGTATCAAAATTATATATCAACGTGGATTGTACATAATGTTTCTGATTTAAATAATAAAGATGTAAAATATATATTTAATACTAAAAGTAAAAATGAAGAAGATAATATATATAATAAAATAAAGAGTCTTCTAAAACATGAAAGTTTGGTAAAAGTTCAAAATGATAATTCTCCAATATTTATTAGAGATAAAGCATTTTGGGAATTAGATAAATAAGAATAAAAAAATAAAGCTAAATTTTAGCTTTATTTTTTTATATACTTATATCTTCTTTAATCATTTGATTTATAAAGTGTTCTAAATTGCTAGAATACTTATATCTATTTCTAAGCATTATAGCACCACGGTCTATATGCAGTTTAGCATGTGTTGGAAAGTATTCATCATCTGTTAAACTTTTTTTTGCATGATTTTCAAGTAGTGTTTTAAATAATAAATCATATTGTGCAGTTATTGTTTGTCTATTAAGTTCTAAGCCATTATTATTATAGCTATCACTTTCTTCAACTAATTCACTATTAGTTAATGACATTGAAATTGCAAGTTTACACAATGCGAATGGTTTAAGGTTCATTTTATTTCCTAGTTCTTCAAAAATTTCTTTAGTTTGTCCTGATGTTTTAAGTCTAAATCCCATAATTACACCTCAAAAAAGTATCCTTTAGTTTGTATAGTATTTCTATTTACTTCATCGTACTTTATTAAATATTCCCCATTTAATTTTTGCTTTATCTCTTTGTATGCTTTTTCATCAATTTCAGTATTTGTTGATAAAATTATTACTTGAGTACTAATAGTAGAGAAGTACTTTTCAGTAATATTATTTCTATGTGTTTCATCAATTCTAGCATAAGGAGTATCTATTATAAATGGTATATTAATATCTGATGATTTTATTAAAGCCCAGTATAGACATAATATATAAATTTGTTTTTCTCCACTTGAGAAACCATTAATATCAACTTTAGTTCTTAGTTTTATGTCACTTATTGATTTTTCTTTAATATTATTTATTAAATCCTTTTTATTACTTGTATTAAATAACTTTTCTAAGTCTTTAATAAATAAGTTTCCTAACTTCTTATCTATTTCATCATAACCAATATTTTGAATTAAATTTTCTAATTCATTTGAATTGTATATTTTATTTATATACAGAGAAACGTTAAAGTTAGTATTTATATCTATGAAATCAATAAAATTATTTTTTTGCATTATATTTTTGAATATATTCATAAAATTACTAGAGATTTGAGTTATCTTATCTACTGTAAGAGTATTTATTATATCTTCAAGCATTAATATTATACTTGATGACATATCTATTACATTATTAGATTTAACAAGGTCTATATATCTACTCTTAGCTTTTTCTTTATTTATAGTTATTTCATTTATGTTATGTTCTAAATTGTGTATCTTAAAACTTAAATCATCTTTACATTTAGATAATTCAAATATATTATTAGATATATTTTCAATTTCTAAAACATAATCATTTAAATAGCTATTATCTAAACTAGAATTTAATTTGGTTCTAATTTCTGATAAATTAGATGCTATTTCTGATTGTTCATTAAATAGCTTAGTAATATTTATGTTATCAAATTCTAATATATTACTTATTAAAGAATTTATCGTATTACTTTCATCATTTGATAAGTTGTGTATAGCATCAAAATTTTCATCATAATTTTTAGGTTTTATATCTTTTATTAATTCGTCTGATACAGTAAGTGCTACCTCGCTTAATATGTTATTATTTATTTTAGTTGAAAGTAGATTAGTAATATATTTTATATCTAATTTTTCTTTTAAGTTATTAAATAACACATTATTACTTTCAGTTTTTAAGTTATTGCTGGTAATAATTAATTGATCTTTAATAATTAAAAATGGTAGTATTTCATTACAAAAATCCTTTATTTCTTGATTAATAACTTGTCTTCTAGATTCTAATTCGATTATTTTAGAATTTAATAGATCTCTTTCTTCTGCTAATATTCCACCTTTTTTTCTAAAATTAGTTTCAAGTTTTATTTTTTGTTGCTCAAATCCTTCAAGTTCAGATTTAATATCTTTATATTTATTATTAAATTCATCAAATTCTATATTCATAGAATCTAAATTCTTTTCTAATTCTAAGTACTCATCTTTTGCAATATCTATTTGAGAAGGATTATTTTTATCATATTTGTTATTTGAAATAACAGTATTTTTTAGAATTTCAAAAGTATCGAAATTACATAAAGATAAAAGTGATTCTTTTAAATGGCTATTAGAATTTTTTCCAATGAAAAATTCAGATAAGTATTCTCCGTCAAAAAAGAAGAAATCAAATATTTTAGGTGATATTATAGATGTTATATAGTTTTCAAAATAATTAACTTCATCATCATTTAATGCTATATTTGAAAAATTCTTATATATTAAAACATTTTCACTTAGTTTTTTATTTATAAATGTCCATTTTCTAACTATGCTATAAATGTTTTTTTCAGTTCCTTCATTAATTTCTAAATCAACAGATACATATGAATTAACTATATCATTTTTTAAAGAATTATTATTAATATTAGATTTTACTTTACCGATATAAGAAGAATTGAATCCTTGGTATTTATACGCACTAGGCCCATAGATACAAAGTTTTATAGCTTCAAATATAGTTGATTTACCCGCACCATTTTTACCACCAACTAATATAATATTTTTTTCATCAGTTGTACTAAAATCAAAAACAGTTTCTTTTTCGTATGATCTAAAGTTTTTTAATGTTAATTTATTAATTTTCATTTTCTAACTCCTTACTGCTTTCTTGCTCAATTTGTTCTACTATTTCTTGATGTATCCATTGTTCATTTAATATTTTATTAATACTTTTTTGTAATTTAGTTTTGTTACTAAAATGTTTATATTTGTTAGTATCTATTATTAATTTATTGAATAGGTCTGAATTTATATTATATTCATTACACTTTTCTGTTATTGTACTTAGAGTATTAATATCAAAAACAGGATTTTTGTATTTTGACCATTCAAGTTCACTACCAGTTACTTCCATGTATATATTTACTAGTGTATTTCTATTTAAATCTTCTTCATTATCCCAAATATTATCGATAGCTTTTAATTCTTCTATATTTATAAGCTCTATATCTGGGAAATTTTTTTTCATTTCAAGTTCAGTCTCTAGTAATTTTCTAAGTATTTTTTGTCTAGCATAAAAATTAAATGGTCCAAAGGTATTCTTTCCATTTTTCTTTAAAATGCTACCATTTCTCTTATGTGTTTTTCTATTTTCAGGTTTATCTCTTTCATCTAATATCCATTTTCTAAAATTAACTAAAGGTAATAATTCATCGTGTCCAGATGCTATAAATCCATTTAATGACTTATCTTCTTTTACAACAGTACAAATCCAACAACCAAATCTACTATTTCCACAACTACTTTTAGCACCATTTTCATCTGCTATAAAAGGACATTCCCCAGAATCACCAGCACCTTTTAAGTATAAATTAAATAATTCCATTACATCAGTATTCCAAGCGGTTGATGGTGTTTCTCCAAAATCATTTCCGAAATCTTTTAAATTAGTATTTTTATGATATAATAGATCCCACACATCGTCAGTAGTAAAATCAACTATTGGAGTATATACGTATGCAAGTTTATCTTTTCCTTTTAATGTTTCATGTGGAGTAAGTAAGAATCCATCAATTTCTCTTTTTTCTATTCTAGCTTTTCTAGATGTACTTTCATCTTTTCTAACTCCAAGTATAACTACAACATCTTCTTTTTGTAATTTATTTTTTATAAATGCATTAGATGGTTTTATTTTTAATCGATCTGTACACCATCTATATTGAATAGATTTTGGTGTTGGATAGCCTTTACCAATAACATTTGCCCAAAAGCTATCATTATAGTCTGGATAAATTATTTCTGCTTTTATTGGTAAACTTTTTTTTCTTGCATATAAATTTATATTATCCATACTTCTTTTTAAATAATCAAGTATAAGAGGATTTTCTATTAATGTATCTGATGAAACTATATATACAGGTTTATGTCTTTTGTTTTCATCTAAGTTTTCAAGCATTAGAAAAATTAAATGAGTAATAGCAGTACTATCTTTTCCACCTGAATAGCCTATAATCCAAGGTCTATTATCATTTAAATATACACGTTCTATCTCACAAAGAATATCTTCTAAGTTATATTTATCAAAGTAATTATTCGCCATTTAATATTCTCCTTTCACATAAAAAAGTCCTAAATTTAGGACTTTTTAGTACCAGTTTATCATAATATGACAAATAAGTCTTCTATTAATTATAAAATATATTTACCTAAAAAAATTATAAAAATTTTTAATTTATAAAATAGTTATCTAGCATAGTTTTTTCTTATATGATAAAATATATTTGAGATACTTAAAATTCTAACAGGGAGATGACAAAAATGAAAGATTTATACTTAGAGTTATTAAAAGAAGAATTAGTTCCGGCACTTGGTTGTACTGAACCA
>JAWXUS010000187.1:0-2150 GCA_044426235.1 Peptostreptococcaceae bacterium | reverse complement strand
TTAATGGATGTAATTTCAAGTTCCCCTCTTTCTGAAGGTTTTACATTTTTCGCAATATTAATTACATCATTATCATAAAAATAAAGTCCTGGTACTGCATAATTAGATTTTGGTTTTTCTGGTTTTTCCTCTATTGAAACTACATTAAATTTTTCATCAAATTCAACTACACCAAATTGACTAGGATCACTAACATGATAACCAAATATAGTAGATTCTTCTCTTTTTGTTGCATTATCAAGTCTTTCACTAAATCCATAGCCATAAAATATATTATCACCAAGTACTAATGCTACTTTATCATTTTTAATAAAATCCTCACCTATTATAAATGCCTCAGCTAGCCCATTTGGTTTTTCTTGTATTTTATAAATAATATCTAAACCTAAATGGCTTCCATCTCCAAATAATTCTTCAAATAATATAATATCTCTAGGAGTTGATATTATAAGTATTTCAGTTATTCCAGCAAGCATTAAAACAGACATAGGATAATAAATCATCGGCTTATCGTATATAGGTAGTGCTTGTTTTGAAACACATTTAGTTATTGGATAAAGCCTTGTTCCACTTCCTCCAGCAAGTATTATTCCTTTCATAATAATTTTTCCTTTCTATCAAAATAAAACGAATGCATACTCATTTTCTTAACTATATTAAGTGGCAATTTTTTATAATTACTGCCAAATTTAAATCCTAAATATTTAAAACAACTTTGTATTACCAAATGAGGTATTAGATAGAATCTATTATTTTTAATTAAAAATTTTATAGCCTCTTTAACAAATTTAATTCCTTCACTCTCACTTTTAGTATTTCCAAAATAATCTTTATTATCAACAAGTGCTACGCCAACATCAAAATTTCTTTTAAATTGTTCTTTATATGAATACTTATGTGAATGAATTACAATAGCGTCAGATGCATAATATGTACTTTTATTGCTATTTAATATTTTAGATGCCATTACCATATCTTCATTCATAATCACATCTTCTGGAAATCCACCTAATCTAAAAAATTCTTTTCTTATAAAAGCAGAACATACATTGCTAAAAAAGTAAGATTTTATACCTAGCTCTGATATTCTATTATTATTCTTTATTATATCAAAATCAGGATAATTGAATTGTCTAGAAAATTTTTCTATACTATCACTGTTTTTATTCGCAACTTGTCTTGCATAACTGCCAACTATATTATTATTAAGAGGTTTAACTAAATTTTCTATTAAATAATTATCTTTTGGTATAGCATCTTGAGTCATAAAAATAATTATATCTCCAACAGCTATTTTTACCCCATCGTTTCGCGTTTTTCCATGATTAAAATCTATAACTTGAAATACTTTAGTATTTTTAAATTGCATGCATATTGATTTAGTATTATCAATAGAATTTGAATCCATAACTATTATTTCATATGGTTTTATAGTTTGATTATTTAAACTTTTTATTAAATTTTTTATATAATTTTCTGCATTTTTAGTGGGTATTACTATACTAATTTTCAAAATCTACTCCTTAAATATTAATATTACTTAGTATACTATATATATATATATATTTCTACTTTTACAAAAAAAAATGCAAATTAATTTGCATTTTTTTGTTTAATATTATTAAATATAATACTCATCATAATCCAAAATATTATAGCAGTTCCTGTAAAACTATCATTTGATAAAGCTTGAACTAAGTAAGTTATTGTTCCAATACCAAATATATAACCATATTTAAATCCATTTTTATCATCAATATTATTAAATAAACTATAAATAAAATCTATAACTATTATCATAAACAGTATAAAACCTAATATTCCAAAACTATAGAATATACTTAAATACCAATTATGAGGTTTATCTATAAACTCATTATATGTACTCATACCTTTATCTTCATCTTTTAATGTTATATTAAATGGAAATGTATCTGCTCCACTTCCAATTAAAGTATCATCTTTAGATAAATTAAGTGTTTTAATCCAAATATTTATACGGTCTGTACTTATTTCATTAATTTTATGATATGTTTCATTAGATTTAATTTCATCAATATTACTACTTAATATTTTAGGAGATATTAATAAAAATACTGTAAATAAGACTCCAAAAGATATGCTAAATATTTTAAATATTTTTTTCCTAT
>JAWXUS010000027.1:0-17575 GCA_044426235.1 Peptostreptococcaceae bacterium | reverse complement strand
TGCATAACCGATACAAATTGTTTAGAATCCTCTCTATATTGTGTTTCCCTAACTTTATGTTGTTCTTGCATATTTCCTACTAATTGCTCATACTTTTGTTCCATTTTTTCATTTCTTGTATTTAAAACCTGTGCAGCCTTTATACATCCAATTACGAATAAACCTAAAGCTCCATAGTCCAACATTGCTTGTTCTATCATAAAAATCTCCTTATATAAATAACCCACTAAAAATAGTGGGCTAATTTTAATTATTTAGTTGTATCTTCAATTTCTTCTTTTACAGTTATTTTTCTAATTTTTGTAGTTTTAAACTCTCTTAAATTCATAACTTCATATGTTAGAGTATAAGTCCCTGCTTTATTAACATCAACTTCACCATAAACATTTATATCTTTAGTAAGATCTCCATCAATTTCATCAGTTGCAGTAACTCCACTTAAATTATTAAAACTAGTTCCAAAATTAATAGTCTTAGCATTAATTCCTGCAAATACTGGATATGTTTCTATAACTTCTGGAGTTAATCTTGCTAGAAGATAATCTCTTTCTTCTAAAGTTATTCTTTTGTTGTCGTAGTAAAAATTCACGTTGTTTATCATTTGGTCCGTTGGAACACTTCCAGCAGTAATTATTCTATCTAATAAACTAGCATTATTTCCTAATTTCATTATTTATTACCTCCCAATTCTTTTTCTAATTCTGTTATTCTAGACTCCAAACTAAAAACTAACATTTGTAACTCAAGCATTGTAAAATCCTGCATTTCTGTAGTACTTGTAAGATGCATAGTGTCCATTTGGTTCATAAAAATCGCAAAATCTTGTTCTCCAGTAGTAATTTCTAAATTGTCTGTTTTAACTAAATTATTAAGAATTGTACCATTAGGTTTAACTTTATCCTGTGGTTCTTCTCCAGTAATTGTAATAAATTCTTCTTTATTTATTTTCCCTATATTATATATTCTTTGTACTAATTTTTTATCCTGTGTTTCGTTATAAAGTTCCCAAAAATCATATGCATGTGAAGTTATATCATCAAAAGGATTTACAACTTCATTTTCTAAATTAATTTTCATTTAATAAATACTCCTTTTCTAATATTAATAATTTTTCTTCATACATGGCTTTTGTTTCAATAGCATCTGTTGTATTTACCAACTTCCATTGACCCTTATTAGATCCGTTAATACATCTAAAAGCCATTTTTGTTGTATTAAGATTATTATATTCGTGTGCAATTTGAATATAATTATTACCAACGCCATAATAAATTTGTTGCACGTAAGAATATCCAGTACTCCCAAAAGGCTCAAGGTTGTCGGCATTTCTATATATTAAAGCAAAGGGTATTTTAGAATCTAAAGTATTTATTGTTACACCTGTTGATTCTGCAAAGTGTATAACTTTATTTTGCTCGTATGTATTAGAAAACCAAGGCTCCCAAGCCCCTTGATAAAATCTTCTTTGCATACTGTTATACGAAAGCATTTGCGATGCTATTTGTATTATAGTTGACCCAACTTTATATATATCCAAAAAATAAGCTCCTATAAAAGGAGTATTTTCTATTAATTGTGCATTTGATGTACTACTAACTTGCCAATGCCCATCGTCTATATAATCATTTAGATTTCCACTTGTAATTTCGACATATTCTGTTTTAGAATTACTTAGATTCTCTGAAGTATTTTTAAGCTGAGTTAACGTATCACTTAATTTATTACCATCTTTATCTATTACTATATCCGTATTAGTTTCTGGATGATAAACATTATATAAATGATCTTGTAATGTTATATTGTTTACCTCTTTAGAATTATTTAAAGTTTGTATATTATTTATTTCTTTACTAGCAAAGCCTAATTTAGCCATTTAAACCTCCTTTATATATTAAAGAAAGGCGACTTAAAAAGTTGCCTCTCCTATTATTTTTAGTCTACTAATTTAAAGAATAACTTAACTTGTTGTGCAGTTTCGTATGCATTCCCAACTCTTATTAACTCTCCAGAGTCTCCTTTTTCTCCAACGTTCCCTTTAGGACCTTGTTCACCAGTTTCTCCTTTGTCACCTTTGGCTCCTGCAGTACCAGTTTCACCCTTTGGACCTTGTATCCCTTGTGCTCCACTTAAATCCGTTATAAATTTCCACTCAGTTTCTGTTTTCATGTAAAGTTTTGAATTATCTTCATCATTCACATTTTCAGTTTCAATAATTACGAAATCAAATGTAGTTGTATCTTCACCTTCAAAATCATTGTTCATTTCTTCTATAGACACGTAAATCTTCTTTATTTGGAATGGTGCACCAACATCACCTTTTTCCCCTTTAGCTCCTGTAGCACCAGTATCTCCTTTAGGTCCTTGGATACCTTGTTCCCCTTGGTCTCCTTTTGCACCAGCATTTCCTTTATCACCCTTTAACGCACCGCTATCTAACTTATTTTGGAATGTTTCTCCATCTGCAAATGTCACCGAATCTGCACTAGTTAAAACATCAACTTCTTCTATTACTGCTCCCGTTACTTCATCTAGAAGTTGTACTCTAACTTTTTTAAGTACATCTACATTACTACTCGTTTTTAATTTACTCATAACTACCTCCATAATTTTTTATTTGGACTTACATAAAGTTAATTTAATGCCAATTATTTATTGTATTTTAATTCCCATCATAGGGCTTACTTTTATATTGTTGCTTGAATTGTTGTTATTATTAAGTTCTTTTATATCTCTTAATTCTTTAGCTATTAAAAATAAGGCTTCTTCTTGTCTACTTCTAGGCTCTTTTAAATCTTCAACTGAGTTTATTTCATCCTTTTTACTCATTATCATTCTCCTTAGTTACAAAATAAAAAACACCTTCAATTCGAGGTGTATTGTCGTTATGTTCAACTATTTTTATTCCAGTTTTCTCAAAATTACTAGTAGTTTCATCTTTAAAATCATTAAATTCTTTAAGGCTTGTAAATCCTGTACCATTTACTAGATCATTAAAAGTATTATTTATACTTTCCATATCATTTTTAGCATCTTCAATTATAATATTTAAATTATTTACTTGTTCAGATGCAGTTTCTTCACGTTTAATCTCAGCATCAACTCTAATATTTTCATTAACTAATCTAGTATCCTCATTATTTTGTCTATCTAATTCATTTTGTTCTCTAATATTTTCTTCATCAAGCCTAGTGTTTTCATTAGTTATCCTAATATTTTCAGAATTTTTCCTATCTAATTCATTCTGAATTCTAATATCTTCTTCAGTAAGTCGAGTATCTTCATTTTCTACCCTAATGTCTTCAGAATTTTGTCTTTCAATTTCATTTTGAATTCGGATATTTTCTTCACTAATTCTAATGTTTTCACTATATATTCTAGTATTTTCAGACTGTTGCCTATCAATTTCACTTTGTTTCCTAATATTTTCTTCATCAATTCTAGTATTTTCATTAGTTATCCTAATATCTTCAGCATTTTGTCTATCTAATTCATTTTGTTCTCTAATATTTTCTTCATCAAGCCTAGTATTTTCATTAGTCAACCTAATATCCTCAGTATTTTGCCTATCTAATTCATTTTGTTCTCTAATACTTTCTTCATCAAGCCTAGCATTTTCGTTATCTATCCTAATATTTTCATAATTTTCTCTATTAGTTTCATTTTCAATTCGAATAATTTCTTCATTGATCCTATTATCCTCATTATCTAATCTAATATTTTCTGCATTTATTCTAGCATTTTCGTTATCTCTAGCATTTGCATCGAATATTTCAAAATTATCAATGGTATTTTTAAATGTATCTTCAATATGTTCTATACTTGGAGTAATAGTTTCGAGTTCAATTAAATCTTTCCAAGTATTTTCATTTTCATATTTCCAAATAATATGACTATCATTAACATCTAAACTTACTTCATCTCCCTTTAAGTTTTCAATGTTTGCAATAACTTTCCAAGATGAATCATCTTCATTTTCATATTTCCATTCTATTGTTTTTCCGCCATTATTTCTAATTATAACTTTCTCTCCTGGATCTCCTTGTCCAATACTAAGGTATCCATTCAAATTAACCATACTAATCATTCGTAACATCTCCTATAACTTTGAATTTACCAAGTATTACAGTATCTATCCTACCATCTATAGTTCTAACTTCTATATCGAAAAAATAATTACCAGCTTCAATATCAGAATATTTTTCAGTTATAAAAAACTTAGCAACATTATCAAAAATTCTATGACTTGGAATGTTCATTATATATTCCTTATCATATTTATTGTTTTTCACACTAAAAAAGACCCTATCCCCTTCTCTAAATGAATAATTATTTAGAGTTAGTTGAAATATAGCATTATCGCCTTTTATAATCTCTAAATTATTAAATCTATCACATCTAAGCATCTATTTCTCCATCTTCTTCTAATTGTTTTACTATAGTTCTTAGTTCTAAATTTTCATTTATTACTCTTTGTAACTCATCTTTTAAAGTTTCAATATATTTATTTGCATCTAATTGATATCTCATAATTTATCCCCTATTTCATATTTTTTATTGTTGCAAGCCTTAAACTTAATGTAATAAAATAATCTCCAAGAATTTCATCACCTGCTTTTCTGTCTGTAATACCTGTACTAGTTATACCTCCAATAGCATTTTTAACTAGATTAAATTTAGTAGCACTAAAAATTTCCCCTACAGAAACTTTAGCTCCATTTAAATTATAACTACTATTATTGTTATACCACTTTATTGTATCACTTACATTTTCTATAAAATTATTCCACTCAGTAGCAGTTAAATTAAAAGCTCCTTTACTTGTCATTGCAGTTCTTACAGATGTACTCCAATTCCAATCAACTGGTTTTTGTATTGGAGGATTTCCACTAGTTTTAGCAGTTCTAGATCCACTTAAAGGATAATCACCCCAAAGATTCCACGTTATATTATATGTTGTACCACTTGTTAATCCTGTAAATGTAACTGTTGGAGAAATTGAATTATTTGCTAAAATATTTACTGATTTCTTTTGTCCGTTACAAGTAATATCTAATCCTCTATCTTTAGAATAACCTGTAAGACCTTGTAATTGAAAAGATAAAGAATTGTCTGTTACACCTGTAAATGATAATGTTACAGATCTAGCATCTATAGAATTATCCAAATCTTGCAGCACCATTAAATTCAGCTCCATTCAAAAATAATTTTGTACATTTTAAAGCTCCAGAAACATTAACACTACCATTTCCTGTAGCAGTAGCACCAACCATACCAGGCATTAAATAAATGTCTGAAGTTGAAGACATTGAGAAATTCCCTACAGTTTCTATTTTAAATCTAGTATCTTGATATAAAAAACCAGTATGACCTAAATATAGAGCATTTCTAGTAATTTCTACCCCAGAATTAGAGGTTCTTTCTGCAGTTTTAAACAAAGAACCTTCTATAATACCACCTTTAATAAAATTACCGCTTATAGTACCAGCCTTTATATTATCTGCATCTATATTACTAACTGTAATCTTACTGGCATCTATAGTCCCGCTAGTTATATTAGATCCATTTAAATTACTCATAGTCACACTTTGTCCATTTATAGTACCCGTTTTTATATTATCTGCATTTAAATTACTAACAGTTATGTTATTACCATTTATAGTACCACTAGTTATATTACTTGCACTTAAATTACTAACTGTTATTTTACTAGCATCTATGGTTCCACTAGTTATATTGTTAGCATTTAAATTACTTACAGTAATTTTATTAGCATCTATGGTTCCACTAGTTATATTATTAGCATTTAAATTACTTACAGTAATTTTATTAGCATCTATGGTTCCACTAGTTATATTGTTAGCATTTAAATTACTTACAGTAATTTTATTAGCATCTATGGTTCCACTAGTTATATTGCTTGCACTTAAATTACTTACTGTTATTTTGCTAGCATCTATTGTTCCTGTAGTTATATTAGATCCACTTATATTAGTAACTGAAATTTTATTACCATTAATAGTTCCACTGGTTATATTGTTAGCATTTAAATTAGTAACTCTTACTACATTTGCATCTATTGTTCCTGTAGTTATATTAGATCCATTTATTGTGGTCTGTCCACTTCCCTCTAATGCATTAAATGTTACATATCCATTAAGTGTTATCTTATCTGCTTTAAGAGCTATATCTGTAGCATTTTGTGCTATTGATGAACTTAATCCACTTGCTATATCTTTTACTTCAAGCCTTATATCACCTGCAGTTTGTTCTATGCTAGATGTTAAATTACTTTCTAAATCTTTAACTTCAAGCCTTATAGCGCCTGCGGTTTGTTCAATTGTAGATGTCAAACTTTTATCTAAATCTTTTATTTGAGATACTATCTTATCATCAAGAATTTCAAAATTAACTAGTATATTTTTATTTACTCTATCAATTTGAGAATCTATATTAGAATTTATATCAAAAATAACATTATTAAGGCTATCTTTAAAGTTTCCAAGTTCAATAGATATATATGTATTAGTTATACTATCAAAAATAGTTTTTATAACTGTTGCCTGGATATCTAAATTAATTCTAGAATCTTTAATGGTAACTGTATCCCCTAGATTAATTTTCTCTAGATCATACAATCCTAAATCCATATATTCAAGTGTTTTAGATAATTCTATAAATTCAACTTTATAATTTATTTTTGGAATATCTTTTTTAGTTGTTCTAAAATAAGAATTAGCTAAACTCCTTAAAGTAGCTATATCACTTACTTCATCTTCAGAAAAATCAACCGAAAGTATCTTTTTTTCGTGAAATAAATTAACATTATCACTATAAACAAATCTTTCTGGAAGTACTATCAATTCTTCAAGAGATTCATCTTCTTTATAGTGTGCAAATGGATATATTACAGTTACTACATCTTCTTCATTTATAGTTCTTGTATATCCAGTTAAATTTTTTGTGTATGAAATTATAACATTATTATCAATGCCTCTTTCTTTCAACAGATCTATATGAAAATTATCTCTAATTAATTTAGGACCATTACCATATGTATCACACAAACTACCTCTTTTACCCTTTATACACTCTAAAATATTACTTCTAGCCATTGAAAAGTTTCCAGTATGCTCAATATCTGAATATCCAGTAAATTTATGTGAAATAGTTGCTTTATCTAATAATTCTTTAAATGCCTCTGAACAAGTTTTATTTAAAGCATTTACATTCTCTACAAAATTCTCTCTTAAATCATACGTTATATGTCTTGCTAATACTTTTATATTTTCATCAATATCATTTTCAACTTCATAAATTCTAAACAACTGATCTTGGTGAATATGATTAGCTTTTGCCTTAATAATATTTCCAACTTTTAAGTATTCAGATCCTAAAGAACCATTAGTATAAAGTAGTTCTAACTCGTATTCCCCATTATCTTCTTCAGTAACAATACAACTTAAAGCATCTCTTAAAACACCTAAGCCATTATGTTCAAATATATTTTCTTTAGCATCATAAATTTTTATCATGCTTGCCACCTCGGAATTAAAATTAACTCCTGAACATTACCAGTATACGAAATATAATTTTCTCCACTATCAATAGTAATAAAATTTGAATAAATCTTATTATTTTGATTAATTAAAGTATTATTTATTTCTTTATAAACATTCATAGTTTCATTGTCGATTATAATTGAATCTTCAACGTTTCTAATATCTAAAATATTATTATTTATATTAATTTTTATATCTCCAGATGCTTTTATTTTAAATAATGGATAAGACTTTGAATGCTTATTATATATTTTATAATTATTAGTTATTTTAATTGGAATATCTCCACTTTTAGCTTTAGTTTTCCTACAAGTAAATACTATTTTACATTCTCCAAATTTACCTAATAATTCTTTTATATCAAGTTTATTAAAACATATTGCCTCATAGTATAATTCCTCATCATCGCTTAATTCTAACGTTCCATATTTTATTTCTTTTTGTAGCCAATTTTTTATTCCTGTTGCAATCTCTAAAACTGTATCTCCAACATCTCTAACATCAATATAAGCATCTATTTCTATTTTTTTAAGGGTATTTTGATTAGTTATTTTATGAAGTTTATAAGATGCAGGGATATTAATTTCTTCAATTTCAATTTCATCAGAAATTATATTAACTCCATCTCTTTTTATCTTTAAGAAAAAATCTTTAGAACTCAAATTATTATATATAAATTCAGTTATATCTTTTTTTTGTATATTCATAATTTACCCTCCTAAAATATTTTTTCTTTTCGTGATGCTAGTGATCTCCTCCATCAACTGTTCAACATCATTTTTTCTATTATTATTAAAATTTTCTATATTTAAATTTATATTAATATCTGTATTAGAACTTAATTTTTTCATCAAATTATCTAATTTAGAAATTAAACTCCCTTGAGAATTATCTATTTGATAATCATCATTTGATAGCATTAAAGAACTTAAATTTTCTATTGGAACTGGATTTCTCATTAAGTGTTGATTATCATCAATTCCCATAGTATCCATAACACCTATAGCACTTGCAGGAGCCGTTATAACTTGTTTTGTAGTAGTTTCAGTTCTACTAACACTAATAGATGCGGTAATTGGATTTGCATAAGCATTTCTAATACTATTCCAATCACTTATAGCTTTTTGAGCCATTTGTGCAGTAGAAGTTGTAACCCCTCTATACATATCACTTGCAGATTCTTTTGCACTGCTTGCCATTTTCTCAGCGGATACTTTAACTCCTAAATACATTTCTGTACCTTCTTGTTTAGCTATATCCGTTAGTTTTTGAAAAGAAACCCTTGCCCCATTATACATATCAGTTGAAGATTGTTGAATAGATTGATTTGCCTTCTTAAAATCAGTATCAGTATTAGTTGCCACTTCACCCGTATTTTTCTTAGCATCCGAACTCATTTTTGCAGTAGACTTTTCAACTTCTTTTGCTGCATTATCTAAATTAGTTTTAGCCTTATCACTTGCATTTTTAGTATTAGTATCTATATTATCGCTTAATTCTTTAGTATTTGAATTAGAAACATTCTTTGCCTCTTGAGTCTTAGAATCAACAATACTTTCAAATTGTGCAAGATTTTGATCTGCGCTATTTGTCATATCAGTTAAATTAGAATTAACTAGATCTGATGCCTCTTTAGTATTAGAATTACTACTATCTTTAGCCTCTTGAGTCTTAGAGTCAACGATGCTTTCAAACTGAGTAAGATTTTTATCTGCATTATTTGTCATATCAGTTAAATTTTCATTAACTGCATTTGCACCATCTTCAGTTTTTTCATCCATATTCTTTTTAATTAATTCCATTGCCTCATTGATGCCTTTTTCTAATTCTTTAACATCAATTTCACCATCTTCAGCCATTTTAGATAAATTGGATTCAACTGCTTTAGTTGTTTTTTCTATATCCATATCTTCAGTAATACCTTTAAAAGCAGACTTTGTAGTATCATTCATACCCTTTAATACAGTCAATTGACTACTACTCATACCATCTAAACTTTTAGCAATATTTGTTGCAGCATCTGAATAGTGTCCATCTGCTATATTTGGAATTTCTCCTAAAACAGCATCAAAACTATTACTAATACCTTTTAATTCATCGTCTGTGGCGCTTTTCATGTGTGATATTGATTTAGTAGAGCTTAATGTTATTTTCTCCATTCCTTCTTGGACATTTTTTTCTAATCTCTCATTGTGATTTTTCCAAGCATCTTCAATAGTTTTTCCACCAGGACCATCTATAACTGCAGCCATTGCATCTACAGCTAATTGTACCCAACTAAGAATATTTCCAAAAGTAATTTGTACAACTCCACTTATAAACTCACACACTCCACTAAGAACAGTTCCAAAAGAACCAAATTTATCTTGTAGGAAATTTAGCATATTAGAATTATCTCCAATAACTGCTGCTAAACCGATAAATGCCGCACCAAGTAGTGGAAGTGCTGCACTAGCAAGTGGACCAAGTACCGCTCCAACTCCAGTAAATGCACCACTTACACCAACCACTCCAGTTTGTAAAGTTCCTGCTAAACTTATTATAGAACCAAGTGAACTTGCTAATGTACCAAATAATATAAGTACTGGACCAACCGCCCCTGCAATACCTGCAATAGTTATTATATTACTTTGTGTACTTTCATCTAAATTTGTAAACCAATTAGCTAAATCAGTTATTTTACCAATAACTTGTTCAAAAACTGGAATTAATAATTCAAAGGCTGCAAGTAAAGAACCTTCTAATGCCGACTTCATTCCATCTATTTTACCCTGTAAATTATCTCCCATTGTAGCACTCATAACTTCAAGTGAACCATTAGAATCTCTTACAGTTGCAGTTAAGTCTTGCATAGTTCCATCCGCTTGATCTACTATTTCTATAAACTGTCCTAAAAAGTTTTGTCCTGCTATATTTTTTGCATAATAGGCTTGTTCCTCTGCCGTTAAATCTTCAAAGGCAACATTTAATTGACCTAAAACATTTTCAAGCCCCATAAAGTTTCCTTCAGTATCAAAAACTGTTATTCCTAAAGCATCTAAACCTGCCGCAGCCTCTGTAGTAGGATTTGCAAGTCTAGTTAAAATAGTACTTAAAGCATTACCAGCCTCAGAACCTTTAAATCCTGCATTAGCCATTATACCTAAAGTTGAAGATAATTCTGCAGTATCTATTCCAAGAGTTTTTGCCATACCACCAGTTTGAATAAAAGCATCCATAAGCATTTCAACAGAAGTATTACTCTTTGTAGATGTCATAGCCACCATATCTAAATATTCACTAAGTTCACCAGTTTCTTTACCCATCGCACTCATTGAGTCGGTTACTAAATCAGATGCTGATGCAAGTTCCATATTACCTGCTCTAGCTAAATCTAGAAGTGGATTAATAGAATCTAACATTTGTTGATTATCATATCCTGCTAGTGCCATATATCCAAAAGCATCAGCTACTTGACTTGCAGAAAATGAAGTGGTTGAACCAAGTTCTAATGCCTTATCCTTTAATACTTCAACTTCTTCTTTAGTAGCTCCAAGAGTTGCTTGTACTCCAGACATAGAAGACTCAAAGTTAGTTCCTGTTATAAGTGCAGCAGTTCCAAGACCAGTAACAGCGGTTGTTACTGGTAATAAGTTTTGTCCAACACCCTTTATAGTATCTCCAGTACTTTTTAGAGAACTACCAATCCTATCAAACGGCATTTCTGCTAATTCTCTAGATAATTCATTTATTTCCGCTTGAGTATTATTAGCTTGAGTTTCATAGCTTTGTAGGGCTCTTTCACTTTCAGCTATTTCTTTATCCAAAGAATTATAATTATCTTTTAAACTATTAAGAGATCTCTCTAAATCTTTAGCCTCAGTAGAATTATCACCAAATTCTGATTTAGCACTAGCTAATTTTTGTTCAGTTTGTTGTATTTCAGTTTCTAGATCATTAAATGAAGTTTTTGATTTATCTAAACTAGTTTTTAAATTATCTATTTCGGTAGAATAAACATCTAATTTGCTTTTAGAAGTATCTAATTTAGAACTTATTTGGTCCATATCATTTCCTAATTGTTGAAAATATGTACCACTATTTTGTAGCTCAGTTGATAGCCTTCTAAATTCACTTTCTGTAAGTTCCGCTTTATTATCAATCTTTTCTAGTTTTGTTTCTGCAGTTTCAGTTTTTGTAGCTAAATCATTAAATGCTTGTTCAGTTTTACCAAGCTCAGACTCCAATCTACTAATTTCAGCTTTAGTGTTATTAGATTGAGTTTGATATTTGTCAAGTGCAGTTTCATTTTCTTTTATCTCTTTATCCAAAGAATTATATTCATCTTTTAAGCCATTAAGTGTTTGTTGTAAATTTTTAACCTCCACAGAATTTTCACCAAATTTTGATTTAGCATTAGATAAATTAGTTTCAACACGATCTATTTGATGCTCTAATTCATAAAAAGTACTCTTTGATGTATCTAAACTACTTTTTAATTTATCTATTTCATTCGAATAAATGCTTAGTTTACTTTTTGAGGTATCTAATTTAGAACTAATTTGATCCATATTATTTGATAATTGTTGAAAAGATGTACCACTGTTTTTTAATTCTGTTGATAATCTTTTAAATTCACTTTCTGTAAGTTCCGCTTTATTATCAATGTTTTTTAGTTTTGTTTCTGCAGTTTCAGTTTTAGTAGATAGATCAGTAAATGCTTGTTCAGTTTTACCAAGCTCAGACTCTAATCTACCTATTTCATTTTTTGTGTTTCCCATTTGTGTTTCAAGTCTACTTAATTTGTCTGTATTTTCTATAACAAGTTGTGACTGTTTTTTCCATTCTTCACTACTTTTACCTTTAGTTTCCTCTAATTCTTGAAGTTTCTTTTTCTGAGTTGTCAGGGTGCTAGACAATTTATCATACGAACTTTCTTGAGCCTCTAATTTTCTTTTATTTAAATCTATTTTAGAATTTAAGTTATCAAGTTTGCTAGCAAGACCAACAAAACTAGTATCTATATTATCGATACTTTTAGTAGATGATCTAAATTCAGAATCTAAATTTTTTATTGCTTTATTTGCACTTGCAACAGCCTTTTCAAAATGATTTGCATCCATAGCTAATTCAATATTTATTTGTTCTGCAGTCTTTGACAATTATCTCACCTCTTTATTTTTTAGTTAATTTATTATGGATCTTTATGTAATCAAAATACATTTTTGGTGTTATAGAATAAAAATTATCAGTTCTTTTTAAAATACTATACCAAGTATATTCAAATTCACTAAAATCCCAGTCTTTTGGACTCCACCAATCTGGTCTTTCATACTCATCTTCTTCATCTTCAGTTTTTGCCATACATCTATTTATCACTAAATTTATATATGTATAAATTCTTTTGAAATAATCTATTACATCATCTTCTTTTTCAAATGCATTATTAATATCTTCTTCTTTATTTTTTATAAGTAATGTATTTAACAAAAAAGATGATAGTGTTAAATGCACTTCTTTTTGCTTTTCTGTATCATTTAAATTACTTAAATTTTTGAAAATATGATAAACTTTATTTTCTAATCCCGCATCTTCTAAATCTTTTTGTATTTTTCTGATACTTTCAAAAGTTAATATACCTTCAAATTTCTTGTTATCTAAAATAATAGTTGTAAAAATATTTGGATCTAACATAATCATCCTTTCTAAAATAAAAACCTCAGCAAAAGCCAAGGTTTTATAAATTAATCTTCTTCAATATTTCCATTTTGAACTGGTTGAGTTGGTGTATTTAAAACAACCTCTCTTGGGAATTGCACATCAGTATACCAATTATCTATTTGTTCCTTAATAACCGTATTATCATCAGTTTCTATATTAAATTCTATATAACTATCTCCATTTGAATGTATGTATGAGCCTACACTACCAGTTATCTCAAACTCTTTAGCCTCAGCCTTACCATCTATTATTGATTCTGCTGCAGTTTTAGAAGGATTAGCCACCCCACAATAAATAACACTTAACTTCTTATGTTCACTACCTTTTTTCTTTTGTTCAAATAGCCAAGCTCCTGTTGGAGATATATCATTCTCACTTACAGAATATCCTCCTGCACATCTTTTAGCCCCAAATAGTAAGCTATATTCATCAGCATTTATCCCTAAAAACTTAATATTAAATTTACCACCCTTAAAATAAGATGCTTGACTTACAATCTTATTATCTGCCCAATCCGCAGTGGCCTCATACTCAAGTTCAGATTCGAATGATCTACCATTTTCAATTCTAATTGGAGTACCAAAAGTACCATCTTCTTTAATTGGTGCAAAGTGTATATTCTCAAATCCAACTAATAATTTATTCATTAATATTCTCCTTTAAATTGTTATATATTAAATCTATATTTTTACCAAAATAATTTTCATCAACCATATCAGTACACTTATCAAAAATAAATTCATTATTATGTGTTAAAAGGTCAATAATTTCTCTATATAATTTATAATCTGCAGGGCTTTTATACCAAAAATTAAGATTTATATAATAAATTGTACTCAGTGATTTTCCTTCAACATTATCAGTATCTTTATTATTATAAATACTGAAAATAATGTGTTTATCGTGTAATTGAGTAGTTTTCAAATAATATATTGGTATATTTAATTGTTTTAATTTATCTATAATAATATTATTTATCAATTATCTTCATAACCTCACTTTTTAAAATTTCTAATGCTTTATATTTAGCATTTGTTGCAGATGTAGAAAGCCATTTATTGCCTATCATATAAACAGTTCCATATTCCTGATAATAAGCTCTTTCAACAACCTTTCTATCCTTAGATGTGCTACCAAGATGCATTTTTTTATTAGTGCCACTACCTTCAATTTTAATAACTCCAAGTGTTCCTTTTAATTCTAGAGTATCTGTAGGTACATTCTTATCCATTTCTTCTAATATTGGCTTAGCGGATTTTTCAAGTATTTGGTCTATTTCATTTCCATTAATCTTATCCGCAATCTTACTTAAATAGAGTTCTACATCCTTAGTGGCAATTTTTATACCCATAGCTCAACCTCCATTATTAAAAATACATCATTTTGATTTTTAATAGACAAAATGTTATAACATTTGTCATCAATAATAACTCTAAATTCTCTATTCAAATCTAATAAATCTAATTTATCATTATAATAAACTTTAATCTTTTTAGCTTTTCTATAAATTAGAGAACCATTTTTCATATTTTCCTTTGAATCCATATCATCAATTTTACTAAATACATCTAAAAAATGTTTATAAGTACATTCTTCAAATCCCATATTATTAATTAATTCTCTTTTTTCAAAAGTTATTAAGTTATTAAACTTATCAAAATAATTTTTTAAATAAATATACATTCTATTTTTTATTAAATTAGGTTCTACTGCAACAACTTCATACAAAATCCCATTAATTTTAACTATAGAATTAGACTGTATATTTTTATTTAGCAATGTTTGTACCTTAAGATCTACACAACTAAATTCAGTATCATATTTTTCTCTATCTTCAAATCTTAAGTTTTTAAACGATAAAAAGAGCTTACCCTTACTGATAAACTCTTTTTTTAATTCATTTAAATTTTCATCTTTTAAAATATCTATATTTCCAAAAACTAATACTCCATCATTATAATTATCAAACTTTACTATTTTCATATCCTAAAACCTCATATTTTCGTCTTAATTGCATAATTTCACTTTTATAATTCGAATCAAATTCTGCCTCACAATTATTAAATGCATACATACAATAATTCAAAAATAAGCTATGTTCCATACCATTTTGCATAAAATCTATATTAGAACCTAACTTGTAGTTTAAAATATCTATAGAGTCTATAATTATAGTGTTTAACTTGGAATAAGTATCTTCATCATCCCAAGTTATATTTAGTTTTAGTTTTAATTCCTCAAGTAATCTTTTAAACTGTCCCATCAGTATTTACCATAAAGCTCATAGGCTCTAAATTAGTTATATCAAGCACTATAGCAATACTATTATCAAATGCTCTACCTTGTCCGTGGAACCTTATTTTATATACTCTAAAGTCTTCTAAGAACTTAAAATCATCAGAATATTCTATTTTCCCATCTTTACTAGTCCCAATACCAAAGAAATATTCTTTAGGTAAAAATACTATCGCACGACCATCTGGAATTGCATTAGACTTTATAACCTTAGTTGGATATGGGAATATATCTGTCGAATAACCACCATCTCCTAACCTTTGTACAGTAGTTGCAGGCATTATCTTTTCAAAGTAATCCTTATTATTACAAGCAAAACAAACATCACCTATATTTCTTTTACTTCCCTTTTCAGTAACTGTAAGTTTAGCTAATAATTCTCCATAAGTAGTTGGATTTATATTAGTTATTTCTAATATATCCTTATCTGGATAAACTCCACCAGTAACAATTACATCACTGCTTACATTTTTTAAAAGTCCTATTGGTTGGTCCTTACCAGTACCATTTATTATACCTTGTTCTATTCCATTTAAAATAGAGTCCTTTAAAACAGTTCTTATGTATTTATCCATAAATCTTGGTCCAAGATCTAGCATATCTTTAGTTATAACTGCAAAAGCACTTAATTTATTAAGACCTAATTGTTCTTCTTTAAATGCAGAAGTTATTTCCTTAGTTATCTCAGAATCTATCGGTCCCCAAACTGCCGTTTGAACAGAATGGTCTTGCATTATCCATTTAGTTAAAAACTTTACATCAACAAAATCTATAACACTTAACAGTGGATGTTCCTCAACTAAATTTTTAAATATTTCTTCTCTAATAGTTTCTGGCATAACAATATCTAAATCAGCAAATGCTTGTTTAGGGTTAGAATGCTTAGTACCCTCTATTAATTTCTCATAAAACTTGTTTTCTTCACTAGTTAAAACTCTAAAACCTCTTTGTAATAATATCTTATCATCATCTTTTGAATTTATATATGCATCTTTAACTATCTCAGCCGTTGCATTTTGGAAACTTATTATTCCTTCTTCTACAACTTTTTGATCTTCAGATGCCAATGCTTGATATAAATTTTGTGCATTTTCTTGTTGTCTTTTCTTAAAAATTGAATCCATAATTAATTTTTCTCCTTATTTTTTCTTATTTTTTGTAAAAGTGATAATTTTTGATTTGTCTTCTTAGGATTATCAGTTTCTTCTTCATCATCTTCTTTAGTTTCATCATCATTATCATCATTTTTTGAAGAATCATCTTCTTTCTTTTTCTTCTTTTTTTTAGGTTTTACATCTTCTTCTAATTCATCTTCTTCCTCCTCTTGTTCCTTAGCCAATTTTATTAATAAATCTAATTTTTGAGATATAAAATCATCTTGATTTTTAAATCTATTAATTATTTGTGATTTAATATTTTGACTTATTGCAGATGATTTTTCATAAGTTTCAATCTTAGTTGCAAAATTCATACTAAGAGCCTCCTCAGGCATAATCCAAGTTTCATCATCAAGCATATTTTTTAAAGTGTCTTCATCCACATTGATTTCTTTTAAATATGCATTAGAAGATGCCTTAGTTATAATCTCTAAATCACTAGCAACTTTTCTAAGATTATTAGAATCTCCATTAGCATAAGTCCAAGCATTGTGAATCATCAGTAAACTAGCATCACTCATAATCCTTTCATCTCCTGCCATAAAAATAACACTAGCAATAGAACAAGCAAAACCATCACAATAAGTCTTAATAGTGGCTTTATGCCCTTTTAAAGCATTATAAATAGCTAGTCCCTCAGCAACTTCTCCACCATAACTATTTATTCTTACATTAATAACATCAATATCTTCTAATTCGTTTAATTCTTGTACTAATTTGTAACTACTAGTAGTTTTTTCATCAGAATCCCAACTAGAAATTTCCCCAAATATATTTATAGTTGCCTCTTTATCCATAACATTAAGCGCATAATATCTATTCATTTTGTAATCCTTTCTCTATATTATCTATAAAATCAAAATT
>JAWXUS010000078.1:0-4285 GCA_044426235.1 Peptostreptococcaceae bacterium | reverse complement strand
ACAATCTATTAAATTAGATAGCCTTTTAATAACTAAATATTATCATTTATACCATTTAATGTCAAATGTTATTTATATTCATTAATTTTAAAATAATCAAAAAGTGGACTATGTTAAAATTCATTTAAATACTTACTTTAATCATTTTAATCTTAAAGAAACAACTGTTTCTATATGTGTGGTAACTTCTCTGTGTATAGGTAGCTTCTATATGGTACATTCGAAAAATCATATGTTTCCACAACACAATATTTGAACTTGTATGTTCTCTGTGTATATATCATATTTTAGCATAAATACTGATAAAATTCAATTATCATTCCCCTATTTTTAATGTTCTTCATCTATATTTTCAATTTCAAATATAACTCTAATTCCTTGCATATATATCTTTTTATTTTTTTCTCCACTTTTATCAAATGATACAAACTTTTGCTTACTAATAAAATCTAAAATCACATCATTATTTTCATTATTAACAGGTTTATTTTTAATAACTCTTTCCTTTACTATTTCTCTCCTTCCTGTTGAGTTGAAATTTCGTTTACACATAAATTTTATTATATATGGATCGTGTTTTCCATTCTCATCTGTACAACCTATTATACCATAATCCACTAAAGCCAAAAATACATCTTCATCATAGTCTTCAAAATTCTTCTTTTTTTCCATCAAATTTTTCACTTTATTTAATCCTTCTTCAATAACATCTTCATCTTCTAATAAATTGCTGAATTGTTCGATTTCTTTATCCACTAATTCTATTTTTTTCTTAAACTCTCCATTTTTCGTTTCAAATGAACTACTATCAATTTTACCATTTATCATTAAATCGATTAGATTGTTTTGCCTATGTTTTAGATTGTATTTTTTCGTTTGTAATTTTTCGATTTTTTCTATATTAGTATTGTCTTTTATTATAGATTTTAAATTCGTAACAAAGCAATCCAAATCACCCTTTTGACTTGTATATAATATATGACATAAATCTGCAAATGCCTTTTTTATCACAGTTTCTCTTAAAGCTTTACAATCAGGACAATCTCTAATAGAAAACCTTGCTGTTGTTAAACACTTCCATATCGGTATTGTTTCCTGCATATTTCTCATAGTTCTTCTCCCGTAAGTTTCACCACAAAATCCACATTTTAATTTACCACTCATAGCAAAATATTGACCATAGTTACCTACTCTTTTACCTTTACTTCTACCACCACTTCTTGATTCCATTATTTTTTGCACTTCATCAAATTTTTCTCTTTCAATTATTGCCTCGTGATGGTTTTCCATATAGTATTTATCTTCTTCGCCATAATTTTTAACTCGCTTATGTGAAATTGCATCTATGGTATATGTTTTCCCTTGCAGTACATCTCCTTTATATTTTTCATTTTTCAATATCCCTAATATAGTACTACTAGACCATTTTTCAAATCCTTTTGGTGAAAGAACTTTCATTTCTTCTAATTTTTGTCCAATATAATCACCACCATATCCATCCAGATATGTTTCAAAAATATATCTTATTATATCTGCTTGTTCTTCTACTATTTCTAATTTTTTCGTTTTACTATCATAAGAATAACCATAACAGTTATTAAATCCTATTAAATCACCTCGCTCTTTTCTCATTTTCAATCCTAATTTCACATGGGCAGATATTGTTTCACTTTCTTGCTGTGCAACAGAACTCAATATCGTTAATAATAATTCACCACTCATATCCAATGTATTAATATTTTCTTCTTCAAATAAAACTGCCACATTTTTCTCTTTTAGCGTTCTTACATACTTTAATGTGTCAACTGTATTACGAGCAAATCTAGATATTGATTTTGTAATTATCATATCATATTTACCTTCTATTCCATCTGCAATCATTTTCATAAAAGCAGACCTCTTATGATCTTGTGTACCTGAAATTGCTTCATCTGCATACATTTCAATATATGACCATTGAGGGTTAGACCTTATTTTATCTACATAATATTTTTTTTGTGCTTCATAACTATTTAATTGATCCTCACTTCCTGTACTAACTCGTGCATAAGCTGTTACTCTTTGCATTTCCATTATACCTTTTGTATTTCTATCTACACGACCGTCCATTTTTTTTATAACTTTAACTTCCATTTATTCCACTTCCCTTCCATTTCATTATATTTTAGTTCTGATTTTTTTACTAAGGTACAAATTTTAAAATTTCCACAATTGACTTTTTAGCCTTAGCCCCATCTATGCACCCAGAAGTTTTTAATAAATTAATTCCATTTATTATAAATACATCTTGTATTATTTTTCTATTCAATTTTTCTATATTGTTTATTTTAATTTCAACTTCCATTTTATCCCCTTCTTTCATTAATAACTTTTAATTGAAATTCATTTGGCGTTTGAACTTTAAATAAATTACAATTAATTAATATATTACTTACAACTTGTTTTGCCTCTCTTTTGCTTCTTGCTAGAGCTTCAACAATTTCAACTCTATCTTTATATATAATCATCACATTATATTTTTTGTTTTTTAAAATTTTATTTATCATCTTAATTATTCCTTTCATAAATTAATTAATTTTAATAGCACTATATTTTCGTTCTTTTACTTTATATACATTGTCTTCAAGTCTTTTCGGATAAGTATCCATTAAACTCTTTACCTTTAAAATTGCTTTATCCTTACTTGTTTCTGAAATATTAAATTCAACTATCTTTGTATACTTTACTGTAACTAAATATCTTTTTTCTTTATTCATATCTTTCCTCCATCTTTCTAATACCTAATGAAATCAACATAGCAGAATTAATTTGCCACATTTTATATTCATTTAAGTGTGTTATATATTTTCTTAATCTTCTTTTATCAATTACTCTTATTTGTTCTAATAAAACAATAGAGTCTAACCTCATTCCATCTTCTCTTTTTAACTTTATATGAGTTGGTAATTTATTTTTATCATTTAATCTGTTAGTAATAGGTGCAATTATTGTTGTAGGACTATATTTATTACCTAAATTATTTTGAACAATAACAACTGGTCTATAACTTCCTTGTTCTGATCCAAAGACTGGATCTAAATTAGCAAAAAATACATCACCTTTATATATTTGCATTTTTTAATCCTCCTTTATATGTAGACAAACTAAAAAGCTTGTCTATTTTAATGTATTAATATTTCACTCATTCCCTTAATACTGGGATTTATCAAACGACTATTAGTTAAATAGTTCCATAGGAATTCCACCTTCGCTGGGTTCTCCACCGATTATCCTCATTGCTTGCGACAGTTATTATCTGCTCGAGCTGTGACTGGACAAAAGTATCATTATACCTATTACTTCTCATTGCATTATTGATAACTAATCAATATTTATAGACAAGTATTAATCGCAAGCGTACTTTCTAATGTGCTACTAATAATAGGAATGTATTTGATAAATGTTTATTAAATTTTCAAAGAACTTCAACCTTTTAAAAATTAAAAAGGTATAGTTTGAGAAGACTTAAATTTTTATCCTCTCACCCTATACCCACTTTAAAAGCAAATATGCAACCTCAAATTTTAATTTTTTTATTTTTTTATGATTTCAACTAATTTATTAATACCATCTCGTATACTTTTGCTTACTGCTTGATGTGTTGTTTTTTCAATTTTTGCAATATCTACAACAGTTAATTCACTAAAATAGTACATTTTTATTCTCTTTTTTTGAAGTTCTGGAAGTTTTTCTATCGCATTTCTTAACTCTTCAAATGTTTCTCCAATTATTAATTCATCTACCATTGACATTTCTTGTAGTGTTTTATTTTTATTAATATATTCTTCTGATAAATCAAAACTAGCTATGTACTTTTCTGTTTTAGTCAGTTGTGATTTATCTACTAATTCAAATTTATCAAAGACATCAAAAAGTTCCTTATCTACTTCTACTTTTTGAAAAGTACCTTTTCCATCTATAAATTCCACTGTATATTTACTCTTTTCACTTACACATAATTTGTAAGGGTTATCTTTACATCTTCTTCTCTTTGGTCTATTTTCCATTTTCTTCTCCTCTAACAATTAATTTTTTAAAACTAATCGTTAGATGGAGGACCTCTAGCCCAATATAAAAGTTTGATTTGAAATAACCATAAAAAAAAGAAGTTACCACTCCCATAACTATTATAATGGTACCTGAAGAAAGGACAGTAACTTGACAGTAACTGGCACTTACTCAGGTGCTTTTTTTGTTATACTGAAATATATTTATGGCAAAATTTACAGATGAAGAAATTGAAAGA
>JAWXUS010000186.1:0-2159 GCA_044426235.1 Peptostreptococcaceae bacterium | reverse complement strand
ATAATTTCTAATTTATCTTGTAATTTTAATTTCATAATAAAAACCCCATAAGTCTTTCCAATTTTACTTGGTCCAACTTTTGGGGTTCACTGTATAATAAGAGTAGTAATTAAAGCTATAGACCCCAAAGATAATGTATATAGGGTATAGCGTATTAATAAGTCAAATTATTTTGTGGTAAAAATTCACTTTATTTAAGGTGGTTAGTCAAATTATTTAAGGGTGTTTATGGAAATTTTTTTACCAAAAGCACTCGTTGAATTTTAACATATTATATGTGGTCAATTTCAAAACACTATTGGGGGTCAAAAAAGTGTTGCAATTTGCAATTCTACAATATACAAAATAGATTCTTATATAAATTTGTAGAAATCATTATCTAATAGAATAAATTAAAAAAAATAAAACTCACTGACCAAACTTTATAAAAATTAAAGTTTGGTCATTTACTTTAATCAATCAAAATGTTATAATTGTTCTGGAGTGATACTATGAAAAAGATAAAAAGAGAAAATTATTTAAATAAAATTATTTCATATAAAGATACACCAGATATTAAAATAATTACTGGTATAAGACGTTCTGGTAAATCAGAATTATTAAATGATTATATAGACTATTTAAAAGGAAATAAAAATATTAATATTATATTTATAAACTTTTTTGATTTAGAGTTTGAGTATTTAAAAGAGTATCATAAATTAAATGAATATATTTTAAAAAAATATATTAAATCAAAACAAAACTATTTATTCATAGATGAGGTTCAACTATGTAAGGACTTCGAAATAACTATTAACAGTTTACATGCTAAAAAATTATTTGATATTTACTTAACTGGTTCTAATGCATTTTTATTAAGTAGTGATTTAGCAACACTATTTACTGGAAGAACATGTAAAATTGAAATGTATCCATTTTCATTTCAAGAATATTTATTATATAGTAATGATAATAAAGAAGTTGGATTTAACAATTATATTAAATACGGCGGGATGCCTGGTTCATATGTTTATAAAGATGAAGAACAAAAGTATAACTATTTAAATGATATATTTGACACAGTTATTTTAAGAGATTTAGTTGATAGACATAATGTTAAGGATTTTCTTGTCTTAGAAAATTTAAGTTCATTCTTAATGGACAATATTTCTAATTTAACTACTCCAAGAAAAGTGAGCGATATACTAACAAATAATAAATTTGAAACTAGTCATAATACAATAGGTAATTACATAAAATATTTATGTGAATCGTATATTTTTTACAAAGCTAAGAGATATGATTTAAAGGGGAAGAAATATCTAGCGACATCAGAAAAATATTACTTAAGTGATCATAGTTTTAGATATGCTAAATTAGGGTATAGAAACTTAGATTTAGGTAGGGTATATGAGAATGTGGTATACATAGAATTACTAAGAAGAGGTTATACGGTATATATTGGTAAACTATATGAGAAAGAAATTGATTTTGTCGCAACGAAACGAAATGAACAAATTTATATTCAAGTATCAAGCTTTATAGAGGAAGAAGCAACATTTAAAAGAGAGTATGAACCACTTTTAAAAATAAGAGATAATTATCCTAAGTATATTATTGCTAAGACTAATCAAGAAAAATATATGTATGAAGGAATAATAATTTTTGATATTATAGATTGGTTACTATCATAAAGTAAAGAGAATATGTTTTATAAAATATTTTTTGCAATTTTAATACAAAAGTAACTATTTGTGTTGGAATAATAACGTGCATTATTTTTGAAGAATCTAAGAAATATTTACCAACATTTTTTAAAATAAATTAAGTAAAAGTATTAGTACTTGTAATCGTATAATTGAACAATAGTATTGCATTTATTAATTATAAGATATTAATACTTTTTGTTGTTCTATATAAAGTGCAAAATGGCTTAAAAAAGCCATTTTTACTTTTTATGTTGGAAGGTGGAGAAAGAGGTATTAGCAGCGACACCGTTAGTAGATGTAGTAGTGCTACCTTTAGCAGTAGTATTTCCTGCGTTATAAGATAGATAATATGCGTACTGTAATGCTGCAGCAGATGTAGTAAACTTATAAGAAGTATTAGCAGTAGTGGTAGTTGCACTACTAGATGCATAATAATTAGCGGTGTAATAGGTTCCTCCTCCGGCGACG
>JAWXUS010000185.1:0-2170 GCA_044426235.1 Peptostreptococcaceae bacterium | reverse complement strand
ATTTAGAACTTGTAGCTTTTATTTATAACTCATCATCTTTTAATTGATAAGATTTTGTTATTGAATTTTTTATCAGTTCTTCTAATATTACTTCTTGAAGTTGTATTTTCAACCTAGCAAGTTTTCTATAATGAATAACTTCTTTTGTTATATTATTAAGTAATTGAAAATTTATAAATTGTTTTTTTAATAGAATTAAATAGAATATTATCAGATCATATTTTTTATATTGTTCCAAGGTTAAATTGTAAACATTAAATAATATTCTTTTATTTTTAAATCTATAATGATAAATAGTATTTTTCCCATTATTTTCTATATATCTTTGACAATTAAATTCCAGTTCTATAAATATATTATTTACCGTTTTAAGATGATATTCAAATCTTTCTAAATCAGTTGAAGTGTATTTTTTATTAATTTCATCTGTTCTTTGGATACCATAAGTTTGCTTGTAAGTTACATAATCTATTTCTTTATTTTCTAATATATAAATTAACATTGTTAGTATATTTTGTTTATAAGTATATATCATCTTGGATATCCTCATAAGTTATTTCTTCTAATAAATTTTTTAATAGAAATGTGTCTTCGATTATTTTTTCTTCTATAGTAAATGTATGCAGCAATTGTTTTCTATTATAACTTTTATATTTTCCTTTTATTTCTTTTATTTTGTATTCTAACAAATTATTAAATTCGAGTTCTGAAACCCCTAAATTATTTAGATGATTTTCTATATTAAGATTTAGTAGTTGAGCTGTAATAACTACTGTTAGCTTAGTAAGTAGACTAATACTGTTTATTTTATTTGTTGTTTTTTCGTAATAAAGTAAATATTTTAATGATGTAGTTCGATATATTTTAGCATATTTTAAATATGATTTATGTTTAGTAAATGCTTCTTTAGTTCTTCCTATTGTAATTAAATACCCATCTGGTTCTGATATAGCAAAATATATATTATTATCTATTGATTGTTTATATTCTATATCCTGCATATATACTTTTAATAATTCTTTTATTTCATTATGTAGTTTCATATAATCCACCTTATCTTTCGGTGGTTATTGTATAAATAGCTTTAACCCTATTTATGGACTTTTTTAATATTCTAATAATAGGTATATATTATTTTGTTTTGTTATTTCTCCTCGTAGTATTTGTTTTAATTGAATTATTGTGTTATATGTATCTCGTTTATTATAATTAAATAATCTTTTGAAGGTACATGGAGTTAATGGTTTATTTGTATAAAGGTAAAGGAATATGATTTCTAGTCTATATTCCTTTCTTTGTTTTAATGTTAGTTTTTTTGTATCGAATGTGATTCTTCCATTATATATATAATAATATCTTAGTATTTTATATTCATCTATATATGTATATCTACAATTAATATTTAATAGATTTATTATTTTATGAATTTGGTTCAATCTATTTTTGAATATAATGTTATCAGATTTTATATTAATAGAATTATATGATCTTCTTTTTATTGGATAGTTTAATATGAACTCGTTATATTCAATTTGTTGTTCATATATTATGTATTGAAACATAGTGAATCTTTGTTGTAGATATGTTTCTTTATTCATAAGGTATTTCCTCTAGTTTAACAGGTGTAATCAAATCTGTATCTAAGTATTCATCTAATGTTTTCTTGTTGTTAAATTTAAGTGTTTGTAATATTTGAGTTCTATTGTATGATTTGTATAATCCTTTAACAGTTGATTTCTTATAATCTAATAAATCGTTATATTCTTGTAGTGTTAGTCCTAAAAAATCTAGGAAATCATCTAGTTCTATATTATTAATATAAAGAAGTATTAATATAGCTATTTTGTATAAGTGTTTTTTAGTTATTTTTTTATTTGAGATTTCTGTAAACAATTTTATTTCAAAATGTGTTGTTTGATAAAACAAATATTCACTTTGGTATTTTTCACATTTAATAAAGTTGTCATATGAATACCCAATAGCTGATAAATCATGATTCTTTTTTGATATAGCAAAGTAAAGTATTTTAGTATTACTATAGTTATTATTTGCGTATGCTAGTATAGCTTCTTTTATGGAACTATTTTCCTCATTCAATATTTCTTCAATCATTTAATTTCTCCTATAATCAATTATTTTAGAAAATAAAGGTGCATTCCTCTATAATCTT
>JAWXUS010000184.1:736-2181 GCA_044426235.1 Peptostreptococcaceae bacterium | reverse complement strand
TAAAATATTAATAAGAAATAAAGCGAATGCAAACATTAAAGATTGTTTTGGTAATGTTGCACTATTCTATGCAATTAAGACAAATAATCAAGCTGTAGTAGATTTTTTAACAGATAATACCGATTTGACTCTAGTTAATAATAAACAAGAGAATGCATTATTAAAGTCTATTAAATTTAATTATCATGATGTTGAAAAGTTTGAAGATGGAAATATACATTATAATCATATAAATGATTCTATATTGCATTATGCAGTTAAATATAACAATCTTAAATTAGTTAAGAAATATGCTAATAGATTTCTAATAAATCAAAAAAATAATAATGATGAATCTGTATTTTTTTATGCAGTTAAATTTGGAAATAGAGATATTGTTAGGGAGTTATTACAATATCTACCTGTTGTAGATATTACAAACAAGTATAGTGAAAACTTAATCGATGTTTCTGTTAATAATCATTATGAGATATCTGATTTGATTGAAAATTATTTATCATCCCTTGATTTTATTTATTATAAAAAAAATCACTTTCATATTTATAAGTATTTGTGTGACAATATAATTGATAAAGCAATAACAAACAAAATATTAAATAAAAAAGACAATTTTTCATTGTCTTTAATTGATTACTTAAATTTTTATGAGGATAAACCTAATTTAAAAATGTTAGATAAGAATAAGAATAATAGAAATTAAATTAACTAATATATGAATTATTGTTACATAATAAATATTTAATTTTGTCTTTATATATATTAAACCAAGTAATATACCTGCTGTTATATAAGGGATAAGTAGCATTATTGTTTCTAAAAAATCAAATGATCCAATAGAAGATATAATATGAATAAACCCAAATACTAATGAACTTGCTAATAATGCAAGTTTTTTATTTTTAATTAATCCAAAGAAACATTTCCTAAAAATTAATTCTTCAGCTATTGGACCCAAAATTACTGTTGATATTACTGTAAGAATTGTTGCTTTTGATAAAGCAACTTCAATAAATATTTGGTTAGTAGAAGAAGAGTCATATCCTATTAATCCTTGAATTAGATAAATGATGTAATTTATAGAATAATTTAGAGTTATGAAAATGATGCTATATATAATAAGAGTTTTTATTGTTTTATTTAATGCTTCCCTTTTGAATATTACTGCATCTTCAATAAAATCTTTCTTTAGCACATATAAAAGTGTAATTACTAATATTGAATAGACAACGAAATTAGTTAAAGATAGCATTTGAATTATTTGAACGGTTGTTACGGGGAACTCCTCTAAGTAATGAAAATAGTCACCTGATGTAATTATATTTTGTAATATTTCATAATTTATTTTATGTACATCAATGTATATTTGCTGTATTACTAAAGATACTACAGCAGCAACAATGTAAAATATAAAGAAATAAGAACCAAGTCCTTTTTTGTAACGTATT
>JAWXUS010000184.1:0-726 GCA_044426235.1 Peptostreptococcaceae bacterium | reverse complement strand
TTAGGGTTATCTAATAATAAAGTAGAAAAATATGAAATAGTATATGAGCAAGTACAAAGAGTTTCACATAATATTTTTTATTATGATAATGATACTTTAGTTTATGTATCAACTGTTTTTTACGAAAAAGTAGAAGTGGAGTATGTATTTGATTTACTAACAAACAAAAGTAATTCAATTAAAGAATCATATGATACAAAATTAATTACCTCAACAACCTTAATAAATTATGAAGTAGAAGATAAAATGTTAATTCTTAATTTATCAGAAGATTTTTTAAGATTTGAAGAAGAATTATCATTTCAAATATTTTCTCAATTAAGAAACTCTTTTTCAAACTTAGGATATGATATTCTTAAAATTAAAGTAGAAGGAACATATATTGAAAAACTTGGATATGTAAATATTATTGATGGCATACCTTTAAGTAATGTTTAAAAAAAAGTGATAATATGATACAATAACTTGAGGTGATAATATGCATGAAATTATTATAGCTACGAGCAATAAAGGAAAACTAAAAGAGTTTAACGAAATACTTAATAAATACAATATAAAATGTATTGGTTTAGAAGAGTTATGTTATACCGATGAGATAGTAGAAGATGGTTTAACATTTAAAGAAAATGCCTTTATTAAGGGAAAAACTATTTTTGAATTATTTAATAAACCTGTACTTTCTGATGATTCAGGATTATGTGTTAAAGCCTTAAATAATGCTCCAGG
>JAWXUS010000183.1:0-2188 GCA_044426235.1 Peptostreptococcaceae bacterium | reverse complement strand
TATGAAAAACTTAGATGTATCTATATACGCAGATGCTAAATATGATGAAGATCAAATGGCACAAATTAGACGTGGTTTAGAAGGCAGGCTCGATGTATCTATATATTCAGACGTTAAGTATGATTCTTTACAGATGAGAGAAATTAAACTTGGATTAGAGGAAAAACTTGATATTAGTCTATATGCCAATCCTGAATATGATTGTTTTCAAATGAATGAAATTAGAAGAGGGATTGAAAATGGACTTAATGTTGGTCTTTACGCTAAGAGCCAGTTTGATTCAGAGCAAATGAGCCAAATTAGAAGTGGCCTTGAATATGGAGCAGATGTATCTTCTTATTTAAACGTAGATTTAACCTTCGTTGAGATGAATAAGATTAAAAAGAAGCTAATACGTTCATTAAAGAAAGATTATCTTAATAAGTTTAACTTAACTTATTGTAAGATAAGTGATGAGGAGTTTAAGCTTATCTCTAATTGGTATTTAATTGGTTTTGATGCTAACACTCTTATAAGAGATGGGTTTGATTTTAATCAAATAGAGAGGATAAAAGAAGGTTTTGATAGTGGAGTTAATATAAATCTATGTTTAGACAAGACTATATCTTTACCTGGTATATCTAATATAATTAGAAGTTTAAAGAATAAAACATTTAAAAGAAGTGATTATTTTGATTTTTGTGAAAAAGAAAATAGATTTATGATTAAAGAGGAATTTAAGAAGGATAGATAAATTCTATTCTTAGCTTATATTAATAGTTATTAGCTAATATTATGTGTAATAAATATAGCAAGATTAAGTTTAACTAAAAAAAATTTATATTATAGGAGTAATTATGAAAAAAGAAGATTTATTAAAAGAGATTAAGAGTGAATATCCAGGTTTAGCTTTATCGAAGTATAAAAAAGATGAGCTTGAGCTTATGCATAGGCTGTTAAGTGAAGACTACGACGTAGCCTCTGTGGTGGTGATTGTAAATGTTAAAAACCAAGGATACGAAATTGATATTTTAAATCCAAAATTTAGTTTAAGTTATCTTGAACTATTAGCTTCTGGAATTGGCAAAGGTTATGATATGAAGAGATATTTAAGCTTTGATGAAGGTCAGATAAAGGAAATAATAAGTGGCTTAGATGAAGGAGTTGATGTATCTAAATATTTAAATACTCAGCTTGATAATGACCAAATGAAACAGTTGAAATTTGGGTTGATGCAAAAGGTAGACATTTCTTTATATGCAGATATTGAATATAATGCAGGTCAAATGGAGCAAATTAGACTTGGACTTCTTGAGGAATTAGATGCGTCTATATACGCAGACACTAAATATGACGAAGGTCAAATGGCAGAAATAAGAATTGGTCTTCGTGCAAATGTAGATGTATCTATCTACTCAGATGTTAAATATAGCTTTTCTCAAATGAGTAAGATAAAATGGGGACTTAAAAATAACTTAGACGTATCTATTTATGCAGACACTAAGTATAATTCTCTTCAAATGAATGAGATAAAACTTGGGCTTGAAGATAATTTAGATGTTTCGGTTTATGCAAAGCCAGAATTTAATTATGAGCAAATGAGTCAGATAAAATGGGGACTTGAAAATAACTTGGATGTTTCTATTTACGCTGATGTTAAATACAATGATTTGCAAATGAGAGAAATTGGTCGAGGTCTAAAAAACAAAATTGATGTTAAAGAATACTTAAACAGTGAAATTGACCACAATAAGATGAAGGAAATAAGAGAAGGTTTAGTTGATAGTCTAAATAAAAATCTAAATAAGGAAATAAAGAGCATATTAAACAGAAAGCTTCATGCTACTGAATATCGATTCTTTAGGTTTATGATGTTAAAAGGTTATGATATACTTCCTTATAGGAATTTTGACAAGGACCAAATGAAGGAGATAGTGGAAGGTGTTAACTCTAAAGTTAATATTTCTATTTACTCAGATGAGAATATTGCCTATTATTATATGAGCAGGATTTCACTTGATTTGTTATTGAAAAGATTTAATAGAAGTGATTATTTTAGTTTTTGTAAAGAAGAAAATAGATTTATAATTAAAGAAGAGTTTAGGAAGAAATAGTAGAAGGTAATTTCAAGTTAATGGAGATAAAATTAGTTTTAAAGATAAATACAAAAGTAGATATTAGACTAAAAGCAGATTATATCTGCTTTTTT
>JAWXUS010000077.1:0-4361 GCA_044426235.1 Peptostreptococcaceae bacterium | reverse complement strand
GCTATTAAATCGTATGAAGGTGATAAATCAACGAATATATAATCATATTCTTTTAAGGTTTCTATATTATTTTTAAACCATCTCCAAACAGTTTTTTCTCTATTAGTTTTTGTAGTTAATACTTCACTAAGAACTGATAAACTAAGATCACTTGGTATTAAATCTATATTTGAGTAATTTTTAAGAGGAGATTTAATTATTAGATCTTTTGCAGTAGTATTATCTATTAATGCATCAAATAAAGTTTTATCTTCGTGAAACACTTTATATATGAACTGTGTAAGATTTGCCTGTGTATCTGCATCAATTAAAAGTATTTTTTTATTTTCTTTACTTAATTTAAGTGACGTTAAAATTGATAAAGTAGTTTTACCAACACCACCCTTTACATTGAAAAATGTAACTATTTTCATAACTTCAACTCCTGTTTAATTATTATTTATATATTAATTATATAATAATTCACTTTAAAATTATTTTCAACTATATTTATAAATTATTAATAATTTATTTTTGTATTATCAATGATTTATGACTTAATTTAATATAAATGAAATATCATGCGGAGTTCATTTTTATTTCTAAAATGTAAATGAAAATAAAATAGTAAAGAATTATAAATAAAAAGCACTTCGTTAATTGACAACTATATACTTTTTTACGTAAAAATAAAGCAAAATTATAGTTAACCTAATAATTATAAAAATGAACAAGCGTACGAATATTGGATTAGAAATTAAATTACTATATATAATATAGATATAATTGTTTATTTATGGTAATATTATAATAATTACTACAAAGGGGAAATTAAAATAATGATTTTATTAAGACAAGATTTAGACGATGATTTAGATGATGATTTAGACCATTTTAAATGGGAAATAGAATATGGTTATAATGACACTAATGATCATGAGCATGAAGAAATGGACGAATATTGGATAGAATTATATAAACATATATTAGAGTAAAAGTTTATCTTTATTTAAAATATATTTTTTTACTATCTAATTATAATTTATTATTAAAGTTGTTAAAGTTAGTATATTTAGCAACTTTTTTATTTATTCTACTAGACTATTAATTCATTTAATCGAATTTTATATATATTTTTGTAAATTATTTTTTAGTTCGACTAATTCAAAATCTATATTTTCTTTTATTATTTTAAATTTATTAACAATTTGATTATCTTGTATTTCTAATATATTACTTAACACATCTACCATTAATTTTATAACCTTTTATGTATTATTAAATAGGTTTAAACGTATCTAATTTACTTAATAAAAATTTTAGTAAAGATAAATTAGAATTAATAAATTTAGAGGTTAAAAAGAATGTTAAATATTAATATTTATTTATATACCAAAGAAGAATATGATTGTTATCAAATGAACTTAATATTATATTATCTTTATAATCACTTTGATGTTAATATATATTTAGATAAGAAAATTTCAATTAATGCGATGTTTTGTATATTAGATAATTTACTTGCTATTAAGAGTATATATTTAGTTTCAAGGTCTAAATAAAAAAGATTGATAAATTATCTCTTTTCAGTTTTTAGACAAAAAAAGAAGACTATAAACATATTTGTCTATAGTCTGAGAATAGATATTATATATTCTTTAAACAATTATAATTAATTCTTTTTTAATTCTAAAAATTCTTTCATGTTTATCAAAATTAAGATATTTACTTATTTTAAACGTTCTATTTTCTAAATTATATCTCATTGATACCATAATATCATGTCTTATGATTTCATCTAAATACATTTACTCCACTTATAATATCAAGCCTTTTCTATGCATCTTTATTCTCGTAGATGTATTACATAATATACAAAAGAGTTTCTATATCTATTCCTAATAGTACATTATTAATATCTTTTATGTCGTATATATTTATTTATATTTTATTTTCTTGTAACATTTTGATTATTTATTTTTTCAACTCCTTGTATCCTTCTAAATGAGTTTTGATGTATAGAGATATAGCCTCTATAGCTCCATCCGTTACAGAGTCTATGCTATTTGGACTTTCTAGTCTTCTTGCTGTAAGGTTAGCTAGTGTAGATACTAGATTTAAATCTATCTCTAATCCTGTTTGTGTAGAAACCTCTATCTTTGGTTCTTTTTGTATTTTTACATCATTTAGATTTTCTACGTCTAGTTCTAGCATAACTACTTCATCAGTCTTTGTAGAAACCTTTGTACTTTTTTCCATATTATCTCCTAATTCTTGTTTTATGAAATTAGGAGAATACTCAACAAATCCTTCAAACATATCATCTATATTATTGTAATTCATATCATCTATATTATTGTAATTTTTGCTTTCTATTCCATGTTTTAAATTTCTAGTTTCTTCTTTTATAAATTCATTGCATTTTTCTTTCTTACGGTCTTTACCAGATAATATTGCTACTTTTTGATTGTTAGTTGTATTATAATTTTGTAAATCACATATAACCTTCATTTTCTTTACTATGATGTATGCTCCTACTATTGTCTTTACTTCTTCTCCGTGTTGGTTTCTTGTTCTTTGGTTAATCTCTATTACGTTTACGTTATCTGCTGTTACTAATTCTCCGTGAACATAGAACCCTTCTTCATCTCTTTCAGCATTTTCTATATTGTTTAATATAACCATTTCGTTTAATGCTTCTGCTAATTGAGTCTTATCTGTACAGTCTAAGTTCCCTTTGTATTCAAATACAGTTACATCTTCTATATCTGAATCTTGGTTGAATGAGTCTGATGCATTACCTAATACGTATGCTACATCATTTTCTTCTATCTTTCTCTTCTCCTTACCATCAACCATAACATAAGACGTTGAGTACTCCTTCTTCACTATTACCTTGTCAGCACTTGTTCCGAAGATAAACCCTTCTTTACTTATACCTTTTTCTAAGTTGTATATCGTGTTTGCATCTGGTGATTTTGCAGCATGCTTTATTACTACTGTTTGCTTAACGTCAGATTGTGCATTTATGCTTAGTGGCGCTACTGACATCTTTCTTGCAAACTTACTTTGTGCACTTGCATAAGCGTATAGTGCGTGAGTAAACTCCATATGGTTCACTCCTTTAGATACACTTGTAAGTAAAGCTCTACATAACTCTATGTTTTCTTTAGTTTGAGCTTTTTCTGTATCTCTTCTTGCCTCAAATTGAGCGTCTATAGGCATATCTTGAGTTATATGATTGTAAGAATTTCTATACATAGAAGATGCTAAGTTTAAGACGTGTTCTACGCTGTAGCAGTATCTCTTTGAATACTCTTCTTCGTCATATCCAAGAGATACAAACTTATCTTCCGCATCCAGATCTTCTTCTATGCTCATAGTGTTATTTTTCTTTATTTTGTTTAAGCTAATTACTCCACTTTCAACTATATCTTCGTTTTTCCCGTGTCCAGTTAAATCTAAGCTTAATAAAGAGTCTCTGTTCATGATGTATATTAAGTTGTTTAACACTATATCTACATTCCCTCTTACATTTGGAAGTTCTCTTGCAAGTTCAGTCTTTATGATCCCGTTCACTAGAGAGTCCTTTCTTGTTACTCTTGCTTTAGGATTAGACTTGATATCACAGTATAAGTTGATCCAGTTGTCTTCTATCTTGATATTCTTCTTTATAATATCTATTGCAGCTCCTTGATCGAATGTGTATACTGATCTTATCTTCTTTAATGTCTCTATGATGTTTGCTAACATATCATTGTCTGTGTATGTTTTCTCACATGCAGTTATTAGTGACTTAACCTTGTCGTCTACTACTTGAGTGTAACTTATTACTTCTTTTACAACATCTTTCTTTGTTGATTTGTTTCCATCGTCTATTACTCTATCTAGACTTATAAGAACATCTTGATTTAAGCAGTTTTGTTCTACCTTTGTTTCTATTACAGCTTTAACTATTTGTCCAGTATTTGTACGTAATGTGTCGTTATTGAAATTCTTGTAAGCTCTTTCTGATATAATTTGAAAAGCGTTTAATGTTTCAACAACTTCCTCTATTAACATCTTTTCGTTTCCGTCTGGAGTTTCTTGAGTGTTGTTGTACTTAATCATATCTTCTAAAGTTCTGATCATTTTTGTACATATTTCAGAGTTCTTAGTTATAGCTCCAACTGAAGGAGTTGCTTCCATAACTTTATTTTGGAACATCATCATGTTTATACTTGAGAAGTACTTAGATGTACAAACTTTATACTTTTCTATACTTGTTTCTGCAAATGTAGAGTCAGTTCCTTTTATTTCTCTAACGTTATCAACTAACATTGAATCTACAGATATTAATAAAGCATCTTTATCTGTATCCCATCCTCCTAATAAGTTCATGA
>JAWXUS010000182.1:0-2201 GCA_044426235.1 Peptostreptococcaceae bacterium | reverse complement strand
ATAAAAACTTATTAATATAGCTATACTTAATTTAGGATGATTTTGTATCATATATTTATTTACATAGTATTTCATACTATTTTTTTTATTTGTTTTATATATTTTTTTATTTTTTATTAATTTAATAAAAAATATTAAATTTATTGTAATAGCTGAAAATATTATTAAAGAAATTATATTGTACAATTAAATCACCTCATTTATTATAATTAAAATCAAAATTACATACTGATACACTTGTTTTGAAAGTTGATTGGTTGGTCATAACAAACACCATTTCATATTATTGAAATCTACTAATAACATAAAACATACATATTTTCTTATTATAGAATTATTTTTGTTCTTTATAATAAATATTATATTTTTCTAACATCTTTAAACATTCTTCAATTACATTAGTGAATTCTTTATGATCAAATGATGCAAAAATTAATACATCAAGTATTTTTTCAATTTCTAAGTTCTTATGTCTGTCAAATTCTAAAACATAATTTGGCATATAATTAGATTGCCATGTTTTAGCAATTGCTTTGCATTTTAAATCAGTTCTTGTTTTATGAATAAGTTCACTTCTTAAAAACTTTGCTGTATTAGAATCCATTCCACAATGTGACCAGTTTTGACCTGAATGTGCCCAACTATACTCTTCATTATCATTATAAATAACTAATTTATATTTTTCTTTCTCTTTACTTATTGGTAAAACATCACTTTCATATTCAAATACATATAAACTATATCTTCCATAATGTTCATTAAGAATATAATCTTCTGTATAGGAAAAGTCTTCAATTGTTTCGCCAGGAAAACCAACTATAAAAGACATTCTTGTTTCAATTGAACTTTTCGAAAACAATTCATTAATATATCTATTTTGTTCAGGTGTTGTTCTTTTACTCATACTGTCTAGTGTTTTTTGACACATAGATTCAAATCCAAAAGCCAATGAAGTACAATTAGATTCTTCAAGTAGTTTCACATCTTCCTCTTTAAATGGTGTATCCGCCCTTGAATTTGCATCCCAACTATACTCCTTTAATCGAATTAAATTCATAAACTCTTTCGCTCTTTTATATGGAATGAAAAAAGTCGAATCATTTATAGAAAAATGTGTCGTTGAATTTTTTACCCCGTAAATTCCCCATTCCTCTACTATTCTTTTAGCATCATAATATTCCCATTTTTTAGTACATTCTCGTAAAGCACAAAATTTACAAGTGTACATACAACCTCGCATAGACATATATGGAATAGTTTCATGAACTCCTTCGAAATTTACAATTTCCGTTTCTTTATAATTGAAAATTTGATCAAAAGTATACAAGAATTTTTTGTTCTTATAGTATAAATTAGGGATTTTATTAACTTCATTTCCATTTTGAATACATTTAATTAAACTAACAAGTGACAATTCCGCTTCTCCAGTAATTAAATAATCAAAACTATCAAATAACTTGTCGAATAGGTATTGCTTCTTTAAAAAAGAATATTGTCCGCCTATTATTAAATGTTTACAGTTTATATTATTGTGAATCCAATTCACTGCCATTTCTAACATGTTTTCATTCCACATAAAAGTAGTTGATAAACATACAATTGCTTCATCTTTAATTTCTATTGATTCAAAATTCCAAATTTTTGATATGGGAATAAAATCATATTGAATTGATGAATTATTTAAAATACTTTTTAAAGTAGCAGATATGAAATCAACTTCCTCGCTTTGCTTTTTCTCTCTTAAAATTTTATAGTTTGATGTACTTGTGTGATAATATAAATTCTCTAAAAGATTTTTATATCCAATTTCTTCATATTTATATCTTACATTTTTTGTAAAATCAAAATATGAATCTAATAAATCTTCATTTTCTATATGTCCTGGTCCTAATCCAGAAATTAAAACAACTTTCATACAACCACCACTTTTCTTTTAATAAATAGTTATATTAGACAAATATTATATTGTTCAATTTTATGTAACTTATTTATTACTTATTATTTGTTAAATTATATCTTATATTTTACGTTTATTCAACATAATTAAACATAAATTTCAATGATAATAAAATAATTAATTGCAATAAAAAAACTAATAATGGCTTTATTGTACCATTATTAGTTTTTATTTTTATTTTGTTCTTTATCTATACTTACTAATATACCTACCATCATATAATTAAGAATTAAACTACTTCCAC
>JAWXUS010000006.1:0-76901 GCA_044426235.1 Peptostreptococcaceae bacterium | reverse complement strand
GCTTGGTTTGTTTGTGTTTAAAATTCTATTTAACCTACTGTTTAATTTTCAAAGTTCATTTTGTGTGTCTTTCGACTCTATTAATATTATCATACTAAGTTTTGTCTGTCAACACTTTTTTAATTTTTCTTTTTCATTTTGTCCTTTTCTAGAGTGTCTTTCGTTGTCTCTTAAGGACAAGTATTAATATACCAAATTTAAAATATAAAGTCAATAACTTTTTAAAACTTTTTTTATTAAATATAGTTTTCATTTATTGTAACCATTGAAATAACAATATTTAATTTGATCTTTTTTTATTAAATTTAATAATTTAACTATACTACTTAACAATTTATGTATAAAATATAAATTAAAGATATTTATTAAAATTTATAAAAGAGGTGATTTTTTGAAAAAAATAGCTGCATTTTTTGATATAGACGGTACTCTTTATAGAGACTCTCTAATGATTGATCATTTAAAAAAATTAGTTAAATATGATGTTGTTGATAAAAAAGAATGGTATTCTGATGTTAGAGAAACTTATATACACTGGGATAAAAGAATTGGAAATTATGATGTTTACTTGGATAATGTTTGTGAATTATATATTAAATCTTTAGTTGGACTTGATAAAAATTGTATAAACTTTTCTTGTGATCAAGTTATAAAACTAAAATCTGAAAGAGTTTATAAATATACTCGTTCAAAAATAAAATGGCATTTAGAAAATAATCATATTGTTATATTCATATCTGGTAGCCCTACCTTCTTAGTAGAAAGAATGGCGAATAAATATCTTGCTACAGACTTTGCAGGAACCAATTATATATTTGAAAATGGATTCTTTAATGGAGATGTTATTCCTATGTGGGACTCTAATAGTAAAAATATAGCTATAGATAAATTTGTCGATAAATATGATATAGATCTTGCAAACTCTTATGCTTATGGGGATACAAACGGAGATATAAATATGCTAAGACGAGTTGGAAATCCAATAGCAATAAACCCAACTAATGAACTTCTTAAAAATATAAAAAATGATAATAATATAAAAGATAAAACAAAAGTAATAATTGAAAGAAAAGATGTTATTTATACTCTAGATTCATCTACTAAAATAATAGATGTATAAACTATAAATAAAAAGTCTTCTTATTAAATATATAGAAGACTTTTTTATTTATACATCAATTTTAGTAAAATATTGTTGAATACCAACAAAAATAGCCCAAGCTAATTTATCCTGATAATCCCCATCTAGTAATAATTGACTTTCTTTTTCATTAGATAAAAATCCACATTCAATTAAAATAGAACTTATATCGTTATCTTTTAATAAATATAAATCATCTGCAGGTTTTATGTCTCTATTATTAGTTTCATCAACTACTCTTTTAAGTTCAGTTTGTACAAAATTTGCTAAACTTTGAGAATTTGGATTATTTGTTGGATAAAATGTTTGTGCTCCATAATACTTCGAATCCTCAAATTTATTCAAATGAATAGAAATAAACATATCTGCATTAATATCTGTTATCATTTGTTTTCTATTTTTTAAGTTTTCATTATACTTTTGTCTAGTAGTTTTGCCAGCTTCTTCTTCATAAAGACTAACATCTTCTTCTCTAGTTAAAAAAACTAATGCTCCGCTCGATTCAAGTAATTTTTTTAACTTTAGTATTATTTCTAAATTAATATCTTTTTCTTTAATACTTTCATCTGCATTTAAAGATCCTGGATCAATTCCACCGTGTCCTGCATCAAGTATTATAACCTTATCAGTAACCGGAACATATTCCATAACATTTTTAGCTTCATTTTTTATGTCTATAACGAATAGAACTGATACTATAAATATTGCTCCTATAAAACATATGTATTTTATGTAACTTTTCAAACTATATCACCCTGTATATTTATATTAAAAAAGACCTTGGAATATTCCAAGGTCTTTTCGAAATACAAGATAATATAATTATCTCTTTGAGAATTGTGGAGCTCTTCTTGCAGCCTTTAATCCGTATTTCTTTCTTTCTTTCATTCTAGCATCTCTAGTTAAGAATCCTTCTTTCTTTAAAGCAGGTCTTAAATCAGCATCAGCTTTAAGTAAAGCTCTAGATATACCGTGTCTTATAGCACCAGCTTGTCCAGTGAATCCTCCACCTTCTGCTTTTACTATTACATCATATTTGTTTTCGTTGTTAGTTAACACTAATGGTTGCTTAACGTCTCTTATTAATGTTTCATAATTGAAATATTCAGTAACGTCTTTCCCATTTATTGTTATGTTTCCTTCACCTGCTACTAATCTTACTCTAGCTACAGAGTGCTTTCTTCTTCCAGTTCCGTAATATTGTACTTTAGCCATGATAACTCCTCCTTTCACCCGATATTATTTAAAGTTTAAAACTTCTGGATTTTGAGCTTGATGAGTATGCTCTGCACCTCTAAATACTCTTAATCTAGTCATCATTCTGCTTCTTAATTTATTTTTACATAACATACCACTTACAGCATGAGATATAACTTCTTCAGGCTTCTTAGCCATCATTTCTCTATAACTAATTTCTTTTAATCCACCAACATATCCTGTATGGTATCTATATAATTTTTGATCTAATTTCTTTCCTGTTAAAACAACCTTCTCTGCATTTATAACTACTACAAAATCTCCACCGTCTACATGTGGTGTAAATGTTACCTTATTCTTACCTCTTAATACTGTCGCTATTTCAGTTGATAAACGACCTAATGTTTTTCCTTCAGCGTCAACGATATACCATTTTCTTTGTACATCAGCTGGTTTAGCTATATAACTTTTCATAGTTGTCCCTCCTTAACTTTTCTTCATATAAATTTTTTTACCGTTTATGTCAAGTCCGGGGCAGGTGGACTATTAACACACTCTAATTCATTTTAATACAATACGTTTTACGTGTCAAGATTAATAATAAACTTTTTTAAGAAATAATCCATTTGATGGTGCAGTATGACCTGCCATTTCTCTATTTTTACTAGAAATGATGTCTTTTAATGCTATATTTATTCTTCCTCGCCCTATATCAATAAGAGTTCCAACTATTATTCTAACCATATTATATAAAAATCCATTTCCAGTTACTTCAATAACTATTAATCCTTCATTATTTTCATATATATTAATATCTTCAATAGTTCTAACAGTATCATTTACTTGAGAACCCGAACTCATAAATCCTTTAAAATCATAAGTTCCAATAAGGCTTTGAGCTTCATTTTTTAATTTATCAATATCTAAATCATACTTAACTTGATAAGAAATATCTTTATATATAGGATTTCTATACTTAGAATTACTAATTAAGTATCTATAAGTTTTTTTCTTTGCACTATATCTTGAATGAAATTTTTCACTAACTTCCTCACAATCAATAATACTTATATCCTGTGGTAACTTTGAATTTAATGCGCTACATATTTTATCAGTTGCTATATTTGAAATTAAATTAAAATTTGCAACTTGCCCTAAAGAATGTACACCTGCATCAGTTCTTCCAGATCCAATTATTTTAACTTTTTCCTTAGTTATATAATAAATTGCATTTTCAATATTACCTTGTATACCAAGTGAATTAGGTTGACTTTGCCAACCACAATACTCACTACCATTATATTGAATAGTTATTTTTATATTTCTCATATATAAAACCTCATAAATAAAATTATGGCCAAGTAAATAAATAATATTCCAAAAGATATCTTATCTTCTTTTGTTATAACAGATATTTTCATTTTAGTTCTATTTAATCCACCTCTATAACATCTAGCTTCCATAGCAACAGATAATTCATCTGCTCTTTTAAATGCATTTATAAAAAGTGGTACTAAAATTGGAATTAATGATTTAGCTCTCTCCATTAAATTTTTACTTTCAAGATCTGCGCCTCTAGACATTTGTGCCTTCATAATTTTATCAGTCTCATCAAGTAAAGTTGGTATAAATCTAAGAGCAATAGTCATCATCATTGCTAGTTCATGAACAGGTACACCAATTTTTTTAAACTTTTCAAAAAGTTTTTCTATTCCATCAGTTAAATCCATCGGTGACGTTGTTAGAGTTAATATTGAAGTTCCAATAACTAAAAATAACAATCTAACAGACATAAAAGTAGCTTGACTTAAACCTTCTTTAGTTACACTTAAAAATCCAAACGACCATATAGTTTCTCCAGGAATAAAAAATACATTTATGATAAACGTAAATAAGATAATAAATCTAAGTGGCTTTAATCCTTTAAATATAAACTTACTAGGTATATTTGAAGATTTAATAACCGATACTAAAAAAATTAACACTAATAAATAATGTGAAAAATTATCAACTATAAAAATAGATGTCATAAAAATAAACGTTGCAATAAGTTTTACTCTCGCATCTAAACTATGAATAATCGATTTAGCCGGATAATATTGTCCAATTGTAATATCTTTTAACATTTTCTACCTCTCAAAAATTTCAAAATTTCTTCCTTAACATCATCTATAGTTATACAATTATTAATATCAAAACCTTTATCTTTAAGCTTAATACATAATTCTAATACTTGAGGTACATCAAGACCAATTTCTTTTAATCTTATAGCATTCTCATTAAACACTTCTTTTGGAGTTCCAATAAACTCAACTTTACCATTATTCATAACTATAAGAGTCTTAACTAATTTAGCCATATCATCCATACTATGAGAAGATAAAATTACAGTTATATTATCTTTTTGATGCAAATCTTTTATTAAATTAAATATTTCATCTCTACCACTAGGATCAAGGCCTGCAGTTGGTTCATCTAAAATCAATACTTCAGGTTTCATAGCTATAACTCCTGCTATTGCTACTCTTCTTTTTTGTCCACCTGATAAATCAAATGGTGATTTATCCTTAAAATCATTATAGCTTAATCCAACAGACTCCATCGATTCTATAACTCTCTTTTTAATTTCATCATCATCTAAATTAAGATTTCTAGGTCCATAAGCTATGTCTTTTTCTATAGTTTCTTCAAATAATTGATATTCTGGATACTGAAAAACTACTCCAACCCTCTTTCTAATATCAACCAAATTTATATTATTTTCTGTAATATCAAACCCATTTATTAAAATACGTCCTGATGAAGGTTTTAATATTCCATTTAAATGTTGAATTAAAGTTGATTTACCAGAACCAGTATGCCCAATAAGACCAACTAAATCACCTTTTTTAATTTCCAAACTAACATCATCAAGTGCTTTACTAGAAAAAGGCATTTCTTCATTATATATATGCACTAAATTTTTTATACTAATTGACATAATTTATCCACCATCTCATCTACAGTTAATATATTATTTTCTATCTTCACACCCTCATTATTCAATAAATTAGATAACTCAACCATATATGGAACATCTAGTCCTATACTTTTTAAAATATCTATGTGCGAAAAAACTTCTCTTGGAGTACCCTCTAAGATTTTTTCTCCTTTTTCAATAACTATTATTCTATCACAATCAACAGCCTCTTCCATAAAATGAGTTATATGAATAACAGTTATATTTTCCTCTTTATTAAGTCTTTTTATAGTTTTCATAACCTCTTGTCTACCATTTGGATCAAGCATAGCAGTTGCCTCATCAAAAATTATACACTTAGGCTTCATAGAAATAACTCCTGCTATTGCAACTCTTTGTTTTTGACCTCCAGATAGCATATGTGGTTGTTTATCCTTAAATTCATACATTCCAACACATTTTAAAGACTCATCAACTATTCTTCTAATCTCTAATGGATCAATACCTAAATTTTCAGGACCAAAAGCAACATCTTCTTCAACAATAGTTGCTACTATTTGATTATCTGGATTTTGAAAAACCATTCCAGCTCTTTGTCTAATATCCCATAAATTTTCTTCATTTTTAGTATTAAACCCATCTATAATTATATCTCCACTAGTTGGAGTAAGTATTGCATTTAAGTTTTTTGATAAAGTAGATTTCCCACAACCATTATGACCTATAATAGCTACAAATTCACCCTCTTTAATATTAAAACTTAAATCATTTATAGCTTTTGTAGTTTCTTCATCTGATATATATTCAAATGATAAACCATCAACTTTTATAATATTATTCATAAAAAATCCTTTCCATTAATTTAATATTTTCTATTTTAACATATTTATATAAAAGTGTTTATATTCTAGAATAAATAAAAAACTAAAATAATTAAATTATTATTTAATTATTTTAGTTTTTTACTATTCAAACAAAAGTATATAAAAAAGGATTAAGTAAAAACTTAATCCTTTAATGAATTATACTAATTCTATGAATGCCATTTCAGCAGCGTCCCCTCTTCTAGGACCTTTTTTGATTATTCTAGTGTATCCACCATTTCTCTCTGCATACTTTGGAGCTATTTCTGTGAATAAGTTGCTAACAACTGTTTCATCTATGATGTAAGCTAAAGCTTGTCTTCTAGCATGTAAATCTCCTCTTTTACCAAGAGTTATCATTTTTTCTGCCATTCTACGAGTTTCTTTTGCTCTAGTAACAGTAGTTTCTATTCTTCCGTTTCTTAGTAAATCAGTTACTAAGTTTCTTAACATAAGGTTTCTGTGAGAAGTCTCACGTCCTAATTTACGGTAATTAGCCATAGTACTATACCTCCTTCTCTTTTATTCTTCGCCTGGTTTAAGTCCAAGTCCAAGTTCTTCTAACTTTTGGATTACTTCTTCTAAAGATTTCTTTCCTAAGTTTCTAACTTTCATCATATCATCTTCAGATTTATTAGCTAATTCTTCAACTGTATTAATTCCCGCTCTTTTTAAACAGTTATAAGATCTAACAGATAAATCTAATTCATCGATTGACATTTCAAGGACTTTTTCTTTTTGGTCTTCTTCTTTTTCTACCATAACTTCAATGTTATTAACATGTTCAGTTAAATCTATAAATAATGATAAATGTTCAACTAAAACTTTAGATGCAAGAGATATTCCCTTTTGAGGATTTATGCTTCCATTAGTCCAAACTTCTAGTACTAATTTTTCATAATCTGACTTTTGACCCACTCTTGTTGGTTCTACATAATAGCTTACTTTTTCAATAGGTGTATATATAGAATCTACTGCTAAAACTCCTATTGGCATGCTACTAGTTTTATTATCTTCTGCAGATACATATCCTCTTCCAGTAGTTATATATATTTCCATGTTAAGTTTCGAATTTTCACTTAGCGTTGCTATATGTAAATCTTCACTTAATATTTCAACATCTGGAGGACATATAATATCTGATCCTTTAATAGTACAAGGTCCTTGAGCCTCTATTTTAAGAGTTCTATCACCTTCACCATCAATAGTTGCAGATAATTCTTTTAATGACAATATTATTTCAGTTACATCTTCTTTAACACCTGGGATAGTCGAAAATTCATGTAATACACCATCGATTCTTATAGCATTTACAGCCACTCCTGGTAATGAAGAAAGCATAACTCTTCTAAGAGAGTTTCCTAACGTTGTACCATAGCCTCTTTCTAATGGTTCAAGTACAAATCTTCCATATCTTTTATCCTCTGAAATTTCAGTTATTTCAATATTTGGTTTGTTGAAATCAAACACTACAAAGCACCTCCTGCCGTGAGTAGTCGCTAGGTTACTAGTTACTATTTAGAATATAATTCAACAATTAAAACTTCGTTAACAGGTATGTCTATAGCGTCTCTTTTTGGAAGTTCTTTTATAGTTGCTTTTAAATTTGCCATGTCTGCATCTATCCACTCAGGAACGATACGTCCACTAGTAACTTCTACAACTTCTTTGTATCTTGGAGAAGTTTTGTGCTTTTCTTTAACTTCTATAACATCTCCTGGCTTAACTAAGTAAGATGCTATATTAACTCTTTTACCATTAACTAAAAGTTGATCATGAGAAACTATTTGTCTTGATTCTCTTCTAGTTCTAGCAAGACCCATACGGAATACTATGTTATCTAATCTTGATTCTAAAAGAATTAAAAGGTTAGTACCTGTCATTCCATCCATCTTGTCAGCTTTTTCATAGTAGTTTCTGAAAGGTTTTTCTAATACACCATATATAAATTTAGCTTTTTGCTTTTCACGTAATTGAAGACCATATTCGCTCATTTTTTTATGTGATGATTTTGGTTGTCTATTTGACTTTTTATTGATTCCTAAATAGATCGGATCCATATCAAGCGATCTACATCTTTTTAGCACTGGAACTCTATTTACTGCCATTAGCTATTTCCTCCTAAAAATTATTTCTCTAATTACACTCTTCTTCTCTTTGGTGGTCTACATCCGTTGTGAGGAATTGGAGTAACATCCTTTATCATAGTTACTTCTAGACCTGTAGCTTGTAAAGCTCTTATCGCAGCTTCTCTTCCAGAACCTGGACCTTTTACGAATACTTCAACAGTCTTAAGACCGTGTTCCATAGCAGCTTTTGCAGCCATTTCTGCAGCCATTTGAGATGCAAATGGAGTTGCTTTTCTTGAACCTTTAAATCCTAATTGTCCTGAACTTGCAGCTGATATAGCATTTCCATGAACATCAGTTAAAGTTATTATAGTATTGTTAAAAGTTGATTGTATATGCGCTTGACCACGCTCTATGTTCTTACGCTCTCTTCTTTTTACACGAGTAACTTTCTTTTTTGGTTTAGCCATTGTTTTCCCTCCTATCTAGTTATTATTTCTTCTTCTTACGAGATACAGTTTTTCTAGGACCTTTTCTAGTTCTAGCGTTAGTCTTAGTTCTTTGACCTCTTAACGGAAGTCCTTTAGCATGTCTTATACCTCTGTAACATTTGATATCTCTTAATCTCTTTATATTTAAAGATATTTCTCTTCTTAAATCACCTTCAACTAAGAAATCAGTATCTATTATCTTTCTTAATTCATTTACTTGATCTTCAGATAAGTCTTTTATTCTTATGTCAGGGTTTATACCAGCTTTAGCTAATATTTCATTAGAAGTTGCTCTTCCTATACCATATATATAAGTTAAAGCTATTTCTGATCTTTTTTCTCTAGGTAAATCTACTCCAGATATTCTTGCCATTATTCGCACCTCCTACACTTAATTTAGTGTTAAATCTTAGTATCATATAAATAAAATATGGTTCTAGTGTTAACAATCTTATATTATACTACTTTTTTTAATAAATTAATAGTATAAATTATTATCCTTGCTTTTGCTTATGCTTTGGATTTTCACAGATAACCATTACTTTACCTTTTCTTTTTATAACTTTGCACTTTTCGCAAATTGGTTTTACTGATGGTCTTACTTTCATTGTTATCCCTCCTTAGACTAAATGTAGTCTACTTCTTACGCCAAGTGATTCTTCCTCTTGTTAGATCATAAGGCGAAAGTTCAACATTCACTTTATCTCCTTCAAGAATTTTTATGAAGTTCATTCTTAGCTTTCCAGATATGTGACATAAAACCTCATGCCCATTATCTAATTTTACTTTGAATGTAGCATTAGGTAGAGCTTCTGAAACTTTACCTTCTAATTCTATAACATCTTTTTTGGCCATTAAATAACCTCCATTTCAATTCGCTAAATCAAAGGATTTAACTTGATAGCTTAATCAATTATAATTTAGTTAATATAATTGGTTCTTCTTTAGTAATAGCTATCGTATGCTCGTAATGAGCTGATTTTTTACCATCTAAAGTAACTATTGTCCAATCATCAGCTAAAGTTTTAACACCATATTTACCCATGTTAACCATCGGCTCAATAGCTAAAACCATACCTTCTTGAAGTCTTGGACCTTTACCTGGCTTTCCATAGTTTGGTATTTGAGGATCTTCATGAAGATCAACTCCAATTCCATGACCTACAAGGTCTCTAACTACTGAATAACCATGTTTTTCAACGTGTGCTTGGATTGCATGAGAAATATCTGATAATCTATATCCTTCTCTTGCAAATTTTATTCCTTCATAGAAGCTTTCTTGAGTTACTTCTATTAAGTTCCTATCTTCTTCAGATATCAAACCAACTCCATGAGTTCTTGCTGAATCACCATGATATCCTTTATAATAGGCTCCTATATCTAAGCTTACAATATCTCCTTCATTAAGTAAATACTTATTATTTGGAATTCCATGAACTACAGCCTCATTAACTGATGCACAAATACTTCCTGGAAATCCTCCATATCCCTTAAAAGAAGGTATAGCATTGTATTTTCTAATATTATCTTCAGCTATTTTATCTAACTCTAAAGTAGATATTCCCGGAATAATAGCTGATTTTAATATTTCATGAGTTTCAGCAACAATTTTTCCTGCCTCTCTCATAAGTTCTATCTCTTTATTTGATTTTAAAATAATCATTATTTTTCACTTCCTAAAGCAGTAACTACATCTTTAAGAACCACATCTATAGATTGTTGCCCATTTATGTTAGCTATTATACCTTGATTAGAATAATAATCAACTAATGGTCTTGTTTCATCTAAATAAACTTGAATTCTTTTTGATACGGTCTCTTCTGTATCGTCTGCTCTTTGATATAAATCGCTAGGACAAACATCACATTTTTCATCTACTTTAGAAGGATTAAAATCAATATGATACGTAGCACCGCAAGATTTACAAATTCTTCTTCCTACAGCTCTTTCAACTAATATATTTTTATCAACTTCAATATTAACTACTTTATCTAAAGTTATATTAGTCTTAGTTAAAAACGCATCTAAGTGTGTAGCTTGTGAAACATTCCTTGGGAATCCATCTAACATAAATCCTTTCTCACAGTCCTTTTCAGAAATTCTGTCTGTAACTAAACCTACAGTTAATTCATCTGGGACTAAAAGTCCTTGATCTATATACTCCTTAGCTTTCTTTCCAAGATCTGTTTTCTCTTTTATATTCTTTCTGAATATATCTCCTGTTGATATATGAGGTATATCGTATTTTTCAACTATACCTGCTGCTTGAGTACCTTTACCAGCACCAGGAGGTCCAAGTAATATTATTCTCATATAATCATCTCCAATTTATTTTAAGAAACCTTGATATGTTCTCATAACTAAATTTGATTCTAACTGTTTTTTAAGCTCTAATGCAACTCCAACTACTATTATAATTGATGTTCCAGCAAGTGACACTTGTATTTCCATAAAGTAAGTACTGATTGCAGAAACCATTACTATACATGCTAAGAAAAGTGCTCCAGCTAAAGTTAATCTTGATAATATTCTATTTAAATAGTCAATAGTCGGCTGACCTGGTCTAATACCTGGCACAAATCCGCCATTATTTTTCATATTATTAGCTATATCTTCAGTATTAAATGATACTGTTGTATAGAAATAAGCGAAAAATACTATTAAGAAAATTTCAAGAGTTCTATATATAAAGACCCCTGGAGTTTCCATAGGACTTAAATAAGTTTGAACAAATGCTTGAGCATCTGCTCCAATAAACATAGCTACAGTTTGCGGGAATGCTAAAAGCGAACTTGCAAATATAACAGGCATTACACCTGATTGATTTACCTTCATTGGTATATGAGAACTTTGTCCCCCATACATTTTTCTTCCTACAACCCTTTTTGCATACTGTACAGGTATTTTTCTAACTGCTTCTTGAATATAAGTTACAGCCGCAATAGTTAAAAGTATAATTACTGCAAGTAAAACTGCTAAACTAATATTTAAAGTTCCCTCTTGAATCATAGCCACAATGTTTATAATATCATTTGGTACAGTTGAAATTATCCCTATAAATATAATGATAGAACTTCCATTACCTAAACCTTTTTCGGTAATTTTATCTCCTATCCACATTAAAAACATACTCGCCCCAACTAGTGTCATTATAACAGTTATTATAAAAAATACATTATCAGGTTCTGTTAAAGCTCCTCTAACTATTCCAAGTGTAATAGCCGTCGCTTGTAAAAATGCAAGTGCTAATGCAGTATATTTAGTATATTTATTAATTTTTTTCTTACCTTCTTCACCTGATTTTTGAAGTTCTTCCAAACTCTCAAAACCAATTGTAAGAAGTTGTATTATTATAGATGCCGTTATTGCTGGTCCTATTCCTAGGGCGAATAAAGTAAAGTTACTAAATGCACCACCAGTTAACATGTTATATAAAGACAGGAGACTATTATCGCCTACCATGCCCTTTATAACATCTGAGTCAACTCCTGGAACTGGGATCGTAGCACCTATCCTAAATACAGTTATCATCATTAAAGTATATAATATCTTAGATCTTACACCTTTAATTTTCCATGCCTGTTTTAATTGTGATAGCAAGTTAACTCACCCACCTCATTGACTAAGAGTTTAAGTAGATTAAACTAATTCTACTTTCCCTCCAGCTTTTTCTATTTTTTCTTGAGCAGAAGCAGTTAATTTAGCAACCTTTATAGTTAAAGATTTTTCTAAATTACCTTCACCTAATATCTTAACTCCGTTTTTCTCTATCTTACTGATAGCACCAACAGACTTTAAGAATTCAGCAGTTATTTCTGTTCCATTATCGAATCTATTTAATAATTCAACATTAACTTCTGTGAATATTTTCTTGTTTGGATTTGTGAAACCTCTCTTAGGAAGTCTTCTCGCAAGTGGCATTTGTCCACCCTCGAATCCAACTCTAACTCCACCACCTGAACGAGACCATTGTCCCTTTTGTCCACGTCCTGCAGTTTTACCTTGACCAGTTGCAGTACCTCTACCTAATCTTCTCTTAGCTTTTACTGCACCTTTAGCAGGTTTTAACTCATGTAATTTCATGGATTTTAGCACCTCCTCTTATTAGTACTTTTGAAAATAATTATTCAGCTATTTCAGTAACTTGTACTAAATGCCTAACTTTATTGATCATACCTCTCATTTGGGCATTATCTTCTTTAACAACAACTTGTTCTCTTTTTCTTAATCCTAACGCTTCAACGTTTTTTCTTTGGTTAGGAGTAGTACCTATTGTACTTCTAACTAATTTGATTTGTAATTTAGCCATTTTTTACTCCTCCTTAGCCTAAAAGTTCTTCAACTTTTTTACCTCTAAGTTTAGCTATCGATTCAGCTGTTTTTAGAGAGTTAAGACCTTCTATTGTAGCATTTACCATGTTTCTTGGGTTGTTAGATCCTAAAGATTTAGCTCTAACATCTGTTAATCCAGCTAATTCTAGTACAGCTCTAGCAGGTCCCCCAGCTATAACTCCTGTACCTTCTTGAGCAGGCATTATTAATATTTTTCCAGCACCAAAGTGTCCGTTAACTTTGTGAGGAACAGTTGTACCAACTATTGGTACTACTATAAGATTCTTTTTAGCATCTTCTATAGCTTTTTTGATAGCATCTGGCACTTCCATAGCTTTACCAGTACCTACACCAACGTGTCCGTTTTCATCTCCAACAACTACTAAAGCAGAAAATCTGAAGTTTCTACCACCTTTTACAACTTTAGTAACACGTCTTACTTCAACAACTTTTTCCTTAAGATCAAGTTGTCTTGAGTCTATCGGTTTACGACGTAACATGGGCATTTCCCTCCTTCTTAGTTTAGTTAATTAGAATTTAAGTCCAGCTTCTCTAGCTGCATCTGCTAATTCTTTAACTCTACCGTGATATAAGTATCCACCTCTGTCAAATACAACTTCAGTTATACCTTTTTCTACAGCTTTTTTACCTATTATAGAACCAACTAATTTAGCCGCTTCTTTATTTCCTTTATGTCCAACAGCTTCTTTAACTTGAGCATCTAAGCTAGATGCTGAAACTACAGTAACTCTATTAGTGTCATCTATTATTTGAGCGTATATATTGTTAGAACTTCTAAATACACATAATCTTGGTCTTTGAGTAGTTCCAGTTATCTTTCTACGAACTCTCTTATGTCTTTGAAGTCTATTAGAGTTTTTATCTGCTTTCTTTATCATAAGGCCACTCCTTTCTAGCGTTTAAGTTTGGTATTATTACTTCTTACCAGTTTTACCTTCTTTACGTCTTACTACTTCACCAGCGTATCTTATACCTTTACCTTTGTATGGCTCTGGCTTTCTCCAGTCTCTTATTTTAGCAGCATAGTTTCCAACTAATTGCTTGTCGATTCCTTTAACTACTAATTCAGTTTGATTTGGAGCTTCAACTGTTATTCCTTCTGGATCTTCCATTTCAACTGGATGAGAGAATCCTAAACTCATAACTAGTTTCTTTCCTTGCTTTTGTGCTCTGTATCCAACACCTATTAATTCTAATTTCTTTTCGAAACCTTCAGTAACACCTACAACCATATTATCTAATAAAGTTCTAGTTAATCCATGTAAAGATCTGTGTTGCTTATTGTTAGTAGGTCTTTCAACAGTTATAGTATTTTCTTCTTGCTTTATAGTTAATGCACCATCTAATTGCTTAGTTAAAGTTCCTTTTGGTCCTTTTACTGTAACAAAGTTATCGTTAGATATAGTTACTTCAACACCAGATGGTACTGTTATTGGCTTAACACCTATTCTTGACATATTGGCACCTCCTTACACTTTCGTTTATATTACCAAACGTAGCAGATTACTTCTCCACCAACATTTTCTTTTCTAGCTATTTTATCAGTTACAACCCCTTTAGAAGTTGATACTATTGATATTCCTAAACCATTTAATACTTTAGGTACTTCATGCTTCGCAGCGTATACTCTCATACCAGGCTTTGATATTCTCTTAAGTCCTGATATAACTCTTTCTCCGCTTTGTCCGTACTTTAATTGTATTCTTATTATTCCTTGTTTTCCATCTTCTATAACATCATAACCTTTTATGAAACCTTCTTCTAATAAGATTTTAGATAATTCTTTTTTCATATTAGAAGCAGGAACATCAACAGTTTCATGCTTAACTATGTTAGCATTTCTGATACGAGTTAACATATCTGCTATTGGATCTGTCATTGTCATATTGAAACCCTCCTTCCATTTTGATCAAGCTTTTACCAGCTTGATTTTCTAACACCAGGTATTTGACCTTTGTAAGCTAATTCTCTAAAGCATATACGGCATATTCCGAATTTTCTTAAAACTGAATGCGGTCTACCACATATACTACATCTAGTGTATTCTCTAGTAGCGTACTTTTGTTTCTTTTGTTGCTTCACAATCATTGCTTTTCTAGCCACTGGAATCCCTCCTTCATTAATTAACTTAGAAAATGTCCTTTTCTAAGCTTACTTAGAAAACGGCATTCCTAATAATTTTAATAATTCACGTGCTTCTTCGTCAGTCTTTGCAGTCGTAACGAATATTATATCCATTCCTCTTACTTTATCTACTTTATCGTATTCTATTTCAGGGAATATTAATTGCTCTTTTATACCTAAAGCATAGTTTCCTCTTCCATCAAATGCATTAGCATTTACTCCTCTGAAGTCTCTTACTCTTGGTAAAGATACTGATACTAACTTGTCCATGAAGTAGTACATTTTATCAGCTCTTAAAGTTGTTTTTGCTCCTATTGGCATTCCTTCTCTTAATTTGAAGTTTGCAACAGATTTTCTTGCTCTAGTTGTAACTGGCTTTTGTCCAGTTATCATTTCCATTTCTTCAACAGCTTTTTCTAATCCTTTTGGATTTTCTCTAGCCTCACCCATACCCATGTTTATAACGATTTTCTCTAACTTAGGTATTTCCATAACATTCTTGTATCCGAATTTCTCCATTAAAGCAGGAGCAACTTCTTTCATGTATTTTTCTTGTAATCTAGAAGCCATTTAAGGTCCCTCCTTTCAAGCTATATTATATTTCTTTTCCGCTCTTTACTGATACTCTAACTTTTTTACCTTCTTTTACTTCGTATCTAACTCTCGTACCTTTTCCTGTTTCAGGATCTAATGGCATTACATTAGATATGTGTATAGAAGCTTCTTTGTTTACTATTCCACCTTGTGGGTTGATAGCAGTTGGCTTTTGGTGCTTAGTTATAATGTTAACACCTTCAACTAAAACTCTGTTAGTTTTTGGCATAACCTTTACTATAGTACCTTTTTTACCTTTATCTTTACCTGCTATAACTACAACAGTGTCGCCTTTTTTAACACGCATCATGTCTCATCGACCTCCTTAATTATAGTACTTCTGGAGCAAGAGATACTATTTTCATGAAGTCATTATCTCTTAACTCTCTAGCAACAGGCCCGAATATACGAGTTCCTACTGGAGTCTTGTCGTCTTTTATTATAACAGCAGCATTTTCATCGAAAGATATGTAACTTCCATCTTTACGTCTAGCTCCTTGCTTAGTTCTTACTATAACAGCTTTAACGACTTTACCTTTTTTTACAACTCCACCAGGTGTTGCACTTTTAACAGTAGCAACTATCACGTCACCTATGTTACCATATTTTCTTTTACTTCCGCCTAACACACGGATACATAATATTTCTTTAGCACCAGAGTTGTCAGCAACTCTTAGACGTGTTTCTTGTTGTATCATTACGTAATCCCTCCTTTTCCAAAAAAACTACTTAACTTTTTCAACAACTTCAACTAATCTGAATCTTTTATCTTTAGATAAAGGTCTAGTTTCCATTATTTTTACTTTGTCTCCGATTCTACATACATTTTGTTCATCGTGAGTTTTGAATTTTTTAGTTCTCTTAACACGCTTGTTGTATAGTGGGTGACGTACGAAATCTTCAACAGCAACAACTATTGTCTTGTCCATCTTATCACTTACAACACGCCCTATTCTTACTTTTCTACTTCCTCTTTCTTGCATGTGTAAAAGCCTCCTTTTCCAAATTAAGCTCTAGCTTCGTTTAACTTTCTTTCAGCAAGGATAGTCTTAACTCTAGCTATATCCTTCTTTATAAACTTTATTTTAGCTGTATTTTCTAATTGACCAGTAGCTAATTGGAATCTTAAACTAAATAAATCACTTTTGAAGTCATTTAACTTGTTCACTAGATCTTCGCTTGTTAAATTTCTTAATTCTTTAGCTTGCATCCTATTCACCACCCTTTACTTCTAAATCTTCTTTCTTTACAAACTTACATTTTATAGGTAATTTATGCATAGCAAGTCTCATAGCTTCTCTAGCTTTTTCTTCAGAAACACCTGCTAATTCAAACATAACTCTTCCTGGTTTAACAACAGCTACCCAGTACTCTGGAGAACCTTTACCAGCTCCCATACGAGTTTCTGCTGGTTTCTTTGTTACTGGCTTGTGAGGGAATATTTTTATCCAAACCTTCCCGCCTCTTTTTATTGATCTTGTCATAGCTATTCTGGCAGCTTCTATTTGATTAGAAGTTATCCAAGCAGCTTCAAGTGCAACTAATCCGAACTCTCCATAAGTAACTTTGTTACCTTTTAAAGCCTTACCAGCCATACTTCCTCTATGAACTCTACGACGCTTTACTCTTTTTGGCATTAACATGAGTATTTCCTCCTTCCTTGAACCTAAATCTTATTAATTTCCTCTATTTTCAGTTCTTTGAGGTCTTGATCCTTGAGAATTTCTTGGTCCTCTGTTATCATTTCCTCTTCTGTTATCTCTTCTATCGTTTCTTCTGTTATCTCTTCTGTTATCTCTTCTGTTGTCTCTTCTTTCTTCTCTTGGGTTTACACCATTTCTAGTTGGTAAAACCTCTCCATTACATATCCAAACCTTTATACCAGTTTTTCCGTAAGTTGTATTAGCTTCAGCAAAACCGTAATCTATATCAGCTCTTAATGTTTGAAGTGGCACTATACCTTCGCTATAACCTTCAGTTCTAGCCATTTCAGCTCCACCAAGTCTTCCAGAAGCAGAAACTTTAATTCCTTTAACTCCTGATTTCATAGCTCTTTGTATAGCTTGTTTCATTGCTCTTCTAAAAGCAACTCTTCTTTCTATAGCTAAAGCTATATTCTCAGCAACTAATTGAGCTGATTTGTCTGGATTTCTAACTTCAATTATATTAACTATAACTGTTTTTTTAGTCATCTTTTCTAATTCAGCCTTTAAAGCATCTATTCCAGCTCCAGCTCTACCTATAACTACACCTGGCTTAGCAACATGTAAGTCTAGTTTTAACTTGTTAGCTGATCTTTCTATTTCAATATTATCAACACCAGCTGAGTATATTTTCTTCTTTAAGAATTTACGTACATTATGATCTTCTAATATTAAGTTTCCGAACTCTTTTTTGCTAGTAGCAAACCATCTTGAGTCCCAATCTTTTATAACACCGACTCTTAGTCCGTGTGGATTAACCTTTTGACCCATTAATTTCCCTCCTATCTCTTAATTATTTTTTTTCTTTTAAAACAACCTCTATATGAGAAGTTCTTTTTCTTATCATAGTAGCACGTCCCTGAGCTCTAGGCATGAATCTCTTCATTGTTGGCCCTTGGTTTGCAACTACAGAGTCTATATATAACTTTTCTACGTCCATTTCGTGATTGTTTTCAGCGTTAGCCTTAGCAGACTTAACAACTTTAGCTATTATTTCAGCCGCTCCTCTTGGAGTGAACTTTAATATTGCTAAAGCCTCATCAACATTCTTACCTCTAACAAGGTCACAGATTTGTCCTGCTTTTCTTGGTGAAACACGTACGTATTTAGCAGTAGCTTTTGCTTCCATTTGCTATTCCTCCTTCCTTAGTCAGAAAATTATTATCTTCTTTTATTAGATTTTTCGTCGTCCTTATGTCCTTTGAAAGTTCTTGTAGGAACGAATTCACCTAATTTGTGTCCAACCATATCTTCAGTTATGAAAACTGGAACATGTTTTCTACCATCATGAACAGCTATAGTATGTTCTACCATTTGTGGGAATATTGTTGAAGATCTTGACCAAGTCTTGATAACTTCTCTACTTCCACTTTCGTTCATCGCTTCTATTTTCTTAAGAAGTCTTGCATGTATAAAAGGTCCTTTTTTAGTTGATCTTGACATCTAACTTCCTCCTTTCTGCGTAAAAGTAAATCTATTACTTCGTTCTTCTAGATACTATTAACTTATCAGAAGCTTTATTTTTCTTTCTAGTTTTATATCCAAGAGCTGGTTTACCCCATGGAGTTACAGGTGATGGTCTACCTATTGAAGTTCTACCTTCCCCTCCTCCGTGTGGATGGTCGCAAGGGTTCATTACAGATCCTCTTACTGTAGGTCTAATACCCATATGTCTTTTTCTTCCGGCTTTACCTATAACAACGTTTCCGTGTTCTACGTTACCAACTTGACCGATAGTAGCTTTACATTCTATGCTAACATATCTCATTTCTCCTGATGGTAATCTAAGTAATGCTCTTTTTCCTTCTTTAGCCATTAATTGAGCAGAAACTCCAGCAGATCTTACTAATTGAGCTCCTTTTCCAGGCTTTAATTCTATATTGTGGATTACAGTACCTACTGGCATATCCTTAAGTGCTAATGCATTTCCAGGCTTTATATCAGCAGTTGGTCCTGATAATATTGTACTTCCAACAACTAATCCAACTGGTGCTAGGATATATCTTTTTTCTCCATCTGCATAGTGAAGAAGAGCTATATTAGCAGTTCTATTTGGATCATATTCTACTGTAGCAACCTTTGCAGGTATACCATCTTTATTTCTTTTAAAATCTATTATTCTATATTTTCTTCTGTTTCCTCCACCTCTGTGACGAACAGTTATTTTTCCGTGTGCATTTCTACCAGAATGTTTCTTTAATGAAGTTAAAAGAGACTTTTCTGGTTGATTGCAAGTTATCTCATCAGAAACTAACACTGTCATTTGTCTTAAGGCAGGAGAAGTTGGTTTAAACTTTTTTATAGCCATCTGTTTTCCCTCCTTTTATGGTTTTTGAATTACATTCCTTGGAAGAATTCTATTTCTTTACTATCAGCAGTTAATTTAACTACTGCTTTCTTAAAGCTTGCAGTTCTTCCTTCATGTCTACCCATTCTTTTAACTTTTCCATCGTAGTTTAATGTATTAACTCTATCAACTTTAACTCCGAATATAGCTTCAACAGCCTTCTTTATTTCAGTTTTATTAGCAAACTTAGCCACTACGAAAGTATAGTTCTTATCAGTCATTTCAGCCATACTTTTTTCAGTAACTATTGGCTTTTTTATTATATCATGTGGATTAGTCATTATGCGTACACCTCCTCCACTTTTTTAACAGCATCTGTAGTTATTATGAATGAATCATACTTTAATATGTCATAAACATTTATTGTGTTAACTGTAGCAGTAGCAACACCTTCTATGTTTCTAGCTGATTTTATAACATTATCGTTATTTTCAGCAGTTACTATTAAAGCTTTTTTGTTTGAATTAACATTCTTTAATATTTGAACAAACTCTTTAGTCTTAGGAGCATTCATATTTAATGCATCTAATACTATCATTTCTCCATTTTGTACTTTAGAAGTTAAAGCACTCTTTATAGCTAATCTTCTTACCTTCTTAGGTAAAGTATATCTGTAACTTCTTGGTTTTGGTGCAAAAGCAACTCCTCCACCTACCCATTGTACAGATCTTATAGAACCTTGTCTTGCTCTACCAGTTCCTTTTTGTTTCCAAGGCTTTCTTCCGCCACCTCTAACTTCTGCTCTAGTCTTAGCAGATTGAGTACCTTGTCTTTTGTTTGCTAATTGGTTTTTAACAACCTCGTATAAAACATGTTCATTAACTTCTACGTTGAATATAGCATCTAATAATTCTATTTCTCCAACATTTTGTCCGCTAACATTTAGTATATTTAATTTTGGCATTGTGCTTCCTCCTTTCTTAGATTAGTTATTATTTAGAAGACTTAACAGCTTCTTTTATTGTTACTACTGTACCCTTAGCTCCTGGTATAGCACCTTTTACTAATATAAGGTTCTTATCAGCATCAACTTTAACAACCTCTAAGTTTTGAACTGTAACTTTAACGCTACCCATGTGTCCAGCTAATTTTTTGTTTTTGAAAACTCTACCTGGGAAAGAACAAGCTCCCATAGATCCTGGTCTTCTGTGGTATCTAGAACCGTGAGATTCTGGTCCTCTAGATTGACCATGTCTTTTTATTGGTCCTTGGAATCCTTTACCTTTACTTATTCCACTAACGTCGATTTTCTCTCCAGCAGCGAATAAATCAGCTTTGATTTCTTGTCCAACTTCGAAAGATTCTACTGAATCCATTCTAAATTCTTTTAAATGCTTCTTTAAAACTTTAGCAGCTGCTAAATGTCCTTTTTGAGGCTTGTTGAAAGATTTCTCTTTAGCATCCCCAAAACCTACTTGTAAAGCACTATATCCGTCTTTCTCAACAGTTTTAATTTGAGTTACAACGTTTGGTCCTGCCTCAACCACTGTTACTGGTACTACTATACCTTCTTCAGTGAATATCTGAGTCATTCCTAATTTTTTTCCTAATATACCTTTCATATTAGCACCTCCATATTCTTACAGCGGATTATATTTAATAATCATTCTAAGATGATCAAAGATCATATCTTAGGTTGCTATTATAACTTTATTTCTATATCAACACCAGCTGGTAAATCTAATTTCATTAAAGAATCAACAGTCTTAGGCGTTGGGTTAGATATATCTATTAATCTCTTATGAGTTCTTATTTCAAACTGCTCTCTAGAGTCTTTGTACTTATGTACAGCTCTTAATATTGTTACAACTTGCTTTTCAGTAGGTAGTGGCACAGGTCCTGAAACTTGTGATCCAGCCTTTTTAGCAGTGTCAACTATCTTTGCAGCCGAAAAATCTAATAATTTGTGATCATATGATTTTAATCTTATTCTTATTTTTTCGTTTTGAGCCATTTTATTTTCCTCCTTTATCAGATGTTTAACTTTCATCATTTTCCGATACACTACTCCGGGTGTGTTGTTTCTTATCGGAAGATTTTAAAAAAGTTTTTTCGTATCTCTCAAGCACACTACATTAGTTTACACTATCTGCTTTTAATTTTCAAGCTTTTTTTATAATTATTTATAAAAAACTTTATCTTGAACTTCGATTACGATTTGGCACTAGATAATTATATAAAACTTTAACATAGATGTCAATAATATTTAAACTTTTTATATTAATAAAAAAGAGAGAGATTTCTCTCCCTCTTCTTTAAAAATAATATAATTAAATATTATTCTTCTATAGAAGCAACAACTCCCGAAGCAACTGTTCTTCCACCTTCTCTTATAGCGAATCTTAATCCTTCTTCTATCGCTATTGAGTTTATTAAATCAACTGTCATTGTTACGTTATCTCCTGGCATTACCATTTCTATTCCATCTGGTAACTTACAAGCTCCTGTAACGTCAGTTGTTCTAAAGTAAAATTGTGGTCTGTATCCATCGAAGAATGGAGTATGTCTACCACCTTCTTCTTTCTTTAATACGTAAACCTCAGCCTTAAACTTTGTATGTGCCTTAACACTTCCAGCTTTAGCTAAAACTTGACCTCTTTGGATTTCATCTCTTTGAATCCCTCTTATTAATGCTCCTATATTATCTCCAGCTTGTGCTTGATCTAATAATTTTCTGAACATTTCTACTCCTGTTACTACTACTTTTCTTGGCTCTTCAGTTAATCCTATTACTTCAACTTCATCTTGAACCTTAAGTACTCCTCTTTCTACTCTTCCTGTAGCAACTGTTCCTCTTCCTGTTATTGAGAATACATCTTCTACTGGCATTAAGAAAGTCTTATCTACTGCTCTTTCTGGCTCTGGTATATAAGTATCTATTTGCTCGAATAATTCTACTATTTTGTTACCCCACTCTGAATCTGGATCTTCTAATGCCATTAAAGCTGATCCTCTCATTATTGGAGTATCATCTCCTGGGAAATCGTACTCGTTTAATAAGTCTCTTATTTCCATTTCAACTAACTCTAATAATTCTTCATCATCTACTACATCACACTTGTTTAAGAATACTACTATATATGGTACCCCAACTTGTCTTGATAATAATATATGCTCTCTTGTTTGAGGCATTGGTCCATCTGTTGCTGAACAAACTAATATTGCTCCATCCATTTGAGCTGCTCCTGTTATCATGTTCTTAACATAATCAGCATGTCCTGGACAGTCAACGTGTGCATAATGTCTATTTGGAGTCTCATATTCAACGTGTGCTGTTGATATTGTGATTCCTCTTTCTCTTTCTTCTGGTGCTTTATCTATATTAGCGAAGTCTACTGCTTCCCCTAATTGATATTTGTGGTGTAGAGTTTTTGTTATTGCAGCTGTTAACGTAGTTTTACCGTGGTCAACGTGCCCTATTGTTCCTATATTTACGTGTGGCTTGTTTCTTTCAAATTTAGCTTTTGCCATTTTGAAATACCTCCTCTTATAATTTTTATTTATGTAAGATGAGGATCACTCCTCATCTTACCCTTATTAACATTTATATTAAATAGATAAATTATCTACCTTCAGCAACTTTTTTAGCAACACTTGCTGGTACTTGCTCATAATGATCAAATATCATTGTATATGTTGCTCTACCTTGAGTTGAAGATCTAAGTTCAGTTGAATATCCAAACATTTCTGAAAGTGGAACGAATGCATTTATAACTTGTGCACCACTTCTAGCTTCCATACCTTGGATTAATCCTCTCTTAGAGTTAAGACCACCCATTACATCTCCCATATACTCTTCTGGAGTAACAACTTCAACTTTGAAGTATGGTTCAAGAAGTATTGAGTTACCTTTTTTAAGAGCATCTTTCATAGCCATAGATCCAGCCATTTTGAATGCCATTTCTGATGAATCGACATCATGGTAAGAACCGTCATATAATTCAACAGCAATGTCAACTACTGGGTAACCAGCAACTATACCAGATGCCATAGCACCTTGAATACCTGCATCAGTTGGTCCAACATATTCTTTTGGTACAGATCCACCAACAGTTTTATTCTCAAACTTATATCCATCTCCTGGTTCTTGTGGATTAACTCTGATCTTAATATGTCCGTATTGTCCTCTACCTCCAGATTGCTTAGAGTACTTATACTCTACATCAACTGGTTGAGTTATAGTTTCTCTGTATGCAACTTGTGGAGCACCAACATTAGCTTCAACTTTGAATTCTCTTAAAAGTCTATCTACTATTATCTCTAAGTGAAGTTCACCCATTCCAGATATTATAGTTTGACCAGTTTCTTCATCACTTTTAACTCTGAAAGTTGGATCTTCTTCAACTAACTTTTGAAGAGCGATACCCATCTTTTCTTGAGCAGCTTTTGATTTTGGCTCTATAGCAACAGATATAACAGGCTCTGGGAATTCCATAGACTCAAGTATAATTGGGTTAGCTGGATCACATAATGTATCTCCAGTAGTAGTATCTTTAAGACCTACTGCTGCAGCTATATCTCCTGCATATACTTCTGTTATTTCTTCTCTTGTATTAGCATGCATTTGTAGGATACGTCCTATTCTTTCTCTCTTACCTTTAGTAGAGTTAAGAACATAAGATCCACCTTGCATTATTCCAGAGTAAACTCTAAAGAATGCTAACTTCCCAACGAATGGGTCAGTCATTATTTTGAATGCTAAAGCTGAGAATGGCTCTTCATCAGACGAATGTCTTTGATCTTCTTCACCATTTTCAAGTATTCCTTTTATTGATTCTATATCAGTTGGAGCTGGTAAGTACGCAAGTACACCATCTAAAACTAACTGAACTCCTTTATTCTTGTAAGCTGATCCACAGAATACTGGGTTCATAGAGCAAGATATAGTAGCTTTTCTTATAGCAGTGTTTAATTCTTCAACAGATATTTCTTCACCTTCGAAGAATCTTTCCATTAATGAATCATCAGTTTCAGCTACAGCTTCAACTAACTTTTCTCTCCACTCTTTAGATAACTCCATCATATCTTCTGGAATTTCAGTTATTTCTATATCAACTCCTAAATCATCTTTATACATATGAGCTTTCATTTCTAAAAGATCTATTATACCTATAAAGTCGTCTTCGCTACCTATTGGTAATTGAACAGGAACTGCGTTAGCATTTAATCTATCTTTCATCATTTTAACAACGTTGAAGAAGTCTGCTCCCATTATATCCATTTTGTTAACGAATGCCATTCTCGGTACATTATAGTTGTCAGCTTGTCTCCATACATTTTCAGATTGAGGTTCAACCCCACCTTTAGCACAGAAAACAGCAACAGAACCATCAAGTACTCTTAATGATCTTTCAACTTCAACTGTGAAGTCAACGTGACCTGGAGTATCTATTATATTTATTCTATTATCTTTCCATTCAGCAGTTGTAGCAGCAGAAGTGATAGTTATACCTCTCTCCTTCTCTTGCTCCATCCAGTCCATTTGAGAAGCTCCTTCATGAGTTTCTCCTATTTTATGAGTTTGACCTGTATAGAATAGGATTCTTTCTGTAGTAGTAGTTTTTCCTGCATCTATATGAGCCATGATTCCTATATTTCTAGTTCTTTCTAAAGGAAACTTTCTTGACATGGTTCTCCTCCTTTGATAACTCTAATTAGTTATCACTACTTTTATTTATTAGAATCTGTAATGAGCAAATGCCTTATTAGCTTCTGCCATTTTATGAGTATCTTCTTTCTTCTTAACTGAAGCTCCTGTGTTGTTAGCTGCATCCATTATTTCTTTAGCAAGCTTTTCAACCATTCCTTTTTCTCCACGAGATCTAGTATAGTTTACTAACCATCTTAAACCTAAAGTTTGTCTTCTTTCCGGTCTAACCTCTATAGGTACTTGATAGTTTGATCCACCAACTCTTCTAGCTTTAACTTCTAATACTGGCATTATATTTTCCATTGCAGTATTAAATACTTCTAAAGCTTCTTCTCCTGTTTTGTCTGCTATTATAGCGAAAGCATCATAAACTATTGTTTGAGCTTTCCCTCTTTTTCCATCAACCATTAAGTTGTTGATTAATTTAGTTACTACCTTACTTCCATACATTGGATCAGCTAGTACTTCTCTTTTTGGAACACTACCTTTTCTTGGCATTAAACTTCCCTCCTTAATTATTTAATCTTAAATCATAGGTACTCAACGATATTTCACGCCGTGATGCCATAAATATCACTATATATTTAAAGCACCGCACTTATAATTAATTGTTATATTATTTTTTTGCAGCTTTCGGTTTCTTAGCTCCATACTTAGATCTTGCTTGCATTCTCTTATCAACACCTGCAGTATCTAAAGTTCCTCTTAATATATGGTATCTAACCCCTGGAAGATCTTTTACTCTTCCTCCTCTTATAAGAACAACACTATGCTCTTGTAAGTTGTGTCCTTCTCCTGGTATATAAGCAGAAACTTCTATTCCGTTAGTTAATCTAACTCTCGCTACTTTTCTTAAAGCCGAGTTAGGCTTCTTTGGAGTAACTGTCTTAACTGAAGTACATACTCCTCTTTTTTGTGGAGCACTTGCGTTTGTAGCTTTTTTGTGTAAAGAGTTATAACCCTTTTGTAATGCTGGAGCAGTAGATTTTTTCTCTATTGCTTGTCTGTTCTTACGAACTAATTGATTAATTGTTGGCATTCATCTGCACCTCCTTCTTAAAATTTTCGATCATGTGATCGCCAACTTATCAGTTTAAAACTGATTTTTTTCGTAACATTTGTTACAACAATTAAATGTCTATAATAGACTGCAGTTTGGTGCTGCTAATTCATATTAAAATGGTAATTAAGAATAACCTCTTAATTACACACTTTAATATTTTATCATTCAATATAAATACTGTCAAGATTGTTTATAATCTTAATTAATACTAAATTTCAGTCTTTTCAATAGCTATATTTTTGTATCTTTTCATACCAGTTCCTGCAGGTATTAATTTACCTATTATAACATTTTCTTTAAGCCCTATTAGGTGATCTTGCTTTCCTTTTATAGCAGCTTCTGTTAATACTCTAGTTGTTTCTTGGAATGATGCCGCAGATAAGAATGACTCTGTTGCAAGTGATGCTTTAGTTATCCCAAGTAAACCTCTCTTAGCTACAGCAGGTCTTAAACCTTGAGCTTCTGCTTCTTCGTTGCACTTATTGAAGTTTAGGACATCTTCATATCCTCCTGGAAGTAATTCAGTATCTCCTGGATCTTCAATTTTAACTTTAGAAAGCATCTGTCTAACGATTACTTCTATATGCTTATCGTTAACATCAACCCCCTGCATTCTATACACTCTTTGAACTTCTTTAACTATATAGTCTTGAACTCCACTAATACCTTTTACTCTAACGATATCGTGTGGATTTACAGAACCTTGAGTTAATAAGTCACCAGCTTCAACTATTTGACCATGCTTAACTTTTATTCTAGAACCATAAGGTATTTGATAAATTTCTTTTTCTCCAACCTCTGGTATTACTATTACATCTTTTCTATTACCTAAATCTTCAAGCTCCACTCTACCTGCTATTTCAGATATTATAGCTAAACCTTTAGGTTTTCTAGCTTCAAATAATTCCTCAACCCTTGGAAGACCTTGAGTTATATCTCCTCCGGCAACCCCACCTGTATGGAATGTACGCATTGTAAGCTGTGTACCTGGTTCTCCGATTGATTGAGCAGCTATTATACCAACAGCCTCTCCGATATTAACTTCTTTTCCAGTTGCTAAGTTTCTACCATAACACTTAGAACATACTCCGTGGTTAGTTTTACAATTAAGAACTGTTCTTATAGCCACATTTTCTATTCCAAGTCCTACTATAATTTCAGCTTCTTCTTCTTGTATCATAGAATCAGATGCTACTATAACTTCATTAGTTTTTGGATTTACTATCGAATCAATAGTGTATCTTCCAACTATTCTGTCATATAATTCTTCTATAACTTCATTTCCATCTTTTATAGCTGAAGTTAAAGTTATATCAGTTGTTCCACAATCTACTTCTCTTACTATAACATCTTGACTTACATCAACTAGTCTTCTCGTTAAGTAACCTGAATCGGCTGTACGTAGTGCAGTATCGGCAAGACCTTTTCTGGCACCATGTGAAGATGTGAAGTATTCCATTACAGATAATCCTTCACGGAAGTTAGATTTTACTGGAACTTCAACAGTTTTACCAGATGCATTGGCCATAAGTCCACGCATTCCTGCAAGCTGTCTTATTTGGTTCTTAGAACCTCTGGCTCCTGAATGGGCCATTATATATATATTATTAAGTCTAGAAAGATTCTCCATTAGAGCATCAGTCACTCTATCAGTAGTTTCTGTCCAAGTTTCTATTACTCTTTCATATCTTTCTTCGTTAGATATTAATCCTCTTCTATATGCTTTTTCATACTTATCTACTTTAGTTTCAGCAGCTTTTATGTGCATCTTCTTTTCTTCAGGAATTGTCATATCAGCAACAGCAACAGTTATTCCACCTCTAGTTGAGAACTTAAATCCTAATGATTTAATATGGTCTAACATAACTGCAGTTTCAGTATTTCCATGTTTCCTAAAGCACTTATCTATTATCTTTCCTAAGAATTTTTTATCTACTAAATCATTGATTTCTAATCCATAAAGATCTTCTTCTCTGTTTATAAATCCTAAATCTTGAGGAATATTTTCATTGAATATGAATCTACCTACTGTACTTTCAAGTAAAGTAGAAGTTCCATCTTCTTTTTTAACTCTAACTTTAACTAATGCATGTAAATGAACTGAATTCGTTTGATATGCAAGTAACATTTCATTAAAATCTTTAAATATTGAACCTGTTCCTCTTACACCTTCTTGAGCTTCTATAGTTAAATAGTAGCATCCAAGTACCATATCCTGAGAAGGAGTAGTTATTGGACTTCCATCTTTAGGAGCTAGTATATTATTTACTGAAAGCATTAAGAATCTAGCTTCTGCTTGTGCTTCAACTGATAATGGAACGTGTACTGCCATTTGATCCCCATCGAAATCGGCATTGTATGCAGTACATACTAGTGGATGTAATTTTATAGCTTTTCCATCAACTAATATCGGTTCAAATGCTTGTATCCCAAGTCTATGAAGAGTAGGGGCACGGTTTAGAAGTACTGGATGACCTTTTATAACATCTTCTAGTATATCCCAAACTTCTGGCTTAAGTTTTTCAACAGCATTCTTAGCACTCTTTATATTGTGAGATACTCCGCTTTTTACTAACTTATCCATAACAAATGGTTTAAATAATTCAAGTGCCATTTTCTTTGGTAATCCACATTGGTAGAACTTAAGTTCTGGACCAACAACTATAACAGAACGCCCTGAATAATCAACACGTTTACCAAGTAAGTTTTGACGGAAACGCCCTTGCTTACCTTTTAACATGTCTGATAATGATTTTAATGGTCTATTTCCTGGACCTGTAACTGGTCTTCCACGTCTACCATTATCTATTAAGGCATCAACTGCTTCTTGTAGCATTCTTTTTTCATTTCTTACAATGATATCAGGTGCTCCAAGTTCAAGAAGTCTTTTTAATCTGTTATTTCTATTTATAACTCTTCTATATAAGTCATTTAAATCAGAAGTTGCAAATCTACCCCCATCAAGTTGAACCATAGGTCTTAAATCTGGTGGTATAACTGGGATTGTATCTAATATCATCCATTCAGGCTTGTTTCCTGATTTTTTGAATGCTTCAACAACCTCTAATCTTCTAATAGTTCTAACTCTTTTTTGACCAGTGCTATCTTTTAGATCTTCTCTTAATTCTTTACTTTCCGTTTCAAGATCTATATTTTCAAGAAGTCTCTTTACAGCTTCAGCACCCATACCTATTTCGAATGTATTGTAACCGTATTTCTCAACAGCTGTTCTATATTCTTTTTCAGTTAATAATTGCTTTTCGCTAAGACCTGTTTCTTTAGCATCAGTAACAACGTATGATGCAAAATAAAGTATCTTTTCAAGAGATCTTGGAGACATATCAAGTAAAAGTCCCATTCTACTTGGTATACCTTTGAAGTACCAGATATGAGACATAGGAGCTGCAAGCTCTATATGTCCCATTCTTTCTCTTCTTACTTTAGATTTAGTAACTTCAACACCACATCTATCGCAAACTACACCTTTGTATCTTACTCTTCTATATTTTCCACAATGACATTCCCAGTCTTTTTGTGGCCCGAATATTCTCTCACAGAAAAGACCATCTTTTTCTGGCTTTAATGTACGGTAATTTATAGTTTCCGGTTTTTTTACTTCTCCTCTTGACCATTGTCTTATTTTCTCTGGAGAAGCCAATGCTATTTTTATCGACTCAAAATTGTTTAGTTCAAACAAGGAGTTCTCTCCCTTCTATTTGATATTTATATTAAATTTTTAAAATTCATCATCGCTATAAGTTTCAAATGTGTCGTTTTCGAAACCATCTTCGAATTCTACATTATCATTAAAATCAACTTCTTCAGCTTCTTTTTCAAAATCCATACTTTCATCTGATTCAAATTCTGCACCTTCATCAGAAATTTCTTTTGAATTAGTCTCTTCTAAATCTTGAATTAAATGAGTTTCCTCAAGTTCTTTTATATCTCCTGTAACAGATGTTATTTCAAAAGTAGTAGAATCGTCATCTATATCGATGTCTTCTCTAACTTCAACTTCTTCTTCACCTTCTGTTAATACTTTTACATCAAGACATAAACTTTGAAGTTCTTTTATAAGAACTTTGAATGATTCTGGTATTCCTGGCTCTGGAATATTCTCACCCTTAACTATTGCTTCATATGCTCTAACACGACCTACAACATCATCTGATTTAACAGTAAGAATTTCTTGTAGTATGTGTGCTGCTCCATATGCTTCAAGGGCCCAAACCTCCATTTCCCCAAATCTTTGTCCTCCAAATTGTGCTTTTCCTCCAAGAGGTTGTTGAGTAACTAAAGAGTAAGGTCCAGTACTTCTTGCATGTAATTTATCATCAACTAAGTGATGTAGTTTTAACATATACATATATCCAACAGTTATTCTGTTATCAAATGTTTCTCCAGTTCTTCCATCATATAATGTTAATTTTCCGTCTTCTGGATATCCAACATCTACTAATGCTTTTCTTATGTCTGCTTCCTTAGCACCATCAAATACTGATGTAGCAACATGCCATCCTAAAGATTTAGCTGCAAGTCCTAAGTGAACTTCAAGAACCTGACCGATGTTCATACGAGATGGTATCCCTTGAGGATTAAGCACTATATCAAGAGGTGTTCCATCTTCCATAAATGGCATATCTTCTTCTGGTAATATTCTAGAGATTACCCCTTTATTACCGTGACGTCCTGCCATCTTATCTCCAACAGTTATTTTTCTCTTCTTAGCTATATAACATCTAACTAATTCATTAACTCCTGGTGATAAGTCATCTCCATTTTCTCTTGTGAATACTTTAATGTCAACAATTATACCACTTTCACCATGAGGAACTTTAAGAGATGTATCTCTAACTTCTCTAGCTTTCTCTCCAAATATAGCACGAAGTAATCTTTCTTCAGCAGTAAGCTCAGTTTCACCTTTAGGAGTCACTTTCCCTACTAATATATCTCCTGAATCTACTTCAGCACCTATTCTTATGATACCTCTTTTATCAAGATTCTTAATTGCATTTTCTCCAACATTTGGAATATCACAAGTAATTTCTTCTGGTCCAAGTTTTGTATCTCTTGCTTCACACTCATATTCTTCTATATGAATTGTTGATAATCTATCTTCTTTAACAAGTCTCTCATTTATAAGGATAGCATCCTCATAGTTATAACCTTCCCAAGTCATGAATGCTATAAAACAGTTTCTTCCAAGTGCAACTTCTCCAAGATCAGTTGAAGGTCCATCTGCTATAACATCCCCTGCATTAACTTTTTCTCCAGCATTTATTATTGGAGTTTGGTTAATACAAGTACCTTGATTCGAGCGTTTAAACTTAAGTAACTTGTATCTATCTTTTGTACCATCTTCTTTTGCAATTACTATTTCATCAGCTGTTACTCTCTCTGCTATACCAGAGTTTATAGCAACAACAACTGCACCAGAATCTTTTGCAGCTCTATATTCAACTCCAGTTCCGATAATTGGAGCTTCTCTTCTTACTAATGGTACTGCTTGACGTTGCATGTTTGATCCCATAAGTGCACGGTTGGCATCATCATTTTCTAAGAATGGTATCATAGCTGTTGCTATTGAAACAACTTGCTTTGGAGATATATCCATAAAATCAACATTCTTAATTGCAACTAGTTCAACGGCACCATTTTTAGTTCTACAAACAACTCTATTATTAACGAAAGTTCCATCTTCTTCAAGAGGTTCATTTGCCTGCGCTCTTATGAATAAATCTTCTTCATCTGCAGTTAAATATTTTATTACGTTAGTAACTTTACCAAGTTCTTTATCAACTGTTCTGTATGGAGATTCAATGAAACCAAATTCATTTATTTTCGCATACGTACTTAAAGAGTTTATAAGACCTATATTTGGTCCTTCAGGAGTTTCTATCGGACACATTCTTCCATAGTGAGAATGATGAACGTCACGAACCTCAAATCCTGCTCTTTCTCTTGAAAGTCCTCCAGGTCCTAATGCAGATAATCTTCTCTTATGTGTTAACTCAGATAATGGATTAGTTTGATCCATGAACTGAGATAACTGAGAACTACCAAAGAATTCTTTAATAGCTGCAGACACTGGTCTTATATTAACAAGTACTTGTGGAGTTATAGCTTCCATATCTTGTACTGTCATTCTTTCTTTTATTACTCTTTCCATTCTAGATAAACCAATTCTAACTTGGTTTTGTAAAAGTTCACCAACACTTCTTATTCTTCTATTTCCTAAATGATCTATATCGTCTATATATCCTAGGTCATGGAATAAATTGAATTGATAACTAATAGACGCTATTATATCATCTAGTAATATATGTTTTGGAACTAATTCTTTAGCTCTTAACTTTATAGCTTCTTTTATTTCTTCTTCATCACTACATTCTTCTAAAATTTCTTTTAGTGTTGGGTAGTGAACATTTTCTTTTATTCCTAACTCATCTATGTTAAAATTGATATGTGATCTAATATCAACAAAATTATTCCCTGTTACTTTTACTTCAACTTCGTTAACTAAAAGTTTTACGTTGTTTATTCCTGAATCTTGTATTTTTCTAGCTACTTCATAAGAGATTTTTTCTCCAGCACCTACAAAAATTTCTCCAGTTTCTTCATTTATAATGTCGTCAGCTGATATTTTGTTCATAATTCTATAACAAAGTGCTAACTTCTTGTTAAATTTATATCTACCAACTTTAGCTAAATCATATCTCTTAGCATCGAAGAATAGAGCTTTTATAAGTGATGATGCACTTTCCACAGTTGGAGGCTCTCCTGGTCTTAATTTCTTATAAATTTCAATTAATCCCTCTTCAACAGTTGTAGTGTTATCTTTTTCTAGGGTAGCCATTACTCTTTCGTCTTCACCTAGTAAATCCATAATTTCTGCATCAGTTCCTATACCTAAAGCTCTAAGTAAAACTGTAGCTGGTTGTTTTCTCGTTCTATCAACTCTTACAGAAACTATATCGTTAGAATCTGTTTCATATTCTAACCATGCTCCTCTGTTTGGTATAACAGTAGAAGATATCAATTTCTTTCCTGTTTTATCTCTTTCAAGTGCATAATATACTCCTGGAGATCTAACTAACTGACTTACTATAACTCTCTCGGCACCATTTATTATAAATGTTCCTTTTTCTGTCATTAAAGGGAAGTCTCCCATAAAAACTTCTTGTTCCTTTATTTCTCCAGTTTCTTTATTAATAAGTCTAACTTTTACTCTAAGAGGCGCACAATACGTTGCATCTCTATCTTTACATTCTTCTATATCGTATTTAGGTTTATCATCTAATGAATAGTCTAAAAATTCAAGTATTAGATTTCCAGTATAATCTTCTATAGGAGATATATCTTCAAATACTTCCTTTAAACCTTCTTCTATAAACCACTTATAAGAATCTACCTGTAATTCTATAAGGTTTGGTACGTCAGCTATTTCTTTTATTTTAGAAAAGCTCATTCTAGTTCTTTTACCTATCGTGACAGGATGTGGCATTCACTTTTCACCTCTCAATAATCAAAAAATAAAACTATAATTCATTATAACGCATCTAATAATTTTAACATAATAATAATTGTTTTTCAATATGTAAGTCATTAATATAAATTAATTTCATTGTTAAAATATACATTAGTTATTATGTACAAAATTCCAGTCCTAAATCCTCTTTTTTTATTTATCTTTTTGTAAATTTTTTTAGTAATAAAAAAGTCCTCTATTTAAAAATTATAAACGAAGACTCCTTTGAGTATATTTGAAATATACTAGAAAAAGGTGCCTCGTACTTGAGACACCTTCTATAAATGTATCTAAAAATTACTTAACTTCTATTGAAGCTCCAGCTTCTTCTAACTTAGCTTTCATTTGCTCAGCTTCGTCTTTAGAAACTCCTTCTTTAACAGCTTTAGGAGCATTGTCAACTAATTCCTTAGCTTCTTTTAATCCTAATCCAGTTATTTCTCTAACAGCTTTTATAACTCCAACTTTTGAAGCTCCAGCATTTGATAATATTACATCAAATTCAGTTTTCTCTTCAGCAGCTCCACCAGCAGCTCCACCAGCCATCATAACTGGTGCAGAAGCAGAAACTCCAAATTTCTCTTCAGCAGCTTTAACTAATTCATTTAATTCTAAAACTTTCATGTTTTCTATAGCTTCTAATATTTGTTCTATTGTCATTTTTTAGCACCTCCGAATATTTTTTATATTTTAAGTTTATACAACTTTTTTAATATCTAAATCGACAATTAAGCTTCTTCTTTCTTTATTAACGCATCTATTAAGTATGCGAAGTTTGATACTGGAGCCTTTAAGCTACCAAGTAACTTAGCAAGAAGAACTTCTCTTGATGGTATGTTAGCAAATTCAACTATTTGCGCTTCGTTGTAGAATTCTCCTTCAACTACACCCATCTTTAAGTTTAACTTTGGATGAGTATCCATAAAGTCTTTTAATATTTTAGCTGGAGCAACTGGATCTTCGTATCCGAATGCTATAGCGTTAGTACCAACTAATAACTCATCGTTAAATTGTTCTATACCAACTTCTTTAGCAGCTCTTCTAACTAAAGTGTTCTTATAAACTTTATAATCAACACCAGCTTCTCTCATTTGCTTTCTTAATTCAGTAACTTCTTCAACTGTTAATCCTTTGTAGTCAACAACTATTGCAGAAGATGAATTATTTAATTTTTCAACTATCTCAGTTACAACTTGTGATTTAAGCTCTTGAGCTTTTCTCATAATACGTGCACCTCCTTTTTTTTGATAGGTTTAGCACTTGCCGCAAATCAAAAAAGCTTTTGTATGAAGACATACAAAAGCTTTAGTAATTTCGAAAATTTATCTAAAACCTCGGTAGGATATTTAAGCTTGGCACCTACTGTCTACGGCAAATCTATTCTGTTTTAACAAAAACTATGATAACATTTTTAAAATATATTGTCAATAGTTATTATTCGCTTATTTTGTTTTGGTTTAACTTAACACCAGGTCCCATTGTCGAAGCAACAGCAACACTCTTTAAGTATTGACCTTTAGCAGCAGATGGCTTAGCTTTAAGTATAGCATCCATTAATACTGCAAAGTTTTCAGCTAACTTTTCTCCACCGAAAGAAACTTTACCAACAGCAACGTGAATTATATTAGTTTTATCTAATCTATATTCAACCTTACCTGCTTTTATTTCTTCAACAGCTTTAGTTACATCAAATGTAACAGTTCCTGATTTTGGATTTGGCATTAATCCTTTAGGTCCTAAAACTCTACCTAATCTACCAACTACACCCATCATATCAGGAGTAGCAACTATTACATCAAATTCAAACCAGTTTTCACCTTGAATTTTTTGAACTAATTCTTCAGCTCCTACGAAATCAGCTCCAGCAGCTTCAGCTTCTTTAGCTTTTTCTCCTTTAGCGAAAACTAAAACTCTTTTAGTTTTACCAGTTCCGTGAGGAAGAACAACTGCTCCTCTTACTTGTTGATCAGCATGTCTTGAATCAACACCTAATTTTATATGAGCTTCTACAGTTTCATCAAACTTAGCAGTTGCAACTTCAACTACTAAATTTAAAGCTTCTTTAGCGTCATATAACTTAGTTCTATCTATTTTACTTAATGCTTCAGCATATTTTTTTGTTTTCTTAGCCATTTTATTATCCTCCCGTGGTTATATTCGGCTTTCGCCTCCCACTTATTTTAAAAGTGATTAATTAGTCTTGAACAACAATTCCCATACTTCTAGCAGTTCCTGCTATCATACTCATTGCAGTTTCAACAGACGCAGCATTTAAATCTGGCATCTTAAGTTCAGCTATCTTTCTTATTTCAGCAGAAGATAAAGTAGCAACTTTAGTCTTATTTGGTTCTCCTGAAGCTGATTCTAAACCAGCAGCTTTTTTAAGTAATATTGCAGCTGGTGGAGTTTTTGTTATGAACGAGAATGATCTATCTTGATACACAGTTATAACAACTGGTATTATCATCCCTGCTTGATCTGCAGTTTTTGCATTGAATTCCTTAGTGAATCCCATTATGTTTACTCCGTGTTGCCCTAATGCTGGACCAACTGGTGGAGCAGGTGTTGCCTTTCCTGCAGGTATTTGTAATTTTATTTGACCTATAACTTTTTTAGCCATTGAGCGCACCTCCTCAAATTTTCTCTATAATATTTTATAATTTTTTTATTGATCTAAAGTTTAACTCTACTGAAGTTTCTTTTCCAAAAACTTCTAAAGAAACAGTAACAGTTTCTTCTTCTAAATTAATACTTTGTAATGTTGCTACATTTCCTTTGAATGAACCTTCACTGATTTCTACAGTTTGACCAATTTCAAAGTTTATACCTTTATTAACAACATTTTGTTCTTCTAATTCTATACCCATAGATAATACTTCTTCTTCGCTAAGTGGTACAGGTTTTGATCCAGGTCCAACAAACCCCGTCACACCCTTTGTATTTCTTACTATATACCACGATTCATCAGTCATTATCATCTTTAATAGAACATAACTTGGAAAAACTTTACGCTGTCTAGTTTTTTGTTTTCCTGTTTTAGTAATTTCAACTACCTCTTCAGTTGGAACAATAACTGCAGGTATGTATTTTTCCATACTTCTAGTTTTTACAGCTTTTTCTATAGTAGCTTTAACTTTGTTTTCATGTCCTGAATAGGTATGTACAACATACCATTTTAACTCTTGTAATTCTGACATTTTGTATTCTCCTTTTTCCTATTTTAGTACAAGTTTAAGTATATTAGATAATATAGTATCTAATCCCCATACTAATATAGTGGATAAAATTACGACTGTTAAAACTACACCTGTATTTTTTAACAACTCTTTCTTTGTTGGCCACGTAACCCTATTCAATTCAACTTTAGTCTCTTTTATGTATGAAACTAAATTGAATTTTTCTTTGTTGGCTTTTTTAGTTTGTGTATCCACTTTTACACTCACATCCTTAGTAAACTATTTTGTTTCCTTATGAGCTATATGCGACTTACAGAATCTACAATACTTTTGTAATTCTATTCTGTCAGGATTGTTCTTTTTGTTCTTAGTAGTGTTGTAGTTTCTTTGCTTACACTCTGTACATGCTAAAGTTATCTTAACTCTCATCATTACACCTCCAAATTGTTGTACTATATATATAGTAAAATAACACCTATTGAGGTATTATTACCTTCCTTAATCGTCATCCTTTATAACTTAACATAATTTATTATTTGTGTCAAGGATTTATATGTATGCTTACAATAAGGTATTTTAGTAAAAAATATGCTAAAAAGAGAGAGATTTCTCTCCCTCTTCTTTAAAAATAATATAATTAAATATTATTCTTCTATAGAAGCAACAACTCCCGAAGCAACTGTTCTTCCACCTTCTCTTATAGCGAATCTTAATCCTTCTTCTATCGCTATTGAGTTTATTAAATCAACTGTCATTGTTACGTTATCTCCTGGCATTACCATTTCTATTCCATCTGGTAACTTACAAGCTCCTGTAACGTCAGTTGTTCTAAAGTAAAATTGTGGTCTGTATCCATCGAAGAATGGAGTATGTCTACCACCTTCTTCTTTCTTTAATACGTAAACCTCAGCCTTAAACTTTGTATGTGCCTTAACACTTCCAGCTTTAGCTAAAACTTGACCTCTTTGGATTTCATCTCTTTGAATCCCTCTTATTAATGCTCCTATATTATCTCCAGCTTGTGCTTGATCTAATAATTTTCTGAACATTTCTACTCCTGTTACTACTACTTTTCTTGGCTCTTCAGTTAATCCTATTACTTCAACTTCATCTTGAACCTTAAGTACTCCTCTTTCTACTCTTCCTGTAGCAACTGTTCCTCTTCCTGTTATTGAGAATACATCTTCTACTGGCATTAAGAAAGTCTTATCTACTGCTCTTTCTGGCTCTGGTATATAAGTATCTATTTGCTCGAATAATTCTACTATTTTGTTACCCCACTCTGAATCTGGATCTTCTAATGCCATTAAAGCTGATCCTCTCATTATTGGAGTATCATCTCCTGGGAAATCGTACTCGTTTAATAAGTCTCTTATTTCCATTTCAACTAACTCTAATAATTCTTCATCATCTACTACATCACACTTGTTTAAGAATACTACTATATATGGTACCCCAACTTGTCTTGATAATAATATATGCTCTCTTGTTTGAGGCATTGGTCCATCTGTTGCTGAACAAACTAATATTGCTCCATCCATTTGAGCTGCTCCTGTTATCATGTTCTTAACATAATCAGCATGTCCTGGACAGTCAACGTGTGCATAATGTCTATTTGGAGTCTCATATTCAACGTGTGCTGTTGATATTGTGATTCCTCTTTCTCTTTCTTCTGGTGCTTTATCTATATTAGCGAAGTCTACTGCTTCCCCTAATTGATATTTGTGGTGTAGAGTTTTTGTTATTGCAGCTGTTAACGTAGTTTTACCGTGGTCAACGTGCCCTATTGTTCCTATATTTACGTGTGGCTTGTTTCTTTCAAATTTAGCTTTTGCCATCTCGAAATACCTCCTTATAAAATATAAATTAAAATTCTGCCTAAAATAGGCTACAGTAACATTTTACTATTAATCATTATTGTTTTCAAGAGATTTTTCCAATTTTCTCTTTACTCTTTGTAAAGCATTGTCTATTGACTTAACATCTCTTTCTAATTTGTCTGCTATATCTTGATAACTCTTTCCATTTAGATAAAGTTCAACTACTTTTAGCTCTAATTCACTTAAAACTTCATTCATTTTTTCTTGAATTCGTTTTAGTTCCTCTTTACTAATTATTAGTTGTTCTGGATCGTTATTAATAATTGGAGCTATCATATCAATAAGAGTTCTTTCAGATTCTTCTTCATAAACCGGTTTATTTAATGACACGTAAGAATTGAGAGGCATATGTTTTTGCCTTGTTGCAGTTTTTATTGCAGTTATTATTTGACGTGTTATACAAACATCTGCGAAAGCTTTAAAAGAACTTGTCTTAGTTGGATCAAAATCTCTTATAGCTTTATATAAACCAATCATTCCCTCTTGAATTATATCGTCACTATCTGCGCCTATTAAAAAGTAAGATTTCGCTTTTATTTTAACAAATTTAACATATTTTTTTAGTATGTACTCTAATGCTATTTTATCCCCTTTACTAGCATTTAATACTATTTCATGTTCATCTTTTTGATAAAAATTCAAATTATCAAAAGTTTCATCATTCGCTATTAACATCTCTTTCCCCCTAAAAAACTTTTAATAGCTATATTATACCGCAAGAAATAAAGTGATTTCAATCACTTCTACGAATCTTCTCAAGTTTCGACAAAACTTCCGAATTTAATCTATCTTCTAAACGGTGTCTTTGAATCTTTTTTTGTCCATTATTATTACTTTCTTTAATTCTTTGTTTTATATTTTCAATTTCTATATTTAATTCTCTTGAAGAAATTCTTGTTGCACCTTTTCCAAGTACGATTTGTTGTTCTGCATAATCATTGGTTGCAACTTTAACATCATCATATTTAGATAACTTATCAACGTAACTTTCTATATAGCTATCTGCAGTTTGATGTTCTTTTGTATATACAACCACTACGTTTTTTCTTTTTTCTTTAGTTTCTATGCTATTTTTAATGTTATATGCATCGAAAACTATTATTGCTTTTCTTCCTGTAAATGATGCAAATTCAATTATTATATCTATCAATTTATCTCTTGAATGATTTAAATCTGTTTGAGCTAATTCTTTTAGTGAATCCCATGCATTTATTATGTTATATCCATCTACAATTAAAATTTTTCTACTTTTCATTATTTCTTTGCTTAAATATTTCATATAAAAGAATTCCACCTGCAACAGATGCATTTAAAGATGTTACGTTTCCAATCATAGGCATCTTTATTGTAAAGTCACAATTTTCTTTTACAAGTCTAGAAATCCCAAATCCTTCACTTCCAATTACAAGACCTAATGGACCTTTTAAGTTTTGATTATAGAAAACTTCTCCGTCCATATCAGCTGCAGCTATCCAAAGACCTTCGTCTTTTAATTTTTTTATAGTATTTACTATATTCGTTACTTTACAAACTGGAACATATTCAACTGCTCCTGCTGATGCCTTTGCAACTACTGCAGTTATTCCAACTGATCTTCTCTTTGGAATTATAACAGCATGCGCACCTACTGCATCTGCCGTTCTAATTATTGACCCTAAATTATGAGGATCAGTTATTTCATCAAGTATTATTATGAAAGCATCTTCTCCTTTTTGTTTTACAGTTTCAATAACTTCATCTAATTCTTGATATTTATAATCACTAACCATAGCTATAACGCCTTGATGTGAATGACTTTCACTTATTTCATCAAGTTTATTTCTATCAACATTTTGTACTATTATTCCTTTGTCTTTTGCCATTCCAAGAATCTTTTTTATTGATCCTTCTTTTCCTGCTATCATTATTTTATCTATTTCTCTATCACTTTTTATAGCTTCTATAACTGGATTTCTTCCTTCTATTTGTGCCATTTTTTTCTCCTATGTTTATAAATTTTTAAATTTTTCTCTTATTTCTACTATTTTACCGCAAGTCATATTTTTTTCCGGACACGGTCCTGAAACGCAATTAGGTCCAATATTTTCAAAAAGAAGAGGTGCTACTTTTTTAAGCTCTTTAAGCATTAATATAGACATCTCTCTTATTTCCGTTTGAGCCCTTTCACAAGCTCGATGATTTATAAAATTATATAGACTTCTAGCGTTCATAGTAAATACTATTTTTGTTTCACAAGCATTTGGAAAAACATATCTTGCATCTTCTATTGCCATTTTTTCTGCTTTATTTTTTGCAGACTTATCGCTAGTCCCATTTTCAATTAAATGATTATAATGCTTATCAAAAAGTATTTCCACTAACTTATCATAAGTTTCTTGATCTTTTTTCATAGCCTCTATAAACAACTCTTTAGCTTCTTTAATTTTTTCTATTTCCTGTGGTATTATGTACTCAAATTGGTCAAGCTTTACATATCTTTGACTTTGTTGAGAAAAACTTGCTATTCTGTGTCTTACTAGTTGATGAGTACAAACTCTTGATATTCCCTCTACTGCAAATGTAAATGTTGTGTGTTCAAAAATACTTCCGTGTCCTAAATCCATTAACATATTTATAAATTTATTAGTTGACTGTTCAGTTAAATTATTTTCTATTTCATCAACACCTACTGGTGAATAACAAAGTTTACCCGCCATCGTAATTACTTTTTCTGGCTCTGGTGTATGTGATATTATTTTTACTTTCATACGTATCTCCTCACTAAATTCATTTATTATATTATACATTATGACAATAAATTAATCCATTGATTTGAATATTAAGTAATTTATAGTAGCATGAAAAAAGGAACTTAAAAAGTCCCTTTCTACATTTCTTTTTCTAAAATTTCAATTCCTTTTTTTATTATATATTCAAGTCTTTCCGTATCTTTTGAAATATATAAGTATCCTATTAATGCCTCAAAACCAGTTGCACATCTATAATCTATTATATTTGCATTTTTTGCACTAGTATTTGATTTCTGATTTCTACCTCTTTTATATACTCTTACTTCTTCTTCTGTTAATTCACTTTCTATCTCTCTAATTATCTTGGCTTGAGAAGGTGCTTTAACATATTTCACTGCAGTTTTATGATAATCATTAACTTTTCTATTTATATTTTCAGTTATTAGATATTCTCTAATATATGACTCAAAAACTGTATCTCCTAAATAAGCAAGTGTTAAAGATGATATTGTCATTAATTCACTTTCTTTTATGCTCTTTTCCATTTAGTACCTTGTCTAGTGTCTTCAATCACTATTCCCTTTTCTAAAAGTTCATTTCTTATTTGATCTGCTAAATCAAAATCTTTATTTTTCTTAGCATCAACTCTTTTATTTATTAAATCCTCTATTTCTTCATCAACTATATTTTCTTCGTTCTTACTAACGATATTAAGTACTTCGCTTAATTCAACAAATAACTCTAAACACTTAACTGCAAACTGTTTTGAAGAATTTTCATTTACGTTAGTATTCATAAACCTTGATAACTCAAACATTATACTTATTGCATCAGCAGTATTTAAATCATCATCCATAGCATTTACAAACTTTCCTTTAAATGCCTTAATATTATTAACTAAACTTTCTTCTTCAGTAAGTAGGTTTGAATCCGTTAAATTACTTATAACAAATTCTAACTTTTCTTTAGCATTATACAGTCTTTCAAGACCTGCCTTTGATTGCATTAATAATTCATCACTAAAATTAACTGGATTTCTATAATGTGATGATAACATAAAGAATCTAACTATTTCTAAATCATATTTTTTAGATATATCACGTACTGTAAAGAAGTTACCTTTTGACTTACTCATTTTCTCATTATTTATATTTATATATCCATTATGCATCCAGTAATTTGAGAATGGTTTTCCACTTCTAGCCTCACTTTGTGCAACTTCATTTTCATGATGTGGGAAAGTTAAATCTTGTCCTCCTGCATGAATATCAATAGTTTCACCAAGATATCTATTAGACATTACAGAACATTCTATATGCCAACCTGGACGACCTTCTCCCCAAGGAGAATTCCAACCGGGTTCACCTTCTTTTTTTGCTTTCCACAAAACAAAATCCATAGGATTTTTCTTTTTGCTATTTACTTCAATCCTAGCCCCTGCCTCTAAATCTTCTTGATTTTGCTTAGATAATTTTCCATATCCATCAAATGCTTTGGTATTAAAATAAACATCTCCTTTAGATTCGTAAGCATAACCTTTGCTTTCAAGTTCTTTAACGAACTCTATTATTTCTTCTATATTATCAGTAACTTTTGGATGAATATTTGCTCTTTTAATTCCTAAATTGTCTGCATCAATAAAATATTCTTGTATATATTTATTTGCAACTTCTTCAGGAGTCATATTTTCTTCATGACCTCTTTTTATTATCTTATCATCAACATCTGTAAAGTTTTGTACAAAAGTTACTTCGTATCCTTTATATTCTAAATATCTTCTTAAAGTTTCAAACATTATAAATGGTCTTGCATTTCCAATATGTATATAATTGTATACAGTTGGACCACAAACATACATTTTTACTTTTCCTTCTTCTATTGGAATAAACTCTTCTTTTTGTCTATTTAATGTATTATATATTTTCAAAAATATCACCTCTCTAGATTAATATCCTTATATTATAATTCAAAACTAATAGTTTTGATACATAGTATTAAAAAAAGATTACTGATTTTCAGTAATCTTTTTATTTTGGAGTCATAAACATTTGAGTCCAGTAATATCTTCCACTAGAATCTTTTGCTACTCCAATTCCTATATGTGTATAATCACCATTTAATATATTTTTCTTATGTCCTTCTGAATTCATCCAAGCAGTAACTACTTCCTCTGGAGTTCTTTGACCCCAAGCAATGTTTTCTGCAGCTTTACTAAATGTAAGTCCAAAACTTGCCATCATTTCAAATGGACTACCGTATATAGGTGAACTATGTGAAAAATAATTATTATTTATCATATCTTCTGATTTAAGTGTTGCAACTTCACTAAGTTTTGTATTAGCTTGTAATGCAACTGCTCCAACCTTTACTCTTTCAATATTTGTAAGCCTTAAAACTTCATCTTGAAAAGCTGAATAAGCACTAGTAGTTATATCTGGCGTAGTTGTTGTTGGTGGAGTTGCAAGTGAACCTCCATCTAGTCTATTTAATGTAACCACAGCTTCTGCTCTAGTTATATTGTTTGTAGGCTTAAATGTAGAGTCGCTATACCCTCCCATATAACCATTTTCAACGATACCTTCAACACTATCCTTTGCCCAAGATGATATTGATGCTACATCTTTAAATGCAGAAATTGTGTTATGGTTAGTATCTGCTAATTTCAGGTAATTAGATATCATAGTTGCAGCTTGTTCTCTAGTTAATGGATCATTTGGTCCAAACATAGTTGCACTAAGTCCATTAGTTATTCCATTTGTAACTGCTATATCAATACTATCTTTCGCCCAGTGATTAGTGGTATCACTAAATACTTTACCACTTGTATTTGTAAGTCCAAAGAATTTATTGAATATAGTTACAAACTCTGCTCTTGTTATTTGATTATTAGGTCTAAATGTATTGTCTTCATATCCACCAATAAAACCTTTTTCGATAAAACTTGCTATCTCACTTTGTGCCCAATGACCACTAATATCAGTGACCGCTTCAATTTTTATCATAAATATATTAGATGATAAAATAACAGACATTACAAAAACCATTGATTTTCTTAACATCCTCATAAAAACTCTCCCATTCATATAATTTATTATTTATTAAAATAATATTTTAAATACCTATTATTTTTTAATGAATAATTTCTATATGTGATTTTTTATAAATAAATTATACTATAATATCGTTATAAAAGTCACTATAAATTTAATTCGGTAATTTTATGCATACTTTTATAATATTAATCAATCAATTTAGTTGTGAATACTCAATAAATAAAGTCATATACTGGTATATGACTTTATCATAAATTTATATTAAGTTATTTTTAACGAATTCTATTCTCTTTAAACAAGTTTCTTTTCCTAATACTTCCATAGTTTTTGGAAGATCTGGTCCATGCATCTGTCCCGTAATAGTTACTCTTGAACCCATAAATAAATTTTTTCCTTTTATTCCGTGTTCTTTTTGTATTTCCTTAAACATAACCTTAACGAAGTCTTCATTTATAACTTCTGCATTCTCTACTTTTTCATATAAAGTATCTATTAGAGTTTCCATATGATCTAGTTTTAAGAACTCTTCACATTCTTCAGTTTCCATTTTAACTTCATCACCAAAGAATATATTACAATGATTAGTTATTTCTTTTACATATGAAAGTTTCTCTTTTAATACTTCAACCATTCCAGTTAAGAAATCATACTTATCTTTTGCGTATTCTTCATTTATAAAATCAGCTTCAATTAAAAATGGTATTGATAAATCAGTTAAATAATTAGTATCTGCATCTTTTATATAATGTTGATTTACCCAGTTTAATTTTTCAGTATCGAATACTCCTCCACTTTTTGAAACTCTTTCAACTGAAAAAGCATTTTCAAGTTCTTCCATAGAGAATATCTCTTGATTATCTTCTGGTGACCAACCAACAAGTGCAACATAATTTATAAGTCCTTGCGGTAAATATCCTTTTTTCTTAAAATCATCAACCGCAACGTCACCTTGTCTTTTACTTAACTTTTTCTTTTCAGTATTTAATATGTTAGGTAAATGAACAAATGTAGGTGCTTGCCAACCGAAAGCCTCATATAAATAAACGTGTTTTGGAGTTGAAGAAACCCATTCTTCTCCTCTTATAACGTGAGTTATTTTCATTAAATAATCATCAACAACAACTGCAAAATGATAAGTTGGGAATCCATCTGCTTTAATTAAAACTTGATCATCTAAATCATTAGTATTGAATTCAGTTTCTCCTCTTACTAAATCAACAAACTTGATAGTATAATTCTCTGGTAATCTAAGTCTTATAACATAACTCTCACCACTATCCATCCTACTTTGTACTTCTTCTTTAGTTAAATTTCTACAATGTCCATCATACTTTGGATTTTCACCATTAGCCTTTTGTTTTTCACGTACCTCATCAAGTCTTTCTTTAGTACAAAAACAATAATATGCCTTATTATCTTCTATTAATTTTTCTATATATTCTTTGTAAATATGAAGTCTTTCCGACTGAATATAAGGACCGTACTCACCTTTTTGAGTTATTTCATTATTTTCTCCAAGAACAACACCTTCAGTATGATTAACTCCTCCCCAATTCATAGCAGTTAACATATTTTCTATTGCCCCATCAACAAGTCTAGTTTGATCAGTATCTTCAACCCTTAAAAGATATGTTCCACCCATTTTTTTAGCAAATAAATAATTATAAAGCGCAGTTCTTAAACTACCTATATGAACAAATCCAGTTGGACTTGGTGCAAATCTAACTCTAACCGACATACTTTTTCTCCTTTTAATTATAATTTAATATTATTTTTTTCAAACTCTGCTCTTACTTTATCTTCTATTTCGTCAAGCAATATTACTTCTTTTTCGTCTTGGCGTCTTAGCTTAAATTCAACCTTGTTATCAACTATATCTTTTCCTACAGTTATTCTAATTGGTATACCAATTAACTCACTATCTTTGAATTTAACTCCTGCTCTTTCATCTCTATCATCAAGTAAAACTTCAACACCCATATTTTTAAGGTCTTCATATATCTTAATTGCATTTTCCATATGTTCTTCTTTTTTAATATTAACAGGTACCACAACTGCATGATATGGCGCAACTGCTAGTGGCCAAACTATTCCAAAATCATCATGGTGTTGTTCAACTATTGCAGCGGCAGTTCTTTCAACTCCTATACCATAGCATCCCATAATCATTGGCTTAGATTTTCCATCACGATCTATAAAGTTTGCTCCCATAGACTCTGAGTACTTAGTTCCTAATTTAAATATGTGCCCAACTTCAACACCTCTTTTTATTTCTAAAGGACTTTGGCATTCAACACAACAATCTTCTTGTGAAACATTTCTAAAATCTCCTACTACTCCTTCAAAGTCACGTCCGTAATTAGCGTTTTCTATATGAAAATCTGTTTTATTTGCACCTATTATAACATTTTTTAAATCTACAACTTCTTGATCAATAAATAAGAAATCTGTTTGTAAGTTTATAGGACCTGCAAATCCAACTTCAGCATTTGTAACTTTCTTAACTGTAGTATCATTTGCCAAATCAAATTCAACTACAGAACCGATAGAGTTAGCTACCTTAGTTTCATTTACTTCTCTATCTCCTCTAACAACTACTCCTACAGTTTTTCCATCTGCAACGTATACTAAAGTTTTAGCTAATCTATTTTTATCAAATACTCTGGATAATTCTTCTATTGTGTGAAGATTTGGAGTTGAAACTTCTTTCATTTCAAGCATTTCTTCGCTAACAACTTCTTTGTTAACTGAAACTGCTTTTTCCATATTAGCTGCATAACTACAACCACTACAGAATACTATTTCATCTTCTCCAATTTCAGACTTAACCATAAATTCTGCTGAAACAGAACCTCCGATTGCTCCTGTATCCGCTTGAACTGCACTGTGTTCTAAATGAAGTCTATTAAATATGTTTGTGTATGCCTCAAACATATCGTTATAACTCTTATCAAGTCCTTCTTCGTTAATATCAAAACTATAAGAATCCTTCATTGTGAAAGTTTTACCTCTCATAACTCCAAATCTTGGTCTTCTTTCATCTCTATATTTAACTTGTATTTGATATAAATTAAGTGGAAGTTGTTTATAAGAAGTTACTTCTTGTCTTACAATATCAGTTATTACTTCTTCGTGAGTTGGACCTAAACAGAAATCTCTATCATTTCTATCTTTAAGTCTTATCATTTCCTCACCCATAACGTCCCATCTTCCAGATTCTTTCCAAAGTTCTGCTGGGATAAGTGCTGAACACATTACTTCTTGTCCGTCCTTTTTGTTCATCTCATCTCTTATTATATTTTGAACTTTATTAAAAACTCTAAGTCCCATAGGTAATTGATTGTAAACTCCTGATGCCATCTTTTTAATCATACCTGATCTTAACATTAACTGATGACTTTTTATAACTGCATCAGCTGGTACTTCTCTTAATGTTGGTATAAACATTTTTGACATTTTCATAAATTATTGCCTCCTTCATAATATAAAAACCCTCAATTCTAGAGGGTTCCACTAATTAATATTATTATATAGTTGTATAAATTAAATTACAATACAAATATAATTTTTTGTAGCTTTAGTTACTTATAGCTACCATAGATTTTTTACTAACTATCATTAACCTAATTGCTATTATAAATGTTATGAATTCTGCAAATGGAACACTAAGCCAAACTCCAGGTACTCCAAATATTTTAGGTAGTATAATTATTCCTATTGGTAAAAATATTATTCCTCTAGATGCTGCTATAATTACAGAATTTTTTGCATTTCCTATTGAAGTAAAATATGCAGAGAATAATATATTAAATCCATTCATAAAAAATGCTAAAGCATATATTTTTGAACCTCCAACTGCTAATGATACTACTTCTAATTCTGTAACAAATAGTCTAACTAAATTTTCACCAAAGAAAAACAATGCACAAAAAACACATATTCCAATAAACAGTATCGCCTTACTACTTACTCTGATAGCTTTTTCCATTCTATCATAACTTTTACTACCAAAATTATAACTTATAATAGGTCCTATTCCATCACTTACTCCAAACATTAGTATAGTCCCAAATTGTGCAATATAGCTTATTGAAGTAAATGCTGCAACTCCTAATTCTCCTCCAATTTGCATAAATGCCATATTAAATAAGAATGCACTAAGCGCTGAACTTAAAGAGTTTACTCCTTCTGATGAACCATTATATATTATTGGCTTTAAAGTACTAATATTGAATTTACCATCAAAAACATTTATTACACTATCTTTTTTTAGAAAATCCCAAATCACAACTATTAAAACTGATGTATAAGCAAGTCCAGTTGCTAGTGCCGTTCCTGCAACTCCCCACTTAAATTTTGCTAAGAACAAATAGTTAAGTGATATATTTACAATTAAACTAACTATCGTTCCATAAAAATATTTTTCTGGTTTTTCAATCATTCTAGTTGAGAATGCAAATAAAAAAGATAGTGATGCAGGTACTGCAATTATCGAAATCGCAATAATATAACTTGATACGTATGGAAGTAAAACTGCATTTGCACCAAGAGTTAAAGCTATTTGTCTATTAAATACTAGTCCAAATATGGTTATCATAAGTCCAACAACTATTATAAATATAATAGAAGTTTTAAATCCGTCCTGTGCATCTTGAACATTATTTTCTCCAAGACTAATTCCCATATAACTTTGTGCACCAATACTAACTATCATACTAAGTGCTACTATTAATTGTAAAAATGGCATAGCCATATTTATACCTGCCATAGCATTTGCACCAAGTAAGTTTCCAGCAAAAAGACCATCAATCATTCCTTGTATACCAGTTATCAACATTGCTATCATACTAGGCACTACAAACTTTCTAAATAATCCATTAATATTACCTGTTAGCAATATATTATTTTCCATGATGATTCCTCCTAAAATTATAAGTCTTATAATTATATCACTATTATAATTTTATGGATATAAAAACCCTCATTAATTGAGGGTTTACTTTTTATTAATTAAACAAATACTTTGAGATGCTATTCCTTCTTTTTTACCTGTAAATCCTAACTTCTCTTCAGTAGTTGCTTTAACATTTATATTATCTATATCTGTATTTAGTGTTGTTGCTATTTTTTCTCTCATAGCTTGAATATGAGGTGCCATTTTTGGTGCTTGTGCAATTATAACACTATCAATATTTCCTATTTCATATCCTTTACTATTCATTATTTCATAAACATAAGATAATAGTTTTAAGCTATCTGCACCTTTAAATTTTTCATCAGTATCTGGAAAATGCTTACCAATATCTCCAAGGCATAATGCACCAAGTATTGAATCAGTTATTGCATGGAGTAAAACATCTGCATCTGAATGTCCTAAAAGCCCAACTTCATGTTCAATCTTAACTCCTCCGATTATTAAATCACGACCTTCAACCAATTTATGAACATCATATCCTATTCCAACTCTCATAAGTTTCTCCTTTTATTTTATTAAATTCTCTCCAATTATTAAGTCTTCTGGAGTAGTTATTTTTATATTTTTGTAACTTCCATCAATAATAAAAACTTCTTGACCTATTCTCTCAACTAAACTAGAATCATCAGTTCCATAAAATCCTTCATCAAATGCTTTTTCATATGAATTTTTTAGTATTTCTTTTTTAAACACCTGAGGAGTTTGAACGCTAATTAAATTATCTCTTTTTGGAGTAGTAGACACTTTATTATCTGCTATAATTTTTATAGTATCCTTTACTTTTACACAAACTATTACTGCATCTTTTTCTTTTGTATATTCTATAGAATTTTTTATTATATCTTTACTAACAAAAGGCCTTGCTCCATCGTGAACAAGTACTATTTCAGATTTTTCATCTAAAGATTTAATTCCCGAATAAACTGAATCTTGTCTTTCTTTTCCACCAAAAGCAAACTTAATATTTTTATATCCATACTTACTTATTATATTTTCATCAAAATAATTTTGTTCTTCTTTTTTTATAACAAGTATTATTTCGTGTATATCTTCGTTATTATAAAATTTATCTATCGTGTGGGCAATTATTTCTTTACCTTTAATTTCTAAAAACTGTTTATTAATATTTGCGCTCATTCTACTTCCACTTCCACCACAAACTATTATCACACTATTGATAAAATCACCTCCAAATTAAGTATATCATTAAAATAAAAAAGACTAGAAAAAATTCTAATCTTTTTTAGGTTTTGCAAATATCATTCTTCCTGCAGGAGTTTGAAGAACTGAAGTTACTAATACTGTTATTGTATGGTTCATATATTTACGTCCATTCTCAACTACAATCATAGTTCCATCATCTAAATATGCTACTCCTTGAGTTTGCTCTTTTCCATCTTTTACAACCTGTACAATCATTTCTTCCCCTGGTATTGCAACAGGCTTTACTGCATTTGATAATTCATTAATGTTTAAAACACAAACACCTCGAACCTGTGCTACTTTATTTAAATTATAATCATTAGTAACTACTTTTCCGCCGATTTCTTGTGCAAGCTTTAATAACTTACTATCAACTTCATCAATATCTTCAAATTTTTCTTCATTTATTTCCACTTCAATATCAAGTTCTTTTATTTCACTTAATATATCAAGTCCTCGTCTTCCACGAACCCTTTTTAAATCATCTGATGAATCTGCAATATATTGAAGTTCATCAAGCACAAATTTAGGTATTATAACTTTTCCCTCTAAAAATCCAGTTTTTAATATATCTAAAATTCTACCATCTATTATTACACTAGTATCAAGTATTTTATCTGAACTACTTTTTACTTCTTTCTTAGTTGATTTATCCTTCATTTGACTAGTTAATCTCGTTAATTTTCCTATATTAAATAAATCATCTTTACTCTTAAGTGCAATTTTTATACCTAAATAACCCATTAAAATATATATTATAAAAGATAATATACTTCCAACTATCGGTATACCATTTGTTAAACCGCTTATTAAATATGCTATTATAAATCCTATTATAAGTCCTATGGCACTAAGTAAAATATCTGTTTGAGGATATTTAGAAATCTCCTTATCAAGCATCTTTGCTACCAATCTAAACTTAACTGCAATCCACGGAGATATTAAATATATTAATAATCCACTAAAAATACCAACTATTGATGATAATAATATTCTACTTCCTTCAAAACCAAAAAGGATTGAAGGTACCTCTCTTGAAATTCCAAGAAAAGTTGTGCCTGATATTGCAACTGTTATTATTGAGATAACTATCCTTATAATCTTATTTATCAAATTTTCACCCCCTAACCCTTTTATTTTCTAAATGTAAGATTTATCGCCTGTGCTACATTTTCTACAGGTAATATCTTTATTCCTTTAATATCTTTTACTGCATCATAATTATTCTTTGGTATTATAATTTGACTAAAACCAAGTTTTTTACACTCGTGAATTCTCTTTTCAATAAAACTAACTCCACGAACTTCTCCTGTTAATCCAATTTCTCCACAAACTGCAACAGTTTCATCAACTGGCATATTTTTAAAACTCGATGCTACTGCTATTGCAATTCCAAGATCAATAGATGGTTCATTAATTCTAATTCCACCAACAATATTTATATAAACATCTTGATTTTGAATTTGAAGTCCAACTCTTTTTTCTAAAACTGCAAGTAACATACCAACCCTATTATAATCAACTCCTGTTGCAGTTCTCTTTGGAATTCCATAGCTTGTTGGAGAAACTAGCGCCTGCATTTCAAGTAACATTGGACGAGTTCCTTCAACTGATGAAATAATAACAGATCCCGAAACTTCTTTGGGTTTTTCAGATATTAAAACTTTTGATGGATTTTCTATTTCAACAAGCCCAATATCTCTCATTTCAAAAACACCAAGTTCATTGGTTGAACCAAATCTATTTTTAACAGCTCTCACTAATCTATAGGTATTAAATCTTTCACCTTCAAAATGAATAACAGTATCAACCATATGTTCTAAAAGTTTTGGTCCTGCAAGCGAACCTTCCTTAGTAACGTGACCTACTATAAAAGTTGATATTCCCATTTTTTTAGATATCTTCATAAATCTTGCCGTAGCATCTTTGACTTGACTAACAGTTCCTGGGGCTGAATTTAATTCTGGAGAATAAACCGTTTGAATTGAGTCTACTATTATAAGATCTGGATTTACACTTTCAAGTTGAGATTCTATATTCGTTAAATTATTTTCTGCAAATATATATAAATTACTCGATTCTATTCCAAGTCTTTGGGCTCTCATTTTAATTTGTGATTCAGATTCCTCACCAGATATGTAAAGAACTTTTTTACCTGAGTTTGAAACTGTACTACTTACTTGTATTAAAAGAGTTGATTTTCCAATTCCAGGATCTCCACCAACTAAAACTAATGATCCCTTAACTATTCCACCACCCAAAACTCTATCAAGCTCAGGTATGTAAGTTGAAAATCTTTCTTCATTTTTAGTTTGTATATTGTTTATAGCAACTGGTTTGCTACTTGATTTATCAATTATAAAAACTTCTTTGCTGTTTTGTTTTAGTTCAACTTCTTCAACTAAACAATCCCATTTTAAACATTCAGGACATTTTCCATACCACTTTGGAGTTTCATATCCACATTCTTGACACACATACTTTGTCTTTATTTTTGCCATTTTTATCACCTTTAATTAGTATTATACTTAGATTTTATCACATTTAAGTTTTTATATGTGAAATTATCTAGAATAATTTGAGTTTTTTACAAAAAAATATAGGGAGTAATCTCCCTTTTTAAGTTGCTGTGCATTTAAAAACTACTTCATCTTCATTAATGTCCATAAATATACAACTCCCTTTTTTTATCTCACCCTTTATTATGGCTTCTGATAGTTTATCTTCTAACCTTCTCTCAATCGCTCTTTTAAGAGGTCTAGCTCCATATTCTAAACTATAACCTTCAAGACATATAGAATCTATTACTAATTCACTAATTTCAAGTTCAATCCCTATATCCTTAACTCTATTAACCAAGTCATTAGTTAGTAATTCAACAATCCTTATAATATGGCTTTTTCTTAGCTTATGAAATACTATTATATCGTCAATTCTATTTAAAAACTCAGGTTTAAAACTTTCCTTTAATTCACTAAGCATTATTTCCTTCATTTTTTCGTGTTCATCACTTGAAATATCATCTTCTAATTTAGTACCAAAACCTAAAACCTTTTGTTTGTTAATCTTGCTTGCTCCAATATTTGAAGTCATAATTATTATAGTATTTTTAAAATCAATAACTTTTCCTTTAGAATCTGTAAGTCTTCCATCATCAAGTATTTGAAGTAAGATATTAAAAATATCATTGTGTGCTTTTTCTATTTCATCAAATAAAACTATGGAATATGGATTTTTTCTTACTTGTTCAGTTAATTTACCACATTCATCATAACCAACATATCCAGGAGGTGAACCTATTAACTTAGATACTGAATGTTTTTCCATATATTCACTCATATCAAATCTAATAATCTTTTTTTCATCACCAAATTCAACGTCTGCAAGTGCTTTTGATAATTCAGTTTTACCAACTCCAGTTGGTCCTAAAAATAAAAATGATCCAATTGGTTTTTTAGGATTTCTAAGCCCTGCACGTGATCTTCTTATTGCTCTTGAAATAGATTCTATTGCATCTGTTTGTCCTATTACCCTTTTTTTAAGTATGTTTTCTAAATTAAGTAATTTATTTGCCTCATCATCAAGAATTTTAGATACTGGTATATTAGTCCACATTTCTAAAACTTCCGCTATATCTTTTTTATCTACATAAACTTTACTAAATGATTCTATATCTTCTTTTACTTCTTTATTATCTGGGGAAAATACTATTTTATTAGTATATGAAATGTTTGCTTTTATCTTTGCTTTTGAACAAGCCTCATCAATCAAATCAATAGCCTTATCTGGTAAAAATCTATCCGTTATATATCTATTTGATAAATTAACAGCCTCAATTATAGCTTCATCAAGAATTTTAATCTTATGAAATTCTTCATACTTATCTTTTAAGCCGTTAAGAATTTGTATGGATTCCTCCTTTGTAGGTTCATTGATAGTAACTGATTGAAATCTTCTTTCTAATGCTTGATCCTTCTCAATATATCGTCTATATTCATCAATAGTTGTTGCTCCAATAATATTTATTTCACCTCTTGCAAGAATTGGTTTTAATATGTTTGATGCATCAATATTATTTTCACCTGTTGAACCTGCTCCAACTATTGTGTGTAATTCATCTATAAATAAAATTATATTTTCATTTTTTAAAACTTCATCTATAATTTTTTTAAGTCTTCCTTCAAACTCACCTCTATATTTTGCACCTGCAAGAAGACTAGACATTTCTAGTGTATATATAGTTTTATTTTTTAAACTCTCAGGCACATTCTCTTCAACAACCTTTAAGGCTAATCCCTCTATAACTGCAGTTTTTCCAACTCCAGGATCACCTATTAAAACAGGATTATTTTTAGTTCTCCTACTTATAATTTGTATAATCCTATCTATCTCTTTTCTTCTACCTATAACAGGATCTATCTTTTGTTCTCTTGCAAGTAAGGTTAAATTTTTTCCATACTTATCTAAAATCTTTGATTGTGCTTCCTTACCTTTCGGTTCCTGTACACCTGTATCTATTTCATCAACTATAGTTTTCACTAATACTTTTTCATCTATACCAATTTCATTTAATATCCTGCTTGCATATCCACTTCCCTCTTGAATAATTGAAAGTAGTAAATGTTCAGTTTCTACAAAATCACTCTTTAATCTTTTTGCAAATATTTTAGAAAGCTCTATTATTTCTTCGCATCTTACATTTAAGAATACATCTTTTGTGAAATTTGTTTGTCTTGGATTTAATTCTAAAATTTTATTTTCTAAATATTCATCTCTAAGACCTAAATCAATTAATACTTTTGATGCAACACTTCCCTTCTCTCTTAGTAAACTAAGAAGTAAATGTTCACTGTCAACAACTTTGTGACCAAATATTTGAGCTATTTTAATTGATCTTTCAACTACATTCTTAGATGAATTTGAAAAATTTTCATAATCCATAAAACTCCTCCTTTCTATAAGCACTTTCATTAAATGATTATTAACAAATTGTAATTTTTATAAACACTACAACTACTAATATATATGATTTTTATTAATTTATATTCTATATCATTAAAAAAACATCTAATCATTAATTGTTGTATTTAAATATTTATTATTGTAGAATATATTAATACTTTAAATTATTGGAGGTTACTATGGAAAATTTACCGAATTGCCCAAAATGCAACTGCGAATACACTTATGAAGATGGAAGTTTAATAATATGTCCAGAATGTGCACACGAATGGAATACATCTCAAACTTCAGATGAAACACCAGTTATAAAAGACGTTAATGGAAATGTTTTAAATGATGGAGATGCAGTTACAGTAGTTAAAGATTTAAAAGTTAAAGGAAGTTCATCTTCTATAAAAATTGGAACTAAAGTTAAAAGTATTAGACTAGTTCATGATTCTTCAGATGGACACGATATAGACTGTAGAATTGATGGATTTGGTGCTATGAAATTAAAGTCTAGCGTTGTTAAAAAAGCATAATAAAAAAATCTCTATAAATTATAGAGATTTTTTTATTTCTTAACTTTAGATAATAAATCATTTTGACTTAAATGCTTTCTTATTATATACGAAGTTCCATCTTTCTTAAATTCAGCCTCATAAGAATACCCATAATTATCAACTTCATAAAAATCTAGTATCTTAACAAAATCACCCGCCTTTAAAGAAATATTTTTTGTAAATGTTTCATTACCATCAACTTCTGCTTTTACCCTTCTAGCCTTAGCTAAGTAAGCTATATCGTTTATATCAAATTCTCTTTCTATCATTGTTGTTTCTCCTTTTTATTTGTGATATGGTTCATTATTATTTATTCTAAAAGCTCTATAAATCTGTTCAATAAGTATAAGTTTCATCATTTGGTGTGGAAATGTCATTTTAGAGAATGATAATTTATAATCTGCTCTTTTAATAACTTCATCACAAAGTCCAAGTGATCCTCCAATAATAAAAGTTATATGGCTTTTTCCACTAACTGCAGTTTTACTAATTTTATCTGCTAACTCCTCTGATGATAGATTCTTTCCATCAATGCATAAAGTTATAACATAGCTATTATTTTTAATTTTAGATAGAATCTTCTTTCCTTCTTTTTCTTTAACTATAAGCATATCTTTTTCGCTTAAATTTTCAGGACACTTCTCATCATCTAGTTCAATCAGTTCTAACTTAGAATACTTAGAAAGTCTTTTTGTAAATTCATCTATTCCAAGTTTTAAGTATTTTTCTTTTAATTTTCCAACACTAATTACAGTTATATTCATAAAACTCTCTCTTTCTACAATCACTCTAAGTTTATTCTACATTAAATATAGTTTATATTCAAATATTTACACAAAAAAGAGAGCTTTCGCTCTCTTTTTATTAACAGTATGGAGAAAGTTCTTTTCTAACAAAATATCCTTGTGGGTGGAAACATACTGGACATTTAGCTGCTGCTTGCTTTCCTGTATGAACATGTCCACAATTTAAACAAAGCCAAGTTTCTTCAGTTTCTGATTTAAATAGAGTTCCATTTTTTAAGAAATCTGCAAATCTACCAAATCTATCTCCATGAGTTTTTTCTATTTCCGCAATTGATTTAAAAGAGTTTGCTACAGCTTTATATCCTTCTGCTGCTGCTATTTCTGCAAACTTTGTATATTCATGGTCATATTCTTCATATTCATTGTGTTGAGCTGCTCTTAACAATTGTTCTACATCATCATGTAAATCTACTGGATAACATCCATCAACTGTAATATTTGCTCCACATAATTCTTTTAAATGCTTATAAAATATTTTTGCATGAGCCTTTTCTTGATCTGCAGTATATTCAAATATTCTTTGAATAACTTGAAGATTTTGTTTTTTAGCAGTTGATGCTGAAAATATGTATCTGTTTATTGCTTGAGATTCTCCTGCAAAACCTCTCATTAAGTTTTTACACGTTTCACTATCTTTAAATTCCATAATTACACACTCCTTTATCAATTAAACTTATTATTTATATTATACGACATTTTTAGAATTTTAATCACTAATTTTGTATATTTTTGAAATTTTTTCCCTAGGTAATACTTCTAAAGATACATTTTCATTTATTTTAATATTATTTTCATTCAAAATTGACTTAGTAGTTTCATATGCTAACTCTGGAAAGTTATTTTCTCTACTAAGATGTGCAAGAAGTAATTTTTTAGTACCTTTCTTAACTAATTCAACGCAAAAATTAGCACAATCATCATTTGATAAATGTCCTTCTAGCGATGATATTCTCTTTTTTAAATGATATGGATAATTTCCCATCATAAGCATATTATGATCATAGTTAGATTCTATGACTACAAGTTTAGAATTAAATAAATTTTTTCTTATATTATCATCGATTTTTCCAATATCAGTTGCAATAGACATTTTTTCTCCATCTTTATAAAATGAATATCCAACTGCCTCCTCAGAATCATGAGGAATTAAAAAAGGTCTAATTAAAATTTCTCCGATTGAATAAGTTTTATCGGTTTCAAAAACTATCTTGTATTTATTATCTATATCTCCAATTTTATTATTCATACTTTCCCAAGTTCCCTTGTTTGCAAAGATCGGTATATTGTACTTTCTAGAAATAATCCCAACCCCTTTTATATGATCACTATGTTCGTGTGTTACAAAAATTCCTTTTATATTTTTACCATCTATTTTTAAACTATCTATTCCATCACTAATTCGTTTTCCACTAAGTCCACAATCAACTATTATAACGGTTTCATTATATCTTACAATATGACAATTTCCACTACTTCCACTTCCAATTGAACAATATTCAAACATTATTTCACCTCGATTTTAATAAGATAATAAATCTATTTTGTAAATTATATTTATTATAACAAAAAAAGAACATAAATCATAAAATTTATGTTCTTTGATACAACTATTTAAACTCACTTATTATTTTTTCAATATCAATTCCATTTTTATGCCATATATCAACAAATTTAGATGAATTAACATTTTCAAACTTATATGTATCATAGTATTCTCTTAAAACTTCAAAAAACTTTTCATCTCCAATAGTATTTCTTATCTCATTAAATGCAAGTGCGCCTTTCGTATATACATTTAAGCTATAATCTATAGAGTTTCTATATTCATTAATAGATTTAAATATATCTTCACTTACATAATCAATAGTTTGAGATTCCATACTCTTTATTAAATCATCAAAAACTGATCTACCATATTTATGTTCAAAATATAATATTGTAGAATATTCAGTTAGTGCCTCATCAAGCCAAGGTTCTTTTACTTGATCATTTCCAATTACTCCATACCACCATTGATGTGCAGTTTCGTGTGCAATAACATATTCAAGTAAAAAACTATCTTCCCTATCATATAGACTCTCATCTATCATTACTAAATTTGGATACTCCATTCCACCTATAAAAAAGTCACTTGCAACAACATCAAAATTATCATAGGGATATTCTCCAAATAACTTTGAAAATATTTTTATTGATTCAACTGAAAAATCTAAAGCCTCTTTCTCAAATTTATTATCTAAATTATATGTAGTAATTTCTATATTATCGTAGTAAGCCCTATTAACAATAAATTTATTGCTAAATAAAAATGCAAAATCTCTCACATTTTTAGCCTCTATCTCATAAAATGTTTTTTCGTTATCCGTTTTACTTGAAATAACTTTTCCAGTTGAAACTAATTCATATTCACTAGGCGAAAGTATATTTACATTAAAGTTACTAACATTGCTATAAAATGGATCACCTATTTCGCTATAAGTTTCTGTGTTCCATCCTCCATCATCATAAACACACATTATAGGAAACCAATTAGTTATATTTATTGTGTTTTCTCCATATCCAAATCTTCCTTTCGAATTTGGTATTTTAACAATATATTTAATTTCAAAACTAAAAATTTCTTCATTATCTAAAGTGCTATTTAATTCAATTTCTAAAATATCATTTTTTTCACCAATTATGTTATAATCTAATTTACTATTTTCAAAAACTACATTTTGAATATTTATATAGCCCTCATTAAATCCATTTGGATATGCCTTATCCATTTCTTTGCTCTCAAAAGGTGCATAACTCTTTTTTGAAAAAGCATTTGGGTATATATGAAGATATATCTTATCTAAATTTGTACCAGTTTTATTTATGTAATCTATCGTTTGATTGCAAGTCAATCTTTTACTCTCATCATCGAAAATAATATCCATTGTATAATTATCAATGTTTTGGTTATTAATTAATTTAATAGTTTCTATTTCTTTTTTATTTAGAAAACCTATTATAAAAAATAAAATCATAAAACTTAAAACTATGTTTATCTTATTTTTTTTGTTTATATTCACGTTAAAATTAATCTTATAGTTATACTATAAGCAAGTCCTCCTTTTTGTTATAATAATTTAATATTCCCTGTTTTATATGATATAATTAATTTGAGGTGATAAAATGTTTTTTAAAGAAACTAGTGATATTTATTTAGGTCAAACTACTATTTCAAATGTTTTTATAGATATATTTATGCCTATGGCAAATGGTTTATACGTTAAAGTTTATCTTTTAGGATATAAACATGCTTGTGAACCATTTAATGGTATCAAGTTTAATAATTCTTCAATTGCAAAAAATTTAGAAATACCCCTTAGCGATGTTGATGAATCTTGGAGATTTTGGGAGAAAAAAAATATTGTGAAAATACACAAAGATTTTCAAGAAGACTTTAATTATACAGTTGAATTTTTAGATTTAGATAAATTTTATATCGAAAATATATATGATACAGTTTATAAAAATTCTGAAACTATAGAAATAGAAGTCCAAAAAAATGATATGGAAGACATAATTTTATACGATCAATATATTGAAACTGAGTATACTGAAGATATGTATGATAAAAACAATAATGAAGATAAAATGAATATGTTTAAAGATATAGAAAATATAATCGGTTTCTTCCTAAGCCAAGGAGATAAGATTAAAATATTAAATATTATGGAAAACTATAATATTAATTGTGATATAGTAATTTATGCATATCAATTTGCAAAAAATTCAAATATAAGTATGCCTCCATTTAATTATATTGAAAATACACTTCTTAATTGGCATTCTGATAATTTATTTAGTATTGAAGATATTAAAGAATATCAAGCTAACAGAGGTGCACAATTTAAAAAATATAAAGAAATATTTAAGCATATTGGATTTCCTAATGCACCATCAAAGGAAGAACAAAAATTAATGGATAATTGGCTTGAACTATACGATATAGAAGTAATACTTTATGCTTGTGAAAAGTTAGTTTCTATACCTAAATCACAAATGCAATATTTAGATGCTATGATTAAGAGTTGGTATAAAGAAGGATTAACTACTTTAGAAGAAATAAAAAATTATGATATAAATTACAAGCAAAATAAAAAGAAAAATACTAATAATGGTTCCAATAAAAATAGTGGTTCTATACCAAAAACTAGATATCATAATATAGAAACTACGTATGATAAATATAGTGATGATGAACTTGAAAAAATACTTTTAGAAGGTCAAAAAAATAGATTTAAGTAGGTGATAATTTGAATGATTTAGCTATAAAAGAAATTCTTCTTGATTATCAGAAAAAAAGAGATATAGCAGAAGAAAATGCATTACTTAGAAAAAAGGAAATTTATGAACTAATACCTAAATTAAAAGATATAGATAAAGAAATAAAATCTATTAACTTAAAAATTGGTAGAAGTATTCTCTTTGATAACAAAAATAAAGATATTCTATTAAAAGAATGTGAGTTAATAACTAATAAACTGAAACAAACAAAAAATGACTTACTTTTATCATTTGGAAAAGATGAAAATTATTTAGATATAAAATACGAATGTAATTTTTGTAGGGATACGGGTTATATACAAAATAGCCATAAATGTAATTGTTTCAAACAAATACTTATAAATAAAGCATATAAAACTTCAAATCTATCTAATAGTTTTCAAAAGTATGATTTTAATAATAGTAAATTATCAATATTTTCATCTGAAATAATATCAAAAGAAAATATTTCTCCTAGAGATAATTACATTAATATATATGCTGAATGTCAAAGTTTTTGTGATAAATTTAATACTGATGATGATACAAATTTAATACTATATGGTCCAACAGGAACTGGAAAAACATTTATTTCTAGTTGTATAGCCAAAAGACTTTTAGACGAAGGTTATACTGTTTTATATCAAACTGCTTTTCAAATGTTTGAAACTGTTGAGGAGCAAAAATTCAATAAAGAAAAAACATACATTAATAAAGAGGCCTATAACAGTATCTTTGATTGTGACCTTTTGATAATTGATGATTTGGGTACCGAATTTAATAATTCATTTACTAATAGTGAATTTTTCAATATTTTAAATACAAGACTGCTTAACAATAAAAAAATAATAATATCTACTAATCTAACACCTATGTTACTTGGTGATATGTACACTCAAAGAATATTTTCTAGAATTTTTGAAAGATTTAAAATGATAAAGTTTATTGGAAATGATCTTAGGTGGGGAAATAAATAAAAAGATACTCTTTTATACTTAGAGTATCTTTTTGTGGATATGTGGATAACTTGTGGATAAGTCAAAAACTCTTAGCTTAAACTAAGAGTAATAATTGGAGCTAGTGATAGGAATCGAACCTACAACCTGCTGATTACAAGTCAGCTGCTCTACCGTTGAGCCACACTAGCAAATATTTAATTGGCGACCTGGAAGGGACTCGAACCCTCGACCTCCAGCGTGACAGGCTGGCATTCTAACCAACTGAACTACCAGGCCGCATAATGGTGGGACTAACAGGGCTCGAACCTGTGACCCCCTGCTTGTAAGGCAGGTGCTCTCCCAGCTGAGCTATAGTCCCATAATTGTTTAAACTGGAGCGGGTGAAGGGGATCGAACCCTCACAGCCGGCTTGGAAGGCCGGAACTCTACCATTGAGCTACACCCGCGTAAATATTTAATTGGTGACCCATAGGGGAATCGAACCCCTGTTACCGCCGTGAAAGGGCGGTGTCTTAACCGCTTGACCAATGGGCCTAAATGGTGATCCATCCGCGACTCGAACGCGGGACACCCTGATTAAAAGTCAGGTGCTCTACCGACTGAGCTAATGGATCATATCATTTTTTGTCGTAAAGTATACTTTCTTTACCGACAAAATTTATTATAATATATTTTTTAGATGAAGTCAATAATATTTTTTATTTTTTTCAATAAAATTTAAGACCCTATATAGGGTCTTAAAATACACTTTTTCTAACTATAGTTTGAGTTCTATTTGGTCCAACAGAAATCATATCTACACTTACTCCAACTATTTCTTCTATTCTATTTATGTAATTTTTTGCATTTTGAGGAAGTTCATCAAACTCTTTAATTCCACTTATATCTTCGCTCCATCCAGCCATTTCTTCATATATTGGCTCACATTTAGCTAAATCTTCTAATGATGCTGGGAATGCATTTATAACTTTATCTCCCATTTTATAAGCTGTACATATTTTTATAGTATCAAAACCACTTAAAACATCTAAAAGCATTAATGAAATACTAGTTAAACCATTAACTCTAGATGCATAGTTTACTATTACAGCATCAAACCAACCACATCTTCTTGGACGACCTGTAGTAGTTCCAAATTCTCTACCTTGTACTCTTATTTGTTCTCCAGTTGCATCATTAAGTTCTGTAACGAAAGGTCCTTCTCCAACTCTTGTTGTATATGCCTTAACAATTCCAACAACATCTTTTATCATATTAGGTCCAACTCCTGCACCTATTGCAAATCCACCTGAAATTGGGTGAGATGAAGTAACGAATGGATAAGTACCAAGATCTAAATCTAGTAATGTACCTTGTGCACCTTCAAATAAAACTTTTTTTCCAGCTTTTATAGCATCATAAACTATAACTGAAGTATCATCAACATATTTTCTTATTTGATCTGCATATCCTAAATATTCATTAAATATTTCTTCAAAATTAAATGTTTCTTCTTTTCCATAAATATTTTTAACGATCTTGTTTTTAGCATCTACTTGAGACTTTAATTTTTCTTTAAATATCTCTGAATCCATTAAATCACAAATTCTAATTCCACTTCTTTCAGTTTTATCCATATAACAAGGACCAATACCTTTTTTAGTAGTCCCTATTTTCTGATCCCCTCTAGCCTCTTCTGCTAATGCATCAAGTTCTTTATGATATGGGAATATAACGTGTGCTCTATCACTTATTTTAATATTCGAAACATCTATGTCTTCTTTAACTAATTTTTCTAATTCATCTAAAAATCCTTTTGGATCAAAAACGATTCCATTTCCTATAACATTTATAGTTTTTGGATTTAATACCCCTGATGGTATTAAATGAAGTGCGTACTTTTTATCTCCAACTACAAGAGTATGTCCAGCATTATTACCACCTTGACCTCTTATAACAACATCTGCTTTTGTTGCAAGGTAATCAATAACCTTACCTTTTCCTTCGTCTCCCCACTGAGATCCAACTATTGCTACTGTTTTCATAAAATTCACCTCTTTTGATTATTTTCGAACGCTTACTTGTTTATTTTAACAAATATTCGACTTAATTTCAATTTTTTTTATTTTTCGTAAGCAATAATATTAATTTTAACGACAAAAAAAGTTTATAGATTTTTTCTATAAACCCTTTGTTTTTATCTTGATTTATCTTGAAACTTTTGAATTTCTCCTAGCCATACAAGTTCAACAGAACCAGTTTCTCCATGTCTATTCTTTGAAATTATAACCTCTCCGACACCCTTTTTCTCAGAATCTGGATTATAATATTCATCTCTGTATAAAAACATAACTATATCTGCATCTTGTTCAATTGCTCCAGATTCTCTAAGATCTGATAGAATTGGTCTTTTATCTGCTCTTTGTTCTGGACCCCTTGATAACTGAGAAAGTGCAATAACTGAACATTCAAGTTCTTTTGCAAGAATTTTTAGTGATCTAGATATCTTTGAAATTTCTTGCTGTCTATTTTCATTCTTACCTTCACCATCCATTAATTGAAGATAATCTATTAAGACAACATCTAAACCTTTTTCCTTTTTTAACTTTCTACACTTAGATCTTATTTCAGAAACCTTAATACCTGGAGTATCATCTATAAATATATTAAGATCTGCTAAAATATGCATTCCATCTATAGTTCTTGTCCAATCATCATCTTGTAAATCTGCAAGTTTAATTTTTTTAAAGTCAACACCAGATTGAGAAGAAATCATTCTTTGAATAAGTTGATCTTTTGACATTTCTAAACTAAATATAGCAACTGATGCTTTATCTTTACTTGCAGCATTATGAACTAAATTGAGAGAAAAAGCAGTTTTTCCCATTGCAGGACGTGCTGCAATTAATAATAAATCTGTTTTTTGAAGTCCATTAATTTTTCTATTTAAGCCTTCAAAACCTGTATCTATTCCAATAGCTTTAGAATCACCCATAGATAAACTCTCAAGTTTAGTAAAATGACCATTAACAACATCTTTTATAGTTGAAAACTCAGTTACATTTTTTTGTTCTGATACTTCAAATATCTTTCTTTCAGCCTCTTCTAAAACTTCCTCAACATTCTTTGTACTATCATACCCTGAAGAAATTATATCATTTGAAACTTTTATAAGCCTTCTAAGAATAGCTTTTTTCTTTACAATATCAGCATAATAACTAACATTTGAAGTCGTTGGAACAATAGTTGGAAGTCCACTTAAATAACTTATACCTCCAACATCGTCCAAATATCCTTCTTTTTTAAGTTCCTCAGAAACCGTTACTAAATCTAGTGGTTCTGATTTTTCACTTAAAGTTAGCATAGCTTTATAAATTACTTCGTGCGCTTTTTTATAAAAGTCCTCCGCATTTATAGTTTCACTAACTATGGCCATTGCATCTTCATCTAGTATTATAGAACCTAAAATTGATTGCTCTGACTCTAAACTATGTGGAGGAATTCTCGTTAAGTCCTCCATATATGTCACCTCTATAATTAATTCTTTTCTCTAACATCTACTCTCATTTTAGTAGTTACTTTTTGGTGAATTTTTATTTCAACATTAGTTAAACCTAAAGTTCTTATTGGTTCTTCAAGTAAAACTTTTCTTTTATCAACTTCTATATCGTGTTGTTTTTTTATTTGCTCTGCAACATCTTTTGAAGTTATAGATCCAAATAATCTTCCACCTTCACCTGCTTTTGAATATATAATAACGTTTAACTCTTCCATTTTCTTTCCAAGTTCAATAGCTTCTTCATATTTTTTTTGTTCTTTAAGCTCTAGTGACTTATTTTTTTCATTTAATTCCTTAATAGTTGTGTTATCAGCAACCGCAGCAACTTTCTTTTTTAATAATACATTTCTAGCAAAAGCTTCACTAACTTCTTTTATTTCTCCCTTTTTTCCAGTTCCTTTTACATCTTGTAATAGTATAACTTTCATTATTTTTCCTCCTCTAAATGTTTATCAATAGTTTCTCTTAATAGTTTTATTGAATCTTCAAATGATAAATCAAGTTGAGCTCCAGCCACATCTTTGTGACCTCCACCACCTAATTTTTCCATTATAACGTGAACATTCATATTTCCAAGAGATCTTGCACTTATAAAAACTTTTTTATTTTTCATTCCAAGTACAAATGATGCTTCAACATCTTTTATATTTAAAAGTTCATCAGCAGCTTGAGCAACTATAATATTAATATTTTCATCTTCTTTTATAGATGACGCTATACAAATATTGTCACCAATCATCTTTGCACTTTGAATAATCTCTGCACGAATTACAACATCATTTATATTTGAATTGAAAAGTTTTTTTACTTCAACAGTATCAGCGCCAAGCTTTTTAAGATATGATGCAGCCTCAAAAGTTCTAACTCCCGTTTTAAATGTAAAACTTTTTGTGTCTAAACTAATACCTGCAAGAAGACCTTCTGCTGTTAATTTATTTATCTTAACATCATCATCAACATATTGAACAAGCTCTGTTATAAGCTCACAAGTTGATGAAACGTAAGTTTCGTGAAATAAAAGTACAGTTTCATTAATAAAATCAATACCTCTTCTATGATGATCAATTACAGCAACCTTATCTGAAATATTTAATATTTCTTCACATTCTGTATAATTTGGTCTGTGAGTATCAACAACCACAACTAAAGTATCCTTTGTACAATCTTCAATTGCGTCATCACATTTTATAAAAATATCTTCATGGAATTTTGAATTTTCAATTCTATCTGTAAATTCCTTTATTGAATCATTAGTTTTATCAAGAATTATTTTTGCATCTTTATTAAATGATTTACATATTTCATAAACTCCAACAGCTGCACCCATAGCATCCATATCAGGATATTTATGCCCCATTATATAAATCTTTTCACTCTCTAAAATTATTTGCTTTAAAGCGTGACCAATAAGCCTTGACTTAACCTTTGTTGTTTTTTCAATTGCCTTTGATTTTCCACCGTAAAAAATAAATTTATCATTAGATTTAACAACTACTTGATCTCCACCTCTACCAAGAGCCAAGTCAAGAGAACTAGTTGCCATTTTTAAATGCTCATTTATACTTTCACCATCTCTACCAATTCCTATACTAATAGTTACTGGTAATGTATTTTCTTGTGAAATATCTCTTATTTTATCTAATACAGAAAATTTATCTTTCTCTAAATTAATACAGCTTTTTTTATCAAATATTAATATGTAATTTTCTTTTGAAATTCTTCTTAAAGCACCTTTAGTTTCATTTTCAATACTTGATAATATCTTTTCAATATCAACATTAAGTAAAAGTCTTTTATCCTCAGGTGTACTCTTTAAAACTTCATCATAACCATCTATTTGTATTAAAGCAATAGCATTCTTATTATCTTCATATTCTAATTCAAGTTTTAATTTATCTGTTTTATCAAAGAAATAAATTACCATTAAATATCTATTATTTTGTACTTTATCGTTTTTTATTACCCTATAAATAATATCATATTCTCTATCATTAAATGATATTTCTGAATACATTTCTTTGTTCTCATTAAGAACTTTTCTAAGATTTAAATCATTCATTATATCTTCTATATTAGAACCCATTAAATCCTTTTTATTAATCATTTCATCAAATTTATCATTATACCAAGTTATATCGCCATCAAATTCAATAACGCAAAGAGGTGTTGGTAAATTCATGATTGATTTTTTTGTTATTTCATCCATTTCAAATGATAAATCTTTCATTTGCTTATCTAATTCAATTTGTTTTATACGTATAGTTTTCCAATTATATATACAAAATAAAATATAGACAAGAAAAAATATAAAACCTATATATATATTATAAAAAAGTAATAAAAAACTAGCAAGGCCAATAAATAATAAATATAAATTTGTTTGTGATAACTTTTTAAACATATATTTAAATAACCTCCTGTTTTATTTTATCAAACAATAATTAATTGTTTCTATCAAGATGATCTTTTAAATTACTAAAGTCACCATACCAACTTTCAATACTATGATTTTGCTCTATTCCTTGTTTTGATTTTTCACTTATTCTATAATCAATATCTTTAAAATTTATTCCCATTCTCTTTCCTAAAAGATATGTAATCATAATTATATTTGCTAATGTGTCTTGAAGAGCATCATCTAATGGCTTTACTCCCCTAAACATAAGTTCAAACACATCTCCTACACTCATAATTAACTCTTTTTTCATCCACTCTAGAATTTTAACATTCTTACTTATGTCAGAACTTTTATCAAATTTCACATAGCTCCCCCCTTAATATAATCATTATAACATAAATTTAAAGATTTTTATAAAAAAAACGAGCCGTAAGCTCGTCCTTCTTAATCTAATGTATATGGTAAAAGTGCTATATTTCTAGCTCTCTTTATAGCAACTGTTAATTCTCTTTGATGCTTTGCACAAGTTCCAGAGATTCTTCTTGGTAATATCTTACCTCTTTCAGTTACGTACTTTTGTAATCTTTGAGTATTTTTGTAGTCTATTCTAGCGTCTTTAGATGCACAGAATTGACAAACTCTTTTTTTCTTACGTCTTTTCTTGTTTATCATAATAAGCCTCCTTTTTTAGAATGGTATATCGTCGTCATCCACAGCCTTAAAACCACTTGGATCTAAGCTACTTTCGTTGAAGCTAGGTTCAAAGCTTTTCGGTTCAAAACTTGGACTGTTTTGATATGAACTTTCAGATTTATTTTTTGAATCAAGAAACTGCACTCTCGTTGCATTTACTCTAGTTGATTTTCTTGTTTCGCCTTCTTGGTTTTTGTATGAATCGATTTGTAGTGATCCTTGAATCCCTACCAAACTTCCTTTTGCAATATACCTAGAGCAATTCTCTGCAGATTTACCCCATACTTGTATATCTATAAAGTCAGTTACTCTGTTTCCATCCTTACCAGCAAATTCTCTATCAACTGCTATTGAAAATGTAGCTAGAGCCGTTCCGTTTCCTGCGATGTATTTTAATTCAGGATCTCTAGTTAATCTACCAATTAAAATTATATGGTTCAATTAGAACACCGCCTTAACTAATAATTAAGCACACACGATCATGTGTCTTATTACGTTTTCATTTATCTTTAAGTTTCTATCTAATTCTTTAGGAACTTCAACACCTGATGCGAAGTTAACTAAAACATAGTATCCCTCAGTGAACTTAGCTATTGGATAAGCTAATCTCTTTGTTCCCCAAGTATCAACAGTAGTTACCTCTCCGTTAGTAGCAACAACTTCCTTAATTTTGTTAAGTACAGCAGTTTTTACTTCTTCATCAGCGTTTGGCTTTACTACGAATATTAATTCATAATTCTTCATTCTTGTCACCTCCCTTTGGACTTTTCGGCTCTTTTTGAGCAGAGAAATGATTTCTCATTCTTATGTATTTTATCACTTAAAATACTAAATGTCAAACTATTTCAAGTATATTTTAAGGGTATAATATTATCAAAATATGACAACAATAACCCTCTAAAATTCTATAAAACTTTCTTTATTCTTTTTTCACCAGTTTCCCTATCTAACATAATTACTCTTAGACATTTTGTACACTTAAATTTAATATCTATTCCAACTCTTGTTATCTCAAATTCATTACATCCACACGGATGATTTTTTTTCATAATAACAGTATCTCCAATCACAAGTTTCATTGGCATAAACTAAACTCCTATTTTATAAATATAACTTCTTTTTGATTGTCTTCATTTTTGATAATTTTATAAATTCCTTTATAATCATTTCCAACAACTTGTTTTTCAACAATTTCTAAATCTTTTTCTAAAAATCTTATAGATAAACCACAACTTGCACTTATCTCTCTTGGTGTTGGAATTGTTGTACAAGAAACATTATTTTCCTTTAATAATTTTTCAATCTTAATCGCATGATGCGTTGAATTGAAAGAAATTATATACATTTCATTCATATTTAACTCCTTAAATAGTTATTACCTTACTAGTATTCTTTAAATTCTCAACAACACTATACATATTAGTAATCGTACCAACATTTAAATTATTGCCTAAATTATAATAATCAAGACACATTCCACAAGATAAAATTTCTACTCCATAACTTTCAAGTAATTTTAAATTTTCAACTGTATCTTTATTTTCTGTTGTTAACCTAACTCCAGAATTTGCAAACATTATTATTTTAGGATATGGCTTACTTTCTGTAAGAGTATATATAAACCCCTTCATAAGAGTTTTTGAAAGCTCTTCTTCACCTTTTCCAAATTCACAAGAATTTATTAAAATAACTGTTTCATCAACTTCTTTTTTTTCAATACTTTCTATTTCACTAATATTACCTTTTACGATCTCGATAGTAATTTCTGATTCTTCCTCAAAAATAACTTTTTTATCATATCCTAAATTTTCACAAAACCTAAGTATATTTTCCTTTGAAAAAGTATTATCAACCGTTACTCTAAGTACACAATCATCTAATTTTTCTAATTCTTTTTTGGTTTCAATAACAGGCTTTGGACAACTCATTCCTTTTAAATTAATTTCTTTTATCATATTTTCTCCTTTATACAGTTTCTAAAGACTTATAAATAGATAATCCTTTTTGATAAAATTCTAATTGCTTATTTTGACAAGTCGCAGAATATATTTCTGCTAATTCTATATAAATATCTCCAACCAATTTTTTATTATCAATCTCTCTTGCAACATTAAGGCAACTAATTAAATACTTTTCAGATAAATCATTTTCATTTAATTCTTTATGTATTCTAGAATAAAGTTTTAAAATCATAAATTCATTATATTTATCCTTATTTTTAATACACATTTTAAGACTTAACTTACAATATTTTTTAGCCTCTTCATAGTCTTTTTTCATAATATAAGATTCAATCATACAATGAATACTCTTTATTGCATAATCATCAAAAGAATCCTTTTTCATATCATAAATTTTCTGAGAATATTCAAGCATTCTATCACTATCTTCTATTTCCTTACAAATATCTAAAATAGTTAAATAAATATTGACTATTCGAATATCAGAATTTGATTTATCTAAGAATTTAAGTACCTTTTTAAAATATAACTTCGAATCTTCAAATTTACCAAGGGCAAATAAATTATTTGCCTTTAAAAGATTTGATTCTAATTCTTCTTTCGAACTATACATATCATTAATATTATCTATTTTAGAAATATATTCTACACATTGCTCAAAATCATCTAATTTATTATAGCAATACGCCATATTAGAATATAATTCTTTATATTGGGAAATTGTCTTCTCAAAATCCATATTATTAATAACTTCACTTGCAAGCTCTAATTTTATAATTGATGATTCATAATTTTTTTGATTTATATAAATTTTACCAAGCTTATTATATGTTTCAAAAATACTTAACCCATCATTACTTTTAATAAATAAATGAAGTGCCTTCTCATAACTTGATACTGCATCATTATAATTTTTCTTATTTAAATGTATATCTCCAAATAAATAATTACAATTTCCAAATATATCATATAACTTATACTCTTTACTTAAATTAATAGCAGTAGTAAGTCTATCTTCTGCAAGTTCAAAATCATTATACTTAATAAAAACTTCACTTTGTAAAATATAATGTTCTGCCAAATTTCTAGCTTGCATTTCCTTACTCTCAATTAAATAATCAATGTTAACATTTAGTTCTTGAGATAAATATTCTAAAAGTTCATAACTAGTATGTGATTTATCTCTTTCAATATGGCTAATCTGTGCTGCAGTAATTCTATCTCCTGCAAGCTCTTTTAAAGTCATACCTTTATCTTTTCTAAGTTTTTTAATTTTCTCTCCCAGGCTAAGAATATTCATATCTCTCTCCTTAGTATCGTTTTAATTATAATTATAACTTATATTTTAATTTTAAAGTATATTTTTATAAAAATATTTATTTTACTTAAAACTAATTATTTTAACTCAATACTAGCATTTTCCACTAATTTATTTAATGCTTCTTCACCTTTATCAATATATTCCTTCTTAAAATCTATAAATCTTGATTTTTTTTCTATCCTAACTAATACATTCTTATGAAGTATATCTTTTATAGATTCTCTTACTAAATCACAAATTGTATTATGAAAATCTTCATTCTGAAAAATAAATTTATCCTTAGGTATTATACACAAAATATCATCAATACTATCTAATTCAAAATAATAATTAATTAATTTTAAACCTGATCTTATTGGCCCACTGAATAAATTTTTTCCTTTCTCAAGTAGCAAGATATTATCATAAATTCTTATCCAATTCTTTTCAAGTAATGATATAAGTTCATTATTTACAAGAACTATATTTTCCTTAACTTCTTTTACCTTTTCTTCTACTTTATCATAACTAACTAATTTAACTTTATCTCCCGATAATTTTTCTTCTAAAACTTCAATCCTTTTAAAAATAGCCTCATAACTTTCATCAAACTTAGGTTGAGATAACTTTATTAAGTTTATTTCAACAAGCACTCTTTGATTATTAGAGCCTTTCAAACTAACTTGAGTTTTAGATAATATATTAATAATTCTAATTAATTCATCAATAGAAACATTTTTAGATTGTTCTTTTAACATATCGATTAATTCCTCATGATAAGAAATTATATCTTCTAAATCATCAGAAACCTTACAAATCATTATATTTCTAAAATGTTCTAATAAATCGTCAATTAAATTTTTTATATCCTTACCCCACATGATAAATTCATCAACTAATCTCATCATTTCTTTAGTATTTTGAATCATAATATTTTTTGCGATCTCAAATATATCTTCAACATTAGCAGTTCCCAAAATCTCAATTACATCTTCATACAAAATATTATTATCAGAAAAAGAAATACATTGATCAAGTATACTAAGAGCATCTCTAAGAGCACCTTGAGAATTTCTAGCAATTAAATTAAGTGCCTTATCATCAAATTTTATATCTTCTTTATCACAAATGTACTTCATTCTAAAAGTCATATCTTTAACATTTACTCTTTTAAAGTCAAACTTTTGACATCTAGAAATAATCGTTGCTGGAATTTTTTGAGGTTCTGTAGTTGCAAGTATAAAAATTGCATAAGAAGGTGGTTCCTCCAAAGTCTTTAAAAGTGCATTAAATGCACCCTGAGACAACATATGTACCTCATCTATAATATAAACCTTATACTTTGCATTAGTTGGAGAGTACTTAACATTTTCTCTAAGTTCACGAATATCATCAACACTATTATTTGATGCAGCATCGATTTCAACAATATCCATAATACTATCACTCAAAATTAATCTACAAATCTCACATTCATTACAAGGCTCTTCATCAATTAAATCATTACAATTTATAGCTCTTGAAAAAATCTTCGCCGTTGAAGTTTTTCCAGTTCCTCTAGTTCCAGAAAATATATATGCATGTCCTAAATTATCATTTGCAATTTGATTTTTAAGAGTTTTTACAATATGATCTTGTCCAATTACATCTTCAAATCTAGTGGGCCTATATTTTCTATATAGTGCTTTGTGCATAAAGTTTATCTCCTTAAATTTTATATTAAAAAAATCCCTCAAAGAGGGATTCTATATTTATATTTAAATGTTGTACACCATATATTGACTATATATCACAAGCGTTACCTAAACAGTTAGCTCAACTTAGGCACCCCTACGTCACATAAAAATTATCACTTACCGCTGCTTCTTTCCAGATCTGACGGGATTCATGAGTTTTCATTGCGCAGGACCTAAGCATCAACACCACTTATCTAGGGCAGCCTTACAAAAATAAAACCTCTATATGGAATTCAACCCTGCTATAGCGGATTGCAGGTTACAGGGCACCGCTACCTCCCCATCTAGTACAACAAAATTATAACCAATTTTAAATTACTTTCTCAAACTTTTAAAAAAATTTGTTAATATACTAGAACATTCATCTTCTAATACTCCAAATTTCACATCTATATTATTATAACCAAAAAATTCACTTTTAAATACATGTTCTTTTTGAGTATAATCATTCTTTACATGTTTAGTTCCAATTATAAGTTCTTTAATTCTAGACTTAACTAATGCACCACTACACATAATACAAGGTTCCATCGTAACATAAAGTTTGCAATCTGTTAATCTCCATGTATCCAAAATTTTTGTGGCATCTTTTATAACTAACATTTCTGCATGTGCCGTTGGATCTTTTAACTCTTCAGTTAAATTATGTGCACGAGCTATTATCTCATTATCTTTAACAATAACTGCACCTATTGGAGTTTCACCTTTTTTATAAGCTTTTTGTGCTTCTATTAATGCCTCGTTCATATAGATAAAATCTGTCATTTTGCCTCCTAAACTTATAACATTAATATTTTACCATATAAATTTAATTTTTACAATATAATTTTAACGACAAAAAAACCTAGTAATATTTATATCATTACTAGGTAATTTATTATAACTCTTATTTTTTAATTACATCAACACCCATATAACATCTTAAAACCTCTGGTACAACTATTGATCCATCTTCTTGTTGGTAATTTTCAAGTATTGCAGCAAAACATCTTCCAACAGCAAGACCTGAACCATTTAAAGTATGAACATACTCAGATTTTGCTTTTTTATCTCTTTTAAATCTTATTCCAGCTCTTCTAGCTTGGAAATCTTCAAAGTTTGAACAAGAAGAAATTTCAACATACCTATTATAACTTGGCATCCAAACCTCTATATCATATTTAAATGCAGCAGTAAATCCTAAATCTCCAGTACAAATTCTAACTACTCTATATGGTATATTTAACATTTGTAATAATTTTTCTGCATCATTAGTTAAGCTTTCTAACTCATTATAAGACTCCTCAGGTGCAACAAATTTAACTAATTCAATCTTATTAAATTGATGTTGTCTAACTAAACCTCTAGTATCACGACCTGCAGAACCTGCCTCTGATCTAAAGCATGGCGTATAAGAACAATACTTTATCGGTAATGAATCAATACTTAAAATTTCATCTCTGTGTATATTTGTAACTGGTACTTCTGAAGTTGGAATTAAGAAATATTCACTATCTTCAATCTTAAACATATCTTCTTCAAATTTAGGTAATTGACCAGTTCCAACAAAACTAGTTTTATTAGCCATAAATGGAGGTATAACTTCATTATATCCATTGTCCGTATGATGATTTAAGAAAAAGTTTATTAAACTTCTTTCAAGTCTAGCTCCTAAACCTTTATATAAAGTAAATCTTGAACCAGTTATCTTAGCCCCAGTTTCAAAATCTAGTATATCTAAATTAGTTCCTAAATCCCAATGTGCCCTATGATCAAAATTAAATACCTTAGGTTCTCCCCATTTTCTAATTTCAACATTATCTTCATCAGTATTACCTTGAGGTACATTTGGATTTGGTACATTTGGAATTCTCATTAAATTATATTCTATTTCAACTTCAACTTCTTTTAATTTTTCATCAATTTCTTTTATTTTATCAGATAAAACTTTTAATTTAGCTTTTTGGTCATCAACATTTTTTCCTTCTTTCATTAAAGTTGGAATCTTTTTAGATTCAACATTTAATTCATTTTTCATAACCTCAACTTCTTTTAAAATTTCACGTCTCTTATCATCAAGTTCAATAACGATATCTAGGTTAAATTCTTTCTCACCTCTTCTATCCATTGCTTTTTTGATATCTTCTAAATTCTCTCTTATTCTTCTTATATCTAACATAATAGACCTCCTAAAAAATTGTATTAAAAAAAGACATTCATATCCTTTATAAAAAAGGGACGAATGTCTCCGCGTTACCACCCTAATTGACTATAAAAATAGCCCACTCAAAATCTGTAACGTAGAAATACGTCTAGCTTTTAACTAGATGCTCAAGAGTAGATTCAATAATCTCTATAATGAGTTTTCACCAACCACTCACTCTCTAAATATAGATAATCATTTACTAGTCTCTTTTCGTAGCATTTTTAATATTAAAATAATTATAGTATATATCTTTACTCATTACAATATATATTATACATTTTTTGTAAATTTATATACAAAAAAACCTTGAAATTAATCAAGGCTTTCATCTTACGTGGCTACGTCTTACTTTCCCAGGCAGTTGCCCACCAAGTATCATCAGCGCTAAAGAGCTTAACTTCTGTGTTCGGTATGGGAACAGGTG
>JAWXUS010000181.1:0-2219 GCA_044426235.1 Peptostreptococcaceae bacterium | reverse complement strand
AAAATAACTCAAGCGTTAGAAGAAGCTAATAAAGTAAGTAATGAATATTTTATATTAAAATGGAAACATGAGGATTTAATTAAAAAAATAGTTGATGAAGAAAATTTAAAGTTACATGAGTCATTTGCTGCATTTTCACTTATTGATAGATATAATTCAATAGGTAATCAGTTTGCAAATGAAAATTCTGAGTTTAAAAACATTTCTAATAAAATGAAAAAAAATAGCAATTATAAAGAATTGTGTGATGTTAATGATAAAAGAAGACTAAAGTTTCTTGAATATTCAAAACATTTTTCTAACGTATCTACTGTAAAAAATGAAGTAAGAAAAAAAATATTTTCAAATAAATACTATGCTGTTATAAAAAAATATGCTGAAAATAACATATTTATTTCCGTTGATAGAACAACATGGCTTCCTATCGAGGACGAAACTATTTCATATAAAGATATTCTAGATTACTTTTTACTTAAGGATAATATCTATTTGTTCTCAGTATATAATTTGGAAGATGATGGTACTATTTCATATAAAGTTAATAGAGATTTAAAGATGGCAATGAATGAAATTGAACTGGAAAATTATTCAAGTTCCTGTAGAATTATATGTTCACTAATTGATAATAATCATAAATCATTATCCGAGGCATTTAATGGGTTTTCTACAACTAGAAAAAATTTTAAGAATGGTAAAGAACGTTCTGAAGAAATAACAAAGTTATTTACTCAATTTAAATATTATGAAGAGCAATGGATACAACTTGATGAATGTATTAAAAAAATTAATAATGGATCTGGATTTGTTAATAGAAATGATTTGATTCATGGTATTGATGTTGAAGTTGATAAATATGACTGTATCAAATTAGTATTACTATTTATTAATTTAAATTATCTCAAAGATGATTTAAGAAATCTAAGTGAAGTGTTTGAAGGATATCTTGAAGCATCTACTCTTTTAAAAATGAAGGAGAATAATCATGAATAAAGAATTATATAAAATACAAGATAACAATGTTTATTATATTGATCATGTGACCAATTTGATTTATAAGTCAAATGATACATCATCTAGAGCATTTCCAATAAGTTCAAAAACATTTGATTGTATTATTAAAGGACTATTGTTACAAGGGTACAAGTTTATTGATGAGTATATAGGTATTAATAAATATACTTTAATGATAAATAATGATATCAAAAATTTAATTTTAAATAATAACATTAATGAAATAAGTAGAGAGTGTAGTGAAGCTTTTGGCAAAAAAATATGCATAAACTAAATTAGAAACATATCTACCAATAAAATAATAAAAAATAAGCGAAAATAAGCCGCATTTCAATGAAAACATTGTAAAATGGCTTATTTTATTATAAAATTATATTAATTATTAACAGGAGGTAAAAAAATGAGTAAAAGAAAAATTAATAGTTGTGATGTAAAAGAATATATGAACAAGATATTTGAAGAAACTAGTAAAATACGATTAATTGATTACGAACAACAAATAGCATATTTTTCAAAACATCATAATAATAAAGTTCGTATTGAATTAGCAGAATCACTTAAAAATTTTGACGAAGAGTTCTCCGAAAAATACTATGTGACTTATTGAAAGATAAAAATTGGATTGTTAGAAATGATGCTGCAGAATCATTAGAGACAATAGGAACTATTAAATATGCTGTACCTTCATTATATAAACAAATACAAAAAGAAAAATCTTATTTAAATATCTCTCGAATGTTAATTAATTTAACAACTATTATCCGTGCTGATTACATAGAAGAAAAAAGAACTTTAATTAATTTTTTACTAGAAATGAAAAATAAATACTATAAAGTAGCAATGATAAAATCTAGTGTATTATTGTGTTTAATTTATTTAGATAAATCAGATTATTACGAAGAATTACTTCATATTTATGCTTCAAAAAATTTAGAAGATAAATATCATGTTGTTATACACTTAAGATTACTTGTTAATTATAATTTAATGTATAGGGACAATACTTTTAACCAAATAATCTTAAATGATGTTTCAAAATTAATTGTATTAAATGATAAACACTATTTTTTAATTAAAGATACAATTGAAAACATTATAAAAATAATATCTACTAACTGAAAAATAAAATAGTATAACGATTAATACTTGTAATAATATATTGAATGTATAATTTATATATATTTAAAAGTATTTTTTATTTAAAGGAA
>JAWXUS010000180.1:0-2222 GCA_044426235.1 Peptostreptococcaceae bacterium | reverse complement strand
CTTAATATGAAAAAAACAATTCCATGTCTTCTTTTTACCCACATATATTCAAATCTCCATTCTATTTCCATTATACAATAAGTAGCTTAAAAAAAACATAATTTTGTAATATTATGTCGAATTTTTTTCTTAAAATTTTACATAATTAGTATAAAATGGTATAATATGTTGAACGGGAGGGTTTATTATATGAAAAAAATATTATCAGTTTTACTTGGTATAACTTTAGTGTTAAGCTTAAATGCTTGTAGTAGTGATGAGGATAACTTTGATAACTCAATTGAATATTTTGAGTCTGATGAAGGTTTATTTAACTTTACTATATCAGGTCAATATGCATCATTATCTAGTTTAAATTTAGATTCAAATTATAAATATGAAGGCGAGTATATAACACAAATAAGTGTACCGAAAACTTATACTTATAATTCAATTAGTTATGATGTAACTACAATTTCTTCAAATGCTTTTAAATCAAAATCATCAATTGAGATTGTTATTTTACCAGACACTGTAACTACTATTAGTAGTAGTGCATTTAGTGGGTGTAGTTCTTTATTAAAAATACAAATGCCTACTAATTTAACATCTATTGGAAATTATGCATTTCAATATTGTAACTCATTAAGAATTATGGATTTATCTGAATGTAATACTTCAATTGGAAATTATGCATTTGATGGATGTTATTCATTAGAAGATGTTATATTAAATGATTCTACTCAATCTATTGGAGAATATGCATTTCAATATTGTTATTTATTAGAAGGTATTAATTTACCTGAGGAGTTAACTATCATTAAGTCTTATACTTTTAGAAATTGTTTTTCTTTAACTGAAATTACTATTCCTGATAAAGTAAATACAATTGATACTTATGCATTTCATAATTGTATTGATTTAGAAGATGTAACTCTTGGAGAATCTGTAATTACTATAGGAGCAAATGCTTTTTCTTATTGTTATGATCTTCAAAAAATTTACTTAAATGAAAGTTTAATTACTATTGGTAATTCAGCATTTACATCTTGTTTATCATTAAATGATATTACTATACCATCAAGTGTAACAAGTATTGGTACTAGTGCATTTGCATCTTGTGTTTCATTAAAAGAAATTACTATTCCTAATACAGTAACATCACTTTCTACTAGTTTATTTAGTGGTTGTGTATCTTTAGAAACAGTTAATTTATCTGAGGGTGTTACTTCAATTGCTAATTCAGCATTTTATAATTGTAATTCTTTAGTAAATATAACTCTACCTAATACATTAGTTTCTATTGGTTCTAGTGCATTTGAAGGATGTAATTTATTAACTAATATTCATATTCCTTTAAATACAGTAACAATTGATGCTTATGCATTTAGATATTGCAGTATTTTAAGTATTACAGTTGCTATGCCACAGTCTAATCTTCCTGCAGGATGGTCAAGTTCTTGGAATGCAAGTAATTGTGAAGTAACTTATGGTGTAAACTAAATTTTAAAAGTCCTTTTGGGACTTTTTTTATTTTAATAAAAATTTTTAAAATTTTAAAATAGAAGAATCTTATTGATCAAAAAGTTAAACGTCTTAAAGTTTTAGCAAGAGGAGTACTTGATAAATCTTTAAATGTTATTTCTGATGATTTTAGTATTGATGCAATTAAGATGGTATTACTTACTGGTGGTACTGTTACAAAAATCAATAAAAAATAAAATTTAATATATAAACTTTTATTATAAAAATACCATAAGTTAGACTAAGTAAAATTGGGAAGACTTATGGTTTTTTTATATAATTTAACTTATTTAGATAATGAAATAGCAGAGTTATTAGAAGTGTTATATTCTATTTAGATTATAATCTAAAATCTATTAAAAAACAGAAAAAACAAGAGTACATTAAAACAAAAAATTATTCATTAAAAAATTAGAAAGTGTCGATAAATATTATTATGATTGTATTGTTTAATGTAATAATATGTTATTATATAATAGTAGATAAAATAGAAAGAGGTACATTATGTTAGAAAAATTCAAAAAAATAAATGAAAGAATTGAAAAAGAAAAACAAGAATATGAACATTATTCAAAATTAGATCTTATTTTTAATGAAGCGTGGCACGATTACACAGTTAGTGAAGAACACCCAGCAATACTTGATTTAATTGCAGAATATAATTTAAAAGTAATAAATAAAAGAATTTTCCCAGAAGGTTATGATGAAAATTCTGATTA
>JAWXUS010000026.1:0-19467 GCA_044426235.1 Peptostreptococcaceae bacterium | reverse complement strand
ATTCGATTATTTGATCATATGCCCAGTGAGAACTAGTAAGATCTTTGTAAGATGAATTTGCACTTACTTCAAATGGCAATGTACTTAAAGCTATGCTTGTAAGCATTAAACTTGTTATTAAATTTTTTTTTATCATTCTGTACCCCCATAAGTTGTCTATTTAATTACACGCATTAGTTTAGTATAAATTGTAAATTAAGTCAATAATTATATTTTATATATCAAAATAATTAGACATAAAAAGATTTTAGACAAAATACTTTTATGTTAACATATACGATACTATTTGTAATATTTTTAATTATTTCAATAATAAAAGTTATGTTTTTAATGTAAATATCTATCAAAATTTTGTTATTATTTATATTTCAGACAAAAAAAGAAGACTATAAACATATTTGTCTACAGTCTGAGCCTAGGATAGACTTTGTCTATTCTTCTTTTTTTATCCATTCAAATTTTTCAACTATAGTCTTTTTAACATTTTTTTTGTGTGCAGCATAAAGTTGAGTAGTAGTTACATTATCGTGGTCAAGTAGATTTTGTACATCATAAATTGAGAAACCATTTTGAATAAGACTCGTTGCAGCTGTAGCTCTTAATTTATGTGGGCTATATCCATTTTTACGTGGTGAATTTAGTGCGATTGAAGTATATTTTTTTACAAGTTCACGAATGGCACGTTCTGTAAGTCTTTTTTCTTGCAGTGATAAAAATAGTGCATCTTTATATTCTTCATTTAAAAAATCATCATCAGTTCTTTCTTTTTCAATATATTCAATAATAACACTTTTACAAGTTTCATTTATTGGCATTAACACTTCTTTTTGACGTTTCCTAAAAATTCTAAATTCTTTTCTGCTAAAATTGAATGATGAAATATTTAAATCACGAAGTTCACTAATTCTAAGTCCATAAGTTACAAATAGTGCAAGAATTGCTTTATCACGATACTTAGTTTTTTTCCAGTATTTTTTCTCGCTGTCACTTAGTCCCTCTCCGCTTTCAACACAACTAAGCATATGTTCGACTTCATTTATTTCAAGCCTTTTTATAGCATCTGGTTGAGGTTTTGGAAGTTTTATTGGATTAAATCCACTAACTATATTAACGTCAATCTGTTCATTTCTATATAAAAATTTAAAAAGTGTTGATAATGATGCTTTTTTTCTTGCAAGAGATCTATTGTTATTTTCAAAAACTATTCTCATATTATTTTTTGTCTTATAATAAAGAGTACAATAATCTCCAAGAAATAAGTTTATATCACGTGCTTTTATTTTATTAAATTCTCTTTGAGTAATATCAAATATGTTTGATTTGTCCGTCAAAATTTGTTCTTCAATCATATATTCTAAAAAAAAGCAAATGTCTTCAAGATATGCAAGTCTAGTTGAACTTTGTACTGAAGTTTTTAAATAAATAAAATATTCCTTCATAAATTTTGGCATAGTGCTTTCAAGTGCCATACATTTTTCTTTAAATTCATATTCTTTTTTAACTATATTATCAGGTTTTCCTGTATTGTTTTTTATTTTCATTTCATTCTCCAACAAAAAATATTATTTTCCTTCATTATATCATATAATTTAGTTTGTATATTTCTTATTTTTTTGTTAATATAAACTAAGAAAAGATAAAGGATTTTATATAAAAAGGATGTTAAAAATATGAATTTAAATAATATGAAAGTACAAAAAAATAAAGAAAATAATAATACTATAATAAAGGTTGGAGATACATTAATTGGTGGTAAAAAAATAACATTAATTGGTGGACCGTGTTCCGTTGAATCAAAGGAACAAATATTAGAAGTTTCAGAGAGTGTTAAAAAAAGTGGAGCTAGTATTTTAAGAGGTGGAGCATTTAAACCTAGAACTTCACCATATAGTTTCCAAGGCCTTGAACTTGAAGGACTTGATCTTTTAAAAATGGCACGTGAAAAAAATAATATACCTATAGTTACTGAAATAATGTCTACTTCAATGATAGATAGATTTGTTGAAGAAGTTGATATAATTCAAGTTGGTGCAAGAAATATGCAAAATTTTGACTTACTTAAAGAGCTTGGTAAAACTAACAAGCCAATACTTTTAAAAAGAGGTCTTAGTGCTACTATAGAAGAATTTCTTCATTCTGCTGAATATATTTTAGCAGGTGGAAATAATCAAGTTATACTTTGTGAAAGAGGGATTAGAACTTTTGAAAATTATACAAGAAATACTTTAGATATAAGTGCTATTGCATCTTTAAAAAGTTTAACACATTTACCCGTAGTAATTGATCCAAGTCACGCATCTGGTAGAAAAGATTTAGTTGAATCGCTTTCACTAGCATCAGTAGCTGCAGGATGTGATGGACTTATAATTGAAGTTCATAACGATCCAATAAATGCACTTTGTGATGGAGATCAATCCCTTAATTTAGATGAATTTGAAAATTTAGTATCAAAACTAAAAAAAGTTGCAAATGCAGTTGATCGTGAGGTTTAATATGATTTCTAAATACAGAGATGAAATTGATATTTTAGATAAAGAAATTATTGAATTATATAAAAAGAGATTAGAATTATCAAAAAAAATTGGAATATATAAAATAGAAAATAATATCAGTGTATTAAATAAAGAAAGAGAAGAAGAGGTAATATCTAAAAATATTAAAGATATTAATGATGAAAACCTTGTAATTTATGTTAAAAATATATTACAATTTATTATGAAAGAAAGTAGGAATTTTCAAAAAAATATTAAATTTTAATTAGTAAAAAGAGATTGGACGTGGGTAGATTGAATAATAATGAAGATTTTAGAAAATTAGTAGGAGAGTTATTTAAAAATATTGGACAAATAATTGAAAGTGAAGATATATCACTAGATAAATTAAGTAATGTTGTTAGTAGCTTGGAAGACTTAAATAATAACCAAGAAAAAACTAAATTAGAAGAAAATAAAGAAATTAAAAATAATTTAAATGAAGATTTTGATGATCTTGAAGAAGAATATGAGATTGATGATGAATTAACTAAAGACATTTTTGATGATTTTGAGTTAACTAGTGAACCGACACTAGAAGTATCAGAAGATGAATTAGTAGAATCTATTGAAGAAAACACAGAAATAGAAGAAACAATAGAAGTTAAAAATGATGAAGTTATAGAATTTGCAGAAGAGAATAGTAAACTAGTAGAAGAAATAAACGAAGAAGAACTAGTATTTGAAGATGTATTTGAAGTTCAACACGAAGAAGTTATAGAACCTATTCAAGAATATAGTAAAGTAGAAGAAATAATAGAAGATAAAACAGATGAACTAATTTTTGAAGATGTTATAGAGGTTCAACAAGAAGAATTAGTAGAACCTATTGAAGAAAATATAGACGTAGAGGAAATAAACGAAGAAGAACCAGTATTTGAGGATATATTTAAGGTTAAAAATGAGGAAGTTACAGAACCTATTGAGGAAAATACTAACGTAGAAGAAATAATAGACGATAAAACAGATGAACTAGTTGAAGAAGAGCCGGTATTTAAAGATATGTTTGAAGTGCAAGACGATACTGAAGAAACCCTTAATGTATCGAATGAAAATATAGGAAATGATGAAGAATTAATTCTAAATGATACAGAGGCAATTTCAAAAGAAAAAGAATTTAATATTATTGAGAGTGGAAAAGAAATACTTACAGATACAAGAAAAACAAAAAATGATGAAAAACTTGATGTTATTGATTTTAATCAAACTATTAAAGATGAAAATTCTGTTTTAATAGAAGATAACTATAAATCTAACAATGATGAAAAAGATTATATAGTAGAAAATAATTATATAGTAGAACCTAAAAAAGAATTCGTTATAGAGGATAATTATAAAGCTCCTGTTGAAAGAGAAATTCCAGTTGAAGATAATTTTAAAGATATTCCTAAAAATGAAGTTTTAATAGAAGATAATTTAGATGATAATGAATTAAAGGAAGATGAAAAGTATGGTGAGCCGATACTTGCTGATAGAGATCAAATAGTATTTAAGCATAAGCCTAGAAAGAAAAAAGAGCCAACTCAAGAAGAATTAGATAATATAATGAATGCTGTAAAGGGTATTGTTGATGAAATACAAGAAGAAAAAGTTCACAAAAATCAAGAGTTTATAAATGAACTTAAAGATGTTGAACTTGAGCATTTTGATGAAAACTTAGATTTTGACTTTTTAAAGGCTGAATATAAAGTGTCAGATTTAGAAGAAAGTAGAGAAAAAATAAATATATTATATGAAAATGTACTTGAACTTGAATTTAGTAAGTTTATAAATTTCGTTAAAACTGGAGTTGATTTTGATAATTTAACTCTAAATATTAATAAAATAATAACTTTCTATGAAGATTTAAATAGAAATCAATCATTTAAGTTAATAGAAGATTTATATGAAAATTATATAAATAAAAAAGTATTGTTAATAGATTTACTTGAGTATGAAAGTTATTTAGATATGTCAAATCAAAGGTTTGGAAAGATAAAACAGAAAATATTTGAATTATCTAAAATAAAAGATCTTCAAGAAAAACTTCTATTAGATAAAAGTAATCTAAATACTATAGAAGACATTAATAATTTAAGAGAAAACGTGAAGAAGTATGATATATTACAAGATGAACTTGGGTTTTTAAATGATATTTTCTATGAAGAAACTATTCCAATGATAACTCAAAATGTTGGAGAGTTTTTCAAGTTTAGATTAGACCTTGAGTCTATAAAAATACTTGTTGATAAAAATCCTAATTTACAAATGTATAAATATACTAAAAACAGTTTAAATCAATTTGAAAAAAATATTATAAATCATATGCAAGTAAATAAGATTGGAATATACAAAGAAGCAGAAGATTATTGGTATGAAATGATGAAAAGTAGTATAGTTAAAACTTGGCTTACTTTCTATGAGAATAATTAGGGGAATTTTTTATGAAAAGAGAAGATTATATTTCTTGGGATGATTATTTTATGGGCATATCTCTTTTGTCTGGAATGAGAAGTAAAGACCCTTCAACAACAGTTGGTGCTTGTATAGTAGATAAAGACAAAAGAATAGTATCAATTGGATATAATGGTTTTGTTAATGGTTGTAGTGATGATGATTTTCCGTGGAGTCGAGAAGGTGACTTTTTGGACACTAAGTATCCCTTCGTTGTTCACGCAGAACAAAATGCAATACTAAACTCTCGTGGTAAAAACTTGGAAGGTTGCAGTATATATGTAAATCTTTTTCCTTGTCACGACTGTGCAAAAAATATTATACAAAGTGGAATAAAGACTGTTATCTATTTAGAAGATAAGTACTTTGAATCAGATTCTTCTAAAGCATCAAAAATGATGTTTAATAAAGCAAATGTATTGTATAAAAAATTAACACCAAAAATTGATAGTATAACTATAGATTTTAAATAGATTTAGATGCAGCTAATTAGTTGCATCTTTTTTTATAAAAAATAATAACAAAATTGGCTAAATATTAATATAATAACTAAGACTGTTTTGAAAGGGGAGCTTATGAATTATAAAATAAAATTAGACAATATAAAAAAGATTGAAATAAAAAATATTAAAGGTGGAAGTATTTCTTATCAAATTATGAGAAAATATAAACCAGATTTTTTAATAAACCTTGCTTTATATGATACTACAACTGGAATTAATATAACTAAGATGAAGGTTGACGGAGAAGATAGTGGTTATTTATTTTCAGACTATGGACTTTGTTTTGATGATAAAATTGAATTTAATGAAATAAATGATGAAATACAAAATTTTGTTTCAGGATCTCCAGTTTTAATTAAAGATTCACAAGAATTTATAGATTGGGGTAATAAATATTCATCATATATTGATGGAGAGCATAAACGTAGTTGTGTTGGTTTTAATCAAGATGAACTAATTTTATATAATAGTGATGAAGCTTTAAATTTAGAAGATACAGTTAAAGAATGTTTAGAACTTGGAATGGAGTTTGGAATAAATTTAGATGGTGGAGGAAGTTGTCATCTTCAAGATTCATACGATGTATTAAATAAAAGTTTTAGAAATAACGTTAGTTGGCTACTTGTTTATTTAAAAGATGAAGAAGTTTTAGAACATGAAGTGGAATATGGTGTTAATGTTCATTCATTTAGTACAAAAGAATCAGCAACAGATTTTTCAAATGAATTAAAAGAAAAGTATAATGCATATTCTCAAGTTTACGAAATAAAAAAATAGATTGATATTCAAATTAATATATTTTATTGACAATATTAATAATATAAGTTTTTATTTTTAATAAAATTATATATTAATTTGGAGGTATTTATGAATACAGAACAAACTATAAATTGGCTTTATGATAGAGTATTAATAGAACAAACAATTTTGAAATATGCAACTGCTGCTGATCTTCGTGATTGGGATTTATTAAAATCTATTTTAGCTGATGAAATAGAAATTGATTTTACATCTTCTGGTGGACCTAAAGCGACTGTTACAAATGCACAGTATGTAGATCAAGTTACATCTCTTATACCTGGGTTTGATGTTACTCAACATCAATTAACAAATTTTGTAATTGATATAAATGGAGATGAAGCTAATACTGTAGTTTATATGCAAGCAGAACATTTTGTACGTGAAGAATCAAATGAAATAGATAGAGCTGTAGGAGGATATTACTCTCACAAATTAAAAAAAGAAGATGGAGTATGGAAAATACATTCTCTTAAATTAACTGCAACTTGGGGACGTGGTGATATGACTGCTTTTGCAATTGCAAGTAAGCGTAGTAACTAATAAAATAAAAATAAGAGCACTCAAAAATTGAGTGCTCTTATTTTTTAGAATAATTTATCAACAGCATAAGTAGATTGACTATCTGTAAAACCTTCAAATTTTAATTGATCAAGTAAACCACTTTTACTAAATGATGAGTATTTTAAATATTGTTCTCCTTTTTTATATGCTTGTTCATTCCAATCAACAACTATTTTACTTAATGCATAAGTACATTGACTATCAGTGAATCCTTCAAATTCTAATTGTTCAAATAAACCAATTTTACTAAATGATGAATATTTTAAATATTGCTCTGCTTTTTTATATGCTTGTTCGTCCCAATTAACAACAACGTTATTTACTGCATAAGTACAGTGACTATCATTAAATCCTTCGAATTTTAATTGATCAAATAAACCAATTTTACTAAATGATGAGTATTTTAAATAATCTTCTGCTTTTTTTAATGCTTGCTTGTGTTCAGTAGTTATATCCTCAATATTTGGAGTATTATTATCTTCTGGTGTTGATGTTTCTGGACTTGGTGTTTGTGGTATTTCAATATCTGGCATAGGATTTGGATTATTAGCAGTTGCAACTCTGCTTAAAGTTACAACAGCTTCAGCTCTTGTAATTTGATTTTTTGGTTTAAATGTTTTATCTATATACCCACCCATATAATTTTTTTCTAAAATACCTTCTACAGAATCTTTAGCCCAAGAAGAAACATTACCGCCATCTGTAAATAATGCGATTTTATCGTGATTTTTATCTGCTAACTTTAAGTAATTAGATAACATAGTTGCAGCTTGTTCTCTTGTAAGAGGAGAATTTGGTTCAAATGTTGTATTGGATAATCCTGATGCAACTTGATTAGTTACTGCTATATCTATTTCGTGTTGTGCCCAATGCCCATTAGTATCTGTAAATACTTTTCCACTAGTTTTAGTAAGCCCAAAATATTGATTAAATATTTTAACAAACTCTGCACGAGTTATATTATTATTTGGCTTAAATGTACCATCTGAGTATCCACCAACGTAATTATTTGATATAAAGTTATTAATAGTGCTTTCAGCCCAATGACCCTTAATGTCATAAATATTATTAGCATTTATAATACCGATATTACTAGTTATTAGTATGCTTGATAGAACTAACGATAAAAGATTTTGTTTTATTTTCATAATTTCCCCCTAATTATATATAATTTTGTTAGTATACTATCATATTTAGAAAAAATTGTAAATTAGTGTATATGTAATATATATGTAGTTTTGTATAATAATTTAGTTAATAGAATAAATTATTATTTTTTATTATGAAATATATAATTTATATTTTTTAAATAATTAAAATTATGATACTATGTAATTAACAAATCTTATTTATAAGAATGGGGGTATTTGATGAATGAGATAAAAATATTCGTTACTGAATATTTTAAAAAGAGTGTGCCTAAAAATAAAAGAGAATTTATCTCTACTAAACTTACTAAATTCGTTTCTGAAATAATAGATAACGATTTTGATATAAGAAAAGTATCTAATGGTTTTTCTATATGGAAATTAAACAGAAATATATATAAATTAAGAGTTGATAGTGCTAATAGAGTTTTATTTACTTTTTTATCTCAAACTAAGGGTATTGAGTATAGTGAAGAAGGTATTTTATTTCTTGATTATTGTAATCACGATGAACAAATAAATCGTTTAAATAATTTAGATATTCAAAATGGATATATTGAAACAAATGAATTTAGTGATAACACTATATTTAATGATGAAATAGATGAAAAATACAAAAATACAACTTATGATTATTATTATGATACTTCAGTCAATATAACTAGTGTTTATGATAGTAATAATCTTCGTGAATTATTTAATGCAAATAGTAATGATACAATTTATTATTTGAGTGATAATCAACAAGAAATTTTAAATAAAAATTTACCTATATTATTATTTGGTAGTGCAGGAAGTGGTAAAACCACAGTTGGAATTAGAAAAATATTTTCTATATACTGTAGTTACAATCAAAGTATTGCATATTTTACCCACTCAACAATTCTTAAAAAAGAAACTGAGAAGATATTTAAGAATTTAATAGTAAAAGAAAATGTTACTGAAAATAAAGATAATATACATTTTTTTGATATGATAAGTTTTTTAATACATAATAATGATACTAATGTAATAGTTAGATTTGAACAGTTTAAAGAGTGGTACGATTATAGTTTTATGAGATATAAAAAGGTAAAAAAATATGATGCCTTTGAAATATACAAAGAAATTAGAGGAATTATAAAAGGGTTTATAGACGTTAACTGGGATAGTAAAAATATTAGTAAATTACTAGATAAAGATTACTACCTAAATAATATGCCAAAAAAGTTTACTACTTTTGAAAATAAAGAGTTTGCTTATGAAGTGTGTGAAAAATATCAAGAATGGCTTGATAGTAATTCTAAGTTTGATGAAAATGACTTAGCATACTTTTTAATTAAAAAAATAGACAATCTTAATAAATTTGAATTTTTATTTATAGATGAAATCCAAGATTTAACGGAAAAAGAAATATATTTACTTTATAACTTAGTTAATACTCCTCAAAATATATTTATAAGTGGAGATTTAAATCAAACTGTTAATCCGAATTTTTTTGATATTCATAGAGTTAAAACACTTTTTTCTATGAAAAATAAAAATATTAAATTTAATGAAAAAATACTTAATAAAAATTATAGAAACAACGATAAATTAGTTAAGATGTCTAATAAATTAACTTCAATAAAACAGTCTAGAATTGGTAAAAGTTCTAATGATTATTATGAAGAATACATAACATTTGAGGATTTTGAAACCAAAAAACCAATATTATTAAATCATAGTGAAAATAATAAATATGAACTTTTTAACGCTGCAAACGATAGACACTACGTGTCAATAATTGTGTCTACTGAGAAAAGTAAAAAATATTTAAAGGATACTTATAATATTGAAAGTAATGTTTTTACTATATCAGATATAAAAGGAATTGAGAGTAAATATGTTGTTTGTTATAATATAGTTACTGATTATTATATTTATTGGGATAAAATTCTTAATGATTTAAAACAAGAGGAGAGGCATTTATATAGATATTATTTTAATCTATTTTATGTTTCAATTACTAGATCTAGAGAATATATTTGTTTTTATGAAGAAAAAGAATGTGAACTATATGAACTATTAAATAGTTTTATTGATATACAAAATAATTTTGATTTAGAAAAACTATATTTTACAGAAACTTCAAGCGCTAATGATTTTTATGAAAAAGCAAAAAGTTATGAACTAAAAGAAAAGTACGATTATGCAATTAAGTTTTACCAAAAATCAAAGATTGGCGATTATGAAACAAGAATAAAAATATGTGAAGGATATAGTTATTTTAATAAAGGAAATTATATTGCAGCTAGCTCTATACTTTTTGAATTTATGATTGATGATTTGGCTTTTATATGTTTTAAAGAAATAAAAGATATAAAAACTATATTAGAATGTATACTAAAATCTAGTAGAGATTATAAATCGTCTGTAACGATATGCAGTGAACTAAATATTGATTTTATAAATGGAGTATATAAATATATAAATGATGAGGAATTATTAACTATTTTTTATAAATTATACGAAGAAAATATGAAAAGCAGTGTTAATTTACAAAAATATAATTATATGAAAATAAATGAACTAATTGAAAATATAGTGGGGGAAACTTATGGATAAAGATAAAATGTTTAGTCTGATAAACAACTTTGAGACTAATCTGAATAATTCAAATAAAATGGTTGATAATTTATATAGATTAAATGAAGTACTTGAAAATACAAATTCTAATATATCTACCATTAATAAAGATATAAATAATATAGAAAATAACTTTTCTTTAATAATAGATAACATTGATATGGAAAAATTATATCAATTTACTAATATGGAAGAAACAATTTCAAATAAATTTAAAGATGAAAGTAGTAAACTTTGTGAAAATATACTTTCATTAAAAGAAGAACTAATGTCTAATTATTTTGAACTTAGCAATACTAATCAAATAATATTAGATAAAATGGATCTTAGCGATCAGGTTAATAATTTGCCTATTGATGTAGAACAAGTAGACTCAAATATTATTACTATAAAAGAAGATATTAATGAAATTGATAACAAACTATATTTTTTACTTGAAAATATAGAAAACATAAATAAATATAATGATATAAGTACAATTGATGCTTTGCAAAGTGAAAATCAAGGACTATTTGAACTTATAAATTCCGTTAGGGAAGAAATAACAAAAATGCCTTTAAGTAATTTGGATGATAATATTTTTTTAGATAATCTAGTTTCAAAAATAAACTCTAATATACTAGACCAAGCAAATATATATAAAGAAAATTTAGAAAATATAAATACCAATATTATAAATATTACGAAAGATATAGATAATTCTTTAGAAAAGTTTTTTGAAATTTTTAATGGATTTGATGGTCAAAAAATAAATCAATCTGGTGACATAGATTTAGGTATTATTTATGCTTTACAAAGTGAGCATGATAAACTATTTGAACTTATAAATTCTATAAAAGTAGATATTAATTTAAATAATAATTTTTACGAAGATTTTTCGAGTAAATTAGATGCTAAAATTGAAGAAAAAATAAACGTTTCTCAAGAAAAAATTGAAAAAGTATTAAGTGCAAAAATTGATCATAAATTAGATTACTTAGAAAAAGTGATTACTAGTAAAATAGATTCAAGCTTTGAATATATTAGTTATCAAATAGAAAATAGTAATAAATTTAACAATAATGATTCTGAAATTCAAGAATTAAATTGGAAGTTAGATCAAGTATTAGAACTACTTAATAACAAAGAAGGAGTAAATCAAAATACAATACAAAGCACTATTTTAAACAAAGTTATGCCTAAAGTATCTGAAACTTCACTTGAAGATAAGTATATACAGCTTGCAGATAAGTATTTGCAAGATAAAAAATATAAAGATGCATTAAAGTATTATAAATTAGCACTAAACTATAATTCTTCATATGCACAGTATAAAGTTGGATATATGCTTTACTTTGGTTATGGTGGATTTGGAAAGAAAGATACAGAAAAAGCATATGAATATTTAAAGTTATCCGAGGAAAATGGAAATTCAGCTGCAGCTTTCTTTTTAAAGCAAAATTATAAGGATAAAATTTAGTTATCTTTATTTTATAATTAATAACAGAATAAATTTTTAAAAGGAGGATGTATGAATAAAGAATATGGATTTAAAAAGGATATAAGTATTATTACAATTACATTTATAGCATTTATATATGTTTTTAATATATTTATTAAATCACTAAACTCCACGAATACTTTAAATATTTTACTAAAGCCTACTATGGTAGGAGTAATTGCAATTTTAGTTTATTTTTTTGTAAACAAAATAGTATTAAAAATTATAGAAGTCGATACTATAAGTTCAAGTAAGTTATTATTAATTATACTTGTAGGTTCAAATATAAGTTTGATTTTAGGAATAATGTTATTACATTTTAAATTTTTTAGTTACACTAATTTAATTTTTAAAATAATAATTACAATGAACTTACCACTTCAAATGATATGTCTATTAAAGGATGATTTAAAAGATGTAAAGAATCTTTACAAATATAAGCTTATATTATTTACTTTAGGTATTATGAATATAATAACTTCTTACTTAGTAAATATATTATATATTTCTTAGAATTAATCTAGCAAAAAGAAAATTCTTTTTGCTTTTTATTTTATAAAAACACACTTTTTATTACAAAAATTCCAATTTATATCTACAAAAAAATTCAATTTTGTAGTATTATAAAACTAACGATTAAAAAAGGGGGGATTTAATTGAATTTAGTAGATTTGTTTATAGAGATTTGTAGTTTAGATGATAGTAAGAATGAAGTTTTACATAATTATTTAAATATTGATAAAAACAAATCAAATAAGATGTTAATTAAATGTAAGTTAAATAAAAATAGAGTTTACTTAGGTGATAGGCAAATAACTAATAAAAAAAGTAAATTCAAAAATTTAATTTCTTTAGTTGATGATATTTATGAAAATTTAATTCATAAGAACAAAGATTTAGATACAAAAAATTACATAAGAAGTACTAAATCAAACGTAGAAAAATTTTCTATATTATATAAAGAGTATAATTCTTTGCTTATAGACAATTTTGAACTTATAAGAAAAAATAATAATGAACAAAAGTACTTGTTATCTTATTTGGAGGGATTTGAAGAAATAAAATCAGAAAAAATTTTAGTTAATGATAATAATGAACTTAAAAATTGTATAAACCAATTAAAACTTCTAAAAAAAGAAAAGAAAATATCTGATACAAAAATAAAGGATATTTCAAAGGAAAATACTAAGTTAAATAAATCACTAACTAAATTACAAAGTGATTTTAATGAATTATTATCATTAAAGAATTCATTAAATCAAAATGTAGAAAAGTTAAATGTAGAAAAATCTAAATTAGAGGAAGAAATTCTAAATTATAAATTAGCGATTAAAAACATAAAAAAACTTGATACAGTAGTTATTGATGATAGATTTAGCGGGGAAGTATCAATTAATTATTCTTTTATACATAAATCAGAATTAGACATCATAAAAAAAATACATTCAGACATTTCTTTTACAAATATAAATACTATAAAGGATATGAATAGTTTTATAGTAGAACAAAAAGATAAAAATATCTATAAAATATTTGTTGAAAGTAAAAATATGAAATCTTTAGATATTCAAAAAATAAATGATATTTGCAAAGAACAAGATGTTATATTTGAAAGAATATTTTTTAGTTTTGAAAAAGAATTAAATGAAAAATTATCTAAATTAAAGTAATTATTGGAGGGAATAGAGTAATGAGATATAACGAAAATGAAAGAATGGCAATGAGTAATGATATATATATGTTAGGTATTTTAGCAACTGAAAGAAAAAATTATCCAAGAATTGGTATAGATAATGAGGCGGTATCTTTAACTTCTGATTTTAAACTTGAGAAACCAAATGTAATGTTTTTTATTGAACCGTTAAGTAATCATCCTAGTTTTGGTCTTGAGATAAATAGAGATAAATTTGATTTAAGAAATGATTTAAATGATTTATACGTAGGATTTGATAATCAACATTTTAATTCAAGTATAGCTCCATTTGGTAATATGGATAATAAATATGCTTATTCAACTAGTTTAGAATCGTATCAAAGCAAAAGTGGACAAGAAAAAAAAGATGCAGTGTATGATGCATTAGAGTTTAAAATAATTTTATTTAAAGCAAATATACAGCATTCATATAATACTCCATATGAATATAATAAGAATCTAAAAATTGAATCTATTTATGAAATGGGAGATGGATATGGAGAATATTATACTTTTCCAGATATAAAAGATCTTTCTTTTGAAAATAAATTATATACAAATAAAAAAATAAAATTTTCTCACTATAACCATGAATTAGAAGGACCAAAAGCAGTTATCTGTAATGATTATGTGTATCTTTTAAATTCTGATAGTTGGGAAAAGGTATTTGGTACTCGTGATGAGTGGATATATAATGGAGATACAAGTAAAATAGTTAAAAAGCCATTTAATGTTTCTGATGATTATTATGATTTTGAAGTTATAAGAAATGTTGATAATATAATATTTATTGATGTAGGGGTTTTTGATAATGAAATTGATGTTGAAATCACTTATGATCAAAACGAATTTAATTTCTTAAATGATTTTAAAAATACTACTCTTAAAAAAGGATTATTCTATGATTTTAATGACTTAGTAAATATACATACTAGTATCAAAACTAATCCATTGACAATACTCTCTGGAATGAGTGGAAATGGAAAGAGTCAAGTTGTAATGTCATATGTTGAAACTTTAACTGATAATAATTTAGAGTCTACTAATTGTTTATTCTTACCTGTATCACCTTCATTTATTGAACCAAAAGATATTTTAGGGGAATTAGATCCAAGAAGTAATTCATATATTTCATCAGAAACTGGACTCGTAGACTTTTTAATTGAAGCTGAAAGAAATGAAGATAAATTATATTTTGTAATATTTGATGAAATGAATTTAGGTCAAGTTGAATATTGGTTCTCACCATTTATATCAATTCTTGAACTTAAAGAAAATAGAAAACTTAATCTATTTAATGAAAAATCAAGATGCATCAATGGATATAAGAGCGATATAAAGATAGGGGATAATATAAGATTTATTGGAACTGTAAATATAGATGAAACTACTAAAGATTTTTCAGATAGACTTTTAGATCGTGCAAACCTTGTTACTTTAAAAAGAGGATCTTTAAAAGAGTATAAGGAAGCCGTTAATAAAACTAAAATATGTGATATACAAACTAATACATATTATGATTTTTTAGATTATAAAAGTTGGTTATCAAGTCAAGGTAATGGATTTAGCGATTTAGAAGTTGAGTTTTTAGATGAACTTCATATATTAATTAATGAAGTATATCCTCAAAAAGGTGTTTCATTTAGAACGTGTATTAATATAGAATATTATTTAAAGAATATACCTTTTAATGATATTGGGGAAAGTATCATTAAAAGAGAAGATGCTTTTGATTTACAAATAAAGCAAAGAATTCTTACAAAATTAAAGGGAAGTTATCAAGAGTTAAACGACTTAATGCATAAATTCTATACTTTCTTTGATAAATATAGTGAAATAGGAGAGTTTGATGCATGCAAGAAAGATATTCACAAAAAGATTAAGGAGCTAGATTTATATGGCTACGCAAATTAATTCTTTTGAATCCAAAAAATATAAAATAGAAAATAGTTCATATATAATAGTAAAAACTAATAATGATAGACTTAAAACTGAACATACTCAAACTATAATGTTAAATGAAGTAGAAAAGCATCAAATAGCTTTTGAAATTGGAGAGTATGAACATACAGAAATCATATTTATTGCAAATGATGTAAAAAATGATTATGTAGAAATTGAATGCTATAATGATTTAAATCAAAGTAACGATGATTTCTCAAGTGCTTTTCACAAATTAAAAGATAGAGAAAAATATATTATATCAACTGGTGTAGAATCGTTAGTACCTGGAGAATATCCGATTAAGTTTTATAGTAAAAATAAATCAGTTGAATTTTTATATAAAATAAATTCTTCTAATTTAAATCAATTAAACTTAGATAAAATAAGAGATGCAGTTGATAATTTTCTATATGGTCTATCAAAAAATAATAATACTTCAAGTACTATATTTGAAAAAACAAAACTTGATATAGCTTTAAAACATTTAATAGATAATCCAATAAGTGATATTACAAAAGATAGATTTGGTAAAAAAATAATAACTAAAGATAATATTGAAAATAGAATTTTAAAAAAGATTTTAAATGAAATTTCTAGGGATAATAATTCAGTAGCATCTTTAATTAAAAATAGTTGGGTAAAAAATATTAAACCTTCAAAATATATAAAACCTACCCTGAGACTTATGAAGGAGAAAAATTATTATAAGGTATATAATTCATATACAAAAAATATGAGAGAAAAGAGTAGTCCATATAAAAAGACTTCTATTCTTTTTGAAATATATACTTTTATAACAATTATTAATCTACTTGAAGAAATGAACTTTAATTGGGTTAGTGGTTGGATAAAAGATAGAGAATTTGATTTACATGACTTAGAAAAAGGTCAAGTGGTTATATTTGAAAAAGATAATTTAAAAATAAGAGTTTCATTCGATAAAGAAATTAAATATATTGAAGAAATTGTTTATAAAAAATCAAGTAAAAAATTTGAAAATCAAATGTCTCAAGTTTGTGCAACGAATGATATAACTTGTAGAAAACCAGATGTTTTAATTGAACTGTTTAAAGATGATATGTTTATTAGTTCAATGATTGTTGAAGCTAAATATAGAAATCAAAGAAATATAGATTCAATGATTAATGTTATTCCAAGGCAACTTCGTTGTTATAGAAAATTTGATTTTTATGATGATTATAAAAAGAAAATACTAAATGTTAAAACTATAAATAAAGTAGTAATTTTTTATCCAAAGCAAGAAAAAGAGAAACTTGATCATAATATTTATTCAGATATTACATTCATTCCAAGTGATATTTCATCAAAAGAAAGTGAATTAAAGTTTGAAATACTAACATTCTTAAAACCAGAGATTAAAGATTATGAAATAAGAGAAGATATTTTTGAAAAATTAGAATATGCAAATAATATATAATAAAAAATAGAGTGGATTTTTATCCACTCTATTTATATGCTCCTAAACACTCCAACCACAACACCAAGAATTATAACTTCTTCTTTTTCAAAATACATTGGATCTAAAAAATCATTTTCTGGAACAAGTTTAATTTTATCTTCTTCAACGAAAAATCTTTTAATAGTAGAATAGTCGTTATTGATTAAAGTTGCAGTTATTTGTCCATTAGAACAAGTGTTTGTTTTTTTGATAATAACATAATCATTATCAAGTATCCCTGCATTTATCATACTATCCCCAGATACTCTAAGTATAAAATTATCACTTCCTTTTGCGAACCTTTTTGGAATTGGAAGGTAGTCACTAATATTTTCATCTGCTAAAATCGGTGCACCTGCAGTTATTTGACCAACTACTGGTAAATTCTTTATTTCTTCAATATTACTTATGAGTTCAATAGAACGACTTTTTGAAGAAGTTCTTCTTATAACACCTAATTTTTCTAATTCATTTAAGTGAGAATGTACACTTGAAGTAGATTTAATATTTGTACCTTCACAAATTTCTCTAACTGAAGGTGGATAACCATTTGATTTAATTTCTTTTCCAATAAAATCAAACACTTTCTTTTGCTTTACGTTCATTTTATTCTCCTTATTACTTTTTAATTATATTCTAACATAAGGATATAAAATATACAAACATTTGTTCTTTTTGTTAAAAATAGCATAATAAAAGCACGTTTAAACGTGCTTATAAAAAATTACCTTTTTTGCTAGTAGATAAAAGACCAAAAATAGTTATTAGTATGTATAAAGAATATAAAATTATATTTATTATTTGCATAGTAATGCCAAATATTTGATAATCATTTTTGGGGATTATTATAAGGGTTGCAGCGATTATTATTAAAAGCGGATTTATAATTATTTGCTTGTCAGTTCTTAGTATCATAATTCTACCGGCCCAAATTATTGATAAAACAAAAAATAATAACTTAAGGCTAGGCTCTAATATATCTATCATAAAAATTTACTCCTTAAAATTAAGTATTAATCAATTATAGTCTATATTTATATAAAAATAAAGTTTAATTTATCTAAAATTTGTTAATACTAAATAAAAATAAATTAGGAGGTGATTTATAGTTATCTAAAATATATATAGGTGTAATATAATCAAGAGAACAAAAAACTAAAATACATAAAACTATTGGCGTATCAAGGTTTATATATAATTTCTATATTTCTTATAATAAAAAAGTTTATGATAAAGAAGGAAAATTTATAAGTGATATGGATTTTTCTAAATGGTTAAATAATGAGTATATACCTAACAATGAAGATAAAGATTGGATTAGATAAGTATCATCTAAAGCTATTAAACAAGCTATTGTGAATTCAGAAAAAGCATTTAAAGGATTTTTCAAGAAAACTAAGGGATTTCCTAAATTCAAGAAAAAGAAAAATCAAAATGTTAAAGCATATTTTCCTAAAAACAATAAAACTGATTGGACTTTAGAAAGACACAGAGTCAAAATACCTACTCTTAGATGGATAAGACTTAAAGACTTTGGTTATTTACCTATAAATTCAATAGTTAAAAGTGGTATAGTAAGTCAAAAAGCTAATAGATATTATGTATCAATATTAGTTGAAGAAGACGACATAAAATTACCAAGCCAACAAATAAAGGTATCAAAATTGATTTATGAATTAAAGATTTTGCAATATGTTCAAATGGATATAAATTTAAAAATATAAATAAAACATCAACCGTAAAAAAGGTTGAGAAAAAGCTAAAAAGAGAACAAAGAAAGCTTTCAAGAAAATATGAAAGTTTAAAAGAAATACAAAAAGAATTTAAAAAATAAAAAAGGAGAAAGCTACTCGTCAAAATATTCAAAAGCAGTAGTCAAAGTACAAAAACTTCATCAAAGATTAACTGATATAAGAACTGATTATATTAATAAAATAGTATTTGAAATTATAAAGCGAAAACCAAGCTATATAACTCTTGAGGACTTAGCAGTTTCTAATATGATGAAGAATAGGCATTTATCTAAAGCTATTTTAAGTCAAAAGTTTTTTGAGTTTAGAAATAAATTAACCACTAAGTGTAAACAAAATAATATAGAACTTAGGATGGTTGATAGGTTTTATCTTTCAAGTAAGACTTGTAGTAGTTGTGGAAAGATTAAAAAAGATTTAAAACTATCAGATAGAAAATATATGTGTAGTTGTGGTTTTATATGTGATAGGGACTTAAATGCAAGTTATAATCTTAAAAATGCTAAAAATATAAGGTAGTCCAACTAAAAAGGCTCTTATATATGTACGGTGGGCT
>JAWXUS010000076.1:4094-4428 GCA_044426235.1 Peptostreptococcaceae bacterium | reverse complement strand
TAGCATTTTCTAAAGTATGCTTTAATAAATTCGCAGCTTTGTAAGCAGAAGAGTGAGCGAAATCAACAACTAAAGTATTATCTTCAAAAGTAACTCCAGTGTTATCTTCTAATCTTATAACTCTTGCGAAGAAATCTTCTCTTAATGCCTCAACTTTATTAGTTATTGTTGGCTTTAAGTTATCAACTGTGTTAAAAGTATAAACTCTAACATCAGAACCATCTGTTAAAGTAACAGTAGTTTCTTCAGCTTCGTATCCTTCTTCGATTGTTAAAGTAGATTCAGTAGTAGTTTTAGCTACTTTGTATCCTTCTTCAACTAATTTATCTATTTC
>JAWXUS010000076.1:0-4084 GCA_044426235.1 Peptostreptococcaceae bacterium | reverse complement strand
TCAAGTAAAGCTATATCAAAATTAGCTTTTTCTCTCATTACTGCAAGTGTGTCTTCAACAGGTTGAGCAAGAACAACTAAGTCTTCGTTAGAAATTCTTGTTTCTTCTTGTATTAATACAGTTAACCCTTCAAACTCACTTTTTAAAGTATGTTCTTCAAACTCAGATGGAGAAGCTCCATTGTAATTAAACACTTCGTATCTTTTAAATACTGACTGTCCATCTTTCTCGAATATTTCAACTCCATTAGCAAGTCTTGTATCTATAACTGTTACTTGAGTAGTTTCAGCTGAAGCTGCGAAAGCTGGAACAACAGAAGAAACTACAAGTGCCGTAGCACCAAATAATGACATTTGTCTTTTCATATTATTAATCTCCCTTTAATTTTCATATTTGTAAGTTCTTTTTTTTTATTTGGAGGAAGAACTACTACAACGTAAGCTAAGAAAACCAACTTAGCAATTATAAAACCTATCTTAAGATAAAATTTGATATAAAAAACAATAGTTATTTTTTTTATAAAAAAAATTATTAACTATTATACAAATATTTAATCATTTTTAAAATCTTAATCAGTTTAATTCAAATATTAATTATAGTCAATTTATTTTACGATTAATTAAATTTAAAATTTATTTCTTTCTCTTGTTATATATATTACAACTTTTTTTTTAAAATATCAATAACTTTTTTGAAATTTGTCAAAAAATATCGTATTAAATTATTTTATGTCAAATTTTATTGTCGAAACAAGTCGGATTAAAATCATTTTATAAAAATTATTAATTTACCCTTGAAAATACGCCAAACATTAAGGCATATAAAAGTCCACCACCGCCAATTAAAGCTAAACATGCTCCAGATATCATAATATCTGACAAAGTTTTGCTTCTTGCTTGAGGGTTAGTAGAGGTAACTCCAAGACGAGTAAAATGGTAGATAAATATTAGTATATTAGTTAAAAGTGTAAATCCATAAAACACATTAAATAACGGATTATAAAAATCCTGAAATGCTTTTATTGCTGCATCTGGGGTAAGTTTACCATCTGCAAATATATTTACTGTGTTTGTCATAAAAAGAGTTAGCACTGCTAACAAGAACCTTGATTTAACTTTCAAATCACAGACCTCCTTTAGGTTATTTATATTAATATAGTCTATATAGCGCTTATTTATAATTTATATATTAGTTATTACCTTAAAAGTGTTTATTCTTCATGCATTTAATTTTATAATACAGTTTATTTATTTACTTGAAGATTTTATTATGGAATAATTACAATATAAAAAATAAGAAATTATGTTTACATGGAGGAAATGTTTTGAAGAAGTCTTTTAATAAAATAAATAAAAAAGAAATGTCTATGATATTTTGTGGATTAGCTTGTTCATCAATAGCTCTTGTTGGTTATTTATTAATAAACAATTCAAACAACAAAACTGTTGAAGTTTCTGTTCAAAAAGAAGAAAATGTCCTTGAATATAGAGATATTCCAATGGGTGAGCTTCAATACGACAAAATATTTGATGAGTTTGACTTAGAAGAGAATAAGTTCGTTAGACAATGGATTCTTGATAACAAAGAAGAAAAAGGCTTATATGTGCATCTCTATGAAGGAGACACTTATATGATGTATTCTTTAGGAGAAATTAAGCATTATGGCTATGGATTTACTCACTTTAGATTCCATAAAGAAGAAGAAGATGAGATTAAGTTTGAAACTTTCATAGAAACGCCTACTCAACTTGAAGAAATTCAAAATGGTCAGGTAAATATTCCATATATTGTAGCTAAATTTAAAGGTAACATAAAAGAAGACTTTATACTTGATGACTTTAATAGCCCAGATAGAGTTTCGCCAGAGGCTGGATTAGATGGGGATTTATTATTCAATGAAGAATATTTTGATTATGACTTAGATGCAGAAGAATATTTAAGTAATGAAGATGAATATTTAGAATTTGAAGAAAACTTAGACGAACTTTTAGAGTTTGAAGAAGATTTAAATGAAGATGAAATTTTTGAATAAATAATAAAAAGGGAGTATACTTTATAATGAATAAGATTTTTAAAACTAATATAGATTCAACGGATTATGTTAAAGTCCTTATTGAATGTGGTTCATCGGCTATATCTAATATATTTGAGGTAATAAACGGAAGATATCAAATAGTAAAACATTTTGAACTTAGAGATTCTGTTGCATCAAAACTTTCAAACAACAATCTTCTTGAGGAAGTTGTGGGTGAGGAATTTGATAAGATAAAAAATGACATAGAGCTTCATGCAGTTGAGTTCATAAATATAGACAAAATAATTCCAGACTTAGATGTTGAATACGTGAGTCAAATTGGTGGATGTGGATATTTAGTTGGATTTAATAAAAACATAGGAGTTTTTGATTCTAAATTCTTATTAATACCAAGAACTAATAGATTTAATGTTGCAGTAGGCGCTGAAGGTGTTGATTTACTTAAGATACTGTTTATTGCGAGAGACATAAAGAAAAACCTAAAATTAAATGATGACTTCTTGTTTATAACAAACGATATTTTCGCTTTAATAAAAGAGGTTGATGATGCGATTTATGTGGGAATATTCTCTATGAGCCAAAAAGATGAAAAAGAAATAGTTTCTATGAAATTAATTCACGCAGGTAAGATAAATGAAGCTGAAGGATTATCTGAAGTGCGTCAAGGTGAAGAAGGTCATGGAATAATAATTGACTTTTTAAATGAAAGATTTCAAGAAGTTATAGTAAGAAAAGAAGAAAATAATCAATAAAAAAAACAGAGACGATATGAAAATATCGTCTCTTTTATGTCTTTAAAATCATTTGAAATTAAGACAAAGAGTTCATGAAGAATCCAACTATCATTGTTACCGAGCCAAGTCCAGCGGCGGCCATTCCAGACCATAAAAGTCCATTAGTGACTTTTTGTCTTTCAGATGGATTAGTAGAAGTTGTACCAAGTTTCATAAAGTTCATTATGAAGACCGCTACCATAGTTATAGTAGCAATACCAGATACCCCAACTATTATTTGTTGGTATTCTCCTAATATATTAGTCCAAACTTCAGCTCCGCTATCAGAATTGTCTAAACCACCAGTTAACTTACCATCTGCCCCCATTTGAATGTTGAAATTATCTATTGCAAAAGCATCTCCAAACGAAAGCATCGCTACAACCATAGTCATAAAAGCAAGCGCTATTAATTTAGTGTTCATTTTTCCTAAAGTTAAGTTCATATGAAATCTCCTTTCATAATATTGTTAATTCAATAAGTTAAAAGCTTATCTTACTACATTATAAGCAGACAACAATTATTTAATAAAATTAAATGCTTAATTAGTTATAAAAGAGTATAATGTTTAATTTTTGTGTTAAAAAAAGAGAGTAGAAAAAAAATCTACTCCATATAATAATAGTTACCAAGCACCTTTTTAAGTTTTATAAGAGCTTGCTTTTCTATCTTAGAAACATTAGCTTGAGACATATCTATTTGAGAGGCTATTTCTTTTTGAGTTTTTATGATTCCATCATCAAGCCCATATCTATACGTTATAATGTATTTCTCGTCATCTCTTAAGAAATCTAATGCACGATTTATCATCTCTTTGTTTTCTTCTAATATTAAGTTGTCCTCTAAGCTTGAAGTTATATATGTATCTTCAATTGTATCTTCAACTTTAAACTCTCGACCTTCATTATTTTGCTTGATAGTTGTACTTAAAGATATATTTTTTTTCTGATAATTATTTTCTTTTCTTATGCTATATAAAATTTCGTTTTTAATACACTTTATCGCGTATGTGTTGAACTTTACATTTTTATTCTTATCAAAAGTTCTAAGGGCTTTTGTATAGCCAAAATTGGCAAATCCCTCTAAGATATCGTTATCTATATTAGTTATGTTTAATTGCTTTATAACATAATGAACAAGTCTAATGTTGTCCTCTGCGACTTGTTCTATTTCTTCATCAGTATATTTCATAAAAAAAAGACCTCCTAAAAAAATTATTAAGTTAATAATAATTTAATAAAAGGTCTTTTCCTATATCCCAAGTGTTTCAAACACT
>JAWXUS010000179.1:0-2241 GCA_044426235.1 Peptostreptococcaceae bacterium | reverse complement strand
AAATCCAGGTAGTCCATTTTTAAATTCTATCTCCATAAGATCTCCTATCTAATATAATCCATTATTGACTTTTGAACTATATCAGCACTTACTTTAAGAGAGGCTTGATAAATTAAACTTGCAGTAGAGTATTCAACTATCTTCTGTGCATAATCCGTGTCTTGCTTTACAGATAATACTTTAGTCATTTCTTCTATGCTCGTTTCATTTAACTGCTTTACTTGTTCAGTTTTTTGAATTGTAGTTCCTATTTCAGTTCTTTTGTTTACAACGTGATTAAACATATCTTTTACTTGTGTTTGAAGAGTATTTCCTTCTCCAAATATTAATTCTTTTTTTAATTCATCAACGTCTATTTCCTCATCTTCGTATCTATCTGGATTAGCTATCTTATCCATAACTTCACTTAATCTATTTATAGTTCCTAAGAAACCTTGGTTATCTTCATCTTCATATCCAAAAAATTCTGTAACAGATAAATTATAATCTGTAGTTATATTTTCTCCAATATTAATATTAAGTTTTCCATTTAAATCTGATTCTTTTATTCCATTTGGATTATCATCTGCATCATATAAATTTAATGATAACTGAACCGGTGGACCTTGATCTATTAAAATTGGTGGTTTTTCAAGTTCTGTTCCACCCATTAAATACTTATCTCCGTGGGCATTATTTAAAACATCTCCTAATGCACCAATCTTTTCATTTATTTGAGTTTGAAGGACTTTAAGTTCTTGATCTCCATAAGCACCATTTCCAACTGCTATTATATCAACCATTAATGAATCTAATATATTAGTTGCTTCATTTAATGTACCATCAGTACTTTCAAGCCAACCTGTTACTTCATCAATATTTTTGTTGTACTTTTCAGTATAGGCAATTTCATTTTTAAGGTTCATTATTCTTCTAGCTTCATATGGATCATCTGATGATCTATTAACAACTTTACCTGTATTTAATTGCTCATTTAACGTATCCATTCTACGTAAATTATTTTGCAACTTATAATTTTGAGTTGCAATCATACCAGTATTAGTAACTCTCATTAAAATATCCTCCCCTTATTATCTTTTTAAACCATTTACAACAACTTCAAGCAGTGAATCTATTATTGATATAACTTTTGCACTTGCATTGTATGAATGTTGGAATTGAATTAAATTAATCATTTCCTCATCAAGTGAAACTCCCGTTACAGAAATTCTTGATGATTCAATTTCATTTAATATCTTACTTTGATTACTTTCATCTCTCAGAACTTGTTGAGTTTCATTACCAAGTCTTTGTATCATATCGTTGTAGAAAGTGTTTAAACTTATAAACTTTTTCTCACCATTGGAATCTAATACAGGATTACCGTTACTATCACTAACTGGAATTATAGCTTCATTTTTTAAGTTATATATCTTTCCTGCCATATCAACCATATCATTACCAGGAATTGAACCTAGTGTAGATTTCGCATCAGGCGATACTGTTAATCTACCATTTGCATCAACAACGAATAATTCTCTTTTTATTTCTTCTCCATCTTCATCAAATGCTGGAGGATCATTTAAAATTTCATTAACTGCATCTGCTAAATACTCAGACATATCTTTTAAATCTTTAATGTATGTGTCAATATTTTTTATCATATCAACTGAACCTTGAAGTTCACCAGATGCTTGACTTAAATCTAATTGAATATCATTTGGTGCTATAACTTCACCTATATCATTTATATAAACAGAACCTGTTGGATCACCTTGTGCATCAACATTCATATAACCAATTTGTTCACCTCTTGAATTAACAACTTGATAACCAGTTACGTTTCCTTCTTCATCTTGAACTGCTTTTGTTAAGTCAACAGACCCAAGGTATGATCCTTGACTATTATACACTTCTTTAACTGAAACTTTAAGAACTGTATTTCCACCTTTATCTTCACCAACAACAACCTCGCGTCCAGGTTCCATTGCTGATTCTAGGAATTTTTGAGTATCATCTTTAGTTAAATCCATTTTAAAACTTAATTCATCTATTATAGCATCTCTTTGATCATATAAATCATTTGGAGTTTTTCCACTTCCCTCAACAAGTTTTATATGCTTATCAAGTTCTCTTAAAGTATCTATACTACTATTTATTGAATCAACATTATCTTGAATATCTTTTTCTATTTGACTTTGCATACTCTCAAGTTTTGTCATAACACTATTAATATTTTGTGCTAAATAATCACTATTTTGA
>JAWXUS010000178.1:0-2243 GCA_044426235.1 Peptostreptococcaceae bacterium | reverse complement strand
AAGAATTAAACGTTGAAATGCCAATTACTGAAGCTATCTATAAAGGACTTTATGAAAATGAAAATCCGAAAAAAATAATAGATAATCTTATGAACAGAGAAAAAAGAGAAGAAATAATATAGAGACTAGAATTTTCTAGTCTTTTTTACGTACAATTAACTATTTTAACATTTAGTTAATAAGATATTAACTTTTATTTAATACTTAATTAATAATATTTTAACAAATAGAATGTATTATGTAGTTAAGATGATTTTTAGGAGGGGTATAAAATGAAAAAAGGGATTATATTAGTAGCAGTAACAACAATGTTTGGATTAGGGGTTATGATAAGTCAAAACAAGGCAGATGAATTAAATAATGTAGATACTGATATTATTGAAACTGAAATTATTGGTGAAGAAGTGAGTAATGAAAATAATTTTAAATATAAAAATACTTTAAATGTAGAAAAAGTTGCAGAGTATGATTCAAACACTAGAAATGATGATGGTGGAGTAACTGAAATAATTGAATACAACAAAGATAATAATAAAATTTATTCGATAAATGGTAAAAATCAGACTATAGAAATAATAAGTTTAGATAATTTAGATGCAACGAATTATCAAGAATTAACTTTAGAAAAATCTATAAATATAAAAGAATATGTTGAGGTAGATGGATTTATTTATGGAGATATAACTAGCATCGATGTAAATACAGAAAAACAAATTGTGGCTTGTGCTGTTCAAGAAGATGATTATTCAAAAAATGGAAAAATAGTAGTCTTAGATTATGATGGAAATTTAATTGAAACTTACGAGTGTGGCGTTCAACCTGATATGGTTAAAATAACTTCAGATGGAAGATTTATTTTAAGTGCAGATGAAGGCGAACCAAGAAAAGGATTAGTTGATGGAGTTGATCCAGAAGGATCAGTTACAATAGTTAGCCTAGAAGATAATATTGTAAAAAAAGTTTTATTTGATGATGAGAGTGTTATTGATGATGATGTTCATATTAGAAATAAAGAAGGTGGTGCAAAACTTGATTTTGAACCAGAATATATGGACTTTAATAGTACTAATAATTTAGCATATGTTGCACTTCAAGAAAACAATGCAATAGCAACGATAGATATACCAACTGGAAATGTTATAGGAGTTAAATCTTTAGGATTATTAGACCATTCAACTTCTGGTATAGACTTAGGTAGAGATGATGAAATAAATATAGATAAATTCCCTGCATTTGGTATGCGTATGCCTGATGGGATTAGTTATTTAGAATTAAATGGAAAAGAGTACATATTAACTGCTAATGAAGGAGATGCAACTGAAAGAGAAGAATTCGTTAATATAGCAGATTTTAAAGACTTCAAAGACCAAATAGAAATTGATTATTCAAAGTTCGAAGTAATGACTGAAGAAGAAATAAATGCTAAATTTGAAGAAATGAAAAATGATGAATCATTTGATAAATTAGAAGTATTAACAGATATGGGAAATGACGGAATATATCTTTTAGGAAGTCGTTCATTCTCAATATTCGATGCACAAACTATGGAATTAGTATTTGATAGTAACGATGATTTTGAGCAAATAACTGCGGAAAGATATCCAAAACATTTTAATTCTAGCCACAATAAAGATGAAATGGACGGAAGAAGTACTAAAAAAGGACCAGAACCTGAAAATGTTGTTGTTGGAGAAGTTGACGGAAAAAATTATGCATTTGTTGGACTTGAGAGAATTGGTGGAATAATGACTTATGATATAAGTGATCCAATTAATTCTAAGTTTGTAAATTATATTAATACTAGAGATTTTAGTGATGATCAAACTGGAGATTTAGCACCTGAAGGAATGACTTTCATACCAAAAGAGGATAATAAAACTGGTTATGCACTTCTTGTTGTTGCAAATGAAGTTAGCGGAACGATATCAGTTCAAAGAATTGGAGACAGGTAATTTAAGTAAAGAGATTATATTTTATAATCTCTTTACTTGTTTAAATGGGTGGAATTTACTTATAATTAATTGGAATAATTAATACCCTTACAAAATATACTTTAATATAAAAATAGTGTATGGAGGGGTATTATGAGTAATATATATGAAGATATAGCAAAAAGAACTCAAGGCGACATATATATAGGTGTTGTTGGTCCTGTTAGAACTGGAAAATCAACATTTATAAGAAAATTCGTTGAAACTGTTGTTTTACCAAACATAGATAATGAATTTAAAAGAGAGAGGACT
>JAWXUS010000075.1:0-4455 GCA_044426235.1 Peptostreptococcaceae bacterium | reverse complement strand
AATCTTTGGAAAATTACATAATATATATTATCCAAGTAGATCAATATAATGACCAGTTAGGTATAGTATATTGTGGGGAGGACGACATACGTGTAAAAATCGGCCACTTAAATTTAAACACCTTGATATAGCTTGAACATAGCGGCTTTTTTTATTTTTAAAAAATCAATACTTTGAGTATGGTCATAACTGGTAATCATAAATGACTATAAAATTTATACATCAAGGAGCAAAATATGATTTACGGATACGCAAGAGTTAGTACCAAATCTTAAGAAGATAATACTAGTGTAGAAAATCAAATAAAAATATTAAAGGAGGATATATGAAGAAAAATATAAAGTTAATTTTAATAGGTTGTATAACATTTATGGTTGGTATGATGGTATCTCAAGTAGGTGCATTTTCTAATGATGCATATATTACATCAATCGGAATGGTTAGAGGTGCTGTTTTATTTTTATCATCAATAGTTTCTATAGTTGGATACTTGATTATAGAGAGACTGAAATAGAGAATTTGCGTTATTTTGCAAAATACACCAAAATTCTTTAAATTTAAGTTATACCAATGATTACATAGATTATTAAATGAATTCACTATAAAATTGAAAAGTCAATAAAGTTAAAATATTATAGACCATTGAATAGTAACCTAAAACTAGGTTAATCAATTGCTAAATCTTATATTTATTGACTATAGTCAAGTTTATTTAAATAATTATGTACTTGAATATGATAAAAATATCAATATTCAAGCAATCCTAGTAAAATCAATGGATTGAACAAACTTTGGTGACAAATTGCAGAAAAAACGCAGGTTCCCATATAGACTGTTATTTAAATATTGGAAAAATCTTCTTATGATTATCAATACTATTTATAATCATTTTTGAATATTTCACATTAATCTCTTTGTTAAATATCTCAAAAGATTCTGCGGATTTGTTATTATCATAATAATATAGAATTGTAACTACATCTGCATCTGTAGGTAATTCAATTGTTTTTGTAGAAAACTTATCAATAGATATTTTTTCTGTATTATCGTTATTATCTACAAGAATGCTTATACTTATATTTTCTTCAGTTTCATTAATTATCTTGAAATTTTTAGAATTGTTGTGATATACACGAAAACCTACGAACAATATTAAAATACAAAATATTAATATTAAATTAATTTTGGACTTCATTATACCCCCCTCGACTTTTTTTACTTTACTTTGATATATAAATATACTACTATTTTATTGTATATCTATATATGTTATTTTTCAACATATTTTAAAAGGAGGAAATTAATATTACATATAAAAAAATTCAAAAAAAAATATTTTTAGTTTTTGTGATTCTATTTTTAATAATATCTAGCTTTTTTATGTATAAAGTTATTTATTATCATAGCAACTATCAATTAATTGAGAATATTGATACATTAGTATATATAAAGTCAAATGAAGATATATTAGAAAGTGTGCAAGTTAAAGAATCTTTTGACTATAAAGAACAGGAAAAATATATTCCTTTTAATAAAAGAGCTATTAATATAGATTTGAAAAAATCATATGAAAATATTGAGGTTTTTACTATAAATAATGGGTTAAAAGAATCTACTTCAATTCATATAGATTACTCAGAAGATTCAAAGCCCTCTATTGTAGAAGTTTTTATTCAATTAGATAAAGATGATATATACTACTGGGATTATTTTATTGAAGTTGATGATTTTTTAGACTTTATTTTACCTAAGAATATATTGGAAAAAAACGGATTATATCACATTCAAGTTAATATAGTTTAGAAAAAATTGCTACTTTACTCTCAATATCTTTAAATTTTGTTTCAGCCTTACTTCTTTCTCTTGAACTTGGTTCCTCATAAAGTCTAACTTGTTATAATTTAGATTCTATCTCATAATTTAAATTATCACTATTAGCATATATTCCTCTTTAAAATTCCCTATGACATATTATAACATCAATTCTTTTTTCTTCACTTATTTGTACTTCCTTAAAGTTAAATCCATTTATTATTGGTTTAATAAATGCTAAAAATAAAAGTCTTCCTTCTCTTTCTATAAAATTAGGAATAAGTCGCCAAACTTATAAGATTCCAAGAGATAAAGGTGTTAAATTTAGTAGAAAAAAATAGAGCCTGCAGAAAATTTTTAAGAGATTTATACAAAATGGAGAAATAACTGCTGTTAAAGCTATGGAATTGCTAAATTTAAAGAACAATATTTTTTATAGAAGCGTTAGGGAGTACGAGAACAGAATTTAATAAAAAAAGCATGTCATATCAATATATTTAGAAACGATGTGACATTTTTTTACACGTATCCCGGTGTCCTCTCTGGTACTGCTCCAACAATACTTATTTATCATGAAGGTAAGGAGAAAGAGTTTGAATTTGAATCAATAACTAATATAGGTCAAGATCAAAGGTATATTTTAGCCAAAACTAATATAGATAAATATTATATATTAGATACTGAAAAGGATATAGTATTTGAATGTTTAACAAGTGATGAATTTAACCTAGAAAAAAAAAGAATTAGGCATATCATATGATGATGATCTTAAGAATATTGATGAATATAAGAAAAGTAAAAAGTAGATACTTTTTTTGTGGGAGGACGACATACGTGTTATTTTCGTCTACTTGATAAAATCGTAAATTATATGAGTACTTATGATTACTAGTTATGACCATGCTTAAAAGATTGCAAATATCAGTATATAGTTACATAAGTCTAAAGTTATTATTATGATATCTCTCATTCAACTATCAAATTCATAGATTTTGTAAAAATAAAAAAAGCCGCTATGTTGAACCTATATAAAGGTTTTTAAATTTAAGTAGCCAATTTTTAAACGTATGTCGTCCTCCCCCCTAATATAGTTTGATCAAAAATTTCGAAAAAACTTAGGTTGGTTTTAAGTTTTACGTAATCGATCTATATTAATATTTTTATAATAAACATATTCTATGTATAATTAATTACAGTTTCATCAATATATTTTCACTGCACTTTTAATATTATTCCAAGCCTATGAGAACATTTATTATTTTTATCAAAAAAAGTTATTATATTATTTTATATATTTATTATATTTTAACTTAGTAACACAGTGTAAGGATAGTACACTTAATATAGATACTATTATTCTATTTAATACAAAACATATAGAAAATAACTCTTGATTAAATATATCTATACCTCCATTATATTGGACAAATTGCTTCGATAGTAGATATAAATTAATATTCAACATACAACCAAAAGGATGTTACTTCTAAATCTGTATTAAAAAAAGGATTATGAGATTTTTTTGGAGTATTTATATAATAAAAAAAATTAATAGGGAGAATTAAAATGAATAAAAAATTATCATCATTGGTTACAATTTTATTATTAGGAACAGCATCAGTTTTTGCAAGCGGACAAGAGTTAGGATTACAGGAATCAAAATCAGAACCTGAAAATACAGCTATTATTACACTAGATACTGAAAAAAATGAATATACTATAGAGTATGATGGAAAACAGGAAAAAGGGTCACTAATTACTACAGCTACAGTAGGTACTGATAATTTCTATAATATTGCTACTTTTACAAGCATAGATACTCAAAAACTAACAGTTACAAGTGCTAGTAATAATAAAGGTAATTTACATGTTAAAGCTGTTAAAAGTAAAGATCACACTGTTCATTATTCGAATAATGGACAAAATTTAAGTCCAGGTGGAAAATGGACAACAGCAGGAGGATTAAGTGGATTCGGGGAAAAATATACTATAATAGCTAAAGCATCAGTTAAAGGAAGCTACAGTCTTTCACTAAAATGGTAAAATATAATAATATTAATTATTTATTTATGAATAAAAAGCATCTAGTATAAAAACTAGGTGCTTTTATAGTACCTAAAATTATTTGCATCCGTAAAGCTACAGATTTAGAAACATCAATAATGCAATAGCACTTAATGCGTTATTTAATGAAAAATGTAGTTTTAAGTCCTAAAATGGATTTTATATTTAACCAGATATTTGGAAATGAGAAGCATCCAAAATATTTTATTTAAAATGGGGCAAAAATTAAAATATTAGCCTTATACACACCACTAAAAAATAAATTTACTTGTTTTTTGTATAAAGATGGTATGGTCTTTTTTAATGTCGAAACGTAGATATAGGAGAGATAATAAGGGTACTCAAGGTAGTTGGAGAATATAGCTTAAACAGTTACATAATAAAACAAGTATAGAAAGTGGTATAATAGATATATAAATAACATAAGAAAGGGTGATTAAATGAATGTACTTTTAAGTCCTAAAATGGATTTTATATTTAAGCAGATATTTGGAAATGAGAAGCATCCAAACATATTAATATCTTTCCTTAATGCAATACTAGAGCCAAGCAAAGAGATAGTAAGTGTAGAGCTAAAGG
>JAWXUS010000177.1:0-2247 GCA_044426235.1 Peptostreptococcaceae bacterium | reverse complement strand
CAGAATCTATTGCAGTTTCTCTTAAAAGTTCCTTTTTCTTATTCTCATTATCTTTATCGCGTTTTTTAATTAACTTATTTTTTCTCTTAGCAGATACTAAATTTAAGTTATTTATATAATTCTCATCACTTATTGGTAGACTTGATACACCTGAAATTCTTTTGAAGTTAGAATTTATAGAATCATACACTACACTATTTGCGTCTCTATTATAGAAATCTATATTTAAATTAGTAAATCTTTTAGAATAAAAGTCTATATCATCTTGATTTAGAGAATTTAAAAGTATAGTAGTTCTGATATTATCATCTATTAAAGACCTATAATCAACTCCATTAACTACAAGTTGACTTCTTGACCTAATAAATAGATTAAATCCTAAGTTATATTCATTTCCAAACTCTAAAAGATTAGTTAATCCTTTTAAGTAATAATTAGCATCATCAATATATACGAAATGGTTAGTTTTATTAGTTACTTTAGTTTCTTGAATATCAATTTCAAGTTGCTTAAGGAAAAGTAATACAGCCTCAACTGATTGGTCTCCATATTGTAAATTTTCCATATCAATAACCACTATATGCTTTCTCTTTATTGCATTTTTATAATTAATAAAATCTTCATTTACAAGGTCATATAAAGCTCCACCACTAAATCCAGAGCTTTCTTCTATTTGCTTAATCTCCATTAAGCCATCAAAAAGTCTATTTTCAATATTTGGGTTTAATGTTGGTTTAATTAAAGTTATCTTTCTTTTCTCATCATTTGCCATAGCTTGGATATAATAAGACATATCTTTTCTGCTTGTTATTATTGTAAGACCTAAGTTTTTATTCTTTAAATCTTGTGCAATAAAAGTTGGCATTATAAAAGAAGATTTACCAGTTCCCTTTGAACCAATAGTTAGAGTATTTAAATATCTTGCTTTTGAGCATATATAAATATCTTTATCATTGCCCGATTTCCCGATGTCTAACTTAACAGTATTCACTGTTTTATCGGGCATTTTTTTATTCGCCATACATACCTCCTTTATTTTTCACCTGATATGAATTTTAATGTTTCATCATCTAACAAATCTATCTCAACCATTGCAAATAATAAATCCTTATCTATTTTCTTTAAGCCATACTTATCTTTTATATCTAAAAATGGCATAGCATAAAATATATTAGCAGGTCTTTTTTCTACTGCAAGAAGTATCTGTTCTTTTGTTGGATTTTTTATATGCCTAAAAACATCTGGGTTCATTTGAAGTGCATCGTTTTGAACGTTGTGATTAGGGTTTTTTATTTGATAAAGAGCCAAAGGTGACTTTTCAATAGCTATTAACTGTGCTTGAACCGAAGGGTTCTTGACATATTTAATTGAAAATGGGTCAATTTGAACTGCTAAATTTATAGCATCTTCGTCTTGGAATGATATTAGAGATAAAGCATCTGGATTTTCAGATACTGCTTTTATTTGAACTTTTTTAGATGGATTTTTTATAAATTGTATTAAATTTATATCTAAATCAAGAAGTTCAACCTGTAAATCTTCTCCTACATAGTCAATGTATTGAGGAATATCTCTTATTATAGATTTCACAACATTTATAGTTGGATTTTCTATATACATAACAAGCATTGGGTTTTTTGACACTATATATTCTTGCATTTCCCCTGTTAATTCTTCTATAAACTCGCAAGACTCAACATTAGTTTTAAGTGCTAACCACTTTAAGTCCTCATCAATCCCCTCTATATGCTCTATTGACATAGGGTTTTCTTTAATTGAAGCTTCCTTTACTTTATAGCTTGGATTTTTAATATATCTTATACTTCTACCATATTTTGAAACTGCAAGTAAGCACATTTCTTCAGATGGATTTAAGACTAAAGCTATATTTAAAGGATTTGTTTCAATAAGCTCTTGTATAGTACTTTCGTTTTCTTCAAATAATTTAAACGCTTTCAATTTTTTTATCCTCTCCTTTATTTATAATAATTATTTTATTGTACTTTAATACTTCCTTTAAAATTCAAAATACTTGAATTAAATTAGTATAATAAGATAAAAAAAGAAAGGAGCTTAATTATGGGTTATAAAACTGTTAGAACAAATTTAAACAAGCCTATACATTTATGTATAGTGGTATAGATTTATAAGCAGAAAGCCCTGTGTATTCTGTGAGGAGTGCATACTAAAGGAGTTAAAACGGTGGAAAACCTAAAGCCTTACTAACTACAACGGAAACTGAAAAGT
>JAWXUS010000176.1:0-2252 GCA_044426235.1 Peptostreptococcaceae bacterium | reverse complement strand
CTAAGTCCCATACTAATAGTAAGTATAAAGTTTATTATGAAAATAAAAGTTAAAACGTACATAGTAGGAGATACTTTTTTATCTGTAAACGTATTAAGAATTGTATACGTTATAAATCCTATCGAAATACCGTTAACTATATTGTAAGTAAAAGGTATTAAACTAACTATTAAAATCATTGAAATATTATCAACAGTATCTCCCTTTTCTAAATCGAAGAAAAGTTCAATCATTATAATACCGATATAAATTAATATTGCACTAACTACTGCATTAGGAATTAATTTTAGAACTGGTATTAAAAATAGTGATAATAAAAATAGTATACTTGAAGTTATTGCAGAAATTTTTCCTTTTGCACCAACACTAATTCCAGAGAAATTCTCAGCTGCAACTATTGTTGGACTAACACCTAATATACCTGCTAAAATGTTTGAAACGCCAGTTACTTTAAATGAATTACTAAACTTATCTAATTTTCCAAGGGCATCTAGTTGTCCATATAAAAGTCCTATATTCTCAAAAACTATAACTATAACTATTGAAAATACTGCAGTTAAAAATGTTGCAGAAAACATATTATCAAAATTCATAGCAAAGAATACTTCATTAAATGAAGACATATTAAACGAACTTGAAGTTAGAGTATTAAGATCTGTAATACCAACGAAAATCGATATTATAGTACCAATTACAATACTAATTAGTAAAGATCCGTTAACCTTTTTTAGATTAAGTAAAAGTATAATAAAAAGAGTTACAATACTTAAAAGAGTTTCTTTATTTGAAATATCTCCAAGGGTAACCATAGTGTTTTCATTTGAAACTACTATACCACTTTTTTGGAGTCCAATTAAGAAAATCATAAACCCAACACCGATAGTAATCGAATGTTTTAGATTATTTGGAATTGAATCCATAAGTATTTGTGTTAATTTACTGCTTGCAATAAGTGTAAAAATTATACCACTAACAAAAACTGCACCTAGTGCTTGTTGTGGGGTAAGTCCCATAGAATTTACTATTGTGTAGGTAAATAGCGAGTTAATACCCATACCAGGCACAATAATAAGGGGTACGTTACAAATTACACCCATTAGAAGTGTTGATATAAAACACGTGAAAATTGTTGCAATCATTGCACCGTCTTGACTAAGACCTGCATCTGATAAAATAAGTGCATTAGTAATTATTATATATACACTTGAAATGAAAGTTGTTAGACCTGCTAAAACTTCCGTTTTGAAACTTTGATTTAATCCTTTCATATTTAAAAAACCTTCTTTTTTTGCTCCCTCTCCCACCCGCACTCTCGTGCAATTTATATAGTATCATCTTTTTAGTATTTTTTCTAGGCATAAATAATATAAAAAAAAGTCCTTATTAGGACTTTTAGTAATTAGTAAGTTTTTGTGTCGATAGTTGAACAAGTTATTTCAAATTCTTTTTGACTATCTTGAATTTTCTTTTCTTTTAGATCAAAATTTTTATCGAATTCGTTAATTTCTTCTTCTGTACAGTCAAGAGAAGGTGTAAAAGATGCATAACCTTTTATATTACTTAGGTAATCCTTTTTTAATTCAAGGGCTAAAAGTCCAATGTAATAATTATTGTCTTCCATAGCTATATTATATTTTTTTCCACCAACAAACCCGTAAGGTGCATAGTGATATGGATAACCAAGAGTAAGTATTGCACCGTAATTTAATTCTTTGGCTTTTTCTATTGAGTGAGTTATTAACTTTTTACCAAGTCCCATTCTATGATATTTTGGGTGAATATTTACAGGGCCGAAAGTTATAGTTTTTAACTCTTCATCATTTTCCATTATTATTTTAGAGTGAGAGTAGAATATACTTCCAATTATTTCTTCATCAACTTCTATTACGAAAGTTAATTCTTTTATGAAGTCTTCACTTTTTCTTAATTTATGAATAGATAAATGTTCGTTACACCCTGGAAAATATAGATTCCAAAAAGATTCACGTGCTACTTCTTCAACTTTTCTATAATCTTTTTCTTCTTCATTACGTATTAGTATCTTCATAATTTTCTCCTAATTTTTAATATAATATATTTTATCATAATAATATGTAAAAATTAAATTTTATTGTTGTAAAAGGAATATGATAGTAGTATTATATATATAAAATTTTAGAGGGGGGTATATGTTAAATTTAATTATATTTGGTCTGTGTTTAGTAGGTACACATTTACTTATGTTAAATGTTCAAAACATAAGTTCAAAAGGT
>JAWXUS010000074.1:4184-4486 GCA_044426235.1 Peptostreptococcaceae bacterium | reverse complement strand
GATAAAAAGTAAGAATTATGCCCTTCCACTATATTATCCTTTGCACTCATACTGAATGTAGCTAAGGTTACTGCACATATAGATAGCGCTTTTTTAAAATAACCTTTCAAAAAATATCAACTCCTATCTTTTATTATTTAATTTTAAAAAAAGTATTTTTTTTATTATACATAAAACAGTCTTAAATTAATCTTTAAAATTGGACAAAAAGATAGATTAAATAAAATGTTGAAATTTAAAGGTTTTTGTCGAATTTTTTTATATAAAAATCATTGACTTTAATCTTAGAATGTAATATCTTA
>JAWXUS010000074.1:0-4174 GCA_044426235.1 Peptostreptococcaceae bacterium | reverse complement strand
GAGAGATAAAACATTTGTCTACAAAATGATGAAAAAATAAGATAACTTATATATAGTTTATAAAAAAAACAAGCAAGAGTAATTGAATTTTTGTGAAAAATAATACAATAAAAAAAATAATAATAATGGAGAGATTATAGGAGACTTGTTATGAATAATACGAATAGAGAAGCTGATTTAATTAATGGAGAAGAATTTGATTTAATAAATGATAATATTAAGTCTTTAGAGAAGACTGTTTTAAATAAGGAAAAGATTGACGAAGAAGAAATAGACTCTTTAGAAAGAAAGATAGAAGAGCTTAATCATGGAGAACAAAGAACAGCTTTTAAGAAAAGAGTTATAAAGATAAAGAAAAAAGAAAAGCAACTTAAAGAGTGGGATATTTTAGTTGAAGAAGTCAATGTAAATTCAAAAGCTCCATTAACTAAAGAATTAGTTAATGCTATAAATGAAGTTATAGATGAAACAATTTCAAATGATGAAATAGATGAAATTCAAAACATATACTTAAAGGCAATGGACGAAATATACACAGAGTTTAACTTATTTGATTCTGAATTTGTCTTAAACTGCATAAATAAAAAAATAAAAATTTTCCAAAACAGAGTAGCAAGACTTAGCAATAAAGATTTTGGAGGTTGGATTAGTGATTTAAGAAAAGAGAGAGGATTAACATTAAAGGAATTAGAACTTAGTACAGGAGTTAGTTCAAGTTATATTTATAGACTTGAGAGAAACCCTAAGCAAGCTCCTTCTTTCGCTATAATAGAGAAAATTGCAAATGGAACAAATACACCAATAGAAGATTTATTAGCTATGATAAACACTGATATAAGAGAAGATATAGAGTTATCTGTATTGATGAAAAACGCAGAAACTGTAAAATATGGTTCTTATCAACTTACTAAAGATGAAATTGTTCTTTTAAGAGAATTTATAGAAAACAACATAGTGTCTAAAAGTAAATAAATATAAATACATAAAAAAAGAAGATGCACTTAAGCATCCTCTTTTTTTTATTGGGGTTAATTTGTGAATAATATAAATTATTTTATTAAGGGGTTAGGTGAGAAACCTAACGAAAATGTGATAAAACAAAAAAAGATAATTGTAGAAAAAACAATATTTTTGTAGTACCAAATCAATAATTAAATTAATATATAGGGGATATATATTAAATCAATATATTTCTTATTTGAATTAAACATTTAAATTTAATCTAATTATACACTATACGACATTTTTCGTCAATGTTTTTTATAAAAAAAATAATAATAGCTCTGTTTTATTTTAAAACCATTGACTTATATCAAGCGAAGATATATAATCATACTATAAATATCAATACCTTATGTTGATATTAGAGAAATGACTGCTGATTAATAATGGTCAGCCCCTTTTTTTAAATTAAGAGCATTAAACCTTGCGTTTTAATTGATTATAATTTAAGTTTACTATCAACAAAAGAGTAGAGAATGTATTTTCTCTATTCTTTTTTTTTATCCAAAAAAAAGAGAAAGTGAATTTTTCACAATCTCTTTCTCTTTTAAAACCAAAAATTACATTTACTATTAGAATCATCTTCCTTTTCTTCTTCATAAATGTTACATATAACCTCAGTATACACTGGGCTATAAGAAGGACTATCGTCCCATAAATACTCTGTTATTAAAAATACATCTAAATCCATCTTTCAAATCTCCTGTTCTAAAACAATCACTTGTCAAATTAATTATATGTATTAACAACATTTTTATAACTGGACGTATGTTAATTTCATTTTTTTTATAAAGAAAATAAAGCTACATAGAGAAAAATTGCTCCATTTGGTTATTAAGTCTGTTCATAACAACCTCAAGATTTGCGAATTTTTTAAATAAATTCGTTTCTTTTTGATTCATCTTATCTATCAAATCTTTTATCTTATCTTCTTTTTTCTGTATTTCAGTTTGATATAAATTACTCCCAACGCTTGATGTACCTGTTATACCCGCTTTTTTAGCAAATATCGAAGTTGAATTCCCAGCATACTTTTGTAGAGTTGAGTTCATACCATTAAACACAGAATCTTCATTTCTAACTAATTGATTGTATATTTCTGTTCCGTTTAACTTCATAGCACTTTCAAATTTAGAACTATCAAAGCTAACTTGACCTCTTTTATTATAATCTGAGTGACCGCTTATACCAATAGATTGCATAAAAGAAGTATTATCTCCAAATATATTTCCAGACAATTCGTCCATAAACTTTCTAAGGTCTGGGTCATTTCTAAGAAGACCTTCCATTGCTTTTTCTTCCCAATTTTTAATTTCAGTTTCACTCATTGAGCTTTTTTCTTCATCAGTTAAAGGGTTGTAAGAATTATTTGGAGATTCAAGTATTTTAGAATAAACACTATCCATTAAAGCGTTGTATTCCTTAACGAAGTCTTCCATCTTGCTTGTTATACCAGATAAATCCTCAGTTGAAGTTAAAGTAGCACTTCCTGTTCCATGAACTGTGTAAGTAGCTCCATCTACATTAAATGTATTAGATTTTTCGCTTAAAGTCTTAAGGTGATTACCATCTAAATCACTAACGTGAATTATTGAGTTCTCTCCTTCTTTTTTAGTTAATCCAAAATCTCCACCAATTATTTCTAAATCACTATCTTCTCCAGTAGTTAAAGACTCTATCTTAAATTCTTCTGAAAACGAGCTATAAGTTGCTTTAAACTTTCCATTTCCAGCTACATTTAACTTACTAACTAAAGATTCTACTGTATCATTTTCGTTTAATTCAATAGTTGTTATTATATCGTCTCCATTACTATCAACACCTGTTTTTATTTGAAGTTCAGTACTATCTGCAAGCCCTAAGCTTGTACCTGGCTCTACTTTAGCCGATAAAGAGTCGCCTGTTGCAACTTTTTCTACCTCAAACTTAAAATTGACATCAACACTTCCAGAACCTGATGTTGCAGTTATAACTGAACTATTAGTACTTTCAGTTTTACTTGTTGCCCAATTAGAACCAAACATTAGGGAATTAGAACCTGTTCCAAAGAACTTATCTTGAAAGCTCTTAACGTCTGCTATTACTTCTCTATATAAAGATTGCTTCCATTCTGTTTCTATCTTCTCTCTTGTTAAAGTATCTATCTTATTTTGTTCCGCAGCTAACATGCTTTTAACCATTGTATCGGTATCCATACCTGTTGCCAATCCTGGCAGTCTATTTATAGTAGACATACTATTACCTCCATATATTATCTTGTGTCTAAATTAACACAATTTTTTATTTTATTTTTTAGCACTTTTAATTAGTTGAAATATTCATCTAATTTGTGATATATGTATTATACTATAAAATTCAATATTTTTTTAGTTTTTTTTATAAAAAATATTAAATTTATACATTTTTCGTCATTTTATGCAAAAGGAGGTTCTTATGCTTGATAAAATTTTCGATAAATTTGATTTATTAATCGTTAAAATATTAGATATTTTACATATAGAATTACATTAAAAAAAACAAGGTATTATCCTTGTTTTTTTATAATTGCATCCAAGTTGAGAAGAATGAAACTATTTCTGGTGCATTAGTTGCAAAACCATAAGTTAAAGCACTAATTACCATAGCAAATACTCCAGGCAGGTGTCCACTTTTTAAGAAGAATGCTCCAAATATAGCATATATTCCTCCAGCAATGAAACCTATTATAGATATTGGTTTTGATATAGTCATCAGTAAAAGAACAACGTCCCAAGCCATACCTTCACCTTTTTTTATCATTTCGTCGCTTGTAATAACTGGCGCTAAGCTATTATTTATATTGCCAACCAAGCTGTTTACAGTATCCCCTTCATTAACAACATTGATTTGATTTGAATTAATATCAGATTGATAAGCCTGATTTACCAAAGTCTCATCAACTCTATCTATTGAATCAAAATTTACAGCATTCGAAACATTAAAAGACAATAAGAACGCAAAGCATAAAGTCGTTGCCTTTTTGTTTATTTTATTTAAAAAATTTTTCATAATAAAATCTCCTTTACATACTACTAATATATATATATGTAGTGTTTTTTATTCTATTTAAATAATCAAATATGTGAATAACAGTCTTTCTTACTTAACGTTGTTTTTTTCTTAGAATAGAACATAATCCTTCTTGCAACAATAA
>JAWXUS010000073.1:0-4495 GCA_044426235.1 Peptostreptococcaceae bacterium | reverse complement strand
TTTTTTAAATTCTTTTTGCCTTTCTTTTAAGCTTTCATATTTTTTTTGAATCTTCTTTTGCTCTCTTTTTAGCTTTTTCTCAACTCTTTTTACAGTTGATGTTTTATTTATATTTTTAATGATACACCAGTAGTTTGATGTGTCTTTATTTTTTGTTCTTTGGTAAGATTAAGTTCTATCTTATATTGACAACAAAATGTTTTGAGTCTATATTTTTTTCACTATGAACTTTTCCTCAAATAAGCCATCTAATTTAATAACTTTGTGAGGTATATTAGACTCCTTCTTTATATCCCCTAAACTCGCACTATACTCAACAAGATTAAGAGTTATTATATTATCTTTTTTAACTAAATCAATATTGCTAATTCCATTACCATAAGAGCTTTTTTCACCTAAGCTATATAAAAGATAAGTGTCTTTATCATTAGCATATACATGTAAACCTGATTTCTTATAATTACTTTCTATAAATTTATTAAGCTCGCTATCTTTGCTATTTTCTACATAAGAAAACAAAAGATTTCCATCAGGTATTTTGTTATAGCCAATGTCTGGATTGCCACAACCTATCATAAAAAGCATAGGTATTAATATCAGTATTTTCTTCATAAAATCTCTCCCTTATAAAAAAAAGGTTTAAATAAATCACCTTTTAAATTTAATTTTATCTATAAATTAAATTATATATTATTTTATTATTTTATTAATACTTTTATCGAAGAATAGATTTAATTATCAGTAGCTTCAATTAAAACATCTACGCTTTCATTAGTCCAATTAACTTCATTAGTTATGGTTACAGTAGGCTCTTCTTTATCAATATTTGACACAATAGCTATATTTTTAAATTCATTACCTAAAACATCAACCGCTATAAACTCATAAATGCCATTTTGCGTTATTATATAGTTCGCATTATCTCCTAATACCACATTTCCATTTGGTAGTATTATATGGCTTATTTGGTGACTAACATTAACTGTTTTCACATCAATTAAAACATCTCCACTTATCCACTCCTCTGTATGTGGAGTAAGTATTAATTCGGTAGAGCTATTTCCTTGAGTATTAACTATTGTTTTTTCAGTTCTTACATTCCCATAATTATCTGCTACTTCAAAAATATACTCTCCATATTCAGAAACAACATAATCCACTTTGTTTGTATTTCTATGAAAAATACCATCTGGTGTCTTTATATAATCAAGACCCGCTACACCTTCATCTACCGCAATAGCAGTAATTAACTTACTTGTTGATGATAGTATGTGAGAGCTAATACTTAACTTTGGAGCAGTTCCATCTGCAAGCATTGAAGTATGGGTCTTAATAGTTTCGTTTCCTGCATTATCTCGAACTTTTATCGTCCATTCTCCATTTAAACTTTCATCAAATTTATCATATTCAACATAAATACCATTAACTTCATCATATCCACTATAAAAGACCCTATCTCCGTTTGGAGCAGTTATATTTACATTACTTTGATTAAGTATAAAATCACTTCCACCAGTATCAGTTACCTTAAAGAAGAACCTTGGTTTGTCTAATACAAGACCCTCTCCTGTTGGGTAATTAGGCAACATAAGGCTTGTTCCAACTATTAATTCTGGAGGGTTTTTGTCTATATTGTCAACAGTAATTTGAGCATTCGTTATATTTCCCAAAGCATCTCTTAGAGTAAAGTCATATACTCCATTCTTATCTACATAATAAACAGCAACTCTATTGTTTACTTTAGTGCCATCTGGTAGTGTTATCTCATCTAACTCAACATTCCCAGAGAATGCATTAATCATTATCTGAACCTTATCATTTGTCCATGTACCTGGCGTTACTGATGATGTGAATGTAGGTCCTGTTTTATTGATATTTGAAATTACAATATCTTTAGTTGTAACGTTTCCGGCTCTATCCGTTACACTAAATGTATAAGTTCCATTAGTTGTAATCGTATACATTGTATTATCATTTAATACACTCGAATTGTTTGGCATTGTAAGTTTTAATATGCCATGTTCATCACTTGCAGTTATTCTAACAATCACATCATTATTAGTCTGTGTATCATCATAATCAATATTTAACACAGGAGCTTTGTCGTCAATATTATTTACTATCATTATATTTTCAACTCTTTCTCCAGCTATATTTTCTGCAATAAATCTATATTCACCATTTTTAGTTATATCAAATGTTGTAGTAAATGGATTAACTTCATCTCTGTTATAAACTCTTATGTTATCTGGCTTTTCTATATAAGAAATCCCACTAAGACTCTCCGCTGAAGCTGTAAGTGTTGCTTTATTTGTTAAGGTCGTTATATCTTGACTTACTGAAATCGTTGGAACGTTTTTATCAATATTCGACACAACAATATCTCTACTCGTTGCATTTCCTGCATTATCAACTACTTGGAACTTATAAGTCCCATTATCTACTGCCGTATATGTTGCAGTATTTGACAATATCTCCCTACCATTAGGCAAGATTATTTTTGCAACCCCACTCAATGCATCTGAACCTTCAACTTCAATAGTAACGTCTTGAGAAGTTAACGCCGTATTAAGTATTCTGTAATTAATAGTTGGAGCTACTTTATCTATGTTACCAACTGAAACTGCATGAGATATCATCTCTCCAGCATAAGTGAAACCTTTAAATGTATAAGCTCCATTATTTGATGCAGTATAAGTCATAGCATTATAACTTCCATGATTTATTGCAGTTGAAGAGCCATGATTATTGTAATATTCAAATGGATACCCAGCTGAAGGCACAACTGTTATCGTAACGTCTCTATTTGTCCAAGCATTAGTGCTAAGTTCATGAGTAAATGCAGAAGCTGACTTATTAGTATACACTAATCTATAAGTAGTTCTTGAACTTATCGCCCCTAAGTCGTCTTCACTCCAAAACACTAAATCATATGCACCATAGTCCATATTTTCTGGAACTGAAAAATTATACACAAAACTTTCTTGAATGAAACTTGTTTTTTTATTTACTATTTCAATAGGAGCATTATCTCCAAACTGCATAAATAGACTCATTGTATTACCTATTTCATCGTAAATTGTCCCAGTTACCTCAATTTGCTCTCCTCTTGTAATAGAAGAACCATCTCTAAATGTATTAGATAATGTAAATGTAGGTGCTGTATTTTGCATAGTTATTTTTGCATATCCGTGTCCACTATTTCCAACTTGAGTTCCTCCCGCAGGGTGTGGCATAGTTTGTACCCCAGTAAGCTCCGTATGGTGAGTCATATTTTTCTCCCCTAAGTGAGTATTTCTTCCACTTGTTCCACCCACATTTTGACCAAAAGCATAAGAAACTGCACCCCCAACTGCAGGTGATTGAACTACTCTTGGTACAGTAAATGATTTACCTGCATCAAATCCACCGCCACCTCCTCCATAATTAGCATTTGAAGAGTTTTCTCCTTGATTAGACATTGTAGTTACCACATTTAAATATTCTGACTTTAATGAACTTAAAGAAGCAAGTGGGTAAGCCGCTGTTTCATCTCCCAGTAACTGTCTCCTACTAACAGTATTACCACCAACCATAGATTGAGCCGCTAATGTAGAAGTATAAGCTTCTCTTGGAGTAACGTGTCTCATTATCATATTATCTGGAATTACTGAAGGCATTCCACCTCCACCACCAGCAACAAGTATCCTCGTGTCATCAGCACTTTTACTCGTGAATTTTGCGCTTTCTAAATCATTATTAAGTCTAAAATCAGTCGCACCTCCACCACCTGCTGATGCTGCTCCAAATCCATTTCCTCCACCATTCCATCCACCATTTTCAACAACTCGTGAATGGGCATTTATATCACTCGTTTCATCTTGCCCACGTCCGCCAACGTAAACATATATTGTGTCTCCCTTATTTAAATAAGATTGACCTTCTGCATACGCACCGTTATTAGTAGTTGCTACTGAAGCTGTACTGCCAAGAACTGGAACATTTTGCCCCCAGTAGTATTTATTATCTCCACCTTCAGCTCCCCAAGCCTCAAACTTATAAATACCATCCATCGGTGCTACAAATGTCTGAACTTCTCCTTTATAAGGATAATGAAATACACTTTGTGCTTTTCCATTTGAATTGATTATTAATTCCATACTATCAGCACCAAAATTATTTAGGGATATATCCTCATTTATAGCAAAAGAGCTTGTCATTAATCCAAGTGTTAAAAGTGACGTAACTGATAGCATTGAAACTACATTTATTCTCTTATTTAACATTATTTATCTATATCTCCTTTTCTTTTTTATAATTGAATTTAGTCAATCATTATATAATACATAAAAAACACTTTAAATATAAAAATTTAATGTAAATTAAAGGCAATTAGACCGTATGGCTATCATTGATTATATAAGCACTTAAACGACCAAAAAAATATGTTAAATAATAGAAAGAGTTAACGTAAAATATCACTAATATAAGAATTTACATTAAAAAAGAAGGTGCA
>JAWXUS010000175.1:0-2271 GCA_044426235.1 Peptostreptococcaceae bacterium | reverse complement strand
TAGCTAAAAAGTTTTATGGTGATGGTAGTTTATGGACTACAATAGCCGAAGCGAATACTATTGAAGTGAATGATGAAAGGAGAATAAGGACTTTACAAATAGGTGAAAAATTTGTGATACCTTCTAGATAATATGAAATATAATTGTTATGGGAAATATAGAGCGATTGTTACCGAGGTTGAAAAGCCTCTTGATATAAACACTAGAGTTAAATTTAAATGCCCTAAGGTGTTAGGGGAGGGTAAGAGTAACTGGGCTTACCCCTGTGTACCTTTTCAATTATATAACCCACCTGTAGTTAACGTATTAAAATATGAAATAAGACCCCCTAAAGTAGGAGATGCTATATGGGTAGAATTTGAAGAGGGAAATTTAAGTAAGCCTATTTGGGTTGGAACGTGGAAGGTGTGATAATAAATGAAAACATTTAATTTCCCTTTTAGTAAGGGTCAAAAAGGTGGGGTTAGTTCAGTTGATTATGCTAGTGAGCATTATTATAATAATCAATTAACTCAATTACTAACTACTAATAAATTAGAGAGGGTTATGAATCCTACTTACGGTATTAATTTAGAGTCATATATATTTGATACTCTAAATGAGGGTTTGATTAATATTATAAAGATGGAGATAGTGGATACTATTAATGTGTTTTGTACAGATATAGATGTTAGAGATGATGATGTAGAAGTATATGCCGAACACACGAGTATTCAAATTAAGATTAGGTATAAAATAAAGGTTACCAACGAGATTTATCAATTTGACTTAAAATTAAATTAAAGGAGGAATATAATGAATAGTTACCAAGCTAGAGATTTTACAGGGTTTAAAGAGTTACTTATTAGTGAGCTAAAGAGGAGAATACCGGAGTATGTGGATATGTCTGAAAGTGATTTAGGTGTTATACTTATTGAGTCCTTGGCTTTGGCTTTAGATGTACAAAGTTACTATATGGATATGGTTAGCAATGAAAGTACTTTACATACTGCTAGAGATAGGGGGAATGTAACAGAACTGTGTAATAACTTAGGTTATACTATTAGGAATGCTACACCTTCTGTATTCAAACAAGTTTTTAATGTGATGAATAGCCCTTTAGAAACTAAGATAGGTAAGGGTACTAAATTACTTACTAAAGATATAGATAATACAGGTACTTTGATGTTTGAAACTAAAGAAGACTTAATTATTCCCCCTTTATGTAGTGGATTAGAAAAGGACGAAGAGGGTGAATATAAGTATAGTGTTTTAGTAGAAGAGGGGTTAACTATTAATGAAGAGGTGTTAGGGAGTGTACAGGGTGGTGTAGACGAAGTTTTCACTTTATGGAATACTAGTGTAATTATAGATAGTATTAAAGTATATGTAAGAAACGAGGTTAATTGGGAGAAATGGGAGAGGGTTGATAATTTTATTAGAAGTAGTAAAGATGATAAACATTATACTATTAGAATTGGTGGGGATAATAAATGCGCCATAACTTTTGGTAATGGTTATTTAGGGGCAGTACCAAGTAAGGGTGTTAATAATGTTATGAGTACGTATCGAATAGGAGGGGGAACTAAAGGTAATATAGCACCTAATATGATTTTAAATCTAGAAAATCCGAGGGCAGATGTACTTGATACTTTTAACCCTTATATATGTGAGATAGAAGGGGAGGATAAAGAAAGTATAGATACGGCTAAAAGAAATGCATTGATAGGGCTTAATACTTTAGAAAGAGCAGTTACTATATATGATTTTGAGAATATAGGGCTTAAATATATTCCGTGGGCTACTCTTATACAACCATTTGAAGATGTAGATGGTTATACTGTTAGTGTTTATATTGCTAATAAGCAAAGAGGTATGACAGAGGAAGAATTTAAGTATGCTATTCAAGTATATGAAGAAACTAGAATGTTAGGTGTTAAGGTGGAGATAAAAGATGCAGAATATATACCTTTAAACTTTACTTTAACTATAGCTAAACTAGAGAAAGATACAACAGATTATGAAGGTATTTGTTTAGAACTTATACAAGACTTTTTTGAGATAGGTAATTTTGATTTTGAACAAAGATTTAGTCAGTCAAGGTTATTAAAGTTTTTATTAAAGTTTTTACCAAGCGAAATACAAGACCTTTATTTAGTGGCTAATGAAGTACCTACCCTTAGAGAGGGTCAATTATTCGTTTTAGGTGAAGTAGGTGTTGTGATAGATGAAGTTTAATAACCAAGATAGTGGAGATAATTTATATAAGGTTTTACCTAAATATTTTAAATT
>JAWXUS010000174.1:0-2271 GCA_044426235.1 Peptostreptococcaceae bacterium | reverse complement strand
AACTATCATAAAAAAACCTACATTATTAAATTAAATTTTAAACTTACATATCATAAAAAAATAACCTTTCATTATTATATGCGGTTAGTTTAAATAATAATATTTTTTATAAAAAAATAAAAATATAATAAAAAAAAGCATAAAGGTAAATACCTAAATGCTTTTAACTTAATCGGAAACAAACGAATGAATCTTAACCATCAATTATCAAGAAACAATATAACATAAGAGATTTCATCTTGAAATGAAATATACTTAAATAATACCATATATTTAAAATAATTACAATGTATTTATTTTAAATAAAAAAAGAGAGCATAAGCTCTCTATTTTTTTGATTCTAATGAAATGTCGTTGAATAATAATCATCAAGTAATCATGATTACATAAAATCTAAAGAAACACAGTTTAAAATCAAAAGATAAGTTGGCATAAAATCTCTTGATATATTTGTATTATACATTTATATCAGATATATGTCAATTAGATTTAAAAAAATAAAAATATATCTTAGCCTATTTTATGTTGAATAATTGATTCCTTACCACTGCACATTTCTATCCTATAAATATCATTTTTAAGAATTATTTCATTTTTGAATTTACTGTTACTTAGCACTATAAAACCTTTGAATTTAAGCCCCTGTTTTATTTCATAAACTGATGATGCTAAACCATTATGACTTAGCACTAAAGAGTCTAAGTATACCCCTCCATCTTCAAGTACAATATTAAATCTCAATGTTAAAAACGTCCTTTCTTCTTTTTTTCTTTATTATATATAAGATACTTTTTTAACCAATCAAAAATTCAGATATGTTGAAGAATTGAATTAATTTAATTATAAATTTCTTAAGAAAATAAAAAAAAGAACTACTCTTAACTCTTCAATCTACTCATTATTAAAATCACACAAAGACCATTGTTCTTTAAATAATTTAATAATATCTTCATATATGTTCTTATATAAATTATTAGGTATTTCATTTTGACTTAAAAACAAGTGAATAGGTGGAGTGTAGTCTAAGCTTTTAATTAAATCACTTTCATTAAAAATTCATTCGTATCTTCATTATCAATGGATGCTATCCACTCTTTTCATTAAAATATAGTTGATATTATGACTATTAGAGAAATAATTCCTAATAAAAATCCAAACTTTGTAGCTTCAATACTTTCCATATGTTTGTTGCTTGAGTTTAAAATGTCTTCTAAGCTACAACCAGCTTCAAGCAAGGCTAAACTATTAAGCCCTTTATCCAAAGCACTACACATTGTATGAATCTCGTTATTAGTAAATTTATTCTCTTCTAAACATAAGGAAGCTAAATACATAGCATCATCACTATAATTCTTACAATTATTAAAGTTATATTCTTCTATTTTGTTAATTAAAATATCTCTACTCATCTAAAAAAGCAAACTCCTCAATAAAAATTAATTTATTATAATTTCTAACCTCTATCTATTCATTATATATAATTTTGTTTTATTTATAAATAGATTAATGCGATAATAAAAAAAATATAGAGATATGTTTTCATTTATATGAAAAATTATTTTTGTTTGATAATTGGAATATATTTTTAGTGAAGATTGTGTATTATTGTGCGGCTGCACTATTTTGAGGTTGGAGATAGAAAGAGAGATTGTTCCTAAAACATCTCTTTTTTATGTTTAATTTTAATTGACTTGTAGCATTTATGTAAAATTAAATGTTATAGTTATGTTTATTTTAAACATAATATTTTATATTTATAATGCATTTCATATATTTATTTTATTTATGTTTATATTAATTACATTTAATTAAAATTTTATTTTAACCTTATATTTTTTTTAGTTATAAAATACAACTATATTTAACAACTATAACTTATTAAGTCTGCATCTTTATTGTTTAATCTCTATTCCTTGATAGACTTTTATCTTTATCAATTAGTCTTTGTTCTTTGCCTTTATTAAGGCTTTTACGTTTATCAATTAACTCTTGTTCTTTGATAGATTCCTGTCTTTATACTTTAATCTTCGTTCTATGCTTTTATTAAGACTCTTATATTTATCATTTAATCTTTGTTTTATGCTTTTAATTAAGCTTCTATCTTTATGCTTTAATCTTTGTTCTTTGCTTTTAATTAGACTCTTATCTTTATGCTTTAGTATTTGTTCTTTGCTCTTTGCTCTTTGTTCTTTGCCTTTATTAAGCCCCTTATATTTATCATTTAGTCTTTGTTTTTCTGTATTAACCATAGTCAAATATAAGTGTGAGCAT
>JAWXUS010000025.1:0-20852 GCA_044426235.1 Peptostreptococcaceae bacterium | reverse complement strand
GCTTGGTTTGTTTGTGTTTAAAATTCTATTTAACCTACTGTTTAATTTTCAAAGTTCATTTTGTGTGTCTTTCGACTCTATTAATATTATCATACTAAGTTTTGTCTGTCAACACTTTTTTTAATTTTTATTTTTTCTTTTTCATTTTGTCCTTTTCTAGAGTGTCTTTCGTTGTCTCTTAAGGACAAGTATTAATATACCAAATTTAAAATATAAAGTCAATAACTTTCTCAATTTTTTTTCTTATATTTTTTATATTCTGCTTTTAATCCCTCTAAATCAAGCCTTATAAGTGAACTTAAAATTAATTTCTTTTCATCAGTATCTTTAATATTATTTATAACTTCTGTTCTTATTAAACCTAAAATTTCTATATACTCCTCTATACCATCATATTTTTCCTCTAATTCTTCTTTTATCTTTGATGAAAGCGATGGACTTTTTCCATTGGTAGAAACCCCTATTAATAAATCTCCTTTCTTTATATAAGAACAAAAATTAAAATTAGATATTTCTTTGTTATCAACAACATTAACTAATTTATTATTATCATTACAATATACGCCTATTTTATAATTTATATTTCTATTATTAGTTGATGCTATCACTAAATTAACTTCTTTAATATATTTTTCTCTATAATTATCTTCTATGATAGTTATCCTATCTTTTATATAATTAAATTCATCAATAAAACTGTTAGATATAACAGTTATATTTTCAGTAAATTCTAAAAGCGTAACACATTTTCTATATGCTACTTTTCCACCACCAATTACAGCAATCTTAAATTTATCTAATTCTATATTTATCGGAAAATCCAATTTAATCACTCCTTTATATATTTATAACAAAAAAGAGTGGTTAAAAAAACCACTCTTAAATTACTACCCTATATTTACTACTTCACCTTCAACCACAAAAACTATTTTTTCGCATATATTAGTTATGTGATCTCCAATTCTTTCTAAATGTCTAGCTACAAATAAAAATTGTATTCCTTGGTTTATGTAATCATCTTTTTCATTCATTAACCTTACACAATCAAGTCTAGTTTGTTTATATAGTGCATCTACTTCATCGTCTCTTTTAGCTATTTCGCGAGATAAAGTAGTATCTTCATTATTTAATGCATCTTTTAAAGAAATTAACATTTCTGAACATATGATATACATTTTAGAAATATTCTTTAATTCACTATATTCTTCATCAATTATTTGAATAGTTTCATCAGCTATATTAGTAGCATAATCTCCTATTCTTTCAAGTTCGTTAGCTACTACTGATAAAGAGTGTACATATCTTAAATCTCTAGCCATAGGTTGCTTAAGTGCTATAAGTTCTATACTCTTGTCTCTTATAACTTCTCTTAATTTATTTATTTCATAATCTTTTCTTTTTACTCTTTTAGCTTTTTCAAGATCTTTTTCTAACATACTTTCAATAGCAAGTTTAATCATTCTTTCACACTTAACTATCATTTCTATACTACATTCTTTTAATTCATTGATACTATTATCTAAATTAGTATTAATCATAATAAATCTCCTTATCCAAATCTACCTGTTATATAATCTTCAGTACGTTTATCTTTAGGATTTGTGAATATTATATTTGTATCATCTATTTCAACTAAATCTCCACTTAAGAAAAATGCAGTTTTGTCTGAAATACGTGCTGCTTGTTGCATATTATGAGTAACGATTACTATAGTATAATCATTTTTTAAATTTTCTATCAGTTCTTCAACCTTTAATGTTGATATAGGGTCTAGTGCAGAAGTTGGCTCATCCATAAGTATAACTTCAGGCTTCATAGCAATAGCTCTTGCTATACAAATACGTTGTTGCTGTCCTCCTGATAAACCAAGTGCAGAAGTTTTAAGTCTATCTTTAACTTCATCCCATATAGCTGCACCCTTTAAACTTTCTTCAACTATTTTATCTAAAGTTTTTTTATCTTTTATACCGTGAACTTTAGGTCCATAAGCAACATTATCATATATACTCATTGGGAATGGATTTGGCTTTTGGAAAACCATTCCTACTTTTGTACGAAGTTTTATAACGTCTTCGCTTATATATATATCTTCTCCATCAACCTCTATTTTACCTTTTATAGTAACACTATCTATTAAATCATTCATTCTATTTAATGTTCTAAGAAATGTTGATTTACCACATCCTGAAGGTCCTATAAGTGCTGTTACTTTATTTTCTTCTATTTGTATGTTAATTGATTTTAATGCTTGATTTTCACCATAGAATAAATCTAGGTTTTCAACGTTTATCTTAATTTTATTCATCATCTCACCTCTAAGATTTTAGTAATTAGCTTTATTTAATTTTTTAGCAATAAACTTTGCAAATGTATTTATTGATAATACTATTACTATAAGTACTATACCTAAACTACAAGCTCCTGCTATATCGCCTCTTTCTTTAGTTAATAAGTATGCGTGAACTGTAAGTGTTCTTGCACTACTAAATATTCCACTTGGCATTTGTGCAACTGTCCCTGCAGTTAAAAGTATTGCTGCAGATTCCCCAATTATCCTTCCAACTGATAATATTATTCCTGATAATATTCCAGGTGTTGCACTTGGAAGTATTACTTTATATAAAGTTTGAAACTTTGTTGAACCAAGTGCTAAAGATGCTTCTCTATATCCACTAGGTACTGTTTTTAAAGCTTCTTCAGTAGTTCTAATTATTACTGGAAGTATTATTATACTAACAGTTAATGCACCTGATAATATAGAATATTTTAATCCTAAAGTTGTAACGAAGAATATACCTCCAAAAAGACCATATATTATTGATGGTATCCCAGCTAAACTTTCAGTTGCAAATCTTATCATCTTAACAAATTTACCTTTTTTAGCATACTCTTGTAGATAAATTGCTGATAAAACTCCTATTGGAGTTGCAATTACTAAAGATAAACCAACTGTATATATAGTTGAAATTATCATTGGTAATATACCACCATCTCCACTAGCCTTATAATCACTAGTTAAATATGATATGTTTATTCCGCCAATTCCTCTAGCGAATATATATCCAACTATCATGAATAAAACTCCTACTGTGAAAAAGGCAGAAATATATATTAATGATTTAAGTACGTTTTCTTTGAACTTTCTCATGTTATTCTCCTTTTGATAACTTTGTTAAAACAATATTTAAAACTAATATGAATGTAAATAATACAACCCCTGTTGCAAATAACATTTCTTGATGTGTTCCATATGCATATCCCATTTCAAGTGCAATATTTGTTGTAAGTGGTCTTACACTATCAGTTATTGCAGTTGGAATTACTGGTGAATTTCCGGCAACCAATATTACGGCCATAGTTTCTCCAAGCGCACGACCAACACCTAATACCACTGCTGCTAATATTCCTGATTTTGCTGCAGGTAATATAACTTTAAATATAGTTTCTATTTTTGATGCACCAAGCGCTAATGATCCTTCTTTATAAGCCTTTGGTACTGATCTTATCGCAGTTTCAGAAACTGTAATTATTGTAGGTAGCATCATTACTGATAATACTATTATTACTGCAAGTAAACTTTGTCCTTTTGGTAGGTTAAAAGTGTTTTGAATTGTAGGTACTATAAATGATAAACCAAATATACCATATAAAACTGATGGTATACCCGCAAGAAGTTCTACTGCTGGTGACATAAGTTTAGAAATCTTTTTTGGTGCAACTTCTGCAATAAATATCGCAGTTAAAATTCCAACTGGTACTCCTATTAAAAGTGCTCCAAACGTTGCACAAAGCGATGCTATAATCATAGGCGCTATTCCAAATATCTCACTTCCCGGAAGCCATTCAGTTGTAGTTAAGAAATCAACAAAAGAAAAGCCTTTAGTTATAAATGGATTAAGTCCTTTATAAAAAACAAATCCTATTATAAGAAGTAAGCTAGCAACTGATATTAAAGCACTTAAAAAGAATATATTTTTACTTATTTTTTCAAGTAAATATTTATTTTTATTACTTTTATTTTTCTCATCATCTAATTGATTAGCTAATTTTATTGAATTATTCTGTTCAATATTATCTAACATTTAAGGTTAACCTCCATTTTTATAATAAATATGAATTTATTATATCTCATTTAAGTTAAAATTATATTATTTTTGTGTTAAGAGAATGTAAATTTTTAACCAAAACATAACAAAAAACACTAATGTACTAATCATTAGCGTTTTTTATCTGTTCTATTTTAGTTCTTTCAGAAATATATTCTAGCTGTTTAAAATTATATTCATATATAGTATACCCATTTTTTCCTTTTGATTTTGTTTGATAAAGTGCAATATCTGCAGTTTTATATAATTCTTCAAAACTTTCTCCAAAGTTTGGATATAAAGATATACCAATACTTGCTGATACCCAATAAAATTCAATATTATCATTTGAATAGGATCTATTAAATAATTCACATATTTTAAGTGCTTTCTGTTTTATATAATTTTCATTAAATTCACCTTCAATAAAAACTATAAATTCATCTCCACCAATTCTTCCAATTATATCATATGGCCTAAATATTGAAGACAAACTTTTAGATAATTCAAGTAAAACTTCATCACCTTTAAAATGTCCTAGCCTATCATTTATAGTTTTGAAATTATCTATATCAATAATAAATAATGCTCCTCTACTTTTCCTATTATCTCTCTTTAAAAATTCATTTATCCTATCTGCAGTAGTTACTTTATTATAAAGTGAAGTTAAAAGATCAAGTTCTGATTTCCTCTTTAATTCAAGTTGTTCTTTCATCTTATAATCGATATCTCTTAATTGAATAAAACCGCATATATCTCCTTTTTCATTCCTAATGATTGGAAGATGCATATGAACCCAAATATAATCTTTTGTATTAATTTTTGCCTTAAATTCAAAATGTATTTCTTTAGTTCCATTTTCAAATTCTTTAAATATATTTTCTAAATTAAATAAATCTACAAAATTTGACTTGAAATTTTTTTCAACAAAATTTTGACTAATATAATTAACCATTTCATTATAGATATATATCCTATTCCCAACATTTCCTCTTAGCGTTTCAAGTCCTGTTATAATATTATTCTTGCTAAAATTAACATCACACACAATTAATACATCTTTGTCGATTACATCTCTATATAATTTTTCTTTTTCATAAGCATCCTTTAATTTATCTGTCTTTTCTTTATATCCTAATAAGTTACCCATCTTAATAGAGTAAAATAAACACATATATGCCATGCTTAACATAACAGCTGGTACTATAATTTGATTTTCCAAATATAAAACATTATAATTTTCTATCGTATACACTTTTGAATTAAGCATTAAGTATAAATTAAATAATGTTAACATAATAACCATAAATATTAATTGTTCACCATGTTGATTTATTATTTTTATATTTTTAGCTGGAATAAACTTAATTACTACAACTAAACAAAGCTGCAATAAGCATGCTGTAGATATCATACAAAAAATTATATTAATACTATTTGCCACTTGATACATTGTTTGATTTGTTAAAACCGCAAATAGAGAAACACATATTGAAAAAACTCCCATTATATGAATTAAAAATGAGGCAGTTATAAAGTAATTTCTAAGTAATGTATCTTTATAAACAATATAAGTATTCAAAAGTATTAATAAACCTATTCCACCAAAAACATGTATAGGTATGTATTCATTTACTTTAATCATATTAAAGACCACAAATGAATTTATAATTGACATAGGGATAACGAGTATATCACTAGTTTTTCTTTTTTCAAGTATAGAACCTATAAACTTGAATGATACTAAATTATATATAAAGAAAGAAATTAATAAAGCTATTATTAAATATTCCATATAACACTCCTTTCAAATTAATATCCTTATAAAAATACTATATAACTATGATTATAGCTCATTTTTTAATTATATGTATAATAAATGATTAAAATAAAAAAAGTTATCCAATAATCTTTAACAGATTTTGAATAACTTCTATTCTACATCTTAATTAATTTAGCACAAGTTTCTACGTGTGGAGTATTTGGGAACATATCCATACATTTTACTTTTTCTAATTTGTATCCATACTTTTCAAATTCAACTAAATCAAGAACTAAAGTTTTAGGATTACAAGAAATATATACTATTTCTTTAGCCTCAAAACTAGATATATCTCTTATTGCATCTTTATGAACTCCTGGTCTTGGAGGATCAACAACTATTAAATCTGGCTTTTCTTTTAAATTTCTAACAACCTTTGCAACGTCTCCTGCAATAAATTCACAATTATCTAAATTATTAAGTTTAGCATTTTGATTCGCAACTACAACTGCCTCTTCAATTATTTCTATTCCATAAACCTTCTTAGCACTTTGTGCCATAACTTGCCCAATAGTCCCAGTTCCACTATAAAGATCAAATACTATTTTATCATTTTGATTTCCTATAAATTCTCTTGCCATTTCATATAATTTCTCTGCTCCCTTAGTATTTGTCTGGAAGAATGAAAACGGAGATATTTTAAATTTAAGCGATAAAACTTCTTCATTTAAATAATCACGTCCATGAAGTATTCTTAATTCATCGCAATTAACTGCATCTGCTAAACCATCATTTATAGTATGAAGTATACTAACTATTTTTGAATTAGTATTTAAATTAAGTAGCATATCTTTAAAAAGTTCCATATCAAAATCTTCTTGAGATGAAGTAACAATATTTACCATAAGTTCATTAGTATTAGTTCCTTTTCTAACTACTAAATTTCTTAAATATCCAACATGTCTCATAGTTCTATAGTATGGCAAGTTTTTCTCTCTAAAAAACTCAACAGTACTATTTAATATAGTTCTATAATCACTGTCAACTAGATAGCAATCATCAACTGTGATTATATCCATATGCCTACCTTTTCTGTGCATCCCAAGAGTTAAAGGTCCGTCTTTTACTTCATCACCAAAAGTAAACTCCATTTTATTTCTATATTCAGTTTGATTTGGACTCCCTTCTATCCCTAAAAACTTAAATCCAAATATATCTTGATTCAAGAATAAATCCATAACTTGTCTTTCTTTAATTTGAAGTTGTTTTTCATAAGGCACAGATAACATACTACACCCACCACAATCTCCAAAATGGCTACAATGATCATTGGTTTCTATACTCGATTTTTCTAAAGTTTCCATAAGTTTAACTTCAGCTTTCTTACTTCTTGCCTTTTGAACTATAGCTTTTACCTTTTGTCCAGTTATTCCACCTTTCATATGAATATTTTTTCCTTCATAGCTGCTAACTGTAGTTCCTCCAAATTCCATTTTATCAATTTCAAATTCTATAATATCTTTTCTTTTCATAAGTCTACCTTTCTTTATCTTTTCTCTATCATTTGTACTTCTTCTTGAGTTAATTCTCTATATTCTCCAAGTTCTAGAGTTTCATCAAGTTTTAATTGTCCCATAGAAATTCTTTTTAAGTATACTACTTTTTTATCAACACTTTCAAACATTCTTTTTACTTGATGAAATTTACCTTCATGAATAGTAAGTTCTATTTCTGAAATTAAATTACTTTTTAATATTTTAAGAGTTGATGGCATAGTTTTATAGCCATCATCTAAAATAACACCATCTTCAAACTTTAAAATATCATCATTAGTAACGATGCCATCAATTTTTGCAAAATATGTTTTTGGTACATGTTTCTTTGGAGATAAAACCCTATGCGATAATTTTCCATCATTAGTAAGTACTAATAATCCCTCTGTATCTTTATCAAGTCTTCCAACAGGAAATGGCTCAAATGATAAATAAGATTTATCTATTAAATCAAGTACTATTTTATCTCTTTTATCAAATGTTGCCGATAAATATCCATCTGGTTTATTAAGCATTATATATATAAATTCTCTATAATAAACCTCTTCATCTTTAAATAAAATAATATCATTTTCACTATCTACTAAAAATCCACTATCTTTAATAATAGATCCATTTACTCTTATAAAACTTGACTTAACATATTTTTTTATTTCTGCACGACTTCCAATTCCAATATTTGAAAGAAGTTTATCTAATCTAATCTTTTTTGCCATAATTTTCTCCATTTATTAGTATAATATTTTTATATTATACTTTTATTTTTTAGTTATTACAATTTAACTATATACTTTTTTTCAAGAATTGTTATAATATAAGAGATGGGTATTTTTTTAATTTTATTATAAAATTTTATGGAGGTTTCTAATATGTTAGTTTCTGCTAAAGAAATGTTACAAAAAGCTAGAGATGGTAAATATGCTGTTGGGCAATTTAACATCAACAACTTAGAATGGACAAAAGCAGTTTTAGTTACTGCACAAGAAAACAATTCACCAGTTATACTTGGGGTATCTGAAGGTGCTGGAAAGTACATGGGTGGATACAAGACTATAGTTGGTATGGTTAATGGACTTATTGAAGAATTAAAAATAACAGTTCCTGTTGCTCTTCACTTAGATCATGGAAGTTTTGACGGTGCGGTACAAGTTATAGAAGCTGGATTCTCTTCTGTAATGTTTGATGGTTCTCACTATTCAATAGAAGAAAACATAGAAAAAACTAAAGAAGTTATAAAAATAGCTAACGCTAAAGGATTATCTGTTGAAGCTGAAGTTGGTTCAATAGGTGGAGAAGAAGATGGTGTTGTTGGTACTGGTGAAGTTGCTAGTCCTGATGAATGTAAGTTAATCGCTGACTTAGGTGTTGATATGTTAGCTGCAGGAATTGGAAACATACACGGACAATATCCAGAAAACTGGGCTGGATTAAGCTTTGATACTTTAGAAGCTATAAACAAAAAAACAGAAGGTATGCCTTTAGTACTTCACGGAGGAACTGGAATACCAGCTGATATGATACAAAAAGCTATATCTCTTGGAGTATCTAAGATAAATGTAAATACTGAGTGTCAATTATCATTCGCTGCTGCTACTCGTAAGTACATAGAAGATGGAAAAGATTTAACTGGTAAAGGATTTGATCCTCGTAAAGTTTTAGCTCCAGGATATGAAGCTATAAAAGAAACAGTTAAAGAAAAAATGGAACTTTTCGGTTCTGTAAACAAAGCATAATAATATAAACATATAAAAAAGACTAAAATATAATTCACCCTTATGATTTTTCATAAGGGTGTTTTATATTAATTATAATATTTAGATTCACCAAGTAGTTGCCTTTTTCCGATTATTTCAGAAAGATTGACTATACTTTGGCTAACTTTTTCATCAAATGATATTAAAAATACAAATCTAAATTCATTTGTTGTAGTTTCTACATTATATAAATTAAAATGGCAAGTAATATTTTCTATATTATACTCATCTTCTATATCTGTTTCTACTTCATCTGATAATTCTTGAATATACTGTACTATATCATCAAGCCTTACTGAAGCATTAACATCATTTCGCTTATGTAATTCGTTTACGATTTCTTCTAAAAGTTCTAAATCTAAAACTTCTCTATCTAGTATACAATCATATGCAAAAATTTTTTTCTGATTTAGAGTATCTGATATATCAACTATACTTTCAAAGTCACTTTTAAGATTTAATATTTCAATTATATCATTTGTGTTTATTTTAATTTTATTATCTTTTGTTTTTACAGAGATTTCTCTCATCTTAATCCTCCCCAATATATTAAATATATTGTAGTATAAAGTCGTTTATCTCACTCCAATTATTTACTCTTTCGATATTTTTGTGAGTAATATCTTTATTATAATTAGTTTCTATTAATAAAACTTTCATTCCTTCATTTGCAAGATTAACGGCATTTGATGGATTATCTTCTATGAATATATTACAACTTAATTCTTTTGCTTTTTCTATTTTTTCATCACTTCCTAAAAGATGAACATCAATATCTAAAACATCATTATCTACTAACCATTTTTTTGTTACATCTTCAAGATGTGGACTTCTTGCAGTTACAAAATAAAGATTATGAATTTCTTTTAAATTATTTATTATAATTTTAGCTTCTTCTATTAATAAAGCTTCTTCATATGCATGCATATATCTTGAATGAAACTCTTTTAACATAAGTTCCATCTTCACATTATATAAATCTTCCCAAAATACAGTATTACACTCTTCATTAGTTATATTTTTATTATATAACTCGTTTAGGTATGGTATAAAATGATATGGGTCTGTAATTGTTCCATCTATATCTATACAAATATTTAATTTAATCATAAATAATACCTCCCTGCTTTTAAACAATTATAACATATAAACTATCTCTCTTCTATTTTTTTATATGTTTCATTAACTCTTTCCTTATAGTTTAATATATGTTCATCAGACAAATCTAGATACTCTGTAATTTTATTTACATATTTTATATTTTTAGTTTCAATTAAATTCGATGCCTCTATCATAGCTTTTTTCCTTATTTCATAACAAGAAATAACATCTTCTTTAGCTATTTCTAAGCTTAGAGTATCTACTTCATTTAATAATTCTGGTATCTTCATATTTTCATATATTTTAATTACTTCATCACATTTTAATATTGTAAGTTGCACATTTTCACTTATTGTACCTAATTTTTTTAAACTCCCTAATATATCTTTAGTATATGGTATACAGTCTCTCATAGGCTTTAATGCAATTAGCTCTGTTTCATATATTTCTTTTTTGAAATTATTTATCATTTCAAGTTCAGTTTCTTTAAATAAATTTTCTGTATTATAATCTACATAATTAGTATAATCATCATTAGTCGAAATACTATTGCCTATATCACTAGTTTCTTCAATTTCTTTTATGACTTCTATTTCTTTTTCAATTATATTTTCAATAACTACTACTTCATCAATTTCACCTTTGTTAGATACTTCGTTTGATTCTACATTATAAATACTTTTTTTATAATAAGCAACTTCTTCTATTTGATGTATAGTACTTATATACACATTACTAATTGCAATTGATGTCATTAATACTGTATATGTACTAGCATAAATAAATTTTCTCTTTATATTTTTGTGATTATAAAATATAGTCATGATCGGAATTAAATATAAAAATAAAAATACTAAAAATAATCTCATTAGTTTCGCTCCTTTAACGCCCTTCCCCAATAGTTATCTTAGTATCATTATTTACAATTTATTATATTTTACTCATATATTTTAATTAAATTAAAATCTATATAATCACATGATGCTAAAATATATTCAACACCATTTCTAACCTCACGAAGACCCATTTTAAAAGCATCTTTTCCGTGAAGATGGCCATAAACCACCTTTTCAACCTCAAATTCTTCATACATTTTAGTAAATATAGAATCTATTAATTCATCATTAGTTGGAGGATAGTGAGTAATTACTATTATTTTTTTATATCCTTTTTTCTTAGCTTCCTCTAAAGAAATTCTAATTCTATGTTCTTCCCTTTTATGTATCTTTTCATCATTTTTATCAAACTTAAAATTATTCGGGCAAATCCACCCACGACCACCACAAATCGCATAATCATTATATACATAAAAATTAGTTTGTAGAAAATGCATATTATCATAAAGCTTATTAAGATTAGTTACAGTTGTCCACCAATAATCATGATTTCCCTTTATAAAAATCTTTCTGCCTGGAAGTTCATTTATTATATCTAAATCAAATTTAACTTCATTTAAATTTTTAGCCCAAGATGTATCTCCAAGAACTAAAACTGTATCATCTTCTTTAACTTTTTCTTTCCAGTTATCAATTATTTTTTCTTCGTGATTTTTCCAATTATCACCGAATATATCCATAGGCTTATTAACAGCCGTTGAAAAATGTAGATCTCCTATAGCATATAAACTCATTTTATCGTCCTCTCAAATTCTATCAATTTAAAAAGGTTGCTATATAAAGCAACCTACTAGTTATTTTTGTATTGTTTAAGTACATTATCAACTTCATTTCTTAATTTTATAAGCTTTAACTCATCATCTTCATCTTCATCGAATTCACTTAATTTATTTTTATAAAATCTTGATATTTCAATTTCACCTAAAGAGTGTAATTTATTTATTTTATCAGAAATTTCTCTTGTAGTAACAGCCTTTATTTGGCACATTACCTGTGCCCTCATTATATCTTCTCTTATTTCACTCATTTCTTGATCTAGAATAAATGCAGCATCTGCAGCTCTTCTAAGTCTAGTAGCTATATTTTCTGGTATAAAGTGTTCATATTTATATTTTAATGAATGTTCAATAGTTGCCCAAAAATTCATAGCCAAAGTTCTAATTTGTATTTCACAAAGTATTTCTCTCGAACCTTTTATTGAATTAATTGGATACTTTATTATAACGTGATAACTCCTATAACCACTATCTTTGAAGTTTTCGATATAATCTTTTTCAGCAACAATTGTCATATCATTTCTTTGCCTTATACATTCCACTATAGTCTGTATATCTTCAACAAATTGACACATTATTCTAATACCCGCAATGTCTTCCATATCCTCTTCCGCATTTTCAATAGAAAGTCTTTGAGATTTAGCCATTATAGAAGATATTTTTTTAGTTCTACCTGTCACGAATTCAATCGGGGAATATTCACCTTTAGTTAAGAACTCTTTTCTAATATTTTTAAACTTAACTTTTAGTTCTTCAACAGCATTATTATAAGGGGCTAATACTTCTTCCCATTTTTTAAATTCCATTTTTTTCACCCTTTATATAAATTTTAGTCATTTTTATTCTAACATAAATTAATGCCTTTTTTAATATAAATATTAATTTTTATCAATAAACAATCCCTTCATTCTATTCATGCAAACATTTCTTATATTTTCATCTTTAGAAACTTTTATTTTAATATCATAAGCAAGATTTTCATATAATAAACTTTCTATAAAATATTCTACTATCCCTCTATCTTTAAACTCAATATCTATTATTTCACTTCCTAATATTTTTGAATCAAGACACATTATTTGATCTGAAAAATTTAATCTCTCAGATTTTTTTAAATAATCATTATCAGGAATAAAACTCTTACAATAATTTATTTTATAATTAACAACTTCATCACTTATATCAAATTCATACTTTGACTTTATTAGATCTTTATATTCTTTATTTTTATTAGTAACATTATTTAGATTTTTATTGTAATCTTTTTCAGTCCAATGTCCAAATATCCTGCAATTAAGAGGTCTAACTTCATATATCATACACATATTTTTATCATCTCTAAATGGACAAGGTGATTTTTTTGTATACTCTAAAAAATAATAGTCTAATACTTTAGCTAATGAATTATTTTTTATTTCTTTATTATCTTGAAGAAAATTATATATATTCAAAAATTCAACTAAACTTATTGAAACAGATTCCATACAACAACTTCCACATCCAGTACACTTTCCACTAGGTACACTTTTATAAATTTTATTTAATTTATTAAAAAGATTATTTTTATATATATATTCTATAGAATCTATAATTTCTTTCTTTTTTATACTAGCCATAAGTATCACTCCTTGTTATAATTAATTGATACAACAAGAATTATAACATAATTTAGGTTTTTTCTATAGGAGGATTTATGAATAGATATACCAAAATAATAAATATGATGGATAGTTACTTTACTAAGGATTATGAAAAAGTAAAGAAAAATATAACTAAAGTTAGAGCAGTTAGAGAAGAAACTGTTAGAAAATTCTTTCTTCAAGGGGACTGTGAAGTATTAGTTATACTTGAAGATAGCGGTCGTGAAATATTAATCGATGATTTTTCACCTGAAGAAGATATTAAAAAATATCTTGGGGCTAAGTTTTTAAAGAAAAATAATTAAAGAAATTGAGTATAAAAAATTTTCTTTGGTCCATAATATAAAAGTAAAATTTAATATTTAACTCAATCTCCCCTAAAGCCTTCGTTCCCCCAACGAAGGCTTTTACTCTATTTATTATTAATAATTTTTGCTAAGTCTTTTGCAAAATAAGTTATTATTATATCTGCACCAGCTCTTTTAATAGACAATACTGATTCATATATTGCATTTTCACTTAATATGTTATTTTTAACTGCATTTTTAAGCATAGCATATTCACCACTAACATTATATGCAGCAAGAGGAGTATTAAAATTATCCTTTACCCTTCTTATAACATCTAAATAACTAAGTGCTGGTTTAACCATTAAAATATCTGCTCCTTCATTAAAATCAATTTCAGCTTCAACAAGTGCTTCATCAGAATTTGCAATGTCCATTTGATACTGTTTTCTATCTCCAAAACTTGGTGCCGAATTTGCTGCTTCTCTAAATGGTCCATAAAAACTAGATGCATACTTTACACTATAACTCATTATCAAAGTTTCAACGAAACCATTATCATCAAGTGCCTTTCTTATTTCTAAAATTCTACCATCCATCATATCAGAAGGTGCAACAATATCTGCTCCTGATCTTGCGTGACTCACTGCTACTTTTCTCAAAAATGCGACAGTTTTATCATTATCAAGGTAATTATCAGAATTTAAAATTCCACAATGTCCGTGACTTGTATACTCACACATACAAACATCACTAACAACAATTATTTCACTATCAATAGATTTTATTTTTCTTATTGCACGTTGAATTATCCCTTCATCATTAAATGATTCTTTTCCATAAAAATCTTTTTCGTGGTCGTGAGGTATTCCAAATAATATAATACTTTTTATTCCTAAACTTTTTATTTCTTTTATTTCTTCTTCTAACATATCTATTGAGAAATGATAAACATCAGGAAGTGAAGATATTTCTCTTTTTATATTTTCCCCCTCAACTATGAATAATGGATATATAAAATCTTCAACTTCTAATTTAGTTTCTCTAACCATACTTCTTATATAACTGCTCTTTCTAAGTCTTCTTGGTCTTCTAATCATTATTATTCTCACAATCTTTAATTATAGTTTCTATCATTGAATCTATAGTTGCATTTTTTGATTCTAAATAAATATCTAAATTATTTTCTCTTATCGTATTTGAAGTTACAGGTCCAATTGAAATTGTTTTTTTATCCTTTATTTTATTAAGATCTCCAACTATACTAACAAAATTATTAACTATCGATGAACTAGTAAAAGTAATATAATCAGCTTTATCTATATTTTCTATAATTAAATCTTTATTACTTTTATCAAGTACAGATTCATAAGTTATAACTTCATCTACATCACAAATTTTACCTATTTTATTAATAAGTAGATCTCTACTATTTTTTGCTCTTGGAATTAATACTTTATCATTTTTAGTCAGTGCTTTTTCTAATTCTTCAAATAAACTCTCTGCAATAAATCTTTGTGGTATTATATCGGTTATTATTCCATATTTTTTTATTTCTTTTGACGTTTGACACCCAATAGCACATATTTTTAAATTACTTAAAACTCTTGTGTCCAAATTCATTTCATTTAACTTGTCAAAAAATATTTCTACCGAATTTTGACTAGTAAGAATTAAATAAGTATAATTTTTTATATTAATTATCGATTTTTCAAGTTCTATATTTTCTTCTATCTTTTGAATTTTAATTGTTGGTACTTCAATCGGACTCGCGCCAAGTTCACTAAGTTTATTTACTAAAGAACTATTTTGACTTCTTGACCTTGTAACCATTATATTTTTACCATATAAAGGCTTATTTTCAAAGAAATTAAGTTCTTCTCTTAAACTAACGACATCTCCAATAACTATTAAACTTGGAGATTTTAAATTATATATTTTTGAATCTTGATAAGCATTTTGAAGATTTGTCGTTATTACTCTTTGATTTTTTCTAGTCGCATAAGTAATAAATGCTACTGGAGTAAGTTTTTCTTTTCCTTCACTAATAAGATTTTCACATATCTTTTTAATATTTGAAACGCCCATTAAAAATACTAATGTTCCATTTATTTTAGCTAATGCATTCCAATTTATTCCATTATTTTCTTTATTATCATCTCTTAAATGTCCAGTCATAACGTGAAAAGATGATGCATAATCTCTATGTGTTATTGGAATTCCTGCATAACAAAGCCCACCTATTGCAGAAGTTATTCCCGGAACTACTTCAAAATCAACTCCATAACTATTTAAAACCTGTCCTTCTTCTCCTCCACGACCAAAAACATATGGATCTCCACCTTTTAATCTAGTAACAACTTTTCCTTCTAATGATTTATCTTTTATTAAATTATTAATTTCTTCTTGGGATAAAGTATGATTACTAGATTTCTTACCAACATATATTAACTCACAGTCTTTTTTTACCTCTTTTAAATACTCTCTATTAATTAAATTATCATATATTAAAACATCAGCTTTCTGTATACACTCCATCCCTTTAAGAGTCATTAATTTATAATCACCCGGACCTGCACCAACTAGATAAACTTTTCCTTTCATTAAAATTCCTCCAAAATCATATCTGCTAATTTTTCACCTAATAAAACGGCATCTTCTTTTTTTCCTTCAATGCTTTTTTTGACTAATTTATTTCCATCTTCATCACCAAAAAGTCCGGTTAATAAAATATATTCACCATTCATTTTACAATAAGCGCCTATTGGAACGTGGCAACTCCCATTTATTGAACTTAAAAAACTTCTTTCCGCTAACATTTGAATATTAGTTTCTTCATCTTTTAATGAATTACATATTTTTTCTAACTCTAAATTATCTTTTCTAATCTCTATAGCAAGTATCCCTTGAGATGGTGCTGGTAACATTATTTCTTTATCTAGAAAATAATTTATTCTATCTTTCATACCAGCCCTTATAACTCCAGATGCCGCAAGAACTATTCCATCTAAACATTCATCTTTTATCTTTTTTATTCTAGTATCAATATTACCTCTTATAGGTACTATATTTAAATCCTTTCTAAAATTTAATAATTGATATTTTCTTCTTTTACTACCTGTTGCAATAGTTGCACCAAATGGTAAATCATCTATACTGTTATATTTTTCATCAAGAATTAAAATATCTCTTGCATCTTCCCTTTTTGGAGAATAAGTAAACTTTAATTCTTCTGGTAAATTTGAAGGCATATCCTTCATACTATGAACTGCCATATCAATATTTTTATCTATTAATTGTTGTTCAATCTCCTTTACAAATAAACCTTTATCTCCTATTTTATCTAAACTAACATCTTGAATTAAATCACCTTTAGTTTTAATAATTTTAATTTCAAATTCTAAATTATTATTATATTTTTTTAGTTCATCTATAACCCAATTCGTTTGAGTAAGTGCCAATTTACTCCCTCTAGTACCAACGATTATCTTCATTAAAATCTCCTACCTAATTATTATCTATTAATGTAATACTCTCATTTAAAAATATCTCTTGAATAAAATCATACTCTCCAAGTGAAGTTTCTGAAGTATATACAATCATACCATTCTCTTTTAATATACTTTTCCATGAACCCTTATTATCAGATACTAAATCAGTAACTATATGCCTGCCACTAACAAGCATAAATGGATACAAATAAACAGTATCAATATTTCTTTGCTTTAATATATCTCGTATATTTTGTATTGAATTTTCACCTTCTAATGTAGCAATAAATATATTCTCATTTATCTTTTTAAGCTCATTCTCAAGTTTTATATAATTATAATCTTCATTGTGAAAACTTCCATGCGCCATAAATACTAAACTGTCATCTTTTTCTATTAATTTAGTATTTTCTACTAATCTATTAGAAAACTCATAAAAATTAGTTTTATTATTAAGAAGTGATTTTCCTACTTTCACACTATCAAAATCACAATCATTAATTAGATTCAATATCTTATCATATTCAAATCCACACACAACATAAAGAGGTTGAATTATTACTTCATTATAATTATTTTCCTTTAAATAATTAAGTGTTTCTTCTATATGATAAATATCTTTACTATCTAATCTACTAACTATAAATTTAGAACTATAACATCTAAAAAACTCATAATCTTTAAATTTAGTTTTTATTTTTTCTTCAATTGGTACTATGCTTTTTTTACGTCTATCCTCATAAGTTGTCCCAAAACTAACTACTACTATAGCTTTTTTCATTATAAATTATGTGCAACTTTTAATGCTTCATAGCTCATTTTTATAGTATGATCAATATCTTCAAACGTATGTGCATTAGATAAAAACATCGCTTCAAATTGAGTCGGTGCTAAAAGAATTCCTCTTTCTAATAATTCTTTAAAATAAATATTAAACTTTTCAACATCACACTTCATAACATCATCATAATTATTTATAGGACCTTTTGCAAAAAATAAACAAACTAAAGAACCAGCTCTATTTATAGTATAATCAAGATTTAATTTTTCTATATTTTCTCTAAGACCATTTTCAAGTCTAATAGCTTTTTGTTCTAGTTCTTCATAAATATTTTTATTATCTCTTAGTATATCTAAATTTCTCTTACCCATATACATCGCTAATGGATTACCTGATAATGTTCCTGCTTGATAAACAGGTCCAATAGGAGATACCATATCCATTATTTCTTTTCTAGCACCATAAGCACCAACTGGAAGCCCTGCTCCTATTATCTTTCCAAAACAAGCCATATCAGGTTTTATTCCAAAATATCCAATTGAACTATTATAATCTAATCTAAATCCTGTTATAACTTCATCAAATATTAAAACAGTATTTTGCTTTTTAGTTATTTCTCTTAGATGACTTAAAAATTCTTTAGTTGATGAAACTACCCCCATATTTCCGGCAACAGTTTCTACAATAACTGCAGCTATTTCATTTTTATTTTCTTCAAATACTCTTTTTACTTCATCTATATCGTTATATCTACAAACTAAAGTATCTTTAACAACATCTTCAGTTACTCCAGGACTTGTAGGTACTCCATAAGTTATAGTTCCAGAACCTGATTTTACTAAAAGTGAATCTGAATGTCCGTGATAACAACCTTCAAATTTTAATATTTTATTTCTTTTTGTATAAGCTCTTGCTACTCTAAGTGCGCTCATAGTAGCTTCCGTTCCTGAGTTAACCATACGAACTTGATCAATTCCATCATAGGACTCAACTATTAACTTAGCCATCTCAACCTCAATTTGAGTTGGAACACCATAACTTGTCCCTTTAAATATTATCTCTTCAATACCACTAACAATTTCACTTGGACTATGTCCAAGCATTAGAGGACCCCAAGAACAAATATAATCTACGTATTCATTTCCATCAACATCAGTTATTTTACTACCATGTGCTTTATCAATAAATATAGGATTAAGACCAACAGATTTAAATGCCCTAACTGGACTATTAACTCCTCCTGGAATATACTTTACTGCTTCTTCATAAATTTCTAACGATTTTTTATTATTCATAATTATCACCTTTCTATATCTCAAATAATTCTTCAATTAATTTCACTAATTCTTCTTGTTTATTCTCATCTTTTACTTTTTTTAAATTAATAATAGGTTCTCTAATAACTCTTTTAAGTGCAGAGTTTAACATTTTATCTATAATCTTTTTTTCTTTATTATCAAGATCTATCTTATTAAATATATAGTTTAATGTATCAATCCTAATATCTTCACATCTATTATTAAGTGATTTTATTGTTGGATCAATCTTTGATGAATTTATCCAATCATATAATTCATATATATTGTTCTCAATAATATCCATACCTATTTTAGCTAATTCAATTCTTTCTTCTAAATTTTCATTTTGAATGTATTTTAAATCATCTATATCATAAAGTTCTATATTATCAAGTACATTAACTTTAGGATCAATATCTCTTGGAAGAGCTATATCCAACATCATAATATTATTTTTCAAATTTTTATCAATCTTATCATAGCTAACAATGATATGAGGAGATGCAGTTGCACTTATTAATATGTCTATATCATCAAAAATACTATATCTATCTTCATATTTTATGGGAATAACATTTTTATATTCTTTTTCTACATCAAATACTTTTTTATGATTTCTATTCGATAAATAAATTTTATTTATGCCTTCATCTTGTAAATATTTAATTGTTAGTTTATTCATTTTTCCAATTCCAACAATCAAAGCATTCTTATCTTTTAGATTATTTAATTTTTCTTTTATATATTTTACCCCTATATAGCTTATAGACAACGGTTTTTCCGATATTTTAGTTTTGTTTTTTATTTCCTTTGCAGTATTTATAGCCTCTCTAAAAATTTTATTAAAAAGTTTTTTAGTAGATCCTAAATTAATAGAAAATTCATATGCATCTATAACTTGTCCAAGAATTTGATCTTCACCAATAATTGTAGAATCCAATCCAGATGTAACTTTAAACAAATGATCTATAGCATCATTGTTTTCCTTATAAAAAATATACTGAGAAATATTTTTTAAATCAAAAAAATCTTCATAAAAATTATTTAAATCATATTTAATTCTATCGATATTATTTGAACCAAAATATATTTCACTTCTATTACAAGTAGACAATATAACTAATTCTTCTATTTCCTTATCAAGTAAAATATTTGTCGCTTCAATTTTTTTAGTATCTATAAATGCTACTTTTTCTCTAATTTCAATAGGAGCATAATTATGATTTATACCTATAACACCAAAATTCATTTTGACCTCCTTAAAATTCCTATTTAATTTTACTTTATATTATTAATATAAACAATATTTTTTTATACACAAAAAAGCCTTGAAATTAATCAAGGCTTTCATCTTACGTGGCTACGTCTTACTTTCCCAGGCAGTTGCCCACCAAGTATCATCAGCGCTAAAGAGCTTAACTTCTGTGT
>JAWXUS010000173.1:0-2294 GCA_044426235.1 Peptostreptococcaceae bacterium | reverse complement strand
ACTGAAGATGATAAATATAAAATACTAAAAGAAATATTAACTAAACTTAAAATAGAGTATGCAAGTCGATTTTTCTTAGATTGTATATCAAAGATAAAGAATCTAAGTAAACTCGAACTAACACAAGCAGATTCAGTTAAAGTTAATAAAGTATATCATCTATATCAAGAACAATTAAGAAAACTTAATTTTATTGATTTTGATGATATGATACCACTCTATTTAAAATTAACAGAAATTGATGATTATGATTTAAAACAACAATTACCTAATTTTAAATACTTATTAGTTGATGAGGTACAAGATACAAACCAAGTACAATATGAACTAATAAAAAAACTAACTATTAAAGATACACAAGTATTTCTAGTAGGAGATAACGATCAGTTAATATACTCATTCAGAAACTCTGATATAGCCTTATTTAACCAGTTTAGAGATGACTCTAATAAAACTATCATTCTAAACCAAAACTACCGTTGTGCCTCAAATATACTAGAAAAAGCAAACAATTTAATTAAGCATAATACTAATAGAGAAGAAAAAGAACTATTCAGTAAAATAGAAACTAAGAATCCTATAGTATATGAAGAATTTAACAGTACACAAGAAGAAGCACTGAGTACAGCTTTTACTATTAAAACATTACTTAGTAAGGGTATTGAACCAAATGAAATTGCAGTTCTATACCGAAACAACTCCCAAGCATATAATCTAGAAATGGAACTTGCTAAACTAAACATCGACTACCGAATATATAGAGCAAGTCCGTTTCTAGTTTATAGCGACATCCAATCAATACTAGCTGTATACAAACTAATGATTAATCCAGAAGATTTATTTTCGTTAGAAAAAATAGTATACAACCCTATTCCTAATATAGAAGGAAAAGACTTTGCATTATTTAAACAACACCATAAACAAAATAATACAAAATTATTTACTTCACTAAAAACATTTAATAATCCTTATTTAAATAAACTGTCTGAAGAACTATTTAATCTATCTAATATCATCAGAGAATATAATAAAGAACAGTTTTATGACAAAGTATTAGAATTATTAAAAATACATGATTATTTAGAATCATGTGAAAACAAAGAAGAAACCTACGCTAGGATAACTTCTTTAAAACAATTAATATCACATTCAGATTCATCTATAGAACACTTTATTAATCAATTACATCTACAAGATGAAGATGATAATAAAAGTAAATTTAAAGTAAACCTGATGACTATTCATAGATCAAAAGGTTTAGAATTTAAAGTAGTTATTATAATTGGAGTTAATGAAGGAATCATCCCCACAACTAACTATACAAAAGGAACACTAGATGAAGAAAGAAGATTACTATATGTTGCTATTACAAGAGCAAAAGAAATCTTATATCTATCATCAGCTAGAACACATATAGTCTATGGTAAAAAGAAAAACCTACTCCCATCTACATTTTTACTAGAAAGTAATATCTCATCTCAAAATACAATACATAAGCAAAGAATTTCTTATTCTAAGTAAGGTACTAATATGAAAATAAAAATAAATAATACCTTTCAAGAAGCTTATATAAAAGTATTCATTAATCCCACTACTACAAACATTCTAATTTATACAAACGAAGATGATAAGATTTACGCAATCATATCATCAGTATTTACAACTGAATTAAAAAGATTAAATAAAAACTCACTATATATAAAAAATAAAAAAGAATATCAATGGATATATGATTTCTTAAAACATAATAACCTAGTACAATATATACCTAAATATAATAAAACAATAAACAACCAACTATACCTATACTTTAATTTAAATATAAATGAAAGGAGATTCTATGAAACAATATAAATTAACTTATTTAAACATAGAACATAATGTAATATTAATAAAAACCAAATATACAAATAACAATACATTAGCTCTACACTTAAATGAATTTACAGAAGATGGAGAAGAATCTTTTGGTACAATATCAACTAATCTAGAATTATCATGTAATGATAATGAAATATATGTAAAAGAACCTAAAGATAAATATGATTGGGAAGAAGAATTTTTAACCAAAAATAACATAGCTATAAAAATCCCTAATACTCGAATTAAATATAATTATAATATATATAATAAATTTAGTATCAATTAAATAAAATACAAATAAAGTATTATTTCTTTTATAGTATTATAATTACTAATATGTTAAAATTATTAACAAAGGATGTGAAGAAGATGAAGATAATTTATATTACTAATAATGATATAAAACTACAAAATATTAAAAATAAAATTAA
>JAWXUS010000172.1:0-2314 GCA_044426235.1 Peptostreptococcaceae bacterium | reverse complement strand
CCACTCACTTCGTTCGTTCCCCTGTCTGATTTGTAGCGTAAACGATGTCGCTTTTATAAAAACAAAAAACTTATTATGCTCACACTTATATTTGACTATGGTTAATACAGAAAAACAAAGACTAAATGATAAATATAAGGGTCCCAGTAAAGACAAAGAACAAAGAACAAAGAGCATAAAACAAAGATTAAATGATAAAGATAGAAGCTTAATTAAAAGCATAAAACAAAGATTAAATGATAAAGATAAGAGTCTAATTAAAAGCATAAAACAAAGACTAAATGATAAAGATAAGAGCCTAATTAAAAGCAAATAGCAAAGATTAAATCATAAATTTAGTAAAATCCAATCACTTAACTATAAAACTAAAAATTTAACACAAAAAAAAAGATAGTTTAAAAAAAACTATCTCTTTTAATTGATAATAAACCTATATATAAAGAGTGGAATTAACAAAAACCACTGTACTTAATATATCATTTTTGAATAGTATTAGTCAACATTTTTTTTATAAAAAACATTAAATTGAATCTAAACTATTTTCTTTTAACGATTTAATTATCTCACGTATTTTAAATGGAGAGTCTTCAGGAGTTATGTAATTAGAGGCATCAATTCCTTCAATTAAACTCATTCTAATTTCTTCCATTTGACACGATGTGTAGTCATCGTAGTTTTTGTAAATAGATAAATCAAGTACATTCTCTCTATCTTCAAACAAAAGCTTTATGTTACTTTTAACTTCGTAAACTTTTTCCTTTAAAATATCAAAATCATATCCAAAGTCAATGATACTCATAAAGCCAAACCCTTGCTTTTTAACTTTTATTATTAAATCTGAACATTCCTTAGAATAATTTCTTGACTTTAAATCATCAAAAAATCTTTTTTCTGCTTGTTCCTTAAGAAAACACTCTTCAGCAGCTTCATCAGCTGTCATTTCAAAATAACTTCTATCGTAATACATTAAAAAACACACCCCTTATTATAAAACAAAACTTTCTTCTATAAGCCTTTGTATTACTATTATACTGTGATTAAAACAAAATTATTTAATTTCATAAAAAAAATAAAAGGATTTTAAATATCATCTATTTTTAACATTTTTATGTCCGATATTAAAATATTAATAAAATTATAGATTGTTTTTATTTTATAAATAAATATAAATATAAAGATAAATGCAACTTTATTTCATTTTTATGAATGTAAATTTTATTTAATTAAAATCTAATGGCAATTTAGAAGTGTATTTGATTAGTTAATTAACATGAACTTCTTTGTTTTTTTTGATTAAATCTAAACCAGTAACTTCTTTTAAGAATTTTACTTTAGAGTAAATTTATTTAAAGACGTATCAAATTTAAAAAAGTTACTTCTTTTAAATGTCTTTTTTTGAAGACTAAGTCTAATAGCTCTCATTTTTTTCACGTCAATATCTGAGTCTGAATAAATCTCAACATTAATTTCATTTTTTAATCCAAATCTAATCTCTTTCATCTGAAATTCATTAAAATCAGTATTTGCATATAAGTTAATATTTATATTATCCTTAACACCAAATATAAGCTGTTTTATTTGATTGATAGTTAGATTATCTTCAACGAGTTCATAAAGGCTAAAATCCTTATAAAAATCGTTGTCTTTAATTAAATAGAGTAACTTTAATGTTTCTTCTAAGAATAAGATTGAATCATTTGCTTTTATATACTTTAAGAGGCATATATCCTTTTCATAACCCTTTCTTAGCAAGTTTAAATAAACTTCATCATAAATAGCTAAGCTATCATCATATTTACCTATTCTCATAAGAGCTATAATTCTTGTCATCTTCTTTGAATTAAATTGAAGATATTTTGAGATATCTAAATTAGAGTTAAGGCCAATATATATTAGATTTAATTGATTAGCATCATATCCTTTATTTAAATAAGGGAGTAAATCAACATTGTTCTTTATACTATTTGCGATAATCTTAACTTCTTCAGAGGACTCAAAATTAGAACCTAAATACTTTTCTATATCAAATGAATTTTCTATTAGTAGTATAATGTCATTTAAGAAACTTTTGCTGTATTTGCTTGAATTATCAAGCACTTTATTTATAACACCAACTTGATTTCCAAAATGCTTTAATTTATAAAGAGATGTTATTTGCTCAAATCTATTGCTGTTTCGATAAATCTTTTCATAATTAGAGATGTTGACTCCATATTTCAAACTTTTCCTAATGTATCTCATCTCACTATAATTAAACTTCTCGGGATTGTCGTATAGGCTAATATCAATTCCCTCTGTAATTCCAAGTAATATC
>JAWXUS010000171.1:0-2324 GCA_044426235.1 Peptostreptococcaceae bacterium | reverse complement strand
AAGAATTCAAATAAGAGAAACACTTAAATCTCATTTTGAAAAAGAGAAAAATTTATTCAAATCTAATATTAAAGTATTATCATTATTCTTTATTGATGAAGTCTCAAAATATAAATATTACGAAGACTCTCAAGCTTTAAAAGGAAGATATGCACAAATTTTTGAAGAAGAATATAACTATCTATTAAATGAAAATAAAAATCTATTAGATGTTGAGTATAGTAAATATCTTGAATCATTTGAAACAGGTAAAATACATGCTGGTTATTTCTCAATAGATAAAAAAGGAAATGCAATTAATTCTAAATTAGATAACAAAAAAGAAGGATTAAGTTTTGATGAAGGTGCATATGATCTTATCATGAAAGATAAAGAAAGATTATTATCATTATCAGAACCAGTTAGATTTATCTTTTCTCACTCTGCATTAAGAGAAGGTTGGGATAATCCAAATATATTCCAAATATGTACTTTAAAACATAGTGAATCAACAATTAGTAAAAGACAAGAAATAGGTCGTGGACTAAGAATTTGCGTTAATGGTAATGGAGAAAGAATGGATTACTCTAAATTAGAATCTGATTTCCATTCAATAAATAATTTAACAATTATAGCAAATGAATCATATGATAGTTTCTCAAAGGATTTACAAAAAGAGATTTCTGATAGTTTAACAGAAAGACCAAAATCATTTGATGTAACACACTTTATTAATAAGGTACTTGTGAACGATAGTGGAAATCAAGTTCCTATAGATTCAATACTATTTACTAAAATTTCTATGCATTGTTTAACAAATGATTATATAGATAAAGATACTTTAAAAGTAACTGATAACATGATACAAGCTATGAATAATGATACATTAGAAGTGTTACCAGAATTAGAAGAATTCAAAGATGAATACATCAATTTAATGAAAAAACTATATTTAAATAATAATACAAGTCTTATTTCAAATGAAAGAAAAAGTACTATTAAAAATTTAGTTCCAAATGATAATTTTAATAAAAAAGAATTCCAAGATTTATGGAATAAAATTAATGTAAAAACAATCTATGAAGTAGATTTTGATACAGCTGCACTTATTTCAAAATCAGTAGATGCAATTAATACTAAATTTAATGTTACTACAACTAAGGTTAAAATAACTGAAGGAAATCAAAAAGATACATTTGATTCAGTTTCACTAAAAGCATCTGAATCAATGAAAGAAGTTTCTTCAAAAATACAATCATTTGATATAACATCAATGTCTCAAATTAAATATGATTTAATTGGTGAAATTGTTAAAGATACAAAATTAACAAGAAAAACAATAATTGCTATACTTCAAAAAATAACAGAAAATAAATTTGAAATGTTTAAGATTAATCCAGAAGAATTCATTAGAAGAACATCTAAGTTAATTAATGAAGAAAAAGCTGCAACTGTAATTAATGGTATTACATATCATAAGACAGACCAAATTTATTCAAACGATATATTCACTATAAATAACATAAGTGGTGAAGTAGATAAAAATGCATTTGATGTAAAAAAACATATATATGATTTCTTAATAACTGATTCTAACATCGAAAGAAAATTTGCAGAAAAATTAGAAACAGGAGAAGTAACAGTATATGCTAAATTACCTAACGGATTCAAAATACCTACACCTGTAGGGAACTACAATCCAGATTGGGCTATAGTTTTTGATAATGAAGATTTTAAATATGTATATTTTATAGCTGAAACTAAAGGGACAATGGATTCTTTAGAATTAAGGCAAACTGAAAAAGCTAAAATTGAATGTGCTAAAAAGCATTTTGAATGTATTAGTAATAATTCAGTTAAATATGATGTTGTAGACTCATATAAAAATTTAATTGATTTATTGGTATAACATCATGAATATTCCAACACCTTCAAAAGAAGTAATAGAAAAATATAAATATGAATGGTTGCATTTAAAAGAGAATTATATATATCAAGAGAAAAGTTTGAATAAATTATTCAAAGAACTAATTCCTAATAATAATTTAGTAGAAGATATATTACTTAAAGTAAGTACATTAAATGATTTTTATAGTACTAATATATTTTCAGTATTTCCTGTAGCTAATCATATACATGAATGTAATTTTGATGAAAGAGTAAAACTTGGTGATCCTACTTTAGTAAATGATATAGCATTAGTTACTATAAGTGGTAAACAAAAGAACTTTTATTCTTTTGCTACAAAATACTGTGCTCATCATAGTGATGAATATGCTATATATGATTCTTTTGTAGAGAAGATGTTAATGTATTTTAAAGATAAAGATAAATTCTTTAATTTT
>JAWXUS010000072.1:0-4630 GCA_044426235.1 Peptostreptococcaceae bacterium | reverse complement strand
TCACTGAAACCCCCCCTTTTTCTATTTTATTTTTTTCATTAGTATAGCACACAAAATAATTTAATAAGATAGATTTTGTGTATAAATCTAATCAAGCTTTATTATATAAATTAAATTCTCTATTGATAATAAATGTTCGCAAATATATAATCATTATATATTTAATAAAAAAAAATTATATAAACATTTTATTGAAAATAATTAAAAATAAAGGAATTAAGTATGTTAAATAAAATAAAATACACAACCCTAAGTATATCTATCATATCAATGTTAAATATTGGACTATCAAATTCTTTCGCAGAAAATAATAAAAAAAAGCAAGGCGAAGAAGACTTTGTTTGTGCTCAATGTAGGGAAATTGATGACAGAAACATTTGTTTATATGATGATAATAAAATTCCTAACTTTATACTTAATGATAATGGCTTGTTTATTAAAACAGGTGATGAAGATTTAGTTATGTTAATAGAAATGGATAATATAGGCGGGATAAACATTGATGATAAGTTTGGAAATAGTATATTTTTTTATCAATTAGGTGAAAGCATCTCTGATAAAATAACACAAGGAGACATTGATTATATGAACGAAGTTTTTAAGGATAAAATATTAACCTCTATTAGTTTAGTTATTCTACTGATGACTCTTTTATTATTACTCTATGCTTGATTAAAGTTATATAAAGGATTATAGCTTAATCAAATTTGTAGTATGAAGGTAGAAAATATGTTTAATAAAAGAAAAAATATAATCTTGAAGTCATTAATCTTTTTAATACTAAGTCTTGGATTTATAAATTCTAATTCTTTTGCACAAAACAATCCAGAGAGTGACGATTATTTGAAGAAAGAGATTTTTATTTGCAAAAAATAATCAAAATACAGTTAATTGTATAGATAGATGACATAGATGGATTTAATATTAATGCAGATACAATAAGTATTAAAAATAAATTTGCATATAGTGTCTCTCCCTGTCAATTTGATAAAGATTCATCAACTGAAATATCACAAGAAGATGTTAAAATGGGTCTTATGTTTATGCTGATGCTTGTATTGTATGTGTTAACAACATTCAGTCCTATTTTTTAAATTTATTATATAAATAATAATTATAAAATCTTATATAAATAAGTATTATATATAATAAATTTAAAATGAAAGGAGTTTTTTTATTATGAATAGAGGAACTTTAAATGCACTTGAAAGAGAAAATATAGGCTTATTCAAGTTAAGTAATTTAAGCAACAAAGGGATAAGAGAAATTCGTGGAATTGGAAAAGTTAGAGAAAAAGAAATAGTTACTTACTTAGACTCTTTAAAGGATAGATTTGTAGATAGTGATGAATATGTATTTACTAAAAAAAGATACATAAAGGCAGAAGGTAGAAAGTCTTACTCTCAAAATAAATCTATTATAGACAAATTAAATGGAAGACCAGTTATTGATGGAAAAATATACAATTACACTATACTTAAAGACTGGTGTATTGGTAAGTAAGTATGAATACTGAAATGACTATTGATAGTAATGAGATATTTAACAATAAAGGCCTGAAATGTATTGAATATAAAAAAGAACTTTTGAATAAATCTAATAGTATAGTAGTTAGAGAAAGTTTAATGACAACTATTGACTCCTTATCAAGTAATGGGATAATATCAGTGTCTATATACATTTCGCTTAAAGATGATGATATTGATATTGATAAATTTAAGATATTTTTAAGAGAAGATTCATCTATGATTAAAGATAAAGCCGATTATGTTAAGGAATTTCAAGAGGTAGAAAGAACTTTGAAAGAAAACCATACAGACTGCGAACTCTTAATTGAAGATAGAAAAGTTGGCTTTATGAAGGAGTTTGTATTAACTGAAGAATTTATAAGGGATTACTTTTTAGTTGAGAGCGATGAGGCTTACAATAAGCTAATTAAAAAACACGGCTTTATAGAAAAATTTGCAGTTCTTAGAATAAATAAAATATTTAAAGACTTCTTCTCAAATCAAGTTGAATACGAATACACACTTAGTGACGTTTTCTTTGATACAGATAACCTTCATTATGGAATATTTGTTATAATTAGCTTTAATTTAGAAGATAAAGTTAATAGTTTAAAGCTAAATTTATTCTTCAAAGACTTAGAGCATTATTTTAATCAAAGAATATATATATAAATAAATTTAATATCGAATAATAAAAGGCTTTTATATATATTATAAGAAAAGGCTTGAATTATATAAGGGGATATTACATGAATTTATTTGATTTATTACTTAGTGATTATGATTTTTTAGAAAATACGGTTGAACTTAAAAAAGAGAGTGTGCCGAAAAGAACTAAAGAACTTGATAGAAGTATTTTAGATGGTATTACTTGGACTTTTAAATATGATAGCGACTTTTTGTATATCAAGAAGTTCAAATCAAGAAGTTTTTTCAAAGTGGATATAAAAAAATGTTTAAATGCAGATAAAAACTCGATAGTTAAGGCTTTTAACAATGCAGTTTCTGATATTTATATTTGTAGTTTTTATACCATAAATCTATTTGCAAGACTTGTAAAAGAAAACTTAAATTTAATCTATTAAAAGACTATTTTATAGTCTTTTTTTATTGTTCAAATTCACTATTAATAAAAGAGAATATACACTTTTTTTATGATATATTAAAAATTTATTTAGTGATTTTGAGCATCATATAGCCTATACTTAATAAATAATAAAATTAAAATTAGGGGTGATTAAGATGTTATTAAGTTATAAAGTGGAAAACTTTGAGTCATTTAAAGATGAATTAGAATTTAATATGATTTTATATCGTAGATTTATAGATAGATTTGAAAACAATATAATTGTTGATAATAACCTTAAAATATCAAGATTATGTGCTATTGCAGGAGAAAATGGAAGTGATAAAACTTCTTTTATGAGAAGTATACATTTTCTTAAACATTGTATTTTATATTCAAATCATATAGTGTCTTATAAAAATCTTTTACATAAATATTTAACTGATAATCAACACTTTGAAATAGAAGTACTGTTAGGTACTAAGATATATAAATATAATCTTGAAATAAATTTAATTGGATTGATTAAAGAAAAATTGTCAGTTAAGGAAAATAAGAAAAATCACAAATATGAAGAAGTTTTTGAAAGCATACTTAAACAATGTGATAATTATGAAATTTCTGTTAATAGCAAATATATTAATGAACAATTACATCAAATTATAAACCAAGGAATTGAACATTTACCCGGATTAATGGTAAATCATCTCTATAAACTTAATATACATATAGTAAAACCATTTATAGATTGGTTAGAAAATAAACTAATTATAGAAACACCACATATAGCAAGTTTAGACTTCTATGAAAGTTTACATGCTAATGAGCTAAACCTGGAAATTATGAAAAATGAAAGTTTTTTAGAGATAATACAGTTAATTGATTCATCAATTATTGACATAGAAATAGATGATAAGAAACCTTATCAAGAGAGTTATATAATTAGAGATTACAATGATGGAAATAAGTTCAAGATTAAACTTAAAGATGAATCTTCAGGTACAAGAGAATTTTTTACTTGGTCCGTTCAGATATGGAAGGTTATATATGATAATGCTACTCTTTTCGCTGACGAAATTGATAAGACATTAAATCCTATACTTATCTCTAAAATAATATCTTATATAAAAGGTAGTTATATATACTGTGAAACTAAAGAAAAGTATGAAAAACATAGAGGGCAATTTATTTTTTCTACACATAATCTTATGGCTTTAAATGCTGCGGACTACATGAAAGAACAAATATACTTCATAACAAAAAAAAGATGATAGTTAATGTTAAAAGAAAGAATTACTTTTAATGAAACTACTGATAATTAAATGTTTTTAAGAAGGTGTAATCCACCTTCTTTTTTTAAATTTAAATATCTATGAAAAAATTATAGTACAATTTTAATACCCTATTATTCCTATATATTATTAATAAAATAAATAAGGTCATATATAATTTAACTAATTCACCTTAATGTCTCATATTTATATAAGCTTTTATGTATAATAATATGATTTATAACTAAATTAATAAAAATGAAAGGAGAAAATAATGTTAAATAAAAGACGAAATGTAGTATCTAAGCTATCAATTATGTCCTTTTTAATGCTTGGACTTACTTCAAGTTCTTTTGCGATAAATAATACTGGGGCTGATAGTATAGAAACTATGATAGAACACGATAGAACTAAGAGTGTATTTCACTTCCCATATAGAGGAGAGGTGCAAAGTTTTACTGCGCCAATGGATGGAGTTTATAAACTGGAAGCTTGGGGGGCTGAAGGTGGAGATAATCAGTATTATTGGGGGCAAACCGTATCGCTTCATGGAGCTTCTGATGTTCAAACAAGTAATAATGGTGCATATGCTCAGGGGCAATACTACTTAAGTAAGGGAGACACGATATATATTTACGTTGGTGGGCGTGGTCAAGATGAAATGAGTGATAGAGGAGCTCACACAAACAGATTCCAAAATGGTGGATGGAATGGTGGAGGAAATGGATTTGGAGCAGCATCAGCAGGTGGTGGAGGTGCGACTGATTTTAGACTTAATAACGACC
>JAWXUS010000071.1:0-4631 GCA_044426235.1 Peptostreptococcaceae bacterium | reverse complement strand
ATAAATTTAATTTAATAAAATTATTTTATAAAAAAAAGGGAGTTGAGTTATGTTATTGACATTTGGTCATTCAAATTATAGAATAGAATACTTCATTGATATTTTAAAGAAGTATAATATAGATTGCTTAGTAGATATTAGGTCAATAAGTAAGCCAATGTATGCTACTGAATTTAATAAAAGAAAGATTAGTGAAATTTTAAAGGCAAATGGCATTAAGTATATTGATATGACTAATGAGCTTGGAGAAAAAAGAGAAAATAATAATCTTTATACTAATGGAGTAGTTGATTTTTCAAAATTATCTATGGATAATGATTTTCAAGATGGATTAAATAGAATAAAGTTAGGATTAACTAAGAATTATAATATTTTACTTATGTGTGTTGAGAAAAATCCAAAAGATTGTCATAGAGCAATTCTTATTTCAAGAAATTTAAGAAAAATAACTAAAATAAAACACATTATAAATATGAACGATTCTATTACCCAAGAAGAATTGGATGATATCCTTATATTAGAAAATTTAAGCGAGAGCGACAAAGAGGGTCTTACGAGAGAAGAGATTGTTGATATGGCTTATAAAGTGACTAATAAAAAGATAGGGTATAAAAAGTACAAAACCTTGAATAATAGGTGAAAAGATTAAGAGTGGATTTTCTGCTCTTTTTTTGCTTATCTTACGGGTTAAAATTGAGCTTGAAGTTAGTTCGCAAATATTGTATTATAGCACTTAGGTGAAAAATATTGAGAATTGGAGTTCTTAAATTATGGACGTAAATAAATTGAATGAAGATTATTTTGATAAAAACAAATCTACAAGTAATGAAGAAACTATTGCTATATTAAGTATTGCATATAAGTATCCTGAGATATATAGCTTAGTTAATGATAGTTATCAAGCTGAGCAGATAAATGAAATTGGAAAAGGATTAGAGTCTAATATAGATTTGTCTATATATAATGATGTGGAGTATAACTCTATGCAAATGAAACAAATTAGACTTGGACTTGAAAATAATTTAGATGTATCTTGCTATACAGAGAAAAAACTTGATTTTAATCAAATGAAGGTAATTAGGAAAGCTCTTATTTCTAAGGTTGACATATCACCTTATCTACATTTAAATCTTAATCATAAGCAGTTGAATGAAATAAAAATTGGACTTGAAGACAAGATAGACGTGTCTATTTTTGCGAAAAAAGAATACAATGAAAGACAAATGAAAGAAATTAGGAAAGGACTTAATTTCAAGCTTGATGTAGGTCATTACTTAAGCAAGGACTTGTCTTATCTTCAAATGAGAGAGGTTAGATTTAGTTTAAGTCAGGGATTTGATTTTAAAATAGACAAAGAAGTATTTAAATCAAAAATAATTAGATATGGATTTATGCACGGAGTAGATGCTAACGTGTATAATGATGATAAATATAAGTATCATCATATGGACTGCATAGTTAAATGTTTAATACATGCTTATGATGTAGCGCCTTTTTTAAATGAAAAACTTAGTGACTCAGAATGTTATAGCCTATATGAAATTATGAGAAAAGAAAATTCAAAAGATAACCTAAGATTGTATAATGAAGATTAGTTTGTTTTTTAAAAAAAATTTTACAAATATAGCTTCATATGATAACATTAGTTAATGTGAATTCTAAAAAATCTGTTAGGTGGCAATATAGTTAGAGTTCTATATTCCATAATACGTATTACTTATTGGACCCCCCAATAAGTTTTTTTGCTAAAATAAGCCGAAAAGCCCCTTGCTTTAGCTATGGGGGATATCAACATAAATGCAACGATAAGTTATTTTTAACAGTTAATTTTATAAAGTTGTTGGATAAACCTAATATTACATTTTTTAAAAATATTATAAATTTTATACATAGAGGTGCTTTATGCAAGAAGTAGTTGAACTAAAAAATGATATTCAAAAAAAAGATATTGTAGGTAAATTAAAGAGGTTTAATATAAGAAGCGTGTTTTTACATACCTCAAGGAAAGAAAATCTTTTAAATGCACTTCATTTCTTTGAAAATAATAGACAGCAAGGTTTTTATTATATCTTTTTATCAAAAGAAGGCTTTGATGATAATACAGCTAAATTAATAACAAGAGCACAATTTTTAGCTTATGAGCATAAGTTAATACTCTCTAATGATTTAACTAAACTTAAATTATTTACTGAGTCTGATTTAGAGTATATTACGGAAAGTCTTATGGATAGTGAAAAAGAAAAAGCAAGTAAGAAAATAAACGAAGTATTAAATCGTAGTCTATAAATGACTACTTTTTTTTATAAAAAAATAATATGAGCATTGTTTTTATAAAAATTTATGCAAAGTGTTATTGTATTATGATATAATTCGTATATAAATAATTAACAAATATTAGGTAGGTATTTATGAATAGATTAAATTTATTAAAAGAAATAAGTAGGTATAATATTGCAGGATACAAAAATCTTCAAACTGAAGACCTTGTAATATTAAAAAGTATATTGCTTTCATTGGATAAAAATAAAATCCAAAAAGCAACACTCTTTATTCACTTAGTTAATAACGGAATTGCTGGAAATATAGGTAATCTAATTACTGAAATACAATTTTTAGAATGCGATTATATTATTGAAGTGAATAAAATATCTAAATTTAAAGAAAATGAGCTTGAAGCATTAAAATCAATAATGCTCCTTAATTCTAAAGAATATGCTTATTTGTTTGTGGATTTAATAAACGAAAAACAATCATTGAGCGATACTATAAATATAATGAAAAATAGTGACCCTAAATTTAATGCACCTTTTAAGTTAAGTGAAGTTGAATTTGAGTCTTTTAAATTAGATGATGAGAGTCTTTATTACAAATCACAGCTTAGCGAAATAAAAAAAGGTATGATGTCTGGACTCAATGTTAATTTTTATTCTAACCCAGCATATAATCACCTTCAGATGAAAGAAATAAGACTTGGTCTTTTAAAAGATTTAAATGTTCTTGAATATTTATCTTTAAGCAACACTTGCTTTGAAATGAAAGAAATAAGAAAAAGACTCCTTGATGAAAAACAAAACAAAGAAGAACTTAGCTTAAGAGACATTTCAAGGATTATGGAGATTAATAAAATAAAAGACTCTTCGTTTGACCTTTTGCAATTAAAAGAAATAAAACTTGGAATGATAGATAAATTAGATATAAGTGTATATAAAGACCCTAAATATTCTTGTGAGCAAATGAGGGAAATTAGAGTTTCTATGAAAAAGAAATTAGACTACAAAGTACTTCTTGATGAATCTATTTCGGCGTGTAGTATGAAAGAAATTAGAAGATGGCTAAGCGAAGGACTTGAAGTTAAAAAATACGATTACAAAAAATACACTATATCTCAACTTGAGCAAATAAGACTTGGTATTAATGATAACTTAGATGTATCTAAATATGATTCATTAAGATACAGTTCACCTCAGATGAAACAAATAAGGCTTGGTCTTCGTGCAGGTATAGATGTATCTATTTACTTAGACGAAGGTTTAACAAGGTATCAGATGAAGGAAGTTAGACTTGGTTTAATGGATAGACTTGATGCTTCTTTATATGCAGACAAGGACTATGACTTGTTTAAAATGAGAGAGATTAAAGATGGATTAATTAAGAAAATAGATGTTGATAAATACTTAAATAAGAATCTTTCTATGCCTCAAATAAGTGAAATTAAAGATGGGTTAATAAAAGGACTTGATGTAGAACTTTACAGTGATGCAAAATATAATGTATTTCAAATGAGACAAATTAAAGACGGCTTAATAAAGGGAGTTGATGTTAGTAAGTACTTAAATGTGAAATTTACCTCAACTCAAATGAAAGAAATTAAAGATGGATTAATTCGAGGATTAAATGTTAATGGTTATTTAGATGAAACAAGAAGCTCTTCAGAGATGAGACTTGTTAAAAAAAGACTTATCTCTAATAAAAGCAGGTATTCTAAGAAAACTCTATCAACAGACACTTTAAATTCTAACATAAGCTCTGAAAAAGTTGATGATGCCGTAATTGTAAAGAGAGATACTTTATGTAGCTTAGATGAGTATTTAAATGAATGTTTAAGTAAGGACAAAGCTATTGCAAAAAACGTAGAGACAGTTAAGTTTGAAAAAGAAATTGTATCTAAAGAGGAGCTTTCGTTAGATGATAGAATAATTAATATAAAGAACTCTGATAATTATTCAAAAGAACAAAAAGATGAGCTAATAGATGGTATTTTAAAAAATGTCGATATTTCGACTTATAGTGACTCAAATTATAATTACCTGCAAATGAAGGAGCTCAAAGAGGGTGTTTTAGGTGGAGTTGATGTTTCAATTTATAGGAATTACTCAATAAAACATTCTATGATGAAAAGAATAAAAGATTCTTTAATGGATGGAACTTACGACAGAGAGGTTTTTGTAGAAGAAATAAGAAGTAGTTATATTAATGAAGTCAAAACAACCAGAAAGGAACTTTTATGATAGATTTAATAAATAAAAAAGAAAATATAGACAAAGAACTTGCAATTAAACTTTTAAATGAAGGGTATGAACCTAATAGCCTGTTATATATTGCTCAAAGAAGCTTTGATGGATTTGATATAA
>JAWXUS010000170.1:0-2345 GCA_044426235.1 Peptostreptococcaceae bacterium | reverse complement strand
TCTATTTAAAAAAAAGTACTCATTTTTTATTTATTTTTCATCAAATAACATCTCAAGTTCATCAATGAATGATGTTGCAGACTCTTCAAGTTCTAAGCAAAGAATCATATTGTAAAAATAATTGAATAAGAAATAATATTTATAACTTTCATCTTCTTTTACAAGACCTTTACTTCTTTCGACTACTGATTTATAAAAACGTTCTTCTTCAAATACAAAGAACTCATCTTTATCATGTCTGTTAAGTATATCTTCGTTTACCTCTAAAAATAAATCAAAAGCATCTCTTGGAGACTCAATCTTGCTTATTAAATATTCTAATTCATTCATTACAAGTACCTCTTAAATTCTAATTTTACTTTAAATTAAGTAATAAATAATTATATGTTAATTATCAATGATTTATAAAAAAAATGCAAACTATAAACGTTTACTTAATTCTTTAAGAGATGATTATAGTTAAAGAGAGAGGCAGGCATTACCTCTCTTTTTTAGGCTTAGTTATCGTTATCATCTTCGTCTATATCATTATTTATATTTTCATCATCAAAAACTACTCCATCAATTAAGTCTTCGCCAACTACGTCTTCATAAACGACTTCATCTCCATTATCTATTATGACAGTGAAATAATCAGCATGCACTTCGTGAGACTCCTCTGTGAAGTTTGAAGTAGTATTATATATAACAAGCCTATCTTCAACTAATGACACAACAAAGTTTTCATAAGACAACGTAGAGTCTTCGTTAAATACAAATCCCTCTTTTGCATTGCTAACTATACTACTTATATTACTTTTATTTCTTCTACCATCATTTGTGTTTACTGATATATGATAAACATTATTTTCTCCAACTTCAACAAACGATGCCGTATTAAGGCTCGAATGAGTATCTATCGTTATAGGGCTTATAGTTTCTTCAGTATATGCAGAATCTATATATAGTTCCTTTGTATCCATATTAAATATAGTGGATTTTCTAAGACCATTACCAAAATCACTATAAACAACAACATTGTTTTTAATGTTTTGAATAGAAGATACTTCAGAGTCTATGTTTACTGAATTTATTGCCTCATTAATAGTTAAATCATATAAATGGACGTTATTTGGAACAGCGAATATTAATTTATCTCCCTGAACAACAAAGTCCTTAAGGCCAGGAGATGTAATTTCCGTTAAAGTATTGTTTTCTATGTCAATATAAGTTAATTCATTCTCTCCACTTAAAACAATAAATCTGTCGTTAAATTTAAATTCTTTTATTTCTTTAGCTTCTCTTAAGGTATATATATCAGAAGTATTTATATTATCTCCCTTAGTTTCTATTAGAGTAAATGTTTTACTTGTTTTGTCATAAGCAAGTAATTTAGATAAATCATCAGACCTTTTATATATTATATCAGTCGAGTCTGAAAAGTCTATCTCGTTTATTAAATCTCCATCTTTTGGATTTAATAATTTAATTTCTCCATCTTTATTCGCAGTTAATAAATGTTTAAAATCAGATATTCCAATAACGTTATCTATAAAAGCATCTTCATTTTTTTGATTACTTTTATTTACATTGGAGATTACAAGACCACCAAGCGCTAATAGACCAACAAGACCTATTGCAAGAAGTACTCTTGTTTTAGTTTGTTCATTACTAAAATTCATTAAAATGAACTCCTTTCTTATTTTTTTTATATATCATTATACAATCTGGATTATTTTAAAAATATAAAAAGGTGTACTAAACATATTATTTAGATATTTATCTACAATGTTGCTTCTTCTATTTTTTCAAGTGCAGACTCTGTAATTTTTTCAGACTTATCTTTAAATGTATACATTGCACCTATTAGCATAGAAATTAAAATACCAACAGCAATTATAACCTCAATAGACACATACCCTTTATTATTTAACTTCATGTTGCACACCAACCCTTTCATATTTTATTTACTAAAAAAAAGACTTGATAAGTTATCAAGTCTTTTTTATTATCTTATTGATGCTTAGTTTTCTATATCAGCTTGAACGTCATCTATTTTACCTAAAGCAGTTTCTGTTATAGAGTCTGCCTTTGTTTTGAATGCTGAGAAAGCTCCAACACCTAACGCTATTGCAACACCTGCAACTATTATAGCTTCTATTGAAACATATCCATCTTCATTAGAAGTTTTTTTTCTTATCATTTCTTTGAATTTATTCATTTTTCATTTTCTCCATTTTTTTTAATTTTTTTTAGTGCTTAAATAAATTACTTTTGCTTACCAAACATAAAGTAGCACTTGTATATTTAAATATTAATTTCTAAACTTTACTTTAACCCTCGTCTTATACTAATTAAGTATTTTG
>JAWXUS010000024.1:0-22695 GCA_044426235.1 Peptostreptococcaceae bacterium | reverse complement strand
AAAAAGTTGACCTTCTCAGAAATTCGTTACTCGAATATCTGGCTTGGTTTGTTTGTGTTTAAAATTCTATTTAACCTACTGTTTAATTTTCAAAGTTCATTTTGTGTGTCTTTCGACTGTATAAATATTATCATACTTATTAATCTTTGTCAACACTTTTTTTATTTTTATTTTAACTTTCTTTAAGTTTTATTTTTTGCCTTCTTAAAAGACAAGTATTAATATATCATCTTACCTTTTATATGTCAATAATAATTTTAATATTTTCAAATTTATTTTATATATACATTTTTTTACTAAATTTTAAATATATAGGTGCTATATTTTTCTATATTATTCTTATATAATTACTAATATAATTTATTCTATTCTTAAGATAAGGAGGTTTTATTATGTATAAAAAAATATTAATTATGTCTGCCTCAACAGGTGGAGGTCATAATAAAGCTGCTAATGCTATAAAAGAAACAATAGAAAGTATTAATGAAAATATTGAATGTGAAATAATTGATAGTTTAAAATTTGTTAATAATGCTATGGATAAAGTTATTTCTAGCGGATATGAAAAATCTGCTATATATACTCCAAAGGCCTATGGACGAGTTTATAAATTATCAGATATAAATTTAACTAATGAATTTAAAGGAAATCCTCTTGCAAAAATCATGGCTCGTAAATTTAGAAAGTTACTTAAAAAGTCTAGTCCTGATTTAATAATTGGAACTCATCCTTTTCCTATGATATCTCTTAGTGATATTAAAAAATCTAATTTAGATGAAGAATCACAAATTAATATACCAACTATAATTTCTCTATTAACTGATTATACAACTCATTCTACTTGGGTTCAAAATGAAGTTGATTATTATATAGTTGCAAATGAATTTGTTAAAGAACTTCTTGTTTTTGAAGGTATATCTGAAGAAATAATTAAACCTTTTGGTATTCCTGTTGAAAAATCTTTCTTTGAAACTAATGAAAAAGAAATTGTTTTTAATGAAATGAATTTAGATCCCAATAAATTTACAGTTCTTTTAATGGGCGGAAGTTTTGGTGCCGGTGGAATAAAAGATGCTTTAGATGAACTTATTGAAACCAATAGAGATTTCCAAATAATTGTTGTTACTGGTAAAAATGAATCTCTAAAAGAAAAGCTAACTAAAAAATTAGATACTAAAAATAAAAACATACATATAGTCGGATATATAAATAATATGAATGATTTATTAGCACACGTTGATGTTTTAATAACAAAGCCTGGTGGTTTAACAATCACTGAGGCATTAATTAAAAATACTCCTATGATAATTCCATACTCAATACCTGGACAAGAAGATGAAAATTTAGACTTCTTACTTAATTTCGGAGTCGCTCTAAAACCTACTAAAAAAATATCTCTTTCAGTACTGATTAACTATTTAATAGATAATCCTAAAATATTACTTAAAATGAAAGATAATATTAACTTAATAAAGAAAGAGGATACTTCAATTCAAATAAAAAACCTAGTTGAAGATATATTATACAAAAAAAACTAAGCTTAAAAGCTTAGTTTTTTGGTTCATAAAAATCTTCTTCATAATCATATTGATAATTTTTATAATTATTTCTAAATTCACTATCATTATTATTTGAAGTAATCTTTTTAGACTTTTTCTTTTTTATAATAAAATTTATATAATCATTATCATTTTTTTCTTTTGTCATCTATATTTCTCGTCTTCCTTCAAGCGCTTTTGATATAGTTACTTCATCTGCATATTCCAAATCTCCACCTACTGGAAGTCCGTGTGCAATTCTACTCACCTTTATTCCCATAGGCTTTAGAAGTCTTGCAATATACATTGCAGTAGCTTCACCTTCAATATTTGGATTTGTAGCCATTATAACTTCATTAACTTCTTGGTTTGAAAGCCTACTTATTAATTCTTTTATATTTATCATATCTGGAGAAACACCGTCCATTGGAGAAATTACTCCATTTAAAACGTGGTATTGTCCTTTAAATTCTCTAGTTCTCTCCATAGCCATAACATCTCTTGCATCTTCAACTACACATATAGTATTTTTCTCTCTATTTGGATTACTACACATACTACATATATGTTGATCACTAATATTGCAACAAATCGAACAATACATTACCTTACTCTTTGCATCAATTATTGCTTGTGATAAACTATCTACATCATTTTCATTCATATTTATAACGTGAAATGCAAGTCTTTGAGCAGTCTTTTTTCCTATACCAGGTAATTTGGAAAATTCTTCTATAAGTCTATTTATTGGTACTGTATATGTTTGCATAAATTTATTAGAATAATCCTGGAATATTCATTCCGCCAGTTACTTTACTCATTTGAGAAGATTGCATTTCATCAATACTTCTTAAACCTTCATTTACTGCACTTAAAACTAAATCTTGTAACATTTCAATATCATCTGGATCTACTACTTCAGGCTTTATTGAAATATCAACTACTTCCTTTTTACCATTAACCTTAACTGTAACTGCTCCTCCACCAACTGAAGACTCAACAACTTTAAGTTCTAATTCCTCTTGCATTTTTTGCATATTTTCTTGCATTTTTTGTGCTTGTTTCATTAATTGTTGCATATTTGCCCCACCAGGCATTGCTCCAAAACCTTTTTTAGCCATAAAAATTCCTCCTATTATTTATTATCCTTATATAAATATACACCATAAATTATCATTTAAAAAGTATTTTAAAATAATTTTATGATAACATTAATTTTATAGATTTTAATGCCTCTATAGTTTTATCTATTTCCTCTTTAGTATTAAAATATCCAATACTAAATCTTACTGCACCTTGTTTTAAAGTTCCAATAGTTTCATGGCAAAGTGGAGAGCAATGAATTCCAGGTCTAGTTAAAATATCAAATTCATTATCTAAAATAAATGAAATTTCACCACTATCCAAATTATCTATATTAATAGATATTACAGAACTCCTTTTTTTAGAGTCGTGTGAACCATAAACGGTTACCCCATCTATTAGTAGTAACTTACCTATCATATACTCACAAAGTTCTTCTTCTTTTTCTCTAATCTTTTTAGTAGTAGTTTCTAAAATAAATTTTACACCTTCATTAAGCGAAACTATTGCAGGAGTATTTGGAGTTCCAGATTCATATTTATCAGGATAAACATTAGGTTGAATAAGCTTAAGAGATGAACTTCCAGTTCCTCCTTGTTTTAATTCATCAAGTTCTATATTTTTATTAACATATAAAATTCCACTTCCTTGAATCCCAAATAAATTTTTATGTCCCGTAACTGCTAACATATCAATATTCATATCTAATACATCTATATCATATACCCCTGCCGTTTGAGATGCATCAACTAAATATTTAATACCATATTTTTTTGATATATTTCCAATACTTTTAATATCAATGATACTTCCACAAACATTTGATGCATGAGTTGTAACTATTAACTTAGTATTCTTTTTAATAGCTTTTTCTATATCATTTACATCTAAAAATCCATTTTTATCACATTTAACTATAGTATTTTCTATATTAAACTTTTCTAGATTTTTTATAGGTCTAATAACAGAGTTATGTTCTATACTAGTAGTTATAACGTGATCTCCACTTTTTAAAAAACCTTTTATAGATAAATTTAAAGCTTCAGTAGCATTACTTGTAAAAACTATACTCATCGGATTATCTACATTAAATAACTTTGATAAATTCTCTCTAGTTTCATATATCTTACCAAGTGCCTTCATAGCTAACTTATGAGAACCTCTACCTGGATTTGCACAATAATTTCTTAAACAATCATTAACTGCATCATAAACCCTATCTGGTTTTTTTAAAGTTGTAGCTGCATTATCTAGATAAATCATATTTTATCCCTTTCTAATCTATTAACATAGAAATTATATTATTAAGTTCATCTTCACTATAGTATTCTATTTCTATTTTTCCTTTTTGATTTTTGTTAGATATACTAACCTTAGTTCCAAGTATATTTCTAAGCTTTTCTTCAATATCAATAATAAATATATCTTTTTCTTCTTTCTTAGAACTTGATTTTTTCATTGATTTAATTAATTTTTCAGTTTCTTTAACTGTTAAATTTTCCTCTAATATCTTTTTTGCAACGAATATCTTATATTCATCATTTTTTAAAGAAAGAAGTAGCTTTGCATGTCCAATACCAAACTTATTATTATTTATTAACTCTTGAATTTCATATGGTAAACTAAGCAATCTCATAGTATTTGCTACATACGGTCTACTTTTATTTATTATTAAAGCTATCTTCTCTTGGGTTAAATCATGCTTTGCTATTAACTTTTTATATGCTAATGCTTCTTCAATTGGAGATAAATCCTCTCTTTGAATATTTTCAATAAGTGCAATTTCTATAACTTTATCAAAGCTTATTTCTTTAATAATTGCTGGAATAGTTTCTAAGTTAAGAAGTTTAGATGCCCTATATCTTCTTTCTCCTGCTATTATCATATATTTTTCTTTTGCATCTTTCTTAAGTATTATAGGTTGTAAAACTCCATTTTTACTAATTGAATCTCTAAGAGAATTTAATGATTCACTATCAAATACTTTTCTTGGTTGATATTTATTTGGATATATTTCATCTAAATAAATATTTTTAATTTCCTCTACCTCTTCAATATAAACATCAAACTTTTTCTCAAAACTATTAGTCATTCTCTACTCCTTTTAAACTTTCTTAAAAAAATTTACAAAAAAGATTACTGAATTTTAATCAGTAATCTTTAATTTATTTTATAGGATTTTTAAGTGGCTTACCCGCTTTTCTAGGATACTTACTAGGTGTTTGTGATATCTTCTTAAAAACTAATATATTATGCTTTAAATCAATTTCTGGAAGTTTAATATCTATTTTTTCAACGAATTCAACTCCTAAAACTTCCATAGGTTTTTTAGATTGTTCAAGTTCTAAATCAGCATTAGGACCTTTTAAACATATAAAGTATCCTCCAACCTTAACAAATGGAACACAAAATTCCATTAAAACAGGAAGTCCAGCAACTGCACGTGCTGTTGCAATATCAAACTGTTCTCTATATTCTTCATCAGAACCAAAATCTTCAGCTCTTCCGTGAATAAATTCAACATCATCAATATCAATATTATTACATACTTCTTGTAAAAAATTAATTCTCTTATTTAAAGAATCAAGAAGAGTTACTTTGATAGATCTATTTACTATCTTAATTGGAATACCTGGGAAACCAGCGCCTGTTCCAACATCAATAATCTTTATATTATCTTTTATATAATTTCCCTCAAATATAGAAACTGAATCTAGAAAATGTTTTATAAACACTTCCTTTTCATCTTCAATTCCAGTTAAATTCATTTTTTGATTCCATTCAACTAAAATTTCTCTATATTTTGTAAAATCACTAATCATCTTATCATTTGCTTTAATATTGAAATCTTTTAATCCATCAAAAAGTATTTTATTATTCATTCTTTGCACCTCTTCTTAACTGCTCTAAATAAATAAGTAAAACAGAAATATCAGCAGGTGAAACTCCAGATATACGAGATGCTTGTCCAATAGATATCGGTTTTATATTATCTAACTTTTGTCTAGCTTCAATTCTAAGACCATCTATACTTAAATAATCTATATTTTCAGGAAGTCTTTTCTTCTCAAGCTTTTTAAACTGTTCAATTTGTTTTAATTGCTTATCAATATATCCCTCATACTTAATAACTACACTACACTGATCTTTAACTTCATCAGTTGTATCTTTATTAGTTTTATTTATAAGTTCTAAAGTTTCATAAGTAACTTCAGGCCTTTTTAAGAATTCATATAATGAAAGGCCAACGTTAAGGTGTGATGCTCCATTTTCCTCTAAAATATGATTAACTTCTTTTGGAGTTACTCTTTCAGTTTTTAATCTTTGCATTTCATTTTCAACAGCTTCTTTTTTATCTACAAACTTTTTATATCTATAATAATCTACAAGACCTATACTATGACCTTTTTCAGTAAGTCTAACATCTGCATTATCTTGCCTTAAATAAAGTCTGTATTCAGATCTTGAAGTCATCATTCTATATGGCTCATTAGTTCCTTTTGTAACTAAATCATCAAGTAAAACTCCAATATATGCTTCTGATCTATCAAGAACAAACGGTTCTTTTCCTTGAATTTTAAGTGCTGCATTTATACCAGCTATTAATCCTTGTGCTGCAGCTTCTTCATACCCTGAAGTACCATTAAATTGTCCTGCACTAAATAAATTCTCAACACCTTTTATCTCTAATGTAATTTTTAATTGAGTTGGATCTATACAATCATATTCTATTGCATAAGCAGGTCTCATTATTTTTGCATTTTCAAGACCTTCAACACTCTTATACATTTGTAACTGTATTTCATAAGGTAAACTAGTTGATATACCTTGAATATACATTTCCTTAGTATTTAATCCTTCTGGTTCAACAAAAATTTGGTGTGATTCTTTATCATTAAATCTAACAACCTTATCTTCAATAGATGGACAATATCTTGCACCTGTACCATCAGTACGACCACTATACATTGCAGTTCTATTTAAATTTGAAGTTATTATTTCGTGAGTTTTAAAATTAGTTCTAGTTAAATAACATAAATCTTTATTTTCTAATTTTTCATCAGTTAAAAATGAAAATGGTGTTATTTTTTCATCTCCTTCTTGAATTGTCATATTAGAAAAATCTATACTATCTTTATGAATTCTAGCTGGAGTTCCAGTTTTAAATCTTCTCATATTAAGACCTAAGTCAACCAACTTATCAGTTAAAGTTGCACAATATGCAAGTGCATTTGGACCTTCACGAAGAGTAAGTTCTCCAATATATATTTTAGAATTCAAATAAACTCCTGTTGCAAGAACAACAGCTTTAGATTTAAATTTACATCCTAATTTAGTTACAACTCCAGTAACGACATTACCTTCATGTAAAATATCAACTACTTCATCCATTATTAAATCTATATTTTCTTCATTTTCTATAGTCTTTTTCATTTCAGTATGATATTTAAATTTATCAGCTTGTCCTCTTAAAGAATGAACAGCAGGACCTTTTGCAGTATTTAACATTTTACTTTGAATAAGTGTTTTATCTGCATTTACTCCCATTTCCCCACCAAGAGCATCTATTTCTCTAACTAATTGTCCTTTACCAGTTCCTCCAATTGAGGGATTACACGGCATAAGAGCAATTGAATCAAGAGACATAGTAACCATTAAAGTTTTAAGTCCCATTCTAGCAGTAGAAAGCGCAGCTTCACAACCTGCATGACCTGCTCCAACTACTATAACATCGTAATTTCCTGCATCAAATAATTTCATAATCTATCTCCTTAAAAAATGTTCCACGTGAAACAATTTATTTTATTTTCCTATACAGAAGTTTGTAAATATTGTATCAAGTAAATCTTCTTTTATCGTATCTCCATTAATATAACCTAAATAATCCCAAACATTTTTGAAATCTACCTCTATAAAATCATATGGTATATTACCATCTATTGCAATTAAAGCATCATTTATTGATTCATAAGCCTTGCTTAATGCATCTTTATGTCTACTATTTGTAATAATTAAATCAGAACTATTAGATACACTTCCCTTATAAACCATACTCTCAATTTTATCTTGAAGTTTATCAATACCTATTTCTTTAAGTGCCGATATTTCTATTATAAAATCTTTATCAACATACTGTTCTATTTCTTTTATATCTATATTTTTTTCTAAATCTATTTTATTAAGTAAAACTATTGTTTTCTTATTTTTTATTTTATCAAGAATATCTATATCTTCCTTTGATAATTTCTTAGAATAATCAAGAACTATTACTATTAAATCTGCACTTTCTAATGATTCTCTAGATTTTTCTACTCCTATTTTCTCAACCACATCATCAGTTTCACGAATCCCTGCAGTATCAACTATTTTAAGAGGTATTCCTTTTATATTAACAAACTCTTCAATTATATCTCTAGTAGTCCCTGCTATATCAGTTACTATTGCTCTTTCTTCTTTTAGTATTTTATTTAGAAGAGATGATTTACCAACATTTGGTTTTCCAATTATAACAGTTTTAAGACCATCTCTTAAAATTTTTCCACTTTCTGCACTATCATATAATTTTTTTATTTCGTCTCTAAGCTCTAATCCTTTTTCTTTTAACGTTTTATACGTTATTTCTTCAACATCTTCTTCTGAAAAATCTATTGAAACTTCAAGATGCGCTAAAACTTCAGTTACATTCATTCTAAGATTTTTTATCTTATTTGCTAAAGTTCCCTCTAATTGACTTTGTGCAACCATATGAGATGTACTAGTCTTAGCTTTTATAACATCAATTACAGCTTCAGCTTGAGATAAATCTATTCTTCCATTTAAAAATGCTCTTTTAGTAAACTCGCCTGAATCAGCAAGTCTAACATCTTTTGATAAAATAAGTTCTAAAATTCTTTTTACAGAAATAAATCCACCGTGACAATTTATTTCAATAACATCTTCTGCAGTATATGAGTTTGGACCTTTCATATAAGCCACTAAAACTTCATCAATTATATTTTCTCCATCTAGTATACTCCCATAAACTAAAGTTCTTGGTTCATAATCTTTTATTTTTTTATTAAATTTCGATTTGAAAATACTCTCACAAACATCTAATGAACGACTTCCACTAATTCTTATGATTCCGATTCCACCTTCACCAGGTGCTGTTGCGATTGCTGCTATTGTATCATCTATAAACAAATATCTCACCTCTATTTCAAATTATTTATCTAAATTTCAATTATTTTTTGTCTAATTTAATAATTATATAAAATATTAACATAAATTAAAAGAGTAAAATAATATATACTTAAAAAATGCTAGAGCAAATTTACTCTAGCATTTTTATTTTAAAGGATTAACATACTCAACTACTAGTCTTCTGTACGGTTCATCTCCTTCACTATATGTATTTATATTTTTTTGTTTTTGTAAAAGAGAATGCATGATTCTTCTTTCATAAGCATTCATATATTCAAGCTTTCTTTTTTTCTTAGTTTTTAAAACTAAATTAGAAACTTTCATAGCCTCTTTTTTCAAAAACTCTTCTCTTTTTTCTTTATAATTTCCAATATTAAGATTTATCCTAAGATTAGAATTTTTATTTAATTTATTTAAATAAATTCCTGTTAATAATTGTATAGAATCTAATGTTTCACCTTTCTTACCAATTAAGTAATTTAAGTTATCACCAGTTATACTAACATTCATAATATTTTTTTTTCTAATTATATTAACTGTTGCATTAATATTAAAATGTTTTATTATATTTTCCAAGAATTCTTTTGCATAATAAACATCATCTTTATCATTTTCTTCAATTACCTCTTTTAAAATCTCAACTTCTTTAGAAATTTTTATTTGTTCAAGTAATTTTATTTCATAAAGACCTTCTTTAGTTCCAAAAATACCTAAAAATCCTTTACTAGGTTTTTGAAGTTCTATTACTTCTAAATCTTCTTCTAAAACATTAAAATGGTTTTTAGCATTATTTATAGCATCTTCTTTTGTCTTACTTTTGATTTTTATGCTTTTTTCCATTCTTTTTAGCGTCCTCCTCTTTTGTTACCGCAACCTTTAAATCAACTGTTGATTCAGACTCAAGCTTTGCTTTAAGCGGATTCATAACTAAGTAGTACTGAGCTATTGAGAATACATTACTTACAACCCAATAAAGTGCAAGTCCTGCAGGGAATGTATATCCCCAAACAAATGACATTATAGTCATAACATATGTCATAGTCTTCATAGTTTCTTGTTGCTTTGGATCATTTGGCATCATAACAGTTTGCATTAAATAAGAACTACCACCTGATAATATAGCCATTATTAAATTCTCAACTTGAATTTGACCTGATAATATATCACCCATATTTCCAGCTTGAGTTAAATTTGATAAGAATAAGAAACTTGTATCAGCAGCTTCATAAGCAACTTGATTTTCAAATATACCATATACCCAAGGTTCTCTTAAAACAGAAAATAATCCTATAAGTATTGGCATTTGTATAAGTAAAGGTAAACACCCAGCCATAGGATTTATTTTAGCCTCTTTATAAAGTTCCATAATTTCCTGACTCTGTTTTTCCGGTTTATCCTTGTACTTTAATTGAATTTCTTGAATTTTTGGCTGAATATCTTGCATAGCTTTAGTTGATTTAGTTTGTTTTATTGTAAGTGGTAATAATAATAATTTAATAAATATAGTAAATAAAATTATTGAAAAACCATAACTATTAACAAAATCAAATATAAAGCTAAGTATTGTAGCCATTAAATTGTTAATTATACTCATAATTATATTCCTCCTTTACTTAAGTGGATCGTATCCTCCATCATTAAAAGGATGACACTTTAAAATCCTTAATATAGATAAATATATACCTTTAAATACTCCATATTTCTCTAAAGCTTCAATAGAGTACTGTGAACAACTTGGATAAAATCTACAAGTTGGTCCTTTTATTGGAGATATATACTTTTGATAAATTAAAATTAAACCGATAAATGATTTTTTTAAATTCATATTATCACCTCTAATTACTTATATAAATTCGATTTCTTAAATAAACTAATAACCGATTTTTCTATATCCGTATAGGAACAATCACTTGAAGGTTTTCTAGCAATAAAAATTATATCATATCCATTTATAGTTAATTTTTCATCTATATGTAATCTATATGCTTCTCTAATTCTTCTTTTTACTTTATTTCGAATAATTGCTTTACCAATTTTTTTAGATACGGATATCCCAAGTCTATTATCATCTAAATTATTCTTCATTATGTAAATAACTAAATATTTATTGGCAAAAGACTTTCCTCTTTGATAAACTTTCCTAAATTCCTTGTCTTTTCTAAGTCCTTTAGAATTCTTAAAATCCATATAAAAATCCTCCAAGAGAATATTATTTACACAAAAAGGCCACTTTAAAAGCGGCCTTTTTAAATTATTAGTGAGTTAATCTATGTCTTCCCTTAGCTCTTCTTCTTCTTAAAACATTTTTTCCATTAGAAGATTTCATTCTTTTTCTGAATCCATGTTCTTTCTTTCTTTGTCTTTTCTTTGGCTGATAAGTTCTTTTCATCTATTAACACCGCCTTTCAATTTTTTATCCGTTTTATCGTTTAATATAAGACTATGATTTTTACTCTCAAAGTAAACATAACATGATAATTATAAACTTTTTTATATTTATTGTCAATTAATTTTTACTAATTAAATAAGTAATTAACACAATATGAATCTTTTTTTAATTAATACTTACAAATAAATAAAAATGAGCATATAATTCTAGCATTATATTAAAAAATATAGATTTTTATTGATTATTTATAATATTAATGATATTTTTAAATTTATAATAATTTTTAAATGTGTCACATTGATTAAGTTGTTATAGAAAGTTATCAACACCCTGTTGATAATGTGGATAATTTAATTTTTATCATTGAATTAAATACTTTTTTCTGTTAAAATATATTTATTGTGGATATACTTATTAACATATAACAAACAATTTATAAAAAAATAAATATGCTTTAAATAAAGTATATTACTATGTTTTATATACTTAATAAAATATATATAAATTTTATATATAAACTTATCCACATATTATCCACAGCTTTTCCACAACGTTTGTGGATTATTTAAATTTAATCAACAATCTGTTGATATCTTTGTGGATATCTAATTATTTATTTAAATTTTGGAGGTATTACTTTAAATGGACATAGTGTCTTTATGGAATAAAATTTTACAATTAATAAAAGGAGAACTATCTCCACCTAGTTTCAATGCTTTTTTTAAAAGTTTGGTTCCTCTAAAAATCGATGAAGATAGTTTAATAATACTTGTTCCAAATGATTTTACAAAAGGAATTTTAGAAGATAGATATTTGAACTTAATAAAAAATTCAATTGATCAAGTATCACTAAAAAAATATATTGTTAAATTTGTGCTTGATATAGAAGATATAAATGATCAAGTTATAAATAAAAAACAAATTAGTAAAAAAGAAATATTAAAGCTTCAAAATACTATCTCAAGTAATCTAAATCCAAAGTATACATTTGATACTTTCGTAATAGGAAATAGTAATAGATTTTCGCATGCAGCATGTGTTGCTGTTGCTGAATCTCCTGCTAAAGCATACAATCCTTTATTCTTATATGGGGGAGTTGGACTTGGTAAAACACATTTAATGCATGCAATTGGGCATCATATAATGGAGGAAAAAAAAGATGCAAAAGTTGTTTATGTATCTTCAGAAAAATTTACTAACGAATTAATAAATTCAATAAAAGATGATAAAAATGAGGAATTCAGAAGTAAATATAGAAACATAGATATCTTACTAATAGACGATATACAATTTATTGCAGGTAAAGAAAGAACTCAAGAAGAATTTTTCCATACATTTAATTCTTTACATGAAGCAAATAAGCAAATAATAATATCGAGCGATAGACCTCCAAAAGAAATACCAACACTTGAAGATAGATTAAGATCTAGATTTGAAATGGGACTTATAACAGATATACAAGCACCTGACTTTGAAACTAGAATTGCTATACTTAGAAAAAAGGCACAAATAGAAAATATAATAGTATCAAATGATGTTATGAGCCATATTGCTAATAATATAAAGTCAAATATTAGAGAATTAGAAGGTGCTCTAACAAGAGTCGTAGCATATTCTTCTCTTACAAACAAAGAAATAACTATAGATTTAGCAACAGAAGCACTTAAAGATATTGTGATAAATAATGACTCTAAAGATATATCAGTTAAGAATATCAAAAGTACAATTTGTAAAATGTTTTCAATTACTATTGACGATATAAACTCAAAAAAAAGAACTAGATCTATAGTTTATCCAAGGCAAATTGCAATGTATTTAACTAGAGAATTAACAGATTTATCATTTCCTAAAATAGGCCAAGAATTTGGAGGTAGAGATCATACAACAGTTCTTCATGCATATGACAAAATAGAAAAAGCTATAAAAAATGATGATGATGTAAAAAAAATGATTGAAAAATTAAAAAATAGACTTAAATAAAATTAGTTATCAACAGATATCTGTTGATAACTTTGTGGATAAACTAAGCAATATATTTATCAATTTTTTATCAACAATTTTTTAAATTTACCCACAACTTTATCCACACTTTATCCACACGCTACAACCATTGATATCACTATTGCTTATATATTTATCCACATTATCCACAACCCCTACTACTACTACTAACTTATATTTATATATATTTATATAAAAAAATTTAACACTAAAAGGAGCTTTATTTTTATGAAAATAATTTGTAACCAAAAAATATTATCTCAAAAAATAACTGTTGTACAAAAAGCTATATCAAATAAAACTAATAGTGATATATTAAAAGGTATTTTATTATCTGCAAAAGATAATCTATTAAAATTAACAGGATATGATTTAGAAATAGCTATACAAACAAAAATTGAAAATATAGAAATTTTAAAAGAAGGCTCGATAGTTATTAATTCTAGGTTATTTGGAGATATTTTAAAAAAATTACCAAATACTTTAATTGAAATAGAGGTCTTAAATAATAATATGGTAATCATAAAATATGAGAATTCTCAATTTGAAATTAAAGGAGAGCCTTCAAATGAATACCCAGATCTACCTAAAATAAAAAGTAATGATAAGTATTCTTTATCTAAAAACGCTTTGAAAAATATGATAAAACAAACTGTTTGTGCCGTTTCAACAGATACAACTAAACCTGTTTTAACAGGAGAACTATTAGAACTAAGCGATAATAAAATTAGCTTAGTTGCAATAGATGGATATAGATTAGCTGTTAGAAGTTATGATTTATTAGATTTTGAGTATAACAATAAAACTATCATTCCTGGGAAAAGTTTAAATGATTTAAATAGTTTATTAACAGATGATGGGAATATATCTGTTGAATTTAATGATAAATATGCTATTTTTAATTTAGATGATACCATAATAGTAACAAGAGTTCTTGAAGGAGATTTTATTGATTATAAAAAACTAATACCAAAAGAATATAATACTAAAATATTAATCAAGACTAAAGAATTTTCAGAGAGCATTGAAAGAGCATCTCTTCTTTCTATGTCTAGTACAAATAAAAATAATTTAATTAAATTAATAATTAAATCTAATAATTTAATTATTACATCAAATAGTGATCAAGGAAATATTTATGAAAATATAAACTGTGCCTTAGAAGGAGATGAGTTACAAATTGCTTTTAACTGCAAATATTTAATTGATGGTATAAAAAATATAGATAGCGAAGAAATAACTTTAGAATTTACTACAAATATAAATCCATGTATTATAAAGCCTGTTGATGATACGGAATATACATATTTGATTTTACCAGTTAGAAGTTCTAATTAATTATTTAAAACCTAATGACTTTATTAGGTTTTTTATTAATTATAAATATTAATTTAATTATTTTTATGATATAATATATTTTTAAAAATAAGCATAAGAACTGTTACAGGAGGTTTTCTCATGGTAGAAATAAAAATACAGTCAGAATATATAAAATTAGATCAATTATTAAAATTAGCAGATATAGCATCAACTGGTGGACATGCTAAGTTTTTAATACTTGAAGGTGAAGTAAAAGTAAATGGAGAAGTAGAGGTTAGAAGAGGTAAAAAATTAAGACCAAATGATATTGTTGAAGTTGAAGATCAAAAAATAGTAGTTATGTAAGGCTAATTTATGCATTTACAAAACTTAAAATTGATAGATTTTAGAAACTATACTGATTTATATATTGAATTTAACAAAGATATTAACTTAATAATTGGAAAAAATGGTCAAGGTAAGACAAATATAGTTGAAGCCATATATTTGATGTCTATTGGAAAATCTTTTAGAACGAATAAAGATAAGGAAATTATTAAGTTTGAAAAAGAAAAACTTTATTTAGCAGGAAATTATCAAAATAAAAATAATAGTTCTCTAATTGAGTTTATTATAGATAAAAACAAAAAAGGAATTAGATTAAATAAAATAAGTATAAATAAAATTAGTGAACTTCTTGGAAATTTAAATGTGGTTATATTTTCTCCAGAGGATTTAAAACTTATAAAAGATGGACCAAGGGAGAGGCGAAATTTTATTGATAAAGAAATAAGTCAAATATCTCCTAGGTATTATAACTTACTTATTGATTATAATAATATATTAAATCAGAAAAATAAATATTTAAAAAATACTAATCTAGATCATAATTTACTTGATGTCTATGATGAAAAACTTTCTAGTTTTGGATATGAAATATATATCTTTAGAAAAGAGTTTATTAATAAATTAAATAATATTGCAAAAGATATCCACAATAAGTTAACAAACTGTGGAGAAAATTTAGAAATAACTTATAAAACAAAAATTGAATCAAATGATTTAGATTCTAAAGAAAAAATAAAAGATAATTTATTTAATAAAATAAAATCATATAGAAATAATGATATAAAAACTAGAATGACAACTTTTGGAATACATAGAGATGATTTGGATATTTATATAAATAATTTTGAAGCTAAAACTTTTGGATCTCAGGGACAGCAAAGAATGGCATCTATATCAATTAAATTATCAGAAATAGAACTTATAAAAAGAGAAATTGGAGAGTATCCAATTTTAATACTTGATGATGTTTTTAGTGAATTAGATGAGAATAGACAAAAGATGTTGATTGATAGTTTAAAAGGTATACAAATTTTTGTTACAACCGCAGAAAAATCACATAAAAATATATTTAATAAAGAGATTACAACAATATTTAGCATAGAAAAAGGGCAAGTAGTAAAAATAGAGAATGGAGGTAAGTTGAATGAATAAAGAATATGGTGCAAGTCAGATTCAAGTATTAGAAGGTTTAGAACCAGTTAGAAAAAGACCGGGAATGTATATTGGTTCAACAGGGCCTAGAGGATTACACCATTTAGTTTATGAAATTGTTGATAATAGTATTGATGAAGCTTTACAAGGATACTGTTCAGAAATATATGTTTCAATAAACTTTGATGGAAGTATAACTGTAAAAGATAATGGACGTGGAATACCAGTTGAAGTTCATCCTCAAACAGGCAAATCAACTTTAGAAACTGTTTTAACTGTTCTTCATGCAGGAGGTAAGTTTGGTGGGGGCGGATACAAAGTATCTGGTGGACTCCATGGAGTTGGAGTATCTGTAGTTAACGCACTTTCAAGTTGGCTTGTTGCGGAAGTTTCAAGAGATAATAAATTACATAGACAAAACTATGAAAAAGGAATGCCTAAGGGTACTTTAGATGTTGTAGGAGATTCTACTATAACTGGAACCATGATTAGCTTTATGCCTGATGAAACTATTTTTGATGAGATAGAATTTAAATATGAAATTTTAGAATATAGACTTAGAGAATTAGCCTTTTTAAATAAAGGTATAAAAATTGTTTTAGAAGATAAGAGAGAAGATAAGGAAAAAAGAAAAGAATTTTATTATCTTGGAGGACTTGTTGAATATGTTAAATATTTAAACAAAACAAGAACTGGAATTCATGATGATATAGTTTATATAGACAAAAAAGTTAAAGAATGTACAGTCGAACTTGCTATGCAATATACTGATGGATATACAGAAAACATATATTCATTTGCAAATAATATAAATACACACGAAGGTGGAACGCATTTAGCCGGATTTAAATCAGCGATAACTAAAACCATAAATGATTATGCAAAGAGAAATAAATTATTAAAAGATAGTGATCCAAATTTAATTGGAGAAGATATAAGAGAAGGTTTAACTGCTATAGTTTCTGTAAAACTTCCAGAACCTCAATTTGAAGGGCAAACTAAAACTAAACTTGGAAATACTGAAATGAGATCTATCGTGGATAGTGTTACAGTTGAAGAGTTAGGATCATTCTTAGAAGAAAATCCAACTACTGCAAGAATAATAGTTGATAAAGGTCTTAGAGCACAAAGAGCAAGAGAAGCTGCTAAAAGAGCGAGAGAATTAACTAGGAGAAAAAGTGTATTAGAGAGTACTTCACTTCCAGGTAAACTTGCAGATTGTGCGGAAAAAGATCCAGCAAAAAGTGAAATATTCTTAGTCGAAGGAGATTCAGCTGGAGGTTCTGCAAAGCAAGGTAGAGATAGACATTCTCAAGCTATACTTCCACTTAAGGGTAAGATACTTAATGTGGAAAAATCAAGACTTGATAAAATACTTTCTTCTGATGAAATAAAAAATATGATAACTGCATTTGGTTGTGGTATTGGAAATGATTTTGATATAGATAAATCAAGATATCATAAGATTGTTATAATGACTGATGCGGATGTAGATGGTGCTCATATTAGAACACTTCTTTTAACTTTATTATTTAGATATATGAGGCCACTTATTGAGAATGGATACGTGTACGTTGCACAACCACCTCTTTACAAAGTAAAAAAACAAAAAAAAGATCATTACGTTTATTCAGAAAAAGAATTAAGTATTCTTTTAGAAGAAATTGGTCGTGTAGGTTCAGAACTTCAAAGATACAAAGGACTTGGTGAGATGAATGCAGACCAGTTATGGGATACAACTATGAATCCTGAAACTAGAACGTTACTTCAAGTTACAATTGAAGATGCTGCACTTGCTGATGAAGTATTCTCAATGCTAATGGGAGATAAGGTTGCACCAAGGAAAGAATTTATAGAGACTAATGCAAGATATGTTAAGAATTTAGATATATAGAGAGGAGATGCCAAATGGATAATAATAGAATAATACCGCTTGAAATTGCAGATGAAATGAAAAAATCTTATATGGATTATGCTATGAGTGTTATAGCAGGTCGTGCACTTCCAGATGTTCGTGATGGATTAAAGCCTGTTCATAGAAGAATACTATATTCTATGAATGAACTTAATTTAACGCCAGATAAGCCATACAGAAAATCTGCTCGTATAGTTGGAGATGTTTTAGGTAAGTATCACCCACATGGAGATAGTGCAGTTTATTTAGCAATGGTTAGAATGGCACAAGAATTCTCAACTAGAGGACTTTTAGTTGATGGACATGGTAACTTTGGATCAATAGATGGAGATTCACCAGCAGCAATGCGTTATACTGAAGCCAGAATGAGTAAATTATCGATGGAACTTTTAAGAGATATTGATAAAGAAACTGTTGATTTTGATCCAAACTTTGATGAATCACTGAAAGAACCGCAAGTTTTACCTGCAAGATATCCAAATCTTTTAGTTAATGGATCTAGTGGTATAGCAGTTGGTATGGCAACAAGTATTCCCCCTCATAATTTAGGGGAAGTAATTGATGCAACGATTCATTTAATTGATAATCCAGAATGTAGCATAGAAGATTTAATTGAATATGTTAAAGGACCAGATTTTCCAACTTCAGCAATAATTATGGGTAAGGAAAATATACTTAATGCGTATAAAACTGGTAGGGGAAAAGTAAAAGTTCGTTCGAATGCTTTTATTGAAGAATTACCAAAAGGAAAGCAACAAATAGTTGTAACTGAAATACCATATCAAGTTAATAAAGCTAAACTTGTTGAAAAAATAGCAGATTTAGTAAAAGATAAAAAAGTTGAAGGTATATCAGATTTAAGAGATGAGAGTAATAGAAATGGAATAAGAATAGTTATTGAACTTAAAAAAGATATCAATGCTAATATAGTTTTAAATAATTTATATAAGTATTCTCAAATGGAAGAGAGTATAAGTATAATAATGCTTGCTTTAGTTGATAAACAACCAAAAGTACTTAATTTAAAGCAAATACTTTATTACTATGTTAAACATCAAAAAGAAGTCGTAACTAGAAGAATTAAATTTGACTTAAATAAGGCTCAAAATAGAGCACATATACTAGATGGATTAAAAATTGCATTAGACAATATAGACCAAGTTATAAGTTTAATTAGATCTTCAAAAAATTCTCAAGAAGCTAAATCTGGCTTAATAGAGAAGTTTGAACTTAGCGAAATTCAAGCACAAGCAATTCTTGATATGAAACTTAATAGATTAACTGGACTTGAAAGAAATAAAATTGAAGATGAATATAACGAACTTATGGAGAAAATAAATAAGTTAGAGGAAATATTAAATAATGAGAATCTTTTACTAAAGGTTATAAAAGACGAAATGATAAAAATAAAAGATTCTTATGCAGATAAAAGAAGAACTGAAATAAGACATGCAGAAGGTGAAATTGATATTAAAGATCTTATTGATGAAGAAGAAATAGCAATTACTTTAACTCATTTTGGATATATAAAAAGAGTACCTGCAGATACTTATAGAAGTCAAAATAGAGGTGGAAGAGGAGTTTCTGCTCTTACAACTAGGGAAGAAGATTTTGTTAAACACTTAATATCAACGACCACTCATAGTGAATTATTATTCTTTACTAATAAGGGGAGAGTATTTAGATTAAATGGATACGATATTCCAGAAGGTAAAAGACAATCAAAAGGAACTGCAGTAGTTAACTTACTTCAACTTGGACCGAATGAAAAAATAGCAACGGTTCTTGCAATAGATGAAAATAATGTTGATAATTATTTAGTGTTTGCAACTAAAAAAGGTAATGTAAAGAAAAGTAAAAGAGAAGAATATAAAAAGATTAATAAGTCTGGGCTTATTGCAATAGGTTTAAGAGAAGGTGATGAACTTATTGGAGTAAAATTAACAGATGGTAAAAAAGATATTCTTTTAGTTACTAATGATGGTATTTCTATTAGATTTAAAGAGTCAGATATTAGAAGCATGGGAAGAACTGCAAGTGGAGTTAAGGGGATTAATTTATCAAATGAAGATAGAGTAGTTTCTGTTAATTTATCAAATGAAGGAACTAGTTTATTAGTAGTTAGTGAAAATGGATATGGTAAAAAAACTAATATTGAAGAATATAGAGTTCAAAAGAGAGCTGGTAAAGGAATAAAAACTTACAATATATCAGATAAAACTGGAAAAATTGTAGGAGCAGAAATGGTACACGAAGATGATGAAATTATGATGATAAATTCAGATGGTGTATTAATTAGACTTAGAATAAATGAAATTTCTACTTTTGGAAGAGTAACAAGTGGAGTTAAACTTATGAGAAGTAAGAATGAGGGTAATATAGTTTCAATTGCAAAAACAAATGTGTATGAAGGTATGAGTGAAGAAGAATAGGATATTATCCTATTCTTTTACTTAAATAAATATTTATAGAGGTATTTTATATGAAAAATAGAAAAGGTAGATATTTAATTTTTGGAGCTATATTTGGATTTTTTATAGGTCTTTTATTTGCACCAAAAAAAGGAAGAGAACTTAGAGAAGATATAAAAGAAACTGTAAATGATATAAAAGAAAATCCAAAAGAAACAGTTGATAATACTATTTCAAATATAAAAGAAAAATTATCAGATATAGTTGAATTTGATACTGATAATGACGTTGTAATTTCTGAAGAAGAGATAATAATTAGTAGAAGTTTTGATGAGGAACAATAAATATGGATACTATAGGATGGCAATTAGGTGCATTTTTAATTGGTTTATCTAGTTTATTAGTTGCAATTTATGTTTCTAAACTTTTAAATAGTGCAAATAAAGTTGTTGAAAATACTAATAGGATTTTTATGTATAATGAAAGACATATAAATCAAACAATAGAAAATGTAGCATCTTTAACTGATGATGCAAAAGATATAGTAAGTACTTTTAACAAACTAACAGGATTTATAAAAGTATTTAAGTTCATTAAAAAAAATTAGGAGTTAATTTATGATAAATATAGAATCTAAAATAATAGATAATACTTGGAATGTTAATTTAAGTGGAGAATTAGATGTTTCAAATTGTAACAAATTAAAATTATACTTAAATGAATTACTTGAAGAACAAATGCTAGATATAACTTTAGATATAAAGCGTTTAGAATATATTGATTCAACAGGTTTAGGGATTATAATAGGAATTTTAAAAGTGTTAAAAGGTAATGAAAAAGAAATTAAGATAGTAAATTGTAGAGATAATATAAAGAAAATATTAAATATAACAGGTTTAGACAAAATATTTAATTTGGAGGGATAGCATTGAACTGTGAAAATATAAGTATGCAAATAACATCTAATTCAGAATTAGTAAGTATTATAAGGCTTACAGTATCTGGCATAGCTAATAAAATGGGTTTTTCTATTGAAGATATTGATGATATAAAGGTTTGTATATCAGAAGCATGTACAAATGCAATAAAGCATAGTAAAGATACAAAATTTAAAGTTGACTTTAATATATTCTCTAATAAATTAGAAATAAAAGTTAAAGATGATGGTATTGGATATGATTATAACTCATTAAAGAATCCAGATTTTAATGGATTAAAAGAAAGCGGTATGGGAATTTTTATAATTAAATCACTAATGGATGAAGTTAGTATTGAATCAGAGAACAAACAAGGAACAACTATAAATATGACTAAATATTTAGGAGTTGATAGTTAATGAAAGATATGGTAGGTGCCGTGGATTATTCAAATATTGACACTAAAGAATTATTCAGAATATACTCAAAAAACACAAAAGACAGATCACTTAGAAATATTTTGGTTGAAAGACACCTATATTTAGTTAGTTTACTATCAAAAAAATATATGAATAAAGGTGTTGACTATGAAGATATATATCAAGTAGCATCACTTGCACTTATATATGCAATTGAAAGATATGATATAGAAAAAGGATATGAATTTTCAAGTTTTGCAACACCTACAATAGTAGGGGAAATAAAAAAATATTTTAGAGATAAGGTATGGACTTTAAGAGTACCTAGAAGAATACAAGAATTAAGCAAAAAAGTTAATGATGCAAGATTATTTTTACAACAACAAAATAAGTCTAATCCAAAAGTATCAGATATTGCAGCTTATTTAGAATGTAAAGAAGAAGAAGTATTAGAAGCTATGGAAGCCTCATTTGGATATCAACCGATATCTCTTGATTCATCAAGCAATGAAGATTCAGAGGATAAAGACCTTTCTTTAATAGATAAGATAGGTCATGAAGAACAAGATTTTAATAATATAGAACAAAATGATTTTTTAAGAAAATTTAGTAATACATTAAATGAATTAGAAAATAAAATATTTAAAGATAGATTTTTTGTAAATAAAACTCAAGCAATGATTGCAAAAGAACTTTCTATATCTCAAATGACTGTTTCTAGGTTAGAAAAGAAGATAATAGAGAAATTAAAAAAAGAATATGAAAAAATTTAGAAAAAACTATTGACCTACTGTTTTATTTGTAGTATATTAATACTTGTCCTTAAGAGATAATAAAAGACACTCTAAAAAAAGGATAAAATAAAAATTAAAAAAGTGTTGACAGACAAAACTTAGTATGATAATATTAATAGAGTCGAGAGACACACAAAATGAACTTTGAAAATTAAACAGTAGGTTAAATAGAATTTTAAACACAAACAAACCAAGCCAGATATTCGAGTAACGAATTTCTGAGAAGGTCAACTTTTTTTATGAGAG
>JAWXUS010000169.1:0-2351 GCA_044426235.1 Peptostreptococcaceae bacterium | reverse complement strand
AAATAACTCTCCAATTCTAGATTGTTCAAAATTATTTGAATTAGCAATATTTTGGAAAATAACTTCAATAATTTTTGATAATTTTACTTTATTATACAATCCATGAATAACTATGTAAAAACAGTTATTTTTTGATTTAAGTAAAGAGTAAGATGAAAAATCGCTAACAATAGTGTCATTCATAAAAATTTCAATATTTTCAACTAAAGTAATTCTTAGACTATTTATACTATTTGAAATGTTTTCATTTTGCTCTCCATATCTTCTAGCATATTTTATAAATTCATTATACTCAATTTGAAATGAATTATCATACTTACTTCGTATTATACTTTCCTGTATAACACTATACTTTTCTTTATATTCCTTACAATTTAAAATGTTTATAAACGGGGCATTTCCTGTTTTCAATCCTTTATCAACTATTTTAGTATCTGATATAGAAATTATATTTGTACTTGGTACACAAACATCGTAGCAAGGGAAAAAATCAAGTTTATTTTGATATCTAGCTAGGACAAATCCTTTTTTAAAAAATTCATCTTTTTCTTTACAATTACTAAATTCTATTTTTTTCGAAGTCTCAAGTTTATTAAATACATTTTTGTACAACTTTATCCTAACATTTGTAGGTAAATTTTCAGATTTTAATAAAACATCATAAAATATATTAGAATTAAAATCAATGATAGAATCGTTTAAATCAAACAATTCAAAAATATCCTTAATATCTTCTATTGACTTATTAAGTTGACTTGAAATGAAGTTAATATAATCAGATGTTAAACATGGAACTAATTCACTATATATACTACCTTGTTTGTTACTAATGCAATTTAATAATTCAATAGGTGAATATCTTTGATTATTAATATCTACCCACTTAGTATTGTTAAATATATATAATATATAATTTTTAACTTCATGTTGATGAAATTTCATAGAATTTTGTTTATTGCCTTGAAAAGAAATATTAGCTCGTACTATATCTTGTTTTAGAAAATAATTTAATTTAGAATCATTAATCAACCATTCTATTATATCAATGGTTTGTAAATTAGCAATTATACTTTCTAAATTCATAATATCATCAACTTCTACATTAAAATATTTCATTTTTGTTGAACTATTAGAAAAATCATTATTTAAATATGATTTTTGTTGCTCAATTAAATAAAGTTCATTTTTAACTGTAATTTTTTCAAAATTAGGAAAACTAGAAATTTTAAAATTATATAAAAAATTTATAAAATTTTGTTTTTCTTCTTCATCTATATTAAATGCCGAAAATTCTTCAAATTTACTAAAAGATTTATCAAATAATTTTTCTGAAATATTATAACCATAGTTATTTCCTAAATACAATTTATTTGATTTTACAACAGTTTGACAATAAGACGGGAAGTTAGGTATATAATCAAATGTTCTAGAGTCATTTTTCCATAACCATAAAACAAATTCAATTGATTTTTCATAATCATCTACAAATGTATTAATCGTCTTAGCAATAGAACTTTTATCTTTAAATCTAAAATTAACTTTATTGTATAAAGAAGTATGACAAATACTTCTAATTACAGAGTTGGTCTTATTTTCTTGTAGTATTTTATCTTTTGTTGATGCAATACTAATTAACTCTCTTTGATATTCTATATTTAGATAATTCAAATTAACCCAATTTGGAATCTTTAAATCAGAATCATTTTCAATGAAAAAGCAATCTTCTTTATATTTCACATATTCACCATTAGAATTTTTTATTAATCTAGGTAGAGTATCTTGAAAATTACTATCCCACCAATCAAAAATTTCAACTTCTTGTTTTATAGACCAATTCCCTGTTAAATCACTAACAATATCGCATAATATTTTTTCTTTTAACAAGTAATCCTCATTATTCAATTCCTTTAAAAATCCGTAAATATTTAAATCTACTAACTCTTTATCAAACGATTTTATTATATTATCAAATTGAGAACCATGTATCAATAGTGGTAATTCAATATTTAAGAATTTAGGATTTTCATTTAATGATAAAAAAATATTATTAATACTTTTAAAAATCTTATACTCTTTAAGTAAATTAATGTAGTATGATTTCATGTTTGAGAAAGGCTGAAGGAAAAAAGTTGTAAATTGCTTAAAATTTCTAGGAATTAATAATCTTATAGATTTATTATAATCAATGCTTTGAAACTTAATAGCTGTTTTAACTAGAAATGATAATTGAAGTTTCATTATTTCCTCATTTACTTTGTTACATTCTATTGTATTTCTACTACTTCCTAATTCATATGTAGCATGCATAATACAATTAAAAGGTGTAGGTGCAGCATTTACTGGAAAAAATG
>JAWXUS010000070.1:0-4730 GCA_044426235.1 Peptostreptococcaceae bacterium | reverse complement strand
GGGATAAGTCGTGGTACTATAGCAAATAGAATTAAAACTATAATAGAAATAGCAAAGCAAATACTATAGCACATACTTAGGTATGTGTATTTTTATGTATAAAAAAGGAGAATGTTATGTTAGCAAATTTAGATAAGTTAGTAAAAAAGATAGAGGACAACAAGGTTGTACTAGATAAACAATGGACAACTATAAGTGACTTGCAAGCAAATCAAAGTGCTTACGTTGAAGAATTTAATAAAGAGTTCAAACAACTTATAAAAAATAAAAATGGCAATGATGTGAGAGATCTAACTATGACTGAGATTATAGATAAGTTATGGAGAGATCTAATATAGATGGATAAGTTAGAATTAACGAAGTGGCTTAAAGAATTAAGAAGTAGTGGACAGATGAATAAGTTTTATAAGAGTGCAGAATGGAGAAAACTTAGGCTTGAAGTTTTAAAAGAAGATCATAATGAATGCCAGTGGTGTAAGAAAGTTGGAAAGATAACAAAAGCTACAACTGTACATCACATGCAGTTTGTAGATAAGCATCCAGATCTTGCATTAAGTAAACATTACTACTACCAGAATAAAGAATATAAGAATCTAATATCTCTTTGCTCAGATTGTCACTACCAAGCTCACCATAAAACTTTAAAAAAACCATTTAAAGGCTACTCTAACGATGAAAAGTGGTAACAATAGCTTTTTATATGCGGTCAATTTTTAAAATGTGTTAGAATTTAAAATACCCCCCATATGATTTTATTTTAAAAAAATTTTGGGGGCATTTTCACCAAACAGGGGGCTCGTATGAGCAATTTTTTGAGATTTAGAAAAATATTTTAAGTTTTGAGGATGATTTTTAGGAATTTAAATTGTTTGAGAAATTTAGGGTAGATGAAAAAAGATGAAAAGGATTTATTTTTAAATAAAAAAGATGTTAATAAGATGCGAAAAGGATGTGAATTTAAATCTTTTTTGTACAAAAAGATGAAAGGGATGTATTTTATAGTATGGATAATGAAGAATTAATAAAATTAGCATTTGAAGATTTTATAAATGGATATAAATTAACTGAAATTGCTAAAAAATATGATATAAAATTAAATACTATACGTTCCTGGAGAACAAAATTTGATTGGGTTAAGAAAAAGGCTAGTAAAATAGCTTTAACTCCTGAGCAAAATTTAAAACTTATGAGAAATAATCTAATTGAAAAGTTATATGAGTTTGAAATTGACTCTCCAGAGAATGTAAATCTGATAAATTCTTTTATTTCTATGAATAGTGTTTTAATTGAACTTGATAAGGATATTAAAGAGTTCGGTGTAACACTTATAGACTCAAAGGGTGATAAGAAAAGAAATGAAAGTGTTAATCAATATGAAAAAACACTTTCTGCATCACTTAAAATCCAAGAGAAAATAGAAGCTTTATTTATTTCTGTAGAAAAAGAAAATGATGAGTATGGATTATAAGTATTCTAAGTACATTGATCCATACATAAATAAAATATTAAATGATGAAATTCCACATTGTAAAGAACAACGTTTGATGATTGATAATATTGTTATTCCAATTCTTGAAAGAGATGATGTTATTGTTGATGATGATAAGATTGAAAAGGGATTAGAATTACAAAAATACTTTCCATACAAATTAATAGAGTGGGAAATTTTCTTATTTGCACTTATTGTTGGTGTGTTTTTTAAGAATGGAAACATTGTTTTTACTGAGGTTTTAATTTTAATTGGTCGTGGTGCTGGTAAAAATGGATTTATCTCTTTTTTAAGTTTCTATTTTTTAAGTCCATTACACGGAATTAGAGGATACAACATTGATATTTTAGCAAATACATTAGAACAAGCTCAAACGACCTTTAAAGATATATATGATATCGTTAAAATAGACAAAAAAGCTAAGAAAAATAATTTAGAAAAAAATCTAGAGAATAATTTTTTAGCAGGAAAAGATTTTATTGAAGGTAAGAAAACAAAATCAGTTTTAAGAACCAATTCTGGAGGAAAAAAAGGAAAAGATTCTAAGAGAACTGGTTGTATAATTTTCGATGAAAAACACGAATATGATGATAGTTCTAATATGAACACATTAATATCTGGTATGGGTAAAGTTTGGCACGGTAGAATAATAACTATTACGACCAATGGACATATTAGAGGTGGTATATTAGATAAGGAGCTTGAACAAGCAAGAGATATTTTAAGAGAATATAATGATTTGAATAGAAAATTAATTTTTTGGTGTAAGATTGAAGATGAAAAAGAATGGAAGGATCCTAATATGTGGATTAAGGCTAATCCTTCTATAAATGATTTTTTATCTTTGAAAGACACTCTACAAAAAGAAGTTTTGGAGATGAAATATAAGCCTGAGTATTATCCAGAATTTTTAGCTAAACGATTAAACTTTCCAGTCGGTAATTCAGAAATTGAAGTTGCTAGTTGGGGAGATATTTGTGCTACAAAAAAAGAGTTTGATATTAAAATTTTAGATAATAAAAGTTGCGTTGGTGGAGTTGATTATGCAAAAACTAATGATTTTGTGGCGGTTGGTCTTTTATTTAAATTAGAAGATAAGCACTATTTTATTCAACATACTTTTGTTTGTATGAAAAGTAGGGATTTAGTTGGGATTAAAGCTCCACTTGATGAATGGGCTAATAAAGGTGATATAACGTTTGTAAATGACGTTGAAATTAATCCAAACTTAGTTGTTGAGTGGTTTATGGAAAAAAGTAAGAAATATAATATTGTTCAAATTGGTATTGATAATTTTAGATTTAGTTTATTAAATTCGACTTTTAAAAAATATGGGTTTGATGCATATGAAAAGAAAAATATAAAATTAATAAGGCCAAACGATATTATAAAGACTGCTCCAATTATAAATTCTATGTTTATTAATCAAAATCTAATTTTTGATTCTGAAATAATGAAGTGGTACACAAATAATACTAAAAAGATTATTAATAATGGAAATATAACTTATGGAAAAATAGAACCTAATTATCGTAAAACTGATGGATTTATGGCTTTTGTAAATGCAGTTGCTATAAAAGATAATATAAAAGAGGTTGTTTTTCCAAGTTTGCTTAAAGTACTTAAATTTTAGGGAGGTGTTGATATGGGAGTACTTGATTTTGTAAAAGATTTTCTATCTCCAAAAGATAAAGAAACTCTTTCTGGTGTTTATAATTCCAAGGAGCAATTAAGAAATTTTTACTTGATGAAACTTGCAATATCTACATCTATTGGTTTTATTGCTAGTGCAATTTCTAAATCAGAAATTAAAGTTTATGAAAATAACGATATAGTAAAGAATGTTGATTATTTTAGTCTTAACTATAATCCAAATGTAAATGAAAATTCCTCAAGATTTTGGCATAAGGTTGTCGAAAGGTTGTTTTTTGATGGTGAGGCACTTGTAATAAATAAGAATGGTAATTTAATTTGTGCAGATAGTTTTGTTAAAGAAGTAGAGGATCCTGTTAAAGGAGATATGTTTAGTGATATAACTAGTGGAAATTACACTTTTAACGAAGTATTTTCTATAAAAGATGTGTATTTATTCAAACTTAGTGATGAAAATATTAAAAAACTACTTGAACAATTTATAGTTACTTATCAAGAATTGCTTTCTTGTTCGTTTGAAATGTATAAAAAGAAAATGAACAAAAAATATAAGCTAAAAATAAGTAATATGCAAACTGGAGATGCAGATTTCCAAGCTAAATATCAGGAATATATAAATACTCAAGTTAATGATTTTTTAAAGAGTGATAATGCAGTACTTCCTGAGTTTGAAGGAGTTAATCTTGAAAAGTTACAAGATCAGAACTCTTATGAAGATAGTGTAATTGAAGATTTCTTAAAATTAAAGAATGATATTTTTGAAACTGTTGCTATTGCATTTAAGATACCAAGTACACTTTTAACAGGTTCTAGAACTGCTACTACTAAAACTGATGAGGATATGAAAGCATTTGTGACTTTTGCAGTAAATCCAATAACTGAGATGATAGGTGAAGAATTAACTAGAAAACTTGGGTTTGATAATTGGAAAAAAGGTAATTTTTATGAAATTGATACGTCAAGGTTAAGCCATTTAGATATTTATGATTTGATTAAAGTATCTGATAAGATAATTTCAAGTACGATTTTCTCTCCAAATGAGGCTAGAGCTTTACTTGGATATGTGAAATTAGATGATGAATGGGCAAATAAACATTTTATGACGAAGAATTTTGATTTTATAGATAATATAGAGAAAGGATTACAAAATGAATAGATATTATGCGCTTAATGTTATGGATAAAGAGGCAACTATAAATATATTTGGGGAAATTTCTAGTTGGGATTTTAATGAAAAAACTACTAGTAGTTATAAATTAGTAAAAGAGCTAAACGAATTAGAAGATATTGATGTTATAAATGTAAGAATAAATAGTTATGGTGGAGAAGTTGCTGAGGGACTAGCTATTTATAATGCTTTAAAAGGTCACAAAGCGACTATTAAGACTTATTGTGATGGTTTTGCTTGTTCTATTGCGAGTGTTATTTTTATGGCAGGAGATGAAAGGATTATGAGTGATGCTAGTTTACTTATGATTCATAATGCTTGGACTTATGCTAATGGAGATTCTAATAATCTTAGAAAAGTTGCTAGTGATTTAGAGATTATAACTAAGGCATCTTCTAATGCATATTTAAAAGAAATCAA